>CAYSEN010000001.1:0-66960 GCA_964430335.1 uncultured Candidatus Saccharibacteria bacterium
ATGCTTCTGGAAAAAATTGAAGTAAAAGAAAGCGACACAATTCTTGACCTCGGTTGCGGTTACGGAGCGCTTGGCATTCCCCTAGCTAAACTCGCTACCAAAGGTGAAGTGCACATGATCGACAAAGATTTTGTAGCCGTTGATTATGCCAAGAAAAACGCGGACCTAAATGACATTAAAAATACTATAAGTTATTTAAGTAACGGTTTTGATCAGGTCCCTAAAGATAAAAAATTTAAAACCATCATCTCAAACCTCCCCGCCAAAATTAGCAAAGAGTTTTTTTGGATTCTCTTCGAAGAAGCCCGACAACATCTCGAGGTGGGTGGCACCTTTTATGTAGTGACAATTTCTGGCTTAAGTAGATTTATAGAAAGAAATTTCAAAACTATTTTTGGTAATTACGAACTTCTAAACAGTAAGGGTACATATTTCGTAGCAAAAACCACAAAACAACAAGACTAAACAAATTCTATTTTTTGTTTATAATCAGGCCAGAATCAGCATTGGAGGAAACATGGAACACGACCATAACGAATTTAAGGTTGAAACCTGTGACAAGTGTGGCATGCCTATCGCCAAGGATACGGAAGTTGAAGACGGGCGCTACGTATTCTGTGGTAGATCTTGTAAGGATGCATACTGGGCAAATCACACAGACTCCCCACAGCAGGCCATCCCCGTTAGCGAGAGTCACGGCCAGAACAGAACCACTCTCCCCTAGCAACACGTTTAAGTGTTGCTTTTTTAAAAACAAAACCGCCGGAGCTTCGCTCCGGCGGTTTTGTTTTTATTTAGCTGATTTAATGGCGTGTACCAATCTTGATTTAATTCTAGAAGCGGTATTCTTGTGAATTGTGTACATTTTGGCCGCCTTGTCGATTGCCTTGTATGCCTTTGGCAAAAGTGCCTGGGCCTCCGCAACCTTTTTACCAGAAACCAACTTCTTGATTTCCTTGGTCAACTTAGAGACAGCGTCCCCTCTTCGTACATTGAATACTCTTCTGCGGACAGAAGCTCTATATGCCTTTTTTGCTGATGAAGTAATTGCCATAAGATTTACCGCGAAATCCTAGCAAATATCGCAGAATTTAGCAACCTTTGCTATGATGTTTCCATGATATCACACCTAACCGGCAAAATTATCCATAAAGACGAACGTTTTTTGGTAGTCGATGTTTCGGGAGTGGGATACAAGATATTCACCTCTACAGAAACCATAAACAAGTCTGAAATCTCTCAGGAAAACAGTTTTTGGACCTACTTGGCAGTAAGAGAAAACGCACTTGATTTGTATGGTTTTGCCGAAAAAGAAGAATTGGATTTTTTTGAGCTCCTAATCACCATTTCCGGAATCGGACCTAAAACTGCAATCGGAATTCTCTCAGTAACTACCGTGAAAAATCTCCGCCAGGCAATTGCTACAGGAGAGACTTCCCATCTAACCAAAATTTCTGGCATTGGGAAAAAAGTAGCAGAAAAAATTGTCTTGGAGCTTAAAGATAAAATTGACTTTCTTGAAAGTGAAAAGGATGACGCTGGCATGAGAGAGGAATCCGATGCACTTGAAGGCCTTAAGGCCCTAGGTTACAGCGAGCGCGAGGCCAGAGAGGCTCTAAAGAAGCTACCTAAAGAAGTCGTTAAACCAGGAGATAAAATCAAACACGCTCTCAAAATTTTAGGAAAATAAAATGACCAGTGTAAACACTGGTCACGAGTCATCTTTGTCCTTCATTCCCACCAAAGTGATTCCGAAGACACAAAGAAACACTAGGCCGAAACACAATTCGGTATCTGGCTGACCAAACAGCTTGTCTAATGGCGGAACCACCTTACTGAGAGCGATGAGGAAAACGACCCCGATAAAAAACCAACCGAGAATATTCAAACGCTTCAGGGATTGCATAAAATTACAGACTATTTTCAATACTACACATAAACGTCATTTGCTCAAAGCTTTATTTAAAACTAAGATAATATCGTGGAAACAGTCATCAAATTCGCAAAAAAGTTACTGCCGAGCAAAGTAGTCTCAAAACTACTGCCTTTTTACCATTTTCTACTGGCAATAACTGGCGCAGTAATCTACCGCTTCCCTTCTAATTCTGTGAAGGTGGTTGCAGTTACTGGAACAAAAGGTAAAAGCTCTACAGTTGAAATCGCAAATGCCATTCTAGAAGAAGCCGGATTTAGGACTGCAATATTGAGCACCATTCGTTTCAAAATTGGTAACGAAAGTAAGCCTAATCTTCTAAAAATGACCACCCCTGGAAGATTTTTCGTCCAAAAATTTATACGCGATGCTGTAAACGCTAAATGTGATTATGTCGTTTTGGAAATGTCTTCTGAGGCCGCAAAGCAATTCCGCCACAAATTCATTTCCTACGACGCTTTGATTTTTACAAACCTCTCTCCCGAGCACATTGAATCACATGGATCGTATGAGAATTATGTAAACGCCAAGCTATCAATCGGAAAGGAATTGGAAAAAAGCGGTAAACAAAACAGTGCGCTTGTAGTAAACGCTGACGAAAAAGAATCAGAAAGATTTTTGAAATTAAAAATTCCTACAAAATTAAGTTACAGTCTTAACGAAAGCGCCTACAAAACCGAAAAAGGCAAAATTAGTTTTAATTTTGACGGCCAAGTGCTATCCGCCCCACTCGAAGGTAAATTTAACATTTACAACTGTCTAGCCGGTGCCACCTACGCCAAAAGCCAAGGGATTGATACAGAGACCATAAAAAAGGCGCTAGAAAAAATAAAAATTATTAGAGGAAGAGTTGAGCACATAAACTGCGGTCAGGATTTCGATGTGGTTGTCGACTACGCCCATACCGCAGATTCCTTGGAAAAACTTTATCAAGCTTTTCCAAACCAAAGAAAAATTGCCGTGTTAGGAAATACAGGAGGAGGTAGAGACACTTGGAAAAGGCCAGTCATGGCGGAAGTTGCTGATAAATATTGCAACTACATCATTTTGACAAACGAAGACCCTTACGACGAAGACCCTCGTGAAATAATTAACCAAATGATTCCTGGGATTAAGAATCACAAACCAGAAATAATTATGGATCGAAGAGGGGCGATTGAGGCCGCCCTTCGGGCGGCCTCCCCTTCCTCCGTTGTCTTAATCACCGGTAAAGGCACCGACCCTTTTATCATGGGGCCAAATGGATCCAAAACCCCTTGGGATGACGCTACTGTCGTACGAGAAGAATTGAGTAAACTTCTAAAGAAAAAATAGCTTCTTCTTGCTTCTTGTTGGTCGATTAATTATTCTTTCACCATGCCCGAATTACCTGAAGTTCACACAACAGCCACCATGCTAGATTCGCTCATTAAAAACGAGCGAATTGTTTCTGTTTGGACAATTTACAACAGCAAAAGTCATGTGGGCAAAGACAACATAAAAAATCCTAAATTTTTTGAAACTTTTAAAAAGGAAGTGATAAACGGGAAATTCACAAACATTTACCGTAGGGGAAAAAATGTGTTGATGGAATTAAATAACGGAAAAACCATTTTAGTTCACATGAAAATGACAGGCCACCTACTTTATGGCAAATATGCACTTTCAAAAAAGAATATCTGGGAAGCCAAAGAAAAAGGCCCTCTGCAGGACGCGAAAAATCAATTCATCAGATTTGTCATCACGTTATCAAACGGCAAAAACCTTGTACTCTCTGACATGAGAAAATTCGCCAAAGTAACCGTTTATCCCACAGACAAAATACACTCCTCTGTTCACCTAAAGGATACTGGACCAGAGCCACTTGAAAAAAATTTTAATTTAAGTGTTTTTGTCGAACGACTGCAATTGAGACCAAACGGAAAAATTAAGCAGGTCTTACTTGACCCAAAAATTCTTGCCGGCGTTGGGAATATTTATTCTGATGAAATGCTCTTTCTTTCCGGAATTCACCCCTTTAGTATTGTGAGAAAAATTCCAGAGAATAAATTTGGCGAGTTGTATAAAGCCATGAAATTGGTTCTTAAAAAAGGTATAGATTTTGGTGGTGATTCCACCTCTGACTACCGAAACCCGTTAGGAGAATTTGGAAAATTTCATCATCACCACCAAGCCTACAGAAACACAGGAAAAGCCTGCGAGATAAAAAATTGCAACGGAGTTATACAAAAGTTAAAATTTGGTGGTCGAAGCGCACATTTTTGCAACAAACATCAGATTTTATACAAGTAAACTGATATAATATTTTTATGCATGAAGATATAAAATGGCTATTTGGACTAATCCTAATATTTGGACTTTTCTGGTTCATTTCGATGTTCTCAAAAACACCGATAAATCAAACTCAAGGTTCGCAGGAAACACAAAACCAGTTTTACGAAACAAGTAATCAAAACACTTATGGTTCAAACCCTGGCTATGGAACAACAAAACCAACTGCAACAGAGGAAATCGGCCAAAGCATAAAAAACGCCACAGCAAAAGCAGAAGAAATAAAGGCCAAGCTAGCAGAAATCGAGAGAGCTAAAAACACTTCCCCACTAAATGGGAAACTTTCACTTTCAAATGTATCGAGAGGTTCTGGAACTTCTGCTGGAGAATTTGCAGTTGTAAGAGCAAACCCTAACAACAAAGAAAAAATACTAATTACTGGACTAAGACTCCAAAGTCCGGTTTCAGGGCAAGGTGCAAATATTCCAAAAGGGGTGGCTTTATACTTTCAAAACCAAATCAACAAAGAAGAGCCCATATATTTAGCTCCAGGCGAAACAGCCTACATCATTACCGGTCGTTCACCTCTTGGAACATCATTTAAACTGAACAAATGTACGGGATTCTTTAATCAATACCAAAGCTTTAATCCAGGAATTCCAAGCCGATGTCCAAATCCCAACGAGTCTGACTTACCAAACAACGGCACAATATACAACGACGCCTGCCGAAGCTATATCAATTCTGTGCCAGGTTGCAGAGTAATCACCGACACACCAGCAAACATTTCCCCTGAGTGTAAAAGATATGTCACAGAAGAACTGACTTATTTAAAATGTGTTGATAAATACAAAAACGGCTCAGACTTTTATGACCCTGAATGGCGAGTCTACCTAGGCAGAGATGACGGACTGTGGAAAAGCACAAGAGAAATCGTACAGCTGGTAGACCAAAATGGAAAAATTATAGATATGGTTAACTACTAATCAAAATAAAACCGGCGCGACCAAGGGTTGCGCCGGTTTTATTGTAACAACCTAGAAATCCCGATACCGACCGTGATTGAAATGTTTAGAGACTCTTTCTTCCCTTTCATCGGTATCTCAGCCACAACATCACACTTTTTTAATACAGATTGTGAAAGTCCTTCCACTTCATTACCAAATATGAAAGCAACAGGATTTTTTATTTTAACCTCTCGATAATCTACGGACTGCGAAGCTATCTCGAAGGCAACTTTGTAAACACCTTTTTTGTTTAGAAAAGAAAAAACATCAGCCATCTTTGGAAAATGCATCCAAGCAACAGTTTTCTCGGCACCCAACGACACCTTAGCAAAATCACTCCTCGCCCTACCAAAACGATCAAGAGGTGCGGGTGTAACACCAACCAAAATCACGCATGGCACACCAAGACAGTCAGCAGTTCTGAATATCGAGCCCACATTGTGCACGCTTCGCACATCAGATAGGACTATGTAGGAATCGTAATTAACGTCATTCATGGCCCAACCTTATCAAACCGAAATGAAATATCAAGCATGTGCATGCCTATTTAAATTACTTATGCTAAAATATTGAAATGTTAAGCATTTTCCCAACATTATTTACTTACAGCCTAGTAGTACCTTTGGTTTTTAGAATTGTCATCGGATTGGTATTTCTAACTCTCGGTTATAAAAGTATCAAAAGCGGTCTGGTGTCACCTTCTCTCAGCACAAATCCTATTGTTTCTAAAATTGTTATTGCGGTAGAAATTGCAGGAGGAATACTGCTAATCATTGGCCTTTGGACACAAATTGTAGCCATGATTTTGTCTGCTCTTTCTTTGCTTGGAGTACTAAAGAAAAATCCTGAAGGAGCTGCTGTTGTAATTCCAAAAGAAGTACTAGCACTTTTATTACTAATTACCGCTTCTCTAATTTTTCTAGGACCTGGTTTCTACGCTTTTGATTTACCTCTATAAACTTGAATTAAACTGGCTTTTGAAGTATCTTACTCATGAGTTTATTTATGCGCCCATAGCTCAGTTGGTAGAGCACCTGCCTTTTAAGCAGAGGGTCGTAGGTTCGATTCCTACTGGGCGCACAAGACGAAAAAATCCGGACTGCTCCGGATTTTTTCGTACCTGTGCGAGCCGGAGCCATGTTTCGCTACCAAGCGAAACGGGCGAGGCAAGGTCATGAAAATTTTCGAGTGGCGACGAGAAAATTATTCCTGACCACAGGCGAAATGACCAAGCAGGTCTAAATGACCTGCGTGTAGGAATCGAACGGCGGAGTATAAAATTTTCAGCAGAAAATTTTTCGAGCCGGTGACCAGACAAAACTTTTTGACGAAAAAGTTTTAGTCGAGGGAGATTTCCTATTGTGCGAGCCGGAGCCATGTTTCGCTACCAAGCGAAACGGGCGAGGAGGGGTCGCGAGTTTCGAGGCTGACGAGCCGAAGAAAACTTGTGACCACAAGAAAGTTCACTTAATGAACTATGTTTCTACCCTACTCCCTCCCAATCAAATAAACCCCGAGTAATTTTCTAAAATATTCCGTTTCGGGATTAAAACACGCTTCTTTTATATGCAATAAAGGATGTGACTCCGGTGAATACTCATAATGCGCTCGGATTTCTCCATCAATAAAAAGTCTAATGTGGTACTGAAAAATCTCTTTATCGATTTTTCTCATACTCAAAACCTCTCCGGGATCTTTCCATGCAATTTTTGCCAATTCAAAACCTTGGTCAAACAAATACGCCTCTAAATCCAATCTGTTGTAATTGGCGTTTAAATGACCTAGTAAATATTTTTGTCTGAAATCATGAAAACCCAATTTTTCAACCGTTCGTATGATCGGTGGCCAAACCTGATAGGCCAAATTCCAAAAGAATCGGATTTTTTCCATACAAGTATATTACACGCTCAATATAAATCTCTCAAGACGACTAATAAAATCCACCTCCCCTCTGTGGGCATCGTGATAAATTGAAACCAGCTCTTGCGCAAATTTACTCAAATCATTATCACTAAAATTTTTCGCATATCTAAGCGCCTTGTTAAAAACAAAAGGGTTTAAACCAGATTCGGTAGCGTTTTTAGTTTCTGATGAAATAATCATATTTTTAATCTGCCAAAACAAAATTCCAGAAATTTCCTCTGGTGTGGCCCCACTTCTTATGGCTTTCTCATAAATTACCCAGAGTTTTTTCCTATTTCTTTCTCCTAAGGCATCGGCCAAAGCAAAGGTGTTAAATGGTTCAACTTTTTTTTCTTCTTTACCCTCGAAGGACTGCACCTTATCGGCAAATTTACCGACCGCATCTAGAGTTTTTTTATCAACAACCTCGTTTATAAAAATAAATACGTTTTCTGAATTTTTTAGCAAATCCAGCTTTTCAATCACAAAATCTTTAATTTCCTTATTCTCAAAAATCCTGCTAGCAAGAACTATAAATTTTCTTTCAAAAAGCCCCTGTGAACCAAGAAATTCCTCAAACCTTCCTTCGCTCCAATTGTCCTGGTCAATCTTAAAAAGCTCGGCATCTGGTTTTCTTTTCTGCATAACCGAAACCAGTTCAAGCGCCTTCGCCCTAGCTGCGTCCATATTTTTTCCGTAAAGAAAATAAAGCATGAATGTTTGAAGTAACTATTTGTCTTTTCTAATGTCTAATTACTAGATACTACTTACTTTTCTCCATCTCTCCCCAGTTTTCTCCAACCTTCACTTCTACCTTGCAAACCACACCCTTGGTTTTTTCTGGTGAAATCACACTCTCCATAATTTTTTTCGCCTCTGATATAAATTCACCTTCCGCACCTTTTTTAACTTCATAAACCAATTCATCGTGCACTTGGAGCAACAAGAAAACCTTGTCATTCAAATTGTTTTTTTCAATGTACTGGTCTGCGTGAATCATCGCGATTTTAATAATATCCGCCTCCGTGCCTTGAATCGGCGCGTTAATAGCCATTCTCTCAGCTGCCGCTCTAATGAAAGGCAACTTTGAAGAAATTCCTGGAAAATATCTTCTCCTGCCAAAAAATGTTTCAGTGTAGCCTAACTTTCTTGTCTCAGACTTTACATCTTCCAAATACTTGGCTAGGCCGGCAAACTTTGAAAAATAATCATTGTAAAATTTTTGAGATTCTTCTCTCGTTGTCCCCTCACCCAAATTCGCCCTAAGCGCATTTACACCCATTCCGTACATGACTCCGAAGTTGATGACTTTTGCCTTTCTTCTCATGTCAGGAGTAACCTTTTCAGGAGGTACACCGAAAACCTCCGAAGCCACTGCTGTGTGCACGTCCTCGCCGTTTTTAAAAATCTCAATCAATTTCTGATCGCCCGACAAAAAAGCAGCGATGCGGAGCTCAATTTGAGAATAATCAAACGCTACAAACTGAAAACCTTTGGTAGCCACAAAAGCGTTTCTGATCGCCCGGCCCAATTCCGTCTTGTTTGGAATGTTTTGCAAGTTAGGATTTTCACATCCCATTCTTCCCGTTGTTGTTCCAGCCTGCAAAAACTGAGCGTGAAGTTTTCCGTCTTTATCCACCATTTCAGGAATCGTGTCGATGTAGGTTCCCAAAAGCTTTGAAAGTTCTCGGTATTCCAAGATCAAAGAAATTATTGGATGGACATCTCTTAGTTTCTCCAATTCAGATTCCTTAGTAGAAAGTGCTCCACCACTAGTCTTTTTCTGATTCTTGGCCTTAAGTCCAAGTTTTTCAAACAAAATCACACCGAGTTGCTTGGGAGAGCTAACGTTAAACTCCTCGCCGGCCAAACTCCAAATTTTCTTTTCAAGTCCAGCTAATGTTTTGTGATACTCCACCGACAATTCCTTAAGACGTTCTTTGTCTATAGCAATTCCCCGCTCTTTCATTTTAGAAACAACTGGCATTAGAGGAACCTCTATGTCGTTGAAAACTGAATTTAATTTATACTCGCTGAGTCTTTTTAAAATAATCTTTTCCGCTTCTTCAAAAGTTTTAGCACCTGTAAAATTCAAAATATCATCGAGCGTAGGATTTGTGGTGTTGGAATTGACCAACCACAAAGCAATAGCCACTCTCGCTAAATCTTTTGGATCCGGCGCTGGTATCGAGCTTGCAGAAGTTGAAAATAGGTTCTGAACTGGCGCTTCATTTTTAGTCTCCACTTTGTCACCCACTTTTGCACCGTTCTCCTTAGTTGAAGTTACACTTTTTCCGGAAAGTGCCTGTGTTAATCTCTGTCCCAGATTTCTAAACTCTAAGTCTGCAAAAATCTTTACGATTTTCCCAATTTCAATACTTTCCTTCCACTCTTTTTCTGGCAAAACAAAATCGATAGGCGCGTCTCGTCGAATAGTGGCTAGCATTTTGCTAAACTCTGCTTCTTCTTCGTTGTCCTTAAGTAATTTAATAATGCGATCAGTAAGACCTGCTTTTTTAAAAGCCTTATCATCTTTTTTTAGACTTGCGTAAATATTTTCAACAGTGCCAAAGTTTTGTATCAAAATTGAAGCAGTTTTTTCACCGATCCCTTTAATGCCGATGATGTTATCCGAAGGATCTCCTCTTAGACCTTTGTAATCTGGTAAGAGTTTAGGCGGAAAACCGAACCTTTTAACCACAGCTTCCTCGTCATAAAGGATCGTATCTTGAATACCTTTTTTCAACGTGTAAACCTGAACCTTTTCATCGTCGACAAGCTGGAGTGTATCCATATCTCCTGAAGCAATTATAATGTCTGTTGGATTTTCACCTTCCTTTAGTTTTGAATTTCTATCATTTATCTTGTCGACAATTGTTCCTAAAATATCGTCGGCTTCAAAACCTTCCTTGTCATACATAGGAATTGAAAACGCTTCGAACACATCTCGAGATCTTTTCATCTGAGAAACCAACTCAGGGTCTGCTTTTGCCCTCCCTGCTTTGTAATCTTTGTAAGCCTCGTGTCTGTAGGTCGGCTTTGGTAAATCGTACGCCGCCACAATATAATCCGGTTTTAAATCAGCGATAATTTTTATTAACATGCTAGCAACACCATAAAGAGCGCCGGTAGGTTCACCTTTTGAACTGCTAAAGTCAGGTAGAGCATGATAGGCTCGATGCAATATCGCGTGAGCATCAAGTAACACCAGCCTTTTATTGTCATTTTTGGACATAAAGCTATTGTAACAACTATAGAGTTATTTTTCTCGTCTGGTCGTCAACAAATTCAAAATTCATTTTTATAGTATCGTCGGGCAATACATCGGCGACTAAATCTGCCCACTCAATCAAAATTAGATTTTTAGGATTTTTTAAAATATTATCGATTCCCAATTTTCTCAATTCATCACCACCCTTCAAACGATAAGCGTCGATGTGTATCAAAGTGTCAAAACGAGAGTATGAAATTTTGTAAAATTTCATTATGACAAAAGTCGGGCTAGTGATTTGTTCTTTCACGCCAAAGGCCTCCGCTACATATTGCACAAAAGTGGTCTTACCAGCGCCCAAATTTCCCACAAGGCCGACAACAGTGGCGCCACTTCTTTCACTTTCTACAATGATCTCACGTAAGGCCTCAACTGCCCCCTTGGTCTCTTCTAAACTTTTACTGAAAATATCCATAAGCGAAATTGTAGCATATACATTTTTTCCCAAAAGAAAAAGGCACTTCGATAATCTCGAAGTGCCCGCGTAAATTTTGAAGTTGGCTTATGGGCCAACTCGGTACCGCCTGATGGGCCCGGGACCATTGAGGTCCCGGATCTCCCGGATTCCTCCGGGAGATCCCCAGTAACGGTACCCTCCAGGGGGCGTGGGTGGTTCCCAACTGTATCCAGGAACCGTACCACCCTGTGGAAGCACGACCGGGACAGCTGGTGGTGTCATGACAACACCTTGAGGTGGCTGGGACCAAACCTGCCCTGGAGGAGGCGTGGCCCAGCTTCGCTGGGGACCAAAATTGAACTGTCCGTTCGATCCTGCTTGCGCCTGCTGTGCAGACGCAAGCCCGTTGGTGCGAGCGTACTCATGCTCACGACGCTCGTACTCCATCTTCACCATCGCCTCCTCGTGTCGGAGGCGTGCCTCCTGCAGTGACCGGACATGCCGGTCGTATTGCTTGCCGCCATTTTCTAGCACCCTCTGTTCGGGCTCTTGCCCAAACTGATAGGGGCCCTGTCCACGAACGGCGCGGACGTGCTCGACCCGTGGGGTCGACGAACAACCGGCGAGAAGTACGGCCATTGTGGCGACGATGACCGAACCGATGAATTTAAAGGTCTTCATAACACAGAATTTCTGTAATGGAGCATTTTGCTCCGGGTTGAATTGCAGGCGGATTTGCCTAATATAATAATAGCATTATTTGTGCTAAATGTCAATACATAGTTGGGCTCTAATCGCCTTGTTTTCCAACATTTTTTAGCCTTTTCCATTTGTGTAAAGATATAAAAAAAGCTAAAATCTTTGCATGGTAATTCAATTTGACGAGGACAAACAAAATCAAAAACTCGACACTCTCCGAAAAAAAGAAGAAGAAGACTTCGCAAAGGACACCGCTGAAAGACTTGGACTTGAATACATAAACCTAATTCTTGTACCCATAAACACCGAGGCACTAAAATTGGTGCCCGAGCAACAAGCCAGACAGGCGAAAATTGCCCCTTTTAACATTGTCGGAAAAAAAGTTCAGGTTGCAGTCTCCTCCCCCGAATCAAGCGCTACAGCAGAGGTTTTAGAATCACTATCGAAAAGCGGTTACAGCTTGATCGTGTTTGTAACAACTCACGAAAGCCTAGAAAAAGCTTGGGGCTACTACAAAGATCTTTCATACTCAACAGAATCGACCGCAGGAGCGCTCGACGTTTCAAGTGATGAAATCGGTCAGTTTCTATCTAAGGTACACTCCATTAAAGATATTGGTACCCTCATTGAAGATATACTTGCTCAGAAAAAAAGTTACAGAATCTCTCGCTTGATTGAGATCGTCCTTGCCGGAGCAATAGCAACACACGCTTCGGATATTCACATAGAACCAGAAGAAGGTTACGCAAGGCTCCGCTACAGACTTGATGGGGTTTTAAACGATGTTCTCAAATTTGATAAGGAGACTTTTGACTTAGCCCTATCTAGAATCAAATTGCTTTCTGGTCTAAAGCTAAATGTTAAATCTGAAGCTCAGGACGGAAGATTTAGTGTAAAAATAAACGGTGATGATATTGAAATAAGAACCTCCCTGCTCCCAGGAGCTTACAGCGAATCAGTGGTAATGAGAATTCTTAACCCTAAATCGATCAATGTGCCGATCGAATCGCTCGGCATTAACCCAAAACTTTTGGAAATTTTGCTACATGAAATTAGTAAACCTCACGGTATGATTCTCACCACAGGTCCTACAGGTAGCGGTAAAACTACAACGCTCTACGCTTTCCTTAAAAAAATTCACACTCCAGACATAAAGATTATTACGATTGAAGATCCTATCGAGTATCACTTACCAGGAATTGTGCAAACTCAAACAAATTCTGAGAAGGGGTACACTTTCCTAGAAGGATTACGTAGCGCGCTTCGACAAGACCCAGACGTGATCATGGTTGGTGAAATCAGAGACAGCGAAACAGCTGAAATCGCAGTGAACGCCGCCGAAACAGGACACTTAGTGTTCTCTACTCTTCACACTAATACTGCAGCTGGTACATTCCCACGCCTCGTAGACCTCGGAGTGAATCCAAAAACCATGGCCTCAGCAATCAATGTATCGATGGCTCAAAGATTGGTAAGAACCCTGTGCAAGGATTGTAAAAAAGAAGTTGCGATTACCGGAAAAGAAAAAACTCTGATTGATAACATCGTCGCCTCCCTTCCAGATCAAAGCGAAGTTACAAACACTGAAAAAATGTGGGTTGAAAATGGTTGTGACAAATGCAATCACACAGGTTTTAAAGGAAGAGTCGGAATATATGAGGCAATTTTAATGAATGAAGTAATAGAAACCGTAGTAAGAGAAAATCCTAGTGAAAGAGAAATTCAAAAAGCTGCTCTACCACAAAAAATTCCGACAATGAAACAGGATGGAATCATAAAAGTCCTAAACGGTACGACTTCCTTAGGAGAATTATCAAGAATAGTCGACCTAGAAAAAGAATAACTTGCAAAAAATTGAACAATACCGGCTCGACATGTGTCGAGCCGGTATTGCTTTTCCTATTTTTCCTGTTGAAAACGTTTTTTTCGATTGCCTTTAAAAAAAAGCGATAGTACTATAAGTGCAGTAGTTTAATTTCAGAAGAAAGTTCTTCCAAAACATAAATCTCTAAGCAATACTTTTAATATGCGTACTAAAAGTTAAATATATCCCCAAGGATAGCCCCAGCAAATTACCGAAGTAATAACCAGAACGTCCTCAAAAAAATATTAGGAAGCCTCGGAAGGCCTAATTGCTTAGAGATTTATATTTTGGATGACAATAATTCACCAAAAAAGAATTTTGACGAATCGGCAATAAAAAATACGCATAACTGCGCAAATGAATTAGCCTTTTAAGGACTGCAGAGAGTCTATCACACAAAAGATTTTATGTCAAGAAAGTCTAACACAAAACGAGCAGAAAATGACTCCGAAGAAAACAACACACCTGATGAAAAAACCATAAAAGACAAGGTTTTTTCGGACGATGAAGGTTTTTTAGATCAAACTCTAAGACCAAGTCATTGGGACGAATATATCGGTCAAAAAAATATTAAGGAGAATTTGAGGATTCTTTTGACCGCTGCCGCTGAAAGAAAACACCCGCCGGAGCATCTTTTGTTTTACGGCCCTCCAGGATTGGGAAAAACTACCCTCGCCCACCTCATTGCCAAGGAAATTGGTGCACAAATCAAGATAACTTCAGGACCTGCCATTGAAAAAGTTGGAGATTTAGCATCCGTACTTACAAATTTGTCACCAGGAGACATTCTTTTTATCGATGAAATTCACCGTCTCAACAAAGCTATCGAGGAAGTGCTATATCCAGCAATGGAATCTGGTCAGCTCGACATCATAATCGGCAAAGGTCCATCAGCCCGCACAATCCAACTTGAACTTCCTCCTTTTACTCTAATCGCCGCAACTACACGCATCGCACTTCTCTCTTCCCCGCTACGATCACGCTTTGGCGGAGGAGTTTTCAGACTCGAATTTTATTCTGATGAAGAAATAGAGGAAATTGTAAAAAGATCTGCAAAAATTTTAGGAGTGGCGGTAGAAAAAACCGCCTCGCAAGAAATTGCCAAGAGAAGTCGTTTCACTCCAAGAACTGCAAACTATCTTTTAAAACGAGCCCGAGATTTTGCTCAGGTGAACAAAGGTGATCTTACAAAAGAGATCGTTGATAAATCACTAGCACTGCTCGGAATCGATGAGCTTGGACTTGGGCACTCAGACAGAGCGCTTCTAAATACACTTATAGAAAAATTTAACGGTGGCCCTGTTGGACTAAACACTTTAGCAGCAGCTCTTTCTGAGGAGCAAGCAACCATAGAAGAAGTTCATGAACCCTACCTTCTCCAACTTGGCCTGATCGAACGCACACCGAGAGGACGTGTCGCATCCGAAAAAGCATATCGTCATCTCAAAATCTCCGTTCCAAAAAATCTTCAAGAAAAGCTCCTGTAAAACAGCCAAAATAAAAGCCGCCGCGACAAGGTCGCGGCGGCTTTTATTTTTGTGTGCCGAAGAGAGAGATTGCGATCCAAAAAGGTTGAACCTTTTTGGATCTAAACACACATTTCACTCTGCATTTTGTGGGCTTGTGACCAGCATCAATCTCAAAGTTAAATATTTAGAATGATGGCTGCATTAAAATGTGGAGAATTTTCATCCAGCACAAATCACTTTGTGATGGATTAACCCTAAATCGAAACTTGAGATTCTCCCGAACTCACGCTTCTCTTAACCTTCGCGGACTTTTATAAGGAGGTCCGCACCCCGTGAAATAGATCAACCGCCTTGGCTGACCCATCGCTTGGCGGCATCAAGAGCCTCTCCAGCGTTCTCGAAACAGACAATGTCCGTTTCGTTGTGCCAGAACTTAATCTGGTCTGTGGCGTTCGCCAGCGCATCCAGCACCTCGGCGTCCGTCACTATTTTTCGAGTCGGGTGTAAACCCCGACCGAAGAAGCGTTCGAAACAACCTTCGGAACCTCGAACGCCTGAAATCTGGAATGTTCGGTCACCAACCTTCCATTCCAGAGATTTCCGATTCCCCTCCACCCAAATGCGGAGGAGGGCTAGTTGTGTGGTGTTCATAATGAACAGGGTGTGGGGTAAAGCCCTACACCAACGAGATCAGACAGACCTCTTTTTCCGTCATGTCACCCATACACCCGTAAGGGCAGTGGCCCTTTGGGGTGACATCGTAATCGTAGGAGATTCCAATGTTGCCGCAAATGCAGCAGCCTCCTCCTGGGACCCACCACACACCGGCGATGGGTTGAAAAACTCCCGTAGGAGTCAGATAGGCCAGGAGTCCTTCGGATTCCTGGCCGCTATAGACAAGACGCTTTTTTGCAGCGTCTAGCACGGGGACACACTCTTCCCCCTGTGTTACTGAGCCGTCGGCCCAGTAACAGACGTAGCGAGGAATCTCGTTCCTCGCCTGAAGAGAACGAAGCAATGCTTCGATCTCTTTTTTTGATTTTGTTGAACTACTCATAGAATTTCATTTTCGAAAAATCAAAAACAAAATTCTATGAGTAGTGCTGAATACTGTCTTTAGATTTACCAACGTTTTGATAAACCCAATAAACAGGAGAAGTTGTAACCGCAACTTCTCCAAACCTAACGACAATTTTTTCTCGGGATAGTCGTCCTTCCCATGACACTGCATGTCAGGCCACACCATTTAGAACGGTGGCAACTTTCCAGCATTTTTCATGCCGGACTTTTACGCACTTCTGTTACGAAGGTGGTGCGATCCTTCGGATGTCTTTCCATCAGTCAGAGAGTGACGCGGATAGCCACAACCTCGTCGTCCGCACTGCATTTGAATATACCAAGTACCTGTTCAAGGCCGTTTGTGCGACGTTGAAAGTCTTGGTCATCATTTGCATTGTGACGATTGGTGGCATTTTCATGCGCAGTCTTCGGGAAAAAACAAACGCAATAAACGCTGTCGTTCCAAAAACCTGAACATGAATCCTCATCACTCTCTCCCTCCAAAATCGCTTCTGGCACATAAGTGAAATCAAATGTACCGAAGGTATTTCGAGCAATCTTTATTGCCCGAATGATCTCAGAGGGATTAAGGCTAACTTCCTTCATGGAAGCTCTCCTCCCACTTTTTTCACTGAAGTGGCAAACCGTCGAATGCAGTTCCGCCAAACAGCTCACGTTTTACGATAGGCAGTGAGGGCCTTTGAGAGACTGACGGTCTCTCAAACTACTTGAGGTACTTCGTGAGCACCTCAACCACCCGCTCGACTGAAAGGGTCGAGCTGACACCCTGAGGGCTTCCGCCGATGGTCGGGGAACCTCCCCAACCCGGCTCGAGGGTCGCCAACTCGGCGAGCGCGGACTTGATGTCCGCGTACTTGCTGGCCTCGAAGGCGCAGATCGTGAACTTCCGGTGGGGCTCTCCCGCCCCGAGCCGAAAGCTCGGGTTGAGCGCCACCACGACCGGCGCCAGCGCATAGCCAACCGACGTGGCGGCGCGGTGCGTCGACTCGACGACCGCAATGCACCCGCCGGCACAAACCTCGTGCCGAATCGCTCCGCTCTCAAGAGCGGCGATCATGTCGGCGCGCTCGCGCTCAACCTGAGCGCGATAGTTGCCCGGCTCCTCGCCGGTCAACAACCACTTTTCCATAGTGGCGACCCGCTCCCCGAGTGGGATCTTGAAGTCCGCAACCGCCGCCGCAATCGCGGCGAGCGGTCGGGACGATTCGGCCCCTGCCGAGCTATCGTCCCACGGGCTGCCCCGGGTCGGGAGGGGTTTCGGGCCGGTGTACCCGCCACGTGCGAACTTGTCGGCGGCGGCAACCATACTGATCCGATCCATCGCGGACTCGAGACCTTCGCCCTTCGCCCGGATGTTGAAGATCGCCATCGCCCCAACACTGTCGAGGTCGGCTCGCACAGTGACCAATGTCGCCCTCTCGGCCGGGATCTCTACCGTCAGCGCGGCCTCGATGGCCGAGCTGTTGGCGTCTCCTTCCGATCCGTGCTGGGGGTCGAGGTTGTACACGCACCGAGCCGCAAGGCTCGGGACGGTCACCTCGATTCCGAACACCTGCCCGGACGAGAAAACCTTCTCGTTCGCCTCAGAGGCGGCCGGAAGATTGCGGGGATCCAGAATTGCAAAATGAAACATTTTGTAATTCACCTATCTTCAAACAAAAGCAAAAAAATGTGACTATTTTGGTACACACTTATTTTGTTCTCACAAAACGCGGGTTTCTAAGTCGCGAATTGTGCCTGAATCGGATTTGTCGACAAGTGAGCGGGGGTCTAGACTGTCCCCATTCACCTGTCGAAACCAATTCGTGTCTACAGACTGGCAAAATTTGTCAGCCTGATAAACAGGAGAAGTTGTAACCACAACTTCTCCAAAACCCGTGCGACAATTTATCCATTTTGTGGAATAGGAAGTCGCCCTTCCTTTGTTGTTGGTCTGGACTAGCGATATGTTGCATCTTTCCAGACTGTAAAACTACGACCTTCCGCGGTCGTAGTTTCGATGATCTGGTGACCGGGAGCTTCCCCGGTCTCAGCCAGAACCTCCTCATCCAGGCATTCCATCCTGGATGAAAGAGTGGTCAGCCGGAGATTCCCGGCCACGGCGAGTTTCTCGAACTCGCCGTTCATCTCGCGCAACTGCGCGAGACAGTAAGCCAGATGTTCTGGCGCATCTTCGACGCCTGTAGCATCGACCGATATCTCCGGACCGCACAGGCAGTCCGGAGATGTCTCATTCAGAAAGAGCAACTGCCCCCTCCGAACGAACCACAATTTCATTTTCATAAAATTGTAAAAAGGATGGTACCGCCAGCCAACATGGCCAGCGAACAAATACAATCCCTCTTTCCGGCACTAAGTAAATCTAACGCCGGAGAAGAGGAATAACATTGCGGTTATTGCTTTGGCAAAATTTGTTCCGCCTTACTCCTTCCTCTCTATTTAGTTTTCAAATTACTTCCCTACTCTACCTATCACTTTCCGCAACTCGCGGACTTCCTGGTGTAAGGACATTTTGAAGTACAAAGTGGGTTAGACTTTACACTTCATCGATGTCCTGACGAGCCTTCTCGTCGACAACGGGCGATGAGTTTACCTTAAAGGTATATCTCCGTCATTTGGAATGGGTTTCGAAGCCAGACCATATGTAGAGCACTCATCATTCGAAACGAGATATTCAAAAGGCTGCCTCTCTCCCCACTCTCTCTTCTTTCCATACTTAGCCGCTTTCGCGGAGGCTATGGGACCTTCCCTTTCGGGCTAGAGGTGGGGGGCAATCTTTCGGCTATCTCCTGAACGAACTTGACTTTCTGGCAATAGAATATCTTAATTAGATAGCGAGTGTCAATTATTTATGACATAAAATGGCCGGTTATTGCAAAATCTAGTAACAACATGGATTTTATGGCTTATCCACATATTACTATTGTCATATACTTGTGACAAAAACAGCTTTATGCTAGACTAAAAGTATGGAAAATTCATCATACGAAAAATTTTTAAGCGAGTTGGGCCTAACAAAAGAACAATCTTCCGTGTATGAAAGCCTTCTAAAAAACGGCCTTTTGCCGGCTAGACTTGTTTCCTTAAAAACAGGAATAAAGCGCAGCTTGGCCTATAAGATAATTGAACAGCTGATTGCCCTAGGTTTGGTTGAAAAAAGGGAAAATATTGGCAAAGTCACTCTGTTCTTCCCTACCCATCCCGGAAAACTTCGTGAATTGGTCCAGAGACGCGAGGAGGAGCTGAAAAAGGCGGAGGCTAGCCTCGGTGGAATTATGGGCAAAATGGTTTCGGATTTTAATTTACTTTCAGGAAAGCCAAATGTTCAATTCTATGAAGGAATGGACGGTATGAAAAAAGTTCTTGAAGACTCTTTGACTGCGGAGGGTGAGATTTTGGCTTACTCAGATATTGTGGCGATACAAAAATACATACCCGAAGTAAATGCTGACTACGTTGCGAAAAGAAGAAAATTTGGTGTTAAGAAAAAAGGTTTGATATTTGATTCTCCAGAAGCTAGAAAAATACTAGAGGGTTACAATCCTGACATTACTGAAAACAAATTCATTAAATTTAAAGCTGATCCTTCAAAAACAATTATGCAGATATATGACAACAAGATTTCATATATCACTCTTAGTGAAAATCAAATGATAGGCGTTATTGTGGAGGACAAACAAATCGCTTCACTGCACAGAAACCTATACGAGTATCTTTGGAATACTATTCCGCAAGACGGCTCATCTGCGTCGGTCGCGAAAAAGTTTGAAGATTAGCTTCGTCAATTTTCTCAAATACAAGAAGCACCGTGTCGGCCTTTTTGTCCCTGATGTATCTTGTTAAAACATTTCTCTTCCCTCCCTCCTTTTGGTTTAGAGGAGAAAATGCTTCAGGAGTTAGTTCGGACAGTCTCAATTCAACACACTCAAAAGGCAAAGTTCCGGATTCTTTTTTCTGTTTAATTTCTTCGGCGGTCATTGATTTAGAGGAGAAAAGACCGACACTTTGGTCATTTCTCACAATATCCATCGAGTATATTTCGTGGACCTGTTCTGCTCCCGTTCCTACGAAACCTCTCTCTACGTAATTCGAGGCAATTGCCTCGGTAGCAGTACAGCTGGCTTCGATTACAGAGTCTTTGGCCACAACGTCGAGTGATTTCTGCATCAAAGCCTCCCCGATACCAGAACCACGATATCTTGGATTCATGTTGAAAGCGCCGAAGTATGTAGTATCAGACTCAGTAATGCCAAGTCGATAAAAACCTTCAATGACTCCTTCGTATCTTAGAATGTAAAATCGATTTGCAGGGTCTCTTACAACAGAGTCAAATCGCTCGATAAGCATTTTTTGGAATTTTGGGTATAGGATGTAATTAATTTTATACAGCTCTTTCATTCGGTCGACGTCTGCCGGCGACAGCTCCCCACCACTAACTTCACTTTCGAAACTAACCCCTTTGATTTCTGAAAAATCAGGAGTCTCGCCGTTTTGAGAAAATTCTCTAAATGATGCGGCGAAGAGTGAGGCATCTGCACGAGTGAGCTCAAGTTCTTTTTCGAGTTCTTCCGCTGTAACAGTTTCAGCTCCCGCAGAATTTAATCTGGTGGCGAATCCTGAGAGCAAATCCCTTCCTCGACGCATCAAATTGTCTTGAATAGATGAAATTGTGGCCTCGTTGGCATCTTTGCCGTAGTGTTCTCGAACATAGGAACCAGCGGATTCGGCAGCGTCGACTAGCTCAGAATATTTGATAAAAATTCTTTCAGCCTGGTCCTGTGGCAATTTTTCACCAAGTTCAACAATACTGTCACCAAATTCACGGCCATATTCTAGAGAAAGGAACGTGCGAAAGCCGGTTTTTCCGTATCTGGAAACAAAATTTTGTACAGGTGGAATATGCTTCGCTTCTTTTGTTTTTATAAAATTTAGAAACTGAAATTGTTCGGACAATGACATTTCTGAAATTTTTATTCCGAAATCTTTCTCCACTCTTTCACGTGTTGGTTTTCGTAATAGATACGCATAACTGGCCAAGTCTTCTTCATTGGCTTCACCAAACACTGCCAAATCCTCAACGCGCGCCACCCTCATTGTTGAATAAATTTCAGAATAAAGTGAACTTCTTTCTTGCATTAATGGATAGCCCATAGAAATTTGCCCACTTTTTCTCAAAATTTTATCTATATCCTCACTTAATTCAGAAATTCTACCCACAAGATCCTCTAGTTTTTTACGGTCAGATGGTTCACTTATATACAAAACATCATCTAGATGAAATGCGTAGCGATCGCCAGTTATTAAAACCGGCAGATGGTCCTGATCAGAACCCCAGTCTCCATTTTCCATCGCAGAATATACTTCTTTGGCTCTTACATTTAACAAATAACTACCTTGTTGTTTTTCTACTGCTTCGTTGAGCAATTGTCGAAGACGAGGAGCCTCTTTTTCTGAAAAACTTGTGTCTGCAGAAATAAAATAAAGTCGTTTTAAAAATTCGATAAAATTTGCGGTTTTGGAATAATTATCTGGATTTTTAAAATCGAGATTCCTTTCTATTGCACTGTCATAAGCACCGCCTGAAAACGCATGTAAATATTGGAGTGAGCTCATTAGGTCCTGTCTAAGAAATTTACTTGCTCCATATCTTCCTACCGCCTGAGCAGTTTCATCGATTAAAATGTCGGGTCTAACAAAGTGATTTTGTCCAAAAATGTTTTCTATTGCACCTGCGCCGTTTGGATATTTTTCATAGAGTTTCAGATTGGCACGAAACGCCTTATCACCAATAGACTCATCGTTTGGATTTAGCCTAGTTAAATCTGTATTTATCATTAAACCTTGGGTAATTTTCACAACCATATCGAAATCTATTTTTCCACCCTCGCTAGATCTTTCTAAGGTCTGTAAATTTCTTTCAACGAGCAAATCGACCGACTCTTGTGACAGTTGGTGCCTTTGAGGAACTTGTGGCAAAACACTCATTAATCCCTCCAGTTCCTCATCAGTTAAATTTTGTATGGTTTCGTTTATTTTTTCCTCATCTTTGCTTTCGATAAGAGAAATCAAATTCCTAGGCAACTCAACACCCTCTCCTGTTCTGTCAGGAATTTCTCTACCAGAAGCCTCTTCCAAAAAATTTTCATGTGCCATGCAACAATTATAGAAAATGTGACGTAAAAAGCTATTGAATTTGTTTTTTTAGCTCTTTCTCCTATACTAATAACACCTTACCACTTAACCATAAACACATGTCGGGACATAACAAATGGTCACAAATTAAAAGACAGAAGGAGAAAACTGACGGTCAGAAAAGTAAGATGTTTTCTAAATATGGCAAATTGATTGCCATTGAAGCAAAAAAGGCTAACGGTAATCGCGAAGCTGCCGGACTTAAGGCCGTGATTGAGCGTGCAAAGGCTGAAAACATGCCAAATGACAACATCGAGCGTGCCATCAAAAAAGCTACGGATAACTCTATCCCTCTTGAATCGATTACCTACGAAGCCTACGGACCAGGAGGGTGCGCTATGGTAATTGAAGCCTTGACTGACAATCGTAATAAAGCTGCCCAAGAGATTAAATTTATTCTTTCACAAAACGGTTTCGCTCTTGCTGGAATGGGAGCGGCTACTTGGGCTTTTGCTAAAGAAGGCATGGTTTGGAAGCCAACCACCACGGTTCCTCTTGAAGATGCTGACTTGGAAAAATTGAGTAAATTGGTTGAGGACTTGGAAAATAATGATGAGGTACAGGACGTCTTCACAAACGTAGAATAAAAATGAAAATCCTCGCTGTAGACCCGGGGTATGAAAAAATCGGCATAGCCATACTCGAGAAAAATTCTGGCAAAGAAGAGTTGGTTTTTTCTGAGTGTTTTAAAACCTCCCGAAAAATTTCTCCCCAAGAAAGACTTCTCTCCCTTGGACAAGAGGTTATGAGGGTTATTGAGGAATATCATCCATCAGCTCTTTCGATTGAAAAACTTTTTTTTGAAGTAAATCAAAAAACTGCCATGCTGGTCTCAGAAGCAAGGGGTGTAATTATCTACGAAGCCGTGAAGGCGGGCTTAAAAATTGAGGAATTTACACCACTTCAAGTTAAAGTGGCGGTAACTAGCTACGGTAAGAGTTCGAAGAACCAAGTGAAATATATGGTTGATAGGTTGATCAAAATAAAAAAATCTATAAAAGAGGATGACGAATATGATGCTATTGCACTTGGTTTAACTTATTTTGCTTGTGTAGGCAAAAACTAACATGGAAAACATTTTGTACTTAAAATTTGCATCTTCGGTCTTGGCAAGCATCATCACGTTTTTTGGTTTTTACCCTTACATAAAAGATATATTTGCCGGGAACACAAAACCTCATTTGTACACATGGCTTATCTGGTCACTAACCCAAATTACGAATGCGATTATTGTTGCAAGAGGAGGAGCGGGTTATCTAGCCTCTATATCATTCGTTACTGGGTCATCGCTTGTTTCATTAGTATTTATACTCAGTATCAAATATGGAACTAAAAATATTACCAAGACTGACACTAGCTTACTGATATTAGAATTGGTCGCAATTTTATTTTTATGGAAATTCAATGACCCACTGACCTCACTCTTATTAATTTCCTTCATTGATCTGGCTGGTTACATTCCAACTATAAGAAAGTCGTTTGAGGAACCATGGAGTGAATCTTTAATATTTTGGATCTTAATGAATGTTGGAAATATTTTTACATTAATAGCTCTCAACAAATACAACATTTTAACCACTTTTTACTTAATTATTCTCTTTGTAGGCAATAGTGCAGTTTTTTCGGTATGTATACTTAGAAGGAGAATTATTGATAAGATAAGCAAATAAGTTGTCCACAGAAAGCAGGTATTTGCAAAAAAAATGGCTATTTGATAAAACTATGACACTAGGGTGTTTCCTTTAAAAAGAACAAGGAAAATACTCATTAACAATTAACTTTTTGTTCATGGACGACGAGAACGAGACATTAGATCCAGATCTTATGGATGAAGCATCTCCAGATCTAGGAGATGGTGAGGAAGAAGACATGATATAAAAATAAACCCCCTTTAAAGGGGGTTTATTTTTATATCATTTGATTGTTACTTTTAGGAATCGATGTTTCCCGACCTTAAACACAGCGGAAGATTCAACTTTGAAGTTAAAATCCAAAATCTTTACGACTTTTCCATCCGATTCTAGAAAACCGACCGCGTTTTCCCCAACAAGCCTTCTCCATTCTGACTTTGAAGATATTAGGCTGGTTTTGAGCAGACACTCGGACAAAAGGCTTCCCTTCTCTGATTCAATTTCTGGTATCTCGTCTGGAATTTCACCTTTGCTAAAAGTTTTAAGAAAATTTTCTTTCGCAACTTTAGCTTTTTTGTCTCCGTAGTAAACAGCCACTACCTTTTCTGCAAGTCTCAATTTCAAATCTCTAGGATTAACTCCGGATTCTAAACTTTTTTTAATATCGGCTATTTCGGAAAGTGGCACGGTTGTACACAATTCAAAAACCGGCAAAATAAAGTCATCAGACCAACTCATTACTTTGCCAAAAATTTCATCTGGTTTTTCGTTTAAAGAAACCATGTTCCCCTCTGTTTTACCCATTTTTTTGCCAGTAGAGTCGACAAGCAACTTCATTGAAATAACCACCTTTTCTTTGTCGTTTAGCTTTTTAAGCAAATCCCTACCCATCAACATATTAAAGGTTTGGTCATTTCCTCCTATCTCTCCATCTACATTCATCGCAACCGAATCGTAACCTTGTAAGACAGGGTAAAGGAATTCACTTAAATACAGATCTTTTCCTTCACTAATTCTTTTCTGGAACATGTCTCGCTTAATGGTCTGAGCATAGGTTACATTTGAAAGAAGTTTGGCAATGTCCACCATCGATAATTTATTTATCCACTTTGAATTATATTTTAATTCGGCAGGATTATTGCCTGAAAAATTCAAAATCTTTGAAACCTGCTTTTTGTAGAACTTGGCGTTGGCTACAACTTGTTCGCGAGTAAGAGGGACTCTCATCGACATTTTATCAGGATCGCCAATCATGGCTGTAAAATCTCCGATCAGTAAAATAATTTTATGTCCTAATTTCTGGAATTGAGCCAATTTTAGCATCGGAATTACATGACCAAGATGAAGGGTTGGTCCTGTAGGGTCGGCTCCTAAATATATAGTTAATTTCTCACTTTTTGAGAGTTTTTCTTGCAAATATTCCCTGCTCGGGTATATTCGCTCAACTCCTCGGGTTAACAGTTCGTTAATTATTTCTTGATTTTCCATGAACAACATTTTAGCATAAACACCTTCTTAAAATCTTGTAAGGACGTGGTATTATATTATCCAATGAAACACAAAGAAACTGTGTCTAAGTATCGAATTTTAAAGGAATTATTCTTGGGTCTAATTATTTTAGGAACTATTGGCGTGGGTGGCGTACTACTTTGGGTTTCGACATTCACCATGCCTGACCTGTCCTCCTTTAGCGACAGAAAAGTTAGCGAATCAACAAAAATTTATGACCGAACAGGCAAAGTTCTACTTTACGACTTAAACCAGGGTACAAAAAGAACTAATGTCGCCGATAGCGAAATTTCAATAAATGTTAAAAATGCGACCGTCGCTATAGAGGACAGCGATTTTTACGAACATCACGGTATTAAAATCACTTCCATTTTCAGAGCAATTATTGCCAATATTTTCTCTAGAGGTTACAGCCAAGGAGGTTCTACTATAACCCAACAAGTAGTAAAAAACTCGCTTCTTACAACTGAGAAAAAAATCTCAAGAAAACTGAAAGAGTGGGTTTTGGCCTTAAAACTAGAAAGAGTTCTCAACAAAACTGAAATCCTAGACATCTACTTAAACGAAGCTCCATACGGAGGGACTATTTACGGAATAGAAGAAGCTAGCCAAACATATTTTGGGAAAAAAGCTTTGGATTTAAGCCTGGCAGAATCTGCTTATCTCTCTGCCCTACCAAACGCTCCGAGCTACTATTCACCTTACGGCAACAATAAACAAAGACTAGAAGATAGAAAAAATTTGGTCCTATCAAAAATGCTTGAGAAAAAATTTATTACTCAAGAAGAATATGATAAAGCTAAGGCTGAAAAAGTAGCCTGGAGACCTCAAGAAAATACTGGAATCAAGGCGCCACATTTTGTGATGTATATTAGGCAGTATCTAGAAGAAAAGTATGGAAAATCGATGATAGAACAAGGTGGTTTGAAGGTGACAACCACATTAGATTACGGCCTACAGGCAAAAGCTGAGGAATTGGCAAACAAATACGCACTCGAGAACGAAAAAAATTACAATGCCGAAAATGCTTCTATCGTGGCATTGGACCCGAAAACAGGACAGATTTTGGTAATGGTTGGTTCCAGAAATTATTTTGATAAAAACATTGATGGAAATTTCAACGTAGCGCTGGCCCACAGACAACCAGGTTCTTCATTTAAACCGATCGTCTACGCCGAAGCCTTCATAAAAGGTTATACACCGGACACGGCTGTTTTTGACTTACAGACCGAGTTCTCCTCCGAATGTAACCCAGACGGAACACCTATTGTGAAAGGTGATGAGAAGAAGTGTTACATGCCTGAAAATTATGATCATGTTTACAGAGGTCCTATAAGTTTCCGAAATGCACTAGCACAATCGATAAACGTACCGGCTATTAAAGCTCTTTACTTAGCGGGTTTAAAAGATTCGCTTAGATTGGCAAAAGATATGGGCATTAAAAGCCTTACCAACACTAATCAATACGGATTAACTCTCGTTTTGGGAGGCGGAGAAGTTTCCCTACTTGATATGAGTAGCGCTTACGGGACATTTGCAGCTAACGGTGTAAGAAATCCATACCAAGGAATATTAAAAGTGGAAGATAAAAATGGAACAGTTCTTGAACAATTCGAACCTCATCCAATCGAAGTGATGCCGGAGCAAGTCGCTTTAATGATTTCAGATGTTTTGAGCGACAACAAAGCTCGTACACCAGCTTTCGGTGAACATTCAGCTCTCTATATCGAGGATCGACCTGTGGCTGTCAAAACCGGTACCACCAACGACTACCGTGACGCGTGGATTATGGGATATACACCAAACCTTGTAGTAGGTGCTTGGGCCGGAAACAACGACAACAGCCCTATGGAAAAAAAGGTGGCAGGCTTTATAATCGCTCCGCTTTGGAATGCGTTTATAAAAGAAGCTTTGAAACAATACCCAGTTGAGAATTTTAAAAAACCAGACCCAATAGATAAATCAACTCTCAAACCAGCATTGGCCGGCTTTTGGCAAGGTGGTAAAGCTTACTTTGTAAATAAATTATCTGGAGAGAAAGCAACAGACGCCACCCCTCCTGAACTTAGAGAAGAAAGAGTTATAAAACAAATCCACTCAATTCTTTTCTGGGTAGATAAAGACAACCCAGCAGGACCGGCACCAGTAAACCCTGACCAGGATCCTCAATTTAAACTTTGGGAATACCCTATCAGAAAGTGGGTTACGGCAAATAATGTTATTGAAGAAGGTGAAAATGTTATTCCTGTAAGCACCGACTCCATGCACGGGCCAGAGTCAATTCCAACAATTACCATTTCAAACCCAATTTCTGGAACTCTATATCCTAAAAATCAAAATATTGTTATTACAGTAAATACAAGCGGAAGATTCCCAATCTCAAAGGTGGATTATTTCATCAATGGTGCTTTTGTGGGTTCAGCTACTAGAGCTCCATGGAGTTTTAGCTTCCTTCCTAGGGAGTTGGATACCTTAAGAACTGAAAATGAGCTAAAGGCGATCGTCTACGACACGGCCTTTAACCGAAGCGAAACAAAAATCACCTTTAACATTGCTTCCTCTAGCATTTAGTATTTTGTCTACCTTAATCCTGAGATCTTAGTAGGTCCTAGATTATTTGATAGTTCTTTTAAAAAGAACTGTCTTTTAATGAACAATTCGCTTTTTAGTGCTGGAGAAGCTTTTACATACAAAACCCCTTCCCTTATTACAATATCCGCCAACTCTAATTTTAGATTCAAATGCTTTTCGACAAGTTCGGAAAAAATTTTTTTGACGGCAATATCTCCGAGTCCAAGCGATTTAAACTTTTCTAAGAAGAATGAGATTTTTTCCATATTTAAAACCTCTTTATTTGTTCATTGGCATCACGAGGTAGGTAAACATCTTATCGGACACTCCTCTAATCACCACGGGCCTATTAGGGCCTGAGAACGACAAGCTAATACTGTCTGTGTCTATTGATTGCAAACAATCATTTATATATCGGAAATTAAAATTCACTTCGTTGGACTCCCCTGTCATGGCCGAATCAATTAAGGTCGTGTTTTCACCTAAGGTTGTGTTTTTTGTGGTTAGTTGGAATTTCTTCTCAGAAGGTGCGATATTTAAATTGATTTGGTTAAAGGCGTCTGAAAAGATAGTACTGATTTTTAAGGCTCTTATTAAATCTTCTTTTAAGACAACAACTTCGGTTTTAAACTCTTTAGGGATAATCTGTTGGTAATCAGGAAAAGCTCCTTCAATCAATCTTGAGGTTAAGTAGGTACCTCCAAAAACAAAAGCGATTTGATGTTTGTTAAAACGAACTTCTATTGATTGAGGATTTTTCTCTAAAATCCTCATGATTTCTGCAATATTTTTAAAAGGGATTAGAATCTTCTCGAATTCCTTACCAATTTTAAATTTTATTTTCTTTTCTGCTAGTCTAAATGAATCGGTCGCAGCAAAGACTACGTTATTATCATCTGAATAAACACAAACACTCGATAACTCTGGCTTGATACTTGAATTAGAAGAACTGTAAGACACAGACTTTAACCCCTTCACAAAATCATGAGATTCAATTTCGAAAGACTGTTCGTTTGAGATCTCAGGGATAGTTGGAAAATCTTCTGAAGAAAAACACTTTATATTACTTTTACTTTTGTTGGAGGTGACAGTAAGAGTCAGCTCGTTACTCTCGAGTTTTATGTTTTTTTCATTAGAGATACTAGAAACAATAGAACTCAAAACATTTGCTGGAACAGCCAAAACACCCTCTTCATCAACCTTTGCCGGTATCGAGCTTTGGAAACCTAGGTCTAGGTTAGTGGACCTGATTTGTAGTAAACCTTTTTTAGCTTCAATAAGTACACAAGAAAGCACTGGTAAGTTTAAATTCTTTCCAGCTATTTTCTCTGCTTGGTTTAGAACTTCCTGCAATTTGTTCTGTACACATTCTACTTTCATATTCTATATATAAGATTATTACTACTACTAAGGGTGTGGATAATGTGTGTTTCTAATAATAATGTTGCTAATTAAGGTTTAAATGGAATTTTTAAAAATGATAAGTTGTGGAAATCTTAGGAAGAATTGTGGGTGAAAAAATCAGAATCCATAAATCGTGTTTTTATTCCCCATACTGTTCTCCACTTTTACACAGGTTATCCACTTTTAAAGCATTGTTCTAATCTGGTCTAATTCCTGGCTAAGACTCGTGTCCATTTTCAACTCCTCTTTAATCTTTTCACATGAATGAATCACTGTTGTATGGTCTCTGCCTCCTAATTTCTGACCAATCAAAGGATAAGATATTCTGAAATCCTCTCTTAAGATGTACATTACAAGCTGTCTTGGTTTTACTACTTCTTTTCTTCGGGTTTTTTCATAAATATCCGCTTCTTCTATGTTAAAGAAGCTTGCCACAGCCTTTGTTACTTCTTTAACCGAAATCGCTTTTTTAGGTTTCGCACTGTTTTTTATCAGATTTCTGACTTCAGCAATACCCAACTCTCTACCTTTGAGTTGAGATTGGCAGATTAGTACGTTTAGCATACCTTCAAGTTCTCGAATGTTTCCCTCAAGAGAGTTGGCTAGGTGATCTAAAACATCTTCTGAAACAGACACAGAAGACATCTGAGCTTTGGTTTTAAGAATAGCCAACCTTGATTCCCTATCAGGTGTAGGAATGTCTACTATCATACCCGCAGAAAATCTGGATTTTAATCGGTCTTCTAGATTTTGAATGTAATTTGGATGCTTATCAGATGAGAATACAATCTGCTTGTTACTTTCGTGCATAGTATTGAACAAATGGAACAACTCTTCCTGGGTTTTTTCTTTGTTTGAGAAGAATTGAATATCGTCCATGATTAAGATGTCATACTTTCTGTATTTATCCTTAAAAACATTGATTTTATTGGCTTGTACGGCGTTGATGTAATCTATGGCGAACTTCTCTGAGGTCACGTAAAATATTTTTTTACTAGGGTTTTGTGCCCTAGCGTAATTGCCTATAGCTTGTATCAAGTGAGTTTTACCGTGCCCTGTGTTTCCGTAAATAAATAATGGGTTGTACACACTTCCTGGTTTTCTTGCCACAGCCTGAGCGGCGGCATGAGCCAATTCATTAAAAGGTCCAACAACAAAAGACTCAAACGTGTATTTTGGATTTAAGTTGTTCTCTTTATCAACATACACATCCTGTAGGGGTAACTCAGCGGTAGGACTTGGTTGTTGACTTCTCGCATTCTCCGCTTCCCTTCTCTTGCCGTCATCCTTAGTGATTATGTATTCGAGCGCCCTTGTGTGCTCGTCGAGGTTTCTTAAGGACTTTAAGATTGTTTTGTGGTATTTGTTGAATAGCCAATCCTTAGCGAAGGCGTTTGGTACTGATATGAATACCACACCATCGTCTCTTTTGATTATCCTTGTATCCTTAAACCATGTGTTAAAGTTGGCTTTTGATACCGTCAGTTCGATTTCTCCTAGTACATTATTCCAGAGTTGCTCATTTTCCATAGTTTGAATGATTATTTAAGTCGTCTCATTATATACTTATTTATAAAGGCATGAACTTGTGGAAAATCGTGAGATATGTTTATAATGTGTGAACAGTTTGGGGATAACGATACTCAACAATATAAATTTCAAGTATTTACTTAATCTAATATGTCTTTTACATACAAACCAAAAAGAAAAAAGAGAGCTCGAACCCACGGTTTTCTTGTTAGACAAGCAAAACACGGAGGTAAGAGAGTGATAAAGAGCCGAAGAAGAAAGGGTCGCAAGAAGCTTACCGTCTAGTCTTCATCTCAATAGGTCATTTAATTTAATGATCCCCTCAAAAAGAAAGGTTGGAAAACACCTATTTAAAGCCGTTTTATCCAAAAACCGGTCATTTCATTCTGATCATTTTAATTTAAAAATAAGCAATATTGGTAAAAATAAGGCTAAGTTTTCGGTTGTAGTGTCTAAAAAGGTTGAAAAAACCGCAGTTAACAGGAACCTAACCAAAAGAAGGGTTTATGGTGTATGCAGACCGTTGATAAAAGACGTTGTTTCTGGAACTGTTGGTGTGTTTTTCGTGAAGAAAAGCGTTGTAGGTATACCTTTCAATGATTTGGAGCTAGAAGTCAAAAATCTGATTAGTAAAACTGGTATCATCTCAAAAATTACGCTATAGTGTTGGCTAATGATAAGCCATATATTTAACCTAGTGTTTTACCAGCCGTTGTATAACGGCCTCATTCTTTTGATGGATCTTATTCCTTGGGCTGACGCGGGGGTCTGTGTTGTTATTTTTACAATACTGGTTAAGCTCGCCCTATTCCCTATTTCCCAGAAGGCCACAATCACTCAGCTTAAATTAAAGGCTCTAGAACGCGACTTAGCTGAGCTCAAGGAAAAGCATAAGGATGACAAAGAGGCTTACACTAGAGCCACTCTAGCTTTTTATAAAGAAAAGGATGTTAATCCATTCTCGACTTTTTTCCTCACCTTAATTCAAATACCTATAATTTTAAGTCTTTACTACATTTTTTACAGCGGAGGATTACCTGTGGTTGATAAAGCAATCCTATATTCTTTTGTTAAGGTTCCTGAGGTTGTCATGCACTTTTTAGGGTTTATAGATATTACACATGGTAGTATTTATCTAGCAGTTTTGGTTGCCGTCAGTCAGTATTTCCAAATTAAATTTTCAATGCCAGATCAAAAACCTCACACCCCTGGCACTTCAATGAAAGATGATTTTGCAAAGGTTCTAAATTTACAAATGAGATATTTCTTACCAGCTTTTGTAGGAGTCATTGCCTACAATATTTCTGGCGCCGTCTCTCTTTATTGGATCACTAGCAATCTTTTTGCCATAGGTCAGGAAATTTATGTAAGAAAGTCCTTTTTAAAAAGAACAACATAAATAAAATCTATGCCTTTAGATAACACGGTTGAAATCATAAAGAATATTCTAGGTTTAATGGGTTTAAGGTTTGATTCGGTGGAGAAGGTTGAAGATTCGAAATCGAATTATTTTAAGTATTTAATAAAAACAGAAGAATCGGGAGTATTGATAGGTCCAAACGGAGCGAATCTAGATGCTTTAAATTACTTAGTACGAAAAATTGTTAGTAAGCAAAATGGCGACGAAACCTCAGCTAAGTTCTCTATTGATGTGAATGGATATCACGATAAAGCCCTTGAGTCCTTGAAGACTAAGGCAAAAATAATGAGCGACAGAGCCAAATCTTTTAAAATTGATGTAGAACTAGACCCTATGTCGTCTTACGAGAGAATGATCGTTCACTCACACCTCGAAGGTGTTCCAGAAATTAAAACCGAATCAATCGGTGAAGGTTCTAGTAGAAGAGTGGTAATAAAATATATCGGAGCTGTCTCGAATCCAGAGAAATTTATTTAATTTGATCCGAGTCTAAGGCTCCAGATATGATAATCAATTTTGTTGGTTATCATTAGGTAATCTTCTTTAGGGCTAAGCATGAGGTTCATTCCGTCTATATCTTTCTTAGCGTAGTCTTTCAATCTCAATAGTAATTCCCCTGATCCGGTATCCGTATTTATTTTCCATATTTCATCTGAAAACAAAACTTGTCCTTTATACCAAGAGTCCGGGTACAAACCTTGCGGAATATATGATGGAACACTGCAATAGATAATTTCTTGGTTATTCTTTGACCAGACACATTTTTCTGGGAATGTAGAAACTGGCGTGTCGGTTACCTTCCCTGTTTTGAAGGAATAGATCTTAAAATTTATTCCACCTGATGTGCTTTCCGAATAAACTGCGCGCTCGCCTTTCAAATCAGTTTTAGTGGTCAGTCCATTTATGTTAGATATCGCCTTTGTTAATTGGCCGTTTTTAGCATTTAGCATAAACATTACCCCACCGGCGCCTGCAGATGGTTTCGATGTTATTGTGATAATGTTTGAGCTAGGCCAATCAACTAGCCACTCCGTAAGTGGTGAATCAAAAATTTGTGTCCTTTTAGCGTTATCAAAATCTGCCACAATTCCGTTACTGCCAACCGAACTCTGGAGTAAATAAAAGATTTTATCTTTGTCTGGGTTGATTGTGATTGATTTGATATTTTCCGCCATAAAATTACCACCCAAAGCACCGTCTGGATGATCAGAGTTTTTGTCCTGTATGTAGGCGTTGTATGACTTTATGTTATCGCTATCATCCTCCGCGTATCTTATTATTATTTTCTTCCCTGTTTTGTCCCAAATCGCTTCTTCGATTTTTGGAATGGTCGTGTTGGTCACTCGATCCTCGGCGTCATTTTGGGGACTAACATTGTATACATTACCTGTCCCTTTTTCTATAAAGCTAACAATAATATTTGACGAACTCGCCGTGATTGTCGCTCCTGCAATCGGTCTGGTTGAGAGTTCTTTTAAAACAGGGATAAACGCGTTTCCTGTCGGTGTTTCGCTCTGGCTGGGTGTGCTAGTACCGATGTTTGTTTCTGGGCTGGGATTCTCACCTCCTGGGAAGGGGTTTTCGATTTTAGGGTTTTGGTTTTGGTTTGAATCTACCTTATTGTTATTTTTTGTATAAAAATAGAAAACAAGCAGGCCTCCTGAAACCAGAAGCAAAACCAAAATAATTATGATGATAGCGGTTTTTTTAGACATTTAATTATTTGGCCAATTTCTGCAACTAAGTAGAATATGACTCTTGCCAGATGTCTGACCTGTTTGATCCGCACAAGCCTTTTTAATAATTTCGATTGTTTCATCGGCTTTTTTTCTTATTGCCTTTGCTAGCTCTGGGTCACTATACTGATTATTTGCCCTACTTATTGCGGCGACAGCTTCATTGTCTACCGTTCTCATCATCTCGTTGGCAATCTTAGAGTTCCCTTTGTTTATATCGTTGAAGGCTATGAACGGAGCGGTAATATTTAAATTTTGAAATTTATCTAACTCCAATTTTTTAGCAGCGGGCTCGTCATTGAACCTAAGCATGTCTTTTATTTCGTTGTTAAAACTACCAATCATTAATTTTTGATAGCCTGACGCATTTTGAGCACTATCAGCAGACAGGTCATTTACCGTCTGATTAACAGCAAGTCTCCTATTCATTTCTATTGCTTTTTGTGATTCCATTTGCAACGCGTCTTTTTCCAGTTTATCAGCTGCGTCCCTCATGGCCACATAAGATTCTGGACTGGTTGCCTGATCCATTTGAGACCGGATCTGATTAGCCGTGGCCTTCTTTTCATCGGCGGTTTTTGTTACGTCAGCAACTTCTTGTCGCAATTTAGTATAAAGATTATCGAGGGTTTGAAGATCTGTCGGAGCCAGAATTTCTTTACCAGCCTTTGCCTGCTTCCAGAATAGAAAATTCATACTCACGAGCGTTGGGTCAATGGTATACAAAATAATGTAGGAAGTAAGAGCAAGTATAAGCCCTCCAATAGCTCGCTCTATTCTCGCCTTCCCTTCCTCTTTTCCTGTAATAGCGTCGGTCGATAGGTATTCAAAACCGCCAAGAACTATCATTAAGAATGCCAAAATACCTGCTAAAGCAATCCCGACTTTAAATGAACCAATTAAATAAACAGAAAGGTTGGTAGCACATGGTGGAGTGGCACAGTTGGGCGTCGTGCCTGGGATAGGCGCAAGTGGTACATAGTCAGCTGCCGAGAGTGTTAAAACTGGTAAAAGAAAAAAACTTAGGATTAGCAGAGTTTTAAATAGGCTGTTTTTTATTTTTTTTAATCGCATTTTATTTAAAATTGAACCTCACTTGTTTTTCCAAAACTCAAAGAGATGTCATTTGCTGCCATTTGGAACATCTTATCTGGGTTTGAAATTTGAAGGCTTACAAAGGATACACCTTTTGTGTCTTTGTCTTGCCTAAAAATTAAAGTGCTTTTGTTACCAGAATTTACAATGTTGCCATTTTGTCTCCATTCATATTTCAAATTATTACCTTCCCTCTCTTTTGCGCCAATAAAATATGGAATACCGACAATGCTTATTTCAGATTGACTAAGTACTGTATTGCTACTTAAGGCTCTGTTGTACTGTATTCCATATATAGGACTGTTTTCATAAAACAAGAGTTGAGGCAGTTGAGGTGCTAGGGAAATTGTTTTTGAAGCGTTGTATTTTTTATCTAACGTGGACACATCTACTGATATTTTAACTGTGTTTGGCAACGTTCCGCCAGTGTAAATCATGTAATTTTTACCTAAACCTGAGGCTTGGGAAACTGCATCTCCGTCTATTGACCACGTGTATACTAGATTTTTAGAAGATTCCTGAACGCCTCCGATAACAATGTTTGGCACTGCGACAATCTTAACACTCCCCTGCATTGGATAGATGGCCTTACCTTTATAGAAAGGAGGTGTATAGGATTGTGCCTCCCAAATCAAATCCACATTTGCCGGGTTAATGTTTAGAGTTTGTTGGTATGATTGCCCATTCTTGTCTTTTATTAAAACAAGAATGTTTGTACTGCTACCAATGGGGCCAGTTTTAAACATTAATGTTTTGTCACCAGTGGCCTCCTTTTCTAGTTGACCGTTAATGAACCAAGATATTTCAGTTCGGTTTAAATCAATTGCATAGCTCTCCAAATTAACTTTAACGAATTGGTTTGGTCCGGGATAAGTAGGATCAGTGGTTATCAGTATGTTGTTTGAACTTCCAGAACCGCCTAATACTTGAAGGTCGGCAAATGATACTAAAGGTAATAAAAATAAAGCTATGAGAAATGTGATTGAAACAGGTTTCATGTACTAATATTTTATCACAGAAAAAAATTATTCAGTTAAGCTGTTTTCCTCATCTTCTTTAGCCTTTTTTCTTTGACCGTAAGAGAGAGATAAATCTAGCAAATTACTTCTAAACTTTAAGGCGTCTTTGCTTTTTTGCCTCTCCTCGTTGTTTGCGCTCCCCCTTAGGTCTAGGCTGTTAGGATCTGAAGCGTCATCTTCCGCCCCTTGGTCAGAATTATTGTTACTATAACTTCTGCTTTCACGACTGGTCTGCCTTCTCGAGGTTTTTTGTTTCGGTGTGCTGTTTCTGTTGTTTTGATTTTCCTCCCCGATTGCTCCTTCATTGTTGTCTCCCAATTCACCACCATCTGAGTCTCCGTTTTCTTGATCATCATCCCCCTCCTCATCTTCGTCATCTAATTCCGGAGGAACGGATTCGTTTTCTGCCACCTCACCCGCTAGAGAGGCTCCTTCGGCACCAGCACCTACTTCTGCCCCTACCCCAGAGGCCACAGCTCCTTCAGCTGCCAAAGAAGCACCTCCTGTTTCAGGAGCCAAAGCCACAGCTCCGGCAGCCACCGCGACTTTTGCAATTTTTGCTAATTTCTTTTCAGCTTCTACGGAAGCGTACATTACAATCCCGTCTAAAAACCAAAATGGCATCGCGTCTACGTCAGGAATCTCTTCTAGTAAAAACCCTAAACTGACAGTTAGTATTTTAGGTGCGTCAAAATTTACTCCTCTTAAATATAGATATGTCGGCCAAGCAAGTCCTGTAGCGAAGCTAATAAAACGATTCAAGAGTGTCCCTACAGTTGCTATGAAAGGAATTCCAATCCAATCCAACACAAATTGGGCAATATCAATAATGCCGAGAATGGATATAACCATTCCCCACTCTAGTTTGCTGATGTTTGGGCCACTTTTTTTAGCTTTTTTCTCGGCCATTTGCTAAGGGTTTTACTTCTGGTCGCTGCTTTCCAAATCTTGTTTTGCCTGCTTGATCGCAAGTAGTTGTGACGGGTCTGAGGTGATGATCTGGTCTTCAGTGTACGAAGCGATCACTTTTATAGCGACGTGCTTTAGTCCCACGAAGAAAATTCCCTCACCTACGTCCGATTCGAGTAGCAGATATTTTTCTTCATCAGTAAGACTAAAAGTTTTTTGAATTTTATCAATAGACGAGGGTGATTGTTTTAGCAACATTTGAATAGAAGAGTTCGTGATGATAGGTAGTCCGTATGGAGATTTTAGGAAGTCGTCCACGTCTTGAGTAATGGTTGAAAGACCAAGGTAATATTTTCTTCCTCTTTTTGCCAGTCCAAGTAGGAATGAAGCCGTATCTTCTGATTTCATCATCCACCAAGCCTCGTCGATAACCAAAAGTCTTTTCTTAAGGTTTTTACGAATGGCGTTCCAGATGTAGTGCATGACTATATACATCGCCACCGGCTTTAGTTCATCTTCCATGTCTCTAAGAGAAAATACGATAAATTTACTATCAATATCGATGTTTGAAGGTCGGTTAATAAAACCAGCCCAAGTTCCTCTTGTGTATTTACTTAGTCTTTGGACCAAAGAGTCCGCTCCTTCCATTCCAGCCAATACCAATTCAAAATCAGACAGAAGTGGTGGCTCTACATTTCTAAAATCTGAATCAGGTGAAATGTCTTTGAGTGCGTACGTTTCGCTGATTGCGCGGTCTATAAGAGCGTCTTCCTCTGGTGTTAGGCCCCCTAACATGATTCTGAAAAGGCCAACAAGGTTAATTATGTTAGAGCGTAAAACATCTGCTGGTGACTCGTCTTCTCTTGGAATAGGCAAATCAAATGGGTTTATATGATGACTTGAGTTTAGTGAAATCGTAAAGTACTTCCCTCCCGTAGCCTCTGCCATATATTCGTATTCTCTTTCAGGATCAATCACGATAACTTCTGTATCAAACATCAAAGTTCTTAAAATTTCCAATTTGGTATTGTAACTTTTACCAGAACCAGATTTCGCAAAAGTAATTGAGTTGTAGTTTTCCAAACTAAATCGATCAAAAAGCACAAGCGAAGAATTATGTCTGTTGATTCCGTACAAAATACCTTTGTCAGAAGTTAGGTCGAAAGAAGTGAATGGAAAAAGCGAAGAAAGAGGTTCAGAATTTAACTTCGAATGAATCATGAGTTCATCCTTAGCCATTGGCATAACACTTCGGAAACCTTGTTCTTGTTGGAAGAGTGCAGGCTTAATGTAAATCAATTTCGATTCCAAAAGTGATTTTATCTCCGACTCAATTTTGTCGAGCTCTGCATCAGAGTCTGCGTAAATAGACATGTACAGACCAACATCAAATAATTTTTCCTGAGCTTGCATCAAATTGTCACGCAACCTCTCAAGGTCTTGATATGCAGTATCTAGCATCGGGTCTCTGACCAGCCCTTTTTTCTCCCTAGTGCTGATTTGGCTTTGAACCTCGGCCACTTTTTTCTGAAATTGTCTCAAGACAGTGGCTGTGTCTATCGGGTGAATCATTATGGAAATATCAAAAACCTTGTCTAGGTTTATGATAGGAGAAAACCACCCAGCTGAAAGAAATCTAGGATATGAAATTACGAAAAAAGTTCTTACGATTTTATCACCCAAGTTTAGCGCTCTCGGACTAACCTTTAGAGCTGATGGTGCTATAACATCCTTAAGCTCTAATACACCTGCCTCGTAAATTTCTTGTGGAAGAATCGAGGCGATGTCTGGAGTCTTATCTTTGCTTTTTAGAAAATCAAATAATCCCATATTTTTATTTAACTTGAATTGGCTTTTCGGTGTCACCCGGATTAAATATTTTGTAGAAAAGTTCCACCACCTCTTCTGTTCCGAGCAAAACTGCTCTAATACCACATCTCATAAGTCCTTGTTCTACAACGGAAATTCTCTGTAGCAGTTGGCTTCGGCTCTCCTCAAATGCATCTTGTTTTCTCTGCGATTTTTCAACCGCTTCTTTTCTGGTCAAGAATTTTCCTGCTAATTCTATCACTCCCCCTTTGGCTTGGAGAGGTGCTGGAGCGTAGGGTATGACAACAAAAAAGGTCTTAGTCATAATGCTCGTGCTTTCTGTAAAATTTTTGATGAATTCTATGTACTCTCTTGTTTGAGTTTTCATCAGATCAGTCGTCTGGTTTTTGTAGGTCTCTTCTAGGAGTGCAATATATGGTCTGATATCCAATTTTCTCGATTCGATAAATAGTTGCACGGAAAAATCTAGAGAATTTAGAAAGTTCTGGAATTGCAATATGATAGCGTTTTGGTTGTCCTCAGACTTTAGTGCAAAGTTTAAAGACGAAGTCATGACTATTCCACGAAACGAGCCGTCTCTAAGCACGACAATACCGTCCCGAACCTCTTTGATCGGTACGAATTCTTGAGTCGCCTTAGAACTTTCTGTCGCCATGCCTTGTATTATAACTTAGATTGCGATTGTTATTAACGATTTTTCTGTGCCTATCTATTTTCCATAGTCTCTTTTACTCCTGGATTCTGAGTGTCATTTATATCAAGGCTCCATGTGAGATCCTTGAGTTTGCTATCAGATAACTTTGGAACATATAGAGGTGACTGTGACTCCACTTCTTCTTTGTGCTGAGGTTTCTTCTCAGTTTTCTTCCAAATATAGAGCTTGTCAGTGAAAAAATATTTAAATGCTGCTTCAACCACAAAGACGAAAGGACGATTGTTAACCTTGTATAGCGCTAAAGCAAGGGAAAATGCTATTACTGGAGCCATTAAAAATATGGCGATATAAAAGTTTAGGTAATGGTATATTATAAATGAAAGACCTGCCCCACCAGCAAGATAGACAAATTGTTTGACCGTAAAAGGGCCGAAAATTTTGTCTTCAATTTCTATGAATTGTGGAACTTGGAATCTCATTTGTTTTTTTAAGCTATAGGTTCTCTGTAAGGGTCAGAACTATATTTTGCCTCAGTCTTCTTTGATTGAACAGGAGCTCCTAGTTTCTGTTCAATGATATTTTTTGCAGGCATTGTTGGTATTGGTCTTTGACCTATCACTATTTTTGGAATTTCTCTAGGTGTTTCTTTGATTGGGTTTTGTGATGGAGTGCTGGAAATATTAGGCGTAGAGGCTTTAGGTGCTGGTGCGATTACTATTTTCGGCATTGGTTCTGGAGCCTTTGGTTTTGGTGGCGCAGGAGGTTGCGGTAATCTGTCCTCTACTGGTTTAGGTGGTGCCACAGGAGGCCTTGGTGGTGTCGGAATCTGAGAAACTGGTTTCGGAGGCATTGGGGGAACAGGAGGGGTCGCACTACTTACAGGCTTTTGAGGGGGCACAAACTTCGGTGGCTGTGGAGGAACAGGTTTTGCTGGTTCTGCGGGTCTGATATTTTGAGAAATTTTAACTTTTTCTGGCTCAGGCTTAAACCAATCCTGCGCTGTGAATTTTTCGGTATCTAGAGAAGTAGATGAATTTGGATTTTCGATATCTTTTAAAATTGCTTCTCTGTTAGGCAGGACTTCCTCGCTCTTTTTTATAGGTTCTGCTTCGTTTGGTTGTATTGGTGAGAGTCTCGTTTTTAGGGTGTTGCTTGTGTATGAAGAAGGCACTTCCCCGTTTACTTGTTTTAACGCCTCACGTATTTTAAGGAAAACTTCGTTATTAATTTCTTGGGCAAGAGATTTGGTTTTTTCTTCATTAATTCCGAGTCTTCTTGATAGTCTTGGTAAGAATTGAGATGTGGGCGTCATTCCTAGAATAACCATGCCTGTCTCTTCCCCGAGTTCCCCGAGCTTGTCTACATGTAGAGCATATTTTCTACCGATGTCCAAAACTTTTTTTGCGGAATCAACAGATCTCAATGCGTTTTTTAATGTGTAAGGAAGTTTGTCGAATCTGGCCTGTAGCTCCTTTTCGCTCAACTTGCTCGAGAGCATTTTCAGGAATGATCCGAGAGGATTTTCGGACATTCTTTCACTATTCATTTCAACAATAGGAGGTCGGCTAAAATTACTTTGCGCACCGCTAGAAATCTCTGAGCTATTTGCCGTTGAGGTTGGTGTGTAGACTTTTGTGGTGGAGAATTCTGATAGTGGCTGTGGAGGAACAGGGGCTAATTTGGATGGCTGGAAATTCTCGAAACCAAAATCCTTTGTGTTACTAATGTATGAGGGTTTGATTTCAGCTTGTTCTTTTGGTTTCTCCGGAATAATTTTTTTAATTGGTACAGATCTTTCCTGGCTCTGAGCGACTGATTCAGCGGAATCAGGTTCTGATTGCGAATCGATTTTGTCTTGCTCATTAAATTCGATTCCGGAATCGTTTATCGGCATTCTTGGGGCGCTAATTTCGGCTTCTTGTGTTTCAGTATTTTCCTGTACAGGATTTCCCTCTTCTTGTGCTTGTGTTTCGGCCGGAGTTTCGTTGATTGTTAAAGGAGAAATGCCGAGAGCTGGCAGTATTTTGGTAAAAATTTTTTCGTTGATCTCGCTTACAATGGTCGCAACTTTTTCTCTATTATCCTCGTCTAATTTTTCTAGTAACTTTTCCTCAAATTCAGTAACCGGTATTTCCTTTTTTGCGATCTTTTCTATTACCTCGCAAGTCTCGCCTATTTCGGCGTAGGTTATTTCTATTTGATTTAAAATTTCCTCGATCCGTTCAATAAGGGCCGTATCTGGGAAAACAGAATTAAACTCCGGGTTTAACCTTTTAATTGTTTGAAGTAAATTGTTTTCTTGTGAAATGAATTTCATAAATCAATTTTTCTAAGCCTTTCGCCATTGATCGCTAGCAAAAGTAATTTGCTTACTCGGTGATTCAGCCTGATTTTCCAGTTCACTGTACACACTTCTGAGTTCAGGGCTCAAAGTTTCGATCGGTCTGGTTATTGTTTTACTTCTAGGATCTAGGAATAAATATTTTAACAATCTTCTGTTTTCATCGGTAACTAATCCATAACCATCTTTCTCTGCTTTGTATGATTTCAATAAACTTTCGAATAGAGATGTAATATCTTCGCTGTCCTTGTCCTTAAATTGTTGGAAAATACCTTCATCGATCATTGAGTGCACTATCTCGCTATTTCTTGTTCGGCTTCTAGCGCCAGCTAATTCGTTCGCAGCTCTTCCTGACTTCCAGTTTAAGGCAATACTTCTTCTTAATGTGTCTCCAAGAGTGCCTTTTGAGTAAGTTTCCATGAAAGCTGTGTTCATTGTCTTGCTTATTTCATCTGGTGTTGCACCAGGCGTTGATGTAAGTAGTGCTTGTTTAGCATCTTCTGCAGCTTTTTTGGCTGCATCAAATGCCGCTTTTCTGGTCACACTCTCTTCCATTGCTTTCTTTTTTACTTCCTCGATTTCTTCCTTGGTTGCGGTAGGTTTTGAAGCCTTTAGGGCAGCCACAGCCTTTTCAGCATCTCTTTCCCCATCACTTTTTATGTAGTTAGGGTCATTTGTTACTACGATCTTATCCATGTCAGAATCTTTATCGTAACTTAATCGGTCTCTTAGGTTAAAGGCGAAGTTTTCATTTGTTCGTATTTCCTTGTTTGTTAACCCCCATCTCATTGTGTGAACTAGCTCTTTTATGTCAAACATGTTTGGAGCTACAAATGACGCCAGTTCGTATTCAGGTAGAGTCATCTTGTTTCTAGCCCAAGCTTTAAGATTACCTGGAAGGGTAGGCTTTGATTCAGGGTTTTCAATCTTCTCACCTGTGTTAAGTACTGCATACCTCACTCCGTTGATTGTTTGAATTGCACTTTCATCTACATCGCCGTTCTCTGGGTTTACCTGAACTTTACCGTCCAAAATGGCTTTTCGTACCGCTGCCTTCTTAGCGTCGTAATCATCAACCTGTTTTTGATAAACTGCGAATTGTTGAATTTCGTCTTTCCATCTTGAACCAATCATTTCTTGTTTTTCTTCCATTGTCCAGTGATCATTGGCAAGCACAGCCTTTAGTTGTTTCAGGGTGGCGTACCTTGAGAATTCTTCAATAGTGTGTTCATCCAGATCGGCAAAATCCTCCGGTGCAATCCTTGTTACCGCTGAAGACAGTGCAGACTCGGCTTTCTTAGTGGCATCGTCGGCCAACTTGATTCTAGCCTGATCTTTACTTGCTCTAGCAGCTTCCATTTCTTCCCTAGCTTTATCCAGCTGAGTTAGTCCGGATTTAGCAAAATCAATTTGCCCAAGTGCAAATCTTCGATTTTTTAGTTTCTCACTATCTTCATAATATTCTTCAACTGACTCTTCCCCACCAAATTTTGCATGGGCTCCAAAAAGGGATCCACCGGTAGTCTTTTTTCTTATAAAACTTCCCAATTCAGTAGCACCAAAACCTGTACGTTTGAATTTTTTATCCAATTCGTTGATATCGATATTTTTTTGTACCTTTTCCGCTCCGCTCTTAAATTTGTCACCAAAATTTTTAAGTCCTTCTCTACCCGTCCATTTTCCAAGTGTACTAGCGGCTCCACCGACAACATTTCCAACTGCGGATACATATGTGCCTCTAACTACAGTTCTACCAACAAACGCTCTGGCCTCCTTCCCTACCTCATCTGCAAACTCAACTCCAGTCGCCTCAAGTTTGTGAGCCACCATGATTGAGCCTAGCATCAATCCAATTAGAAGAATGAAGTTAAATACAAATGCTAGTCCTGCCGTTGTGCCGTTGTCTGCACCTCCAGTACCAAAGATTAGTTTAGCGGCTGAAACGGCGGTAGAGGCCGCTGAGTACGCAGTGTCTTGTCGGTTTACGGTCATAACACCAAACTTAAATGCATCAGTTTGAATGGTTAAAACTACCACATAGCAAAGCGCCATATATATCGGTGCGAATATAGATTGGCTGATGAGTTTTTCCTTCCATTCCTCCGCGTAGTGTTCGGTAGAAGGAAGCACAAATGATAGAAAACCTAGAGGCGAAAGAATCATTACCATCATAAGTACTACCACTCTTATTATGAAAAGTATGGCTGCTACTATGAAAACGTACGCGGCGGTAATCATCAAAATAATGCCGAATATTCCAATTAAAATAATTTTGCCAAAGTTTATTACTCCTCCCGCGATTTGGCTGTTAAGATCAGACTGAATGCCTGCCTGTTGCAATGCTTGGCCCCCTGCGGTTTGCGGTTCGTAGACTGTTTGTATCTTGAGACCTTCCATGAACGCTCCTGAAAAACTTGAGGTCGGAGTAGCGTAATTACTTACAAAGGACTGTATTTCATCCCCGTTTGGTTTAGGATTTGGTGTCACAATCAGGTTATAGAAATGGAGAGCGACAATGTTTGACCCGTCAATAACAGCCTTTGTAATGAAAAGGCTGAAGTTCATGAGTAATGCCACGATAACGAGATTTACGATAATTTCCTTTGTCTTCCCTGTCGCTAGACCGAGAATGGTTCCTATAGCTGTCCAAAGCAAAATGAAAATAAATAAAATATTGGCCAAATCTCTGAAGATTCTCCAACCAATGTCTACTATTGGCACATGCTTCATAAGGTCGGCCATGTTTAAGGTGTAGTAGATCGACATGTCTAAGATCTTTCCGGCTAGCCACAAAAACCATGAGAAAATCCACATGATTATGTAGACAATACTTGCTGCGCAAGCGTCCAGGTTTAAGGAAGGAATACCAAAATTGCCACTAAGACATCCGATGGTGGTTGGAGGATTTTTACCGTTTGCACCTTGGTTGTCGGCACTGGCCGCTTTTTGACCCGTGGATTGAGGTGTTGTCTGCGCCCCGTTAGGACTCGGTGCCGCAGCTCCTGTAACTACCGAGTTAGGGTTAAGTTCTTGAACCTGAGCGAAAGCCGTCTCAACACCCAGCGGGTTTAAAAAACCACTTAACAGAGTTGCTAGTATGAATGTTGATAATAAAATTTTTTTCATGATTCCCTATTGAACGTTGATTGTGCTTGTTTGTGTCGCAATCACACTCTCCTTTGATGTATTTGTGGCCGGTTTATACACTTCTGTAATCAATTGATACTTATATCCTAACACCGCACTGCTTTTAATGTGTCCGATCTGATCGATTTGTAACGAATTAGCCGAGGTTAGTGTTAGGGATTTGTTGTAAGTAAATGTTGTTTGTGACATATCATCTGCAAAAAATACGAATTCTGTTTTTTTGTTTTCTGGTTTTGTGGTTTCGTTTATCTGGAAGGAATCAAATAGCGTTGAAAGTGAAAATGATGTTCCGTCCTGGCTTTTTAGGCTAATTCTTACTCTTAATCCCGGAATGTCTTGGTTGTTATCAAGTACCAAGGCGTTGCTAAATGAATCACCAGGGTTTTTGTTGATGTTGTTGATCTGTGCCATTGCAAACGAAGTGTCTAATGGGGATGAGCTGTCTACCGGTCCACCACCTGTTGTGTTTGATGAGGTGTTAGTAGAAGGTTTGTAAAGCTCTACTTTGTAAATGGCAATTTCGTTTGGATTGGAAACCACGATAGCGTTCGCTGTTATCGGCTGATTTAGTGTGATAGTAAAGTCGTCTACAGATCCAGAAAATGTGAAGTTGGAGTTAGCACCGCTGTTACTTGATGGGTAGTGGAAAACCACGTAACTCATAATGTCATTTTTCGAAACAGGAATACCTGTTTTGTCTGCTGGCATATTTGCTAGGTAGACTTCGTTACCAGTACCGTGACCAGGATATGATCGGACCTTAATAATTTGAACTTTATCAGATTGATTTAGAGCTGCAGACCACCAGTGTGGAGCAGGTCCACCGCTGGTCCAAGAAAAACTGTAACCCCCTACTGCGTTCTGAGGTCCGTAGGTTCTGCCATCGCCATCGATTCCTACATAAGACTGATTTAGCTTTGCGCTGTTTAGGTTAATACTTCTGTCCGGAGGTGCTTGTGTTGCTGGTTTTGTGACGACTGGTGCAGTCACTGAATTGTTGCCGTCAATAAATTCGTTTGTACCGTTTGCAATAGATGTGGTTTTGTCGATGTTCTTACAATAAAGTACGACGTTGTTGTAATTGGCTACAGTCCACTTTGTGGTGGTGTTGTCTGCGCCAATTTTTACTGTAGGCGTGTATGATGCCGTTTTGCTAACTACTCCGTTGATCTTTACCAATACTGGTGAAGTAAGGGTCGGTTGAGTGTTGGTCGGTGTATCAACTCCGTAAATGTTTTTATTAAATTCATTACAGAACTGAAGTCCTGTAGGTCCATTGGCACCTGTTGGTCCAATACCGTTTACATACAGACCGTCTGGAAGATTTTTTGCTTGGTTGTTTTCAGAAATGATTTGATCACTACTACTCTTAAGGGCCTTGTCTACTGCCGACTGTCCTCCGTTGTCATATGATGGAGTACTTGCTCCAGCTAAGCCCCCTACTCCTCCTAAGACCTGATTTATTAGTTGTCCAACAAGCGCTCCCAATATTGCATCAAGATCTTTTGCTAGGCCAACTCGGTGAACTTGCTCGCCAAGAGTGTTTGATAGTTGGTCTTCGATGAGTGACCCTGGCGTCGTGATCTTCCCTGTTTTTGGATCTACAGAAGAAAGAAATCCTTTACCGAAATCTAATTGTTTTGTAAGTCTAAACTGAACACCCGCAATTCTTGCGTCAACTGTGTTTACGGCTTGAAGATATGAGCCGTAAATATTATTTTGCGGAGTGACTGTTAGATTAAGCCAGTTATCCCATCCATTCTTGCCGAACACTCCTGTGGTGAAAGCTCTTTGTACGTTTTTTTGGATATCACTTAGTCTACACCCCACATACTGATAATAGTCAGGTCTCGAGTATTGAATTCCAAGGGAAATTCTTAATTGAAAATCAAAAGGACTACATACAATCGAACCGATTGGACCTAGGCCTTCAATGAAAGTTCCCGCAGCCTGATCGGCGGCGTCAGCCAAAAAACCTTGTAGGTTAGTTACGTATAGAGGGCTTCCGCTAAAGCCGTTGTTGATCCAGTTTACGGTTTGGGCGGTGAAATTGTCGAGCAGAGATCTGGCCATGATCGTCACAAGTGGCTCGACAATACATCTCTGTATTGTAAAACCTGTAGTCTGACCTGCTGTTTCGCTGTTTGCGCTATGGTTTGCTGAGTCGTAAGTAGGCACAGCCTGTATTTGATTGGCCACTCCTTGGGCTAACTGCTTACCTTTCGTTGCCAAAATTCCCGCCAGACAAGATGAATCGGCGTGCGCCCCATTTGGAAGAGCTGTTAGAAAAGGTCCTACTATCAAAAGTAATGTTGCGAGTATTCCGAAAGTTTTTTGTTTCAAATTATTTCTCATGAAAAACTCCGTTACCCAAAAATAATTTGGATAACTTTGTGTAAATTATAACTTATCAAAGAATTGGTAGCCATCCTCTCCTTTGCCGAAAACAACGTCTTTGCTAATAAAATAAGTTTTGAAGGCGGTTACTGAGTCCGGAAAATTTTTAGCACTGTCTGCGTAGCTAGCCACTCCTGGCAAAGCCTTTATCGGGTCAGTCAAAATGTATTTTAAACCGTTGATACTCCAGGCCATGGCTTCTGTGCTATTTAGCAAAGCCAAGTGAAAAGGAACAGCACTTTTTGGCACCTTCATTGCTAATAGAGAGACCCCGATTTTTTTATAGGCGGCGATGTTGTCGTTTAATTTTTCAAGCTCAGCAGGTTTTTTACTCTCTTCTGCCCTGTTTACTATTTCTATCTCGTATTCTAGTTTTTTAGTTGGCGGTTTTTTTAGTAGAGATGCAATAGAATTGCCATAATTTTTTATAATCTCATTTGATTCCTCTGTAATTAAATTTAAGTCTGATTCTGAGTAAGTCTTTAATTTTTGAGTATCTATTTCATTTTTGATTGCTTTGTTTAGGAATTCCTGAAAATCAGCCTCAGTTGGAGGGTTTTCAGAATTTCCCGAAGCGATTACTTTCACAAAAAGCTCTCTTGAAAATTTATCGGTGTCGGTTAGATCTTGCTCGGTTTGTGAATTGATTTTACTGCCTACGGTCTCTTGGTCCAATTTGTCATTTGGCCCTGCAACTGTTGGGTTTCTACCACTTTTTATCTCCGCTCCATCCATAACTCCGTCACCGTCAGAATCCGGATTGTGTGAGTCGGTTTTCCATAGTTGCTCTTCCCAATCTTTAAGTCCGTCGCTGTCATTATCAATTGCCAGGAAGGTGTTGTTTGGGGTCACCTTAGGAGTTCCTGCTACATAGGATGTTTTTTGTGTAAGTTTTGTGGTTAGAAAAATTAACCCAAAGATTACTATTGCTATAGAAATTAATATTAGTTTTTGTCTCTTTGGATTCATGTTAAGCAAAACTGCGCGGTAAAATATTCCGCACCACTATAAAAGAATTATATCAGAAAAATTACTATTTTTTTCCACAGATTTTTTTAAAATTTGCGACCTTTTTCTTTGTAGTATAATTATTCCAATGAAATATTTTAGATTGATTATTCTATTGGCGATTTTGTTGCCCAACCTTACTTTTGCCATATCAATTACTAAGACTTTGAGAGTCGGCAGTAGTGGACCAGAGGTTTTGGAGTTACAAAGAATTTTAAATAAAGATAAGCAAACAGAAGTTGCCAGTTTCGGCCCCGGTTCATTAGGCAACGAAACCAGTTTTTTTGGAATTGCGACTAAACAAGCGGTTATAAAGTTTCAGGAAAAATATAAAGACGAGGTTTTGATCCCTGCAGGTCTTTTACGTGGTACTGGAGTGGTCGGAGCTTTAACAAGAAATAAATTAGCTTCCCTCGATTTTGTCAGTAATGCCCTGCCTTTACCAAAAATTAACGAAAAAACCCCTAAAAACAACAATATTTTGGCTACCAGTTCTACTCCATCAGACGTTTCTGTGGATTTTAGCAATGTGCAGTTCGATCAGAATAGTTTCCTGTCCGCAATAGAAAAAGTTGGCACAGCGAAAGGTCTCTCAAAGGAGAAATTGGCCAATCTCAAGACTGAAGTCGAGAAAAATATAAATACCAACCATTCTGAGAAACTCTTTTTATCGAGAGTCCAAAAAAGCGGGGTTAAGATTCATGTTTCATCAAACGCAACATCAAATAAAAAACCGAATGGCCTCATGACATTTTTTGAAGGTGTTATGGACTTTTTTAAGCCAGAAAAAGCCTATGCTTTTGGTACGCCTTTTGGTGGCAGAGTGCTTTTCACTTTCCTTTGTACTTGCTCAGGAAATTGGTTGGTCACACTTATGCCGACTGGGCCAACCTATGCAACACTGCTCACTTATTACGAAGGTACTCAGGCTTACATGGGCTACAATTTACCATTCACGCTAAATGTCTTAGGTGAATACACACAAGGTTCAGTTTGCGAGTTTTACGTGGGTACTGCTTGTGGCGAAATCCCTTCCGAAGGAATGATTGGCCCAATTACAGGCAGTTCCCCACTATAATTTGTATTAAATTATCTTAGAAAGAGTAAGCCAGTCTTTTAAACTAAGTTCTTCTGGTCTGGATTTTTCTGATAAACTCATGTTTTTTAGAATTTCCGGATCAATTTTTAAAGTTCCAGTTAGCATTTTTCTCTTTTGACCAAAGGCTTTTTTGGTAATTTTCCAAAAATTTTCCTCGTGGGCGGCTGATTCAAAGTTTGCTCTAGAAATATTCTCGATGGCAAGAATGGCCGAGTCCACTTTTGGCGGAGGATTAAAGTTTCCTTTAGTCACTGTGGCAACATACCTTGGAGTCCCGTAAGCTTTCACTCCCAAGGACATAAGACTTTCCTTGTTGTCTTTCGCAACAATTCTTTGTGCCACTTCTTTTTGTATCATGAACACAATTTTTGAAGGCTGGTTTTCGCCAGCAAGGAATTTCCTAAGTAGCAAACCGGTAATGTAGTAAGGTATGTTGGCAATTATTTTGTATTCATTTGACCTTAAGTCATATTTTTCTGGACTGAATTCCAAAATATCCCCTTCTATTAGGTTTAGCTGACCACTTTTTATCTCGTCTTGAAATTTAACACTCAAAGGCTCGATTAGCCTTCTGTCTTTTTCAATCGCGATTACTTTAGCTCCGGATTTTAATAGTTCGCTAGTCAGTACTCCCATGCCAGGGCCGGCTTCAACAATGATGTCGCTCGGTTTAATGTCTCCCGAATCGACAATATCTCCAAGAGCTTTTTTGGAGTTTAAAAAGTTTTGACCAAGTGATTTTTTCTGAAACATATTAGTCTAAATATATAATTTTCCCTCCACCTGAAAACGTCTCTTCTTTTTCAGAAAGTTCCTCGTCTATGTCCATTAAGAACTCAGAAGGCATGTTTACTTGCTTTGAGCCGAAGATGGTCCTAACACTTGCATAGGAAAGGTATAACTTTTTCTTGGCTCTGGTCAAGGCCACATAAAACAGTCTTCTCTCTTCCTCTGCTTGCCTTTCGTCGAATTTCCCCTTATCCATCTTTTTGTGAGGGAAAAGATCTTCTTCTAATCCAGTAATAAAAACATATTCAAATTCGAGTCCTTTAGCCGCGTGGACTGTCATTAGCTTTACTGCCTCTCGATTTTTCATTAGTTCATCTTGATCTGAGGCCAGCGCCGCTTCTTCTAGTAATTTCAGTATCCCCTCCTCACTGTTTTCATAGACATCGAATTTAGTTGCAAAAGTCACCAATTCCTTAATGTTTTCAAGTCTTTCTTCTTCATCGCTACCACCCATTTGTAACTCGTGCTCAATGCCACTTAATTTTATAATTTGTTTTATTGTTTGAGATGGTTTTTCGATGTTTGAAATAATTTTTATTTCCTCAAGTATTTTTTTAAAGTCTGAAACCTTTTTTCGGGTGGCCGAGGGCAGTGTGTCTTCCTGTCCAGCTAAAACTTTTAGAACTGTCACTTTACCCAAACCTCTTGCTGGTACATTTATAATTCGCTTTAAGTCCGAGAGACTCTCAGGGTTTAGAGAGGCTTTTAAGTACGCAATAATATCCTTGATTTCTTTTCTTTCGAAAAATCTGGTTCCTAAAACTTGGTAAGGAACAACTTGATTTAACATCGCCTCTTCAATAGCTCTTCCTTGGAAATTAGCTCTGTATAAAACGGCAATTTCTGAAGGCGAAACCCCTTTGTCCTCGATAAGTTGTCTTGATCTTATGGCTACAAATTTAGCTTCATCGTTCTCGTCGTAGGCAGAAAGAACTCCAATTTTCTCCCCTTCACCGTTTTTGGTGAACAGGTTTTTTTCTCTCCTGACTTTGTTTTTAGCTATGACACGATTGGCGGCTGTTAAAATTGTTTGAGTCGAACGATAGTTTTCTTCAAGAAGTACCATTTTGGCTTCTGGATAATCTTTTTCAAATCCAAGAATATTTTTTATATCAGCTCCTCGCCAGCTATAAATAGTCTGGTCAATGTCACCCACTACACAGATATTTCGATTTTTCTCAGCTAAATATTTTGCAATCAAATACTGTACCTTATTGGTGTCTTGATACTCATCAATGTGAATATACTTCCATTTGTTTTGATAGTGACCACGAACTTCCTCATCATTTTTAAGAAGGTTAGCGGTTTTTAAAAGCAAATCATCGAAATCGAGCGCCTTCTCTTTTGAGAGAGCTTCCTCGTAGTGTTTCCAGATAGATAATATGACACTCTGAACATATTCGCCGTCAGTTTTTTCTGCGAATCTATCCACTGTAACTCCCGAACCCTTTTCCCTACTAATTAAATTTTGAATTGAGCTTGGATCAAAATTCTTTTTATCTATCCCTGCTTTATCCATGGAGTCCTTGATAATTTTTAGAGTGTCGGATTTATCTAAAATAGAAAAATGCATCGGAATACCGAGCTTTTTAGCGTTTTCTCTAATTATTTGAACGCCTAAAGAGTGGAAAGTGCACACGGTCGGTATGTTTCTAGATCTGAATTCGTATTCGCTCGAAAAACTAAACTCTGCTATTGGTAGATTTAAACCCTTATCTTCGTTTAACAGCTTGATTACCCTTTCACGCATCTCCTTCGCTGCTTTGTTGGTAAAGGTGACAGCAAGAATGCTCTTAGGGTCGGCTCCCTGTTTGATCAGGTGAAGGATTCGATGGGTTATTGTTTTAGTTTTACCTGCACCGGCACCTGCAATGATTAACATTGGTCCATCTGTATGAAGGACGGCCTCCTTTTGTTGTGAGTTTAATCCGGTTAGGTGTTCCATGAAGCACTACTATATCATGGAGATTAAATTTGGAGTGTGAATTGCCACAAAAAAGTAAAAAATTTTGACCAAATTCTCATCCACAGGCTATCCACATTAACATTTTTATGTTGTTGACTTTTGGGTACCACAAGCTACACTTATTGGACCGCTCAGTTTTGATGATATTACCAATATATGGCTTGGTTGAGCCATTTCCAGAGAGGAAGGATGAAATAACTAAGAATATAGGCTTATTTTAGGAAACCCTCACAAACCTTTTGAGTCATTTACCAAAATTTGGCTCAATAAGGCCATAAATTCGGCATTTAAAGGCCTTCTGTACTCAAGGCTGGTTTTTGCTTTGCTTGCCATGGCTTCTCCTATAACAGCCCAGGCAAGCATTTTTTCTTTTGTTTCTGACATTTTTACAGATCACCAGTCTCAAAATACGGCTTCAGTAGTCACCTCTCAAAACATTGCCGTCCTTCAGGCTGATCTAAATCCGAACGCTAATCTTGCCAAAGGGGGCGGTGATATTATTGTTGTGAATGACACTGCTCTACTACCTGAAACTGGACCTTCTGGAAGTATGGCTGATATTGAGGAAGGTCATTCAGATCAAATCAGTATCTACGTTGTCCGCCAAGGAGACACTCTTTCGCAAATAGCCAAAATGTTCGGTGTTACTGTAAACACTGTCATGTGGGCCAATGACGTTAGTGAAAAAACCTTAAAGCCGGGAGATCAGTTGGTCATTCTACCTATTTCTGGTGTTCGCTATACCATAAAAACTGGGGACACTCTTAAGAGTATTGCTACAAAGTACAAAGCCGATGCAAATGAAATTGTTCAGTACAATGATTTAAAGTCAGAGTCACCTCTTGCAATAGGTACAACGATTATCATTCCTGATGGAGAAATCGTAATGCCTAAAACTAGTCAGCCAACATCAAAACTTCACGGTGCAGGTGGTCCAAATTATGTTGGTTATTACGCCAAGCCACTGTTGACCTACACAAAGAGTCAGGGACTTCACGGTTACAACGCTGTGGACCTTGCTGCTCCTATCGGCACTCCTATCATGGCTTCAGCTGAAGGTGATGTAATCATTAGCAAGAATTATGGTTGGAATGGTGGCTACGGTGAATATGTTGTTATCTCACATCCAAACGGAACACAAACTCTTTATGCACACATGAGCAGTAACCTTGCTTACCAAGGTATGCATGTTTACAAAGGACAGGTAATCGGCTTTGTTGGATCGACCGGAAAATCTACTGGTAGCCACCTTCACTTCGAAGTTAGAGGAGCAAAAAATCCATTTTAAAAAAACACCTCTAGGTGTTTTTTTTGTTTAATAGTTATTAAGTTGTTTTGGTCTGTACTGCATTGCTTCAAGTACGTGCTTTTCCTCGATCTCTTCTTTAGAGTCTAAATCTGCGATCGTGCGAGCCAGTTTTATCACTCGGTGGTATGCGCGACCAGATAAACCTAGTTTTTCAGAAGACATATTTAGGATTTTAGTAACGCTTTCACTTAGGTTAATAATATTTGAAATGTCTCTAGCGGTCATTTCACTATTTGTATTTATCGGCCGTCCGTGCTTTTTGAATCGGCTCTCTTGAATTTTTCTGGCGTTTTCAACTCTTTTAGCAATATCTTTTGTACTCTCTGCCCTCTCCTTTTTAGAAAGTGTTTGGTGTGAGATACGTGGCACCTCAACCCAGAGGTCGATACGGTCAATTATTGGACCGGAGATTTTATCTTTGTATCTTTTGAGTGTAATTGGTGTGCAGATACATTCTTTTTCCTGTGAACCATAGTTTCCACACGGGCAGGGATTCATGGCCGCAATCAAAATAAAATTTGCTGGAAATTGTACCGTTCCCTTCGCTCTAGATACACTTATGACTCGTTCTTCAAGGGGTTCTCTTAAGGCATCAATTGCACGACGCTCAAATTCCGCAAACTCATCAAGAAATAGCACGCCGTGATGAGCTAGTGTTACTTCTCCCGGTTTAGGATTTACACCTCCTCCGACTAGTGAAACATAAGAGGCAGTATGGTGAGGAGATCTTAGTGGAGGTTCTGACATCATGTAGCCTTTCAAAATGCCCGCAACGGAATGAATGGCTGTAGTATCCAAAATTTTTTCAAAAGTGAGTGGTGGAATGATATTTTTAAATGCCTTAGCCAACATGGTTTTGCCGGTTCCTGGAGGTCCAAACATGGCGATGTTGTGTCCACCTGATGCGGCAATTTCTAAGCCTCTTTTTGCTGTATCCTGACCTTTGATATCTGCGAAGTCTACATCAAAGTTTTTAGATTCTGTTTCAATCTCTGTTTTTGGCTGTGGAACAATGGTTTTACCTACTTTGTCAGGAGTGGCACTTGTGGCCAAGTGTTCGATAATCTGACTGAGGTCTTTTACGCCGTAGACCTTGATCCCTCCAATTAAGGCCGCTTCTTTCGCATTTTCCTCAGGTACATATATTTCCAAAAAACCACTATCCTTAGCTTTTCTAGATAGTGGAAGAACCCCGTTTATTTTTCTTAGTTTACCGTCTAGAGAAAGTTCACCCAAAAAAACTTTGTCTTCAGCTTCAAATTTTATTTCCTCTGATGCCTTTAGATACGCGATTGCTATAGCTAGATCAAAAACAGCCCCTTCTTTTTTCAGTTCTGCAGGAGCTAGGGATATGGTGATTTTTTGGTTTTTCTGTTTTGGAGATTTAAATCCAGAATTTTTAATTGCAGCCGACACTCTGTCTCTGGATTCCTCTACCCCTTTGTCTGGTAGACCAACAATCGAAAAAGAGTGGAGTCCTTTAGAAAGATCGACTTCAACAGTAATTATTTGTGAGTTTAAAATATTTGTCTGAGCACTGTATACTTTGGCAAAAGACATTTTATTTTAATAAAGTCTTTATTTCATATGAGCCACACAGGTGCTGGCTGCTGGGTTAGCTTCCAATCTCTCTTTTTCAATTGGATGATGGTCTGCTTCGCATAGTCCATAAGTCCCCTTTTCAATTTTCTCTAAAGCTTTTTTGATTTCGTTAAATCTAATTTCCAACTGCTTTAAAATCGCGGTATTTTCCTCATAAGATTCTATGCTATCAGCCACGTCATTTGAGTCAGACGCTAAGGTGTCCATTTGGTCTGGTTTTGCTTCCCAATCAGATGGGTTCGATGGATTGATTCGGCCAATAGACTCTAATTCTTTTTCAACGACTTTCAGTTCAGATTCTAATAGTGTTTTGAAATGTTTTGTATTTTCCATAAACAAATCATAACACCAGATGTTTATTGCACAAGTTTTTTGGTGAGCAATCTGGTTATCACCTGATCTAGTGTTTCAGGGTTGGTTGCGATAATAATAGTATTTTTGTCTAAGAATGAATAAATGAGGTTTATTTTTCTATTTGAATCTCTCAGGGCTCTTGTGTCTCTGTTTTTATATACAACGTCCTCAAAATCCTTATATTTTTTAATAAGATTTTCGCTGGTTGTGGCCACAACTTCTGCTTCAGGAGCAAAAAATATGCCACCTAGATTATTTTTTATATCTTTTTCCCAAGAAAGCATCCCGGAAAAAGCTCCTTGGTAATAGTTGGTTTTAAGTATTAAAAATACTTCATTTTTACTCAGCACGTGAACTCCTAGTGTGAATTTGTCGTCTAGTGTCCTTAGAAAACTATCAGGTGCGTCTGTTTCTAATAAACTGAAGAACTGACTGGTGGTGATTTTGGTATTTTTTTCATCAATAAGTTTAAATTCAACCATCGAGCCATTTTTTTCCTTTTGTGATTTTATTTCTGTTGAGATGGCCTCGATAAGTCTGTATCGATTCATCCCAGAAATATTTATTGTTTTTTCGTTCTCAGTTGAGATCAGACCTTGTTCACTTATCGGGGTCACTGCCTTTTGAGGAAGAATGACGTTTCTGTATTGATAAATATAATAAAGTGCTCCAGAACCTATTAGGATAAACAAAATACTAATGGTTAAAATTAGTTTTGTGTGATTATGTTCCGGAGGGTCATCTGCAATCATCTGGGCATTTTTTCTGTCATTCTCAGCGATGGCAATTTTTGAGAGAGTTCCGTCACCTGATTTAATCAACCCTTCCACGTCACCTTTGAAAGTGCGAATCGGGCTTACTTGTTCGTCTGGTTTTTCATCCATGCTTATATTTTCGCAGACACTTCGATTGTAAGCAAGAAATAAAAACAAAAAACACCCTTGTCGGGGTGTTTTTTGTTTTTATTTTTGTGCCGGTTTCTTAATAAAGTTTGGATCGGCGTCCTTGATTGATAATTTTATTCTATCTCTTTCGTCGATTTCTTTTACGATTACTGGGACAACATCTCCCTCTTTTAAGTATGATGCCACCTGATCAATTCTAAACGGTGCTATCTCTGATATGTGAACTAAACCTTCTGTAGAGCCACCAATTTTTACGAACGCTCCGAACTCAGCGATTTTTACGACCACACCTTGGAATCTCTCACCTCTTTTGTACTCGTGTGTCATGTCTTCGATAATCTTTTTGGCCTTTTCGGCTGTGCCGTTTTTACCTGTAATGTAAACTGTTCCATCATCTTCTATATCGATACCGTCAACTCCGGTTTTTTCCTTTATGTCGTTAATAGTTTTTCCGCCAGTACCAATCACAAGTCCGATTTGATCCACTTTTATCTTTACAAGAAGAATCTTCGGAGCGTTTGGTGAAATATCTGCTCTAGGGAGATTAATTTCGGCTAACATGACACCTAGGATTTTTAATCTGGCCTGTTTAGCCTTTTCAAAAGCCTCCTCCAAAACATGAAGTGGAATTCCATCTACTTTTACATCCATTTGCACTGCTGTTACACCTTTTGTTGTTCCCGCTACTTTAAAATCCATATCTCCGTGATGGTCCTCTGGTCCTTGAATATCAGTGAGAACCTTATACTCTTTAGAATTTTTCATCATTAGACCTGAGGCGATTCCTGCAACAGGAGCAGATATTGGCACTCCAGCATCCATCAGCGCTAGGGTTGAACCACAAACACTACCCATCGAAGTTGAACCATTTGAAGCAAATGCTTCAGAAACAATTCTAATGGTGTATGGGAAACTGTCTTTGTGAGGTAAGACCGGTACAAGAGCTTTTTCAGCAAGTGCGCCGTGGCCAATCATTCTTCTGTTAGTCGAACCAATTCGACCTGTTTCGCCAGAAGAAAATGGTGGAAAGTTATAATGATGCATGTATCTCTTTTTTGTCTGTGACTCCATTCCTTCAATCACCTGAGATTCACCAGGACCTCCTAGTGTAAGAGCGGATAAAATATGAGTACCTCCTCTGTAGAAGATTCCTGAACCGTGCAAAATAGGAGAAACTCCCCCAGCTTTAGCAAAAAGCGGTCGTAGTTCGTCCATTTTTCTATTATCAGGTCTCTTGTCATTTTTGATGGCCTCTTCGTGAATAAGGTCATTTACTCTTTCTTCAAAATATCCATCTGCTACTCCTGACTTTTGCTCAGGTAATTTCTCCTTGAAAAGATTCATCCATTCTGATTTAAGTTCGTATATTTTAGCGTTACCAGGTTCACCACACATGACAAAATCTGCCATCTTGCCTTCGATGTTTTGAGCAAATAGGTCAACAATCTCTTTTGAAACCTCAGGTTTAGGAATTATTTTCTTGGTCTTGCCTATTTCTTTCACTACCATTTTCTGAAATTCTTGAAGTTTCTCGATTTCTTCAACCGCTTTTTTAAGTGCGGACATTAGAATTGGCTCTGCGATTTCCTTACCCCCAACTTCAATCATGTTGATATTCCCATCTTTTCCACAAGCGACTATGTCAGCATCGTAATTTTCCGCCTCTCGTGTTTTGTAATTAGGGTTAATCACAAAGTTATTGGTTTCCTTCTCAATTCCAATTCTTACTGAAGAAACCGGTCCATTCCAAGGGATGTCTGAAGTGCTAAGAGCAAGCGATGCTCCCAAGACCCCTAAAACATCTGGATCGTCCTCATCGATTGATAGTACGGTTATGACTACTTGAACCTCATGACGAATGTATTGGTCAAAAAGTGGTCTGATTGTTCGGTCGACAATTCTTCCGGAAAGGATAGCTTCGTCGGTTGGTCTTCCCTCTCTTCTCACAAAACGACTACCTAAAATTTTACCTCCAGCATAAAATCGTTCCTCGTAATCAACAGTAAGAGGAAACCAGTCGCCCCCTTCTTTTGCGTTTTTTGACATTACTGCTGTGGCTAAAAGTACAGTATTACCATATCGGATTATCACCGAACCATTGGCTTGTTCAGCCAAATCACTAAACTCTGCAGTAAGAGTCTTCCCTCCCAACTCTATCGAGAATTCTTTTTTCTTCATAACATTTTGAGACCTTCGAATCTGCCCCGTAGTGAATTCAATGGAACTCACTATATGGTAGAATTTTCAACTCTTGGCACTTTCCTCGATTTTCAAGGGAAATATCAAAAATTGAATTCTACTTTGGGGTTTTAGGTTTCGTCCAAACGTTGTTTGGGCAAAAACTACCTATTCGAAGACCTCGGCTAACTTTTAATGTTTAGAGTTTAGCAGAAATGTGAACATTTTAATATTTGACACTTATCTGTCTTTCTTGCTTAGAGAAACAAAAGAAAATGCCCGGCGCGTTTCGCGCCGGGCATTTTCTTTATTCTTCCGAAGGCTTTCTACCGCCCTCCTCAAATTTTTCAACTCTTTCTGGTCTCCTACTTGTGGTACCCATCAAGTATTTTCTCGGATTTTCATCTAAATCAATAAATTCATCAGCAGCTTCTTTCAATCTTCCAGAGGCGGATTTTCCAAAGGTCACCACTTCTACTTGGCAACCTTCGTGAACTTGTAAATATTCTACGAGTGGTACAAAGTCACCGTCTCCTGTTACGAGAATCACAGCATCTAATTTAGGAGCTAATTTAATTGCATCAACTGCCATCCCTACATCCCAATCGGCTTTCTTGGCTCCACCAGCAAAAATCTGCAAATCTTTTGTTTTTGCTTCGATTCCCATTTTAGCTAAGGCCTCAAAAAAGCCCTTTTCATCTCCAGATTCGGTGGTGATGACATAGGCCATGGCACGGATGAGTGCCCTACCTGCCAAAGCGTCTTTAACTACTTGTCCAAAGTTTACACGGGCGTTATAGAGATTTCTCGCTGTGTGATATAGATTTTGCGTATCAATAAAAATACCAACCCTCTGTTCCTTGTGTTTAATTACAGTCATAAAAATAGACTTCGCTCTTAATTGAGCTTACTTATTAAAAATTACTTAGTTAACTATAGACCAGTATAGCATGAGGTTGCTATACAAATTTATTTAAATTTTCTTGAGTTCGAGTTTTTTTACCACAGCGTTGTATCGCTTGATATTTTTCTTCTCAAGATACTTCATATGAGATTGTCTATCGGCAACCATAGCCAAAAGTCCTCTCCTTGAATGTTTATCCTTTGCGTTTTTCTTTAAATGTGAAGCTAGAGCCTCGATTTTCTTGGTAAGTAAAGCAATCTGGACTTCAGAAGAACCAGTATCTTTATCGTGAATCGCCACCTCTTTTATAGTTTTTTGTTTCTTGGTCTTGGTTAACATGTGCGAAATGATAGCACAAAACAAAATTTTACGCAAGTCTTTATTTATGTTCCCTTTTATAGGTTATAATTATTGTGCGACACGTTATGAAAAACGAAATTGAGAGCCTAAAAAGGCAATTTTTGGAATATATCGAGATAGAAAAGGGCCGGGCTATAAGAACCGTAGAGAATTATGACCATTATTTGACGGTTTTTATCAGACAGACCAAGGTCAGCGGTCCTAAAGATATAACCGACGACAACGTCAGGGATTTTCGTATTTGGTTGAATAGACAATCAAACGGCAATAACCGCGCCACTGGGGACACTATGAAAAAGAAGACCCAGAACTATTATCTAATAGCTCTGAGGAGTTTTTTAAAGTTTTTGGCCAAAAGAGGTGTCACTGCCCTGCCGGCGGATCATATCGAACTAGCAAAGGTTGGAGAAAGGCAAATAGATGTAATATCTAAGGATGAATTAAAAAGATTGTTTGATGCTCCAAACAAGGAAAAGAATCTAGAAAGAAAGTTTCGCGATAAAGCAATCTTGGAAATGTTGTTTTCCACTGGTTTGCGTGTTTCTGAGCTTTGCTCATTAACTAATGATCTTGATTTACGTTTAGATGAATTTTCTGTTAGAGGAAAAGGAGGCAAGGTCAGGGTTGTTTTTTTGTCCGATGAAGCTAGGCACTCAGTAAAGGAGTATCTGCACCTACGTAAAGACATGTCCAATGCGCTTTTTGTTAAATTAAGTGATGAAACAGCTAAAAATGGTGATGTTACAGGTTTAACTCGGCGATCTGTAGAAAGAATTGTAAAAAGATACGCAACTATTGCTGGAATCTCAAAAAAAGTCACCCCTCACGTCATTCGTCATGTGTTTGCTACGGATTTGCTTTCAAATGGTGCTGATATAAGGTCTGTGCAGGCCATGTTGGGCCACGCAAATATAGGCACAACTCAGATTTACACTCATGTTACCGACAAACACCTGCGAGACGTGCACAAAAAATTTCACAATAAAAGCTAAAAAATGCCTTCGAAACTTCGTTTCGAAGGCATTTTTTGTTACTATCATGTGTATGAAAATAATTTCTTGGAATGTAAACGGCATACGGGCTGTTCACAAAAAAAATCTTTTTATTCCCTTTGTTGAGAAATATAAGCCAGATATTTTGTGTTTACAGGAGACAAAAGCTGAGCAGAACCAATCCTCTGTCGACCTCCCTGAATATGAGGAATATTGGAATTCAGCATTGAAAAAAGGTTATTCGGGAACTGCTATTTTTACAAACAACGTGCCAATTTCGGTTGCTAATGGTATACCTCAGAAAATCTCCAAAAAATTCAATTTGGGTCCAGACGAGTACGGTGACCCAACCACCGAGGGTCGCGTAATTATGGCTGAATACAAGGATTTTTTCGTTGTAACGGTTTATACTCCGAATGCCAAAGATGATCTGACTCGAATTCCCCTACGTTACAAACATTGGGATCCAGCCTTTCTTGCCTACTGCAAGGAGTTAGAAAAAACTAAACCAGTAATTTTTTGCGGTGACTTAAATGTGGCACACACACCAGATGATTTGGCCAGACCAAAAGAAAATGAAGGAATGAAAGGATTCACCAAAGAAGAACGAGAAGGTTTCGAGGCTTTCATTCACGCTGGTTTTGTAGATACATTTAGAATTTCCCACAAAGGAAACGGCTTTTATACCTGGTGGTCTAATTGGTCAAATGCTAGAGGAAGAAACGTTGGTTGGAGAATAGATTATATTTTAGTTTCTCAATCGCTTAAAGATAAAGTCAAAAAGGCGGAAATACTCCCCGAAGTAATGGGCTCAGACCACTGCCCTGTCTACCTCGAAATCGATTTAAAATCGTAAAGGACAAGTTATCCACATGTATGTCCTTTACATGTCTTTTACAGCTGATACAATATTGCCAGAGATGTTAGAACGGAGATGTGCTCCTCTGACAAAATGTTCTTTGATAAAGTGTTCTAATCTCTTTGAGATTCTAAAGTCAAAATTTAAATTCTGAAAATAAATCCTCAATTTCTCTATGTTTTCGGATTATATATTTCAAGTTTAAAAATTCACAATAAGAATCTCTATAAGTTTCAACCGCCTTAAATGGTGCGACATTTTTAGAGCATGTTTCAGTATTCATTACCATGAATGTTGTAACATGCTTTAAAGAAAGACCGCCTATGGGCGGTTTCTCTTTGGAAATTTTTGACCATATGGCCTAAAATAAAGACCAATTTGTCTAATTAACCTTATATTTTCCCCTTATTTTCTTTAAATTGTCATTTTCAACCTGATCCTTAGACTCCTTACCTTTTTCTGCTAACTTTATGAGTGTTTCATCTGAAACATCTTTAAGTTCTATAGCTCTTTGTTCGAGATACTCAGCGGTATTCAACTCCGGTTTTTCTAGCACTTCCTCTAAAAGAGCAAGCAAAATATGGCCAATTTTGGGTCCAGGGGTTACATGTGTAACCTCCATTAGTCTTCGGCCATCTATTTTAAGCATTCCCACTGTAACAGGGTCCCTCATTACTTCCTCAATCATTGCCTTATATTTTCTTAGTCTATAAGGATCCTCCTTAGGCCTTCCTGTTCCTATTCTGTCACATATACGTAGGTTCATTAGGTCCCAGACATTTTCCTTGCCCACCTTAGCAATCAACCTTCTGACCGCAGAAGGAGTGATTTGTTCGGTATCAGAGAAAAACATGTGCCATCTTATTAGTTTCACTACGGTTTCTATGGTTTTTTTAGGGAAAACAAGCCGATTTAAAATTTTCTCTGTTACACGTGAACCAACAACCTCATGGCCGTAGAAGGTCCATTGACTTGTTTCATGTGAAAAGCGTCTAGTTTCAGGCTTAGAAATATCGTGAAATAGGGCTGCTAGTCTTATTTCTAGGCTCCATTTCTTGTCCGCAGCGTGCTGTAAGGATCTTAGAAGGTGTTCCCAGACATCATATGAGTGAGCTTGGTTTTGCTCAACACCGATTGATTTCTCCAGTTCAAGGCTTATAAACTTAAGAACACCCAATTCATGGCTTAGAATAAGGCCTGACATTGGATTGTCAGACATAATAATCCTGACGAACTCATCTCTAATCCTTTCATTAGCAATCTCTTTTAGCAGGTCTGCATTGTTTTTAATAGCTACCGAGGTTTCAGGGTCTATCTTAAAGCCTATTTCGGTCGAAATCCTAACGGCTCTTAGCATTCTTAGCGCATCCTCGTTAAATCTCTCGTGGGCATCCCCTACCGTTCTAATCAGCTTTGAAGATAAATCATCTTGTCCTTTATAAAGGTCAATCAATTGTCCTTTAACATCTGAATATATCTTTTCCGACTTAGGATCACTCGTATAATCTTCTATATCGAGCGCAATTGCGTTAATAGTGAAATCTCGACGCTTCAGGTCATCTTCTAGCTTGTTACTAAATTCAACGCTGTCAGGACGTCTTTTGTCGGAATAATCGGATTCTAGTCGGTAAGGTGTAATCTCAACAATCGAAAGTGTTTCATCTGAAACGTTTTCGTTAACAACTCCGACTGTTCCGTACTTATTCTCATAGAATGTCTTTGGGAAGATTTTTATTATATCCTCTGGCCTTGCGTTGGTTGTGAAATCCCAATCTTTAGGTTTCCTTCCAATTAACAAGTCTCTTACGCAACCGCCGATCAAATAAGCTTCAAAGTTAGCCTTTTTCAGTGTATTTGATACATTTACAATCTCGACTGGCAATTGAAAGTTTTGTGCTTGTTTTAAGGCTTTCATTTAGGGTTATTTTATTATATCTTTTGATTTTTCGCTAATTAGCGTATGATATGGAAACGCTCTCGTGGTGAAATGGATATCACAACGGTCTTCGGAACCGTCGTTGGGGGTTCGAATCCCTCCGGGAGCACAATAAGCGAAGCTATATTGCTCCCGGAGGGATTCGAGCGCCGGAGCACACGAAGTCCAGACTCAGCAGAGTTTGGGTGCGAGGCGGTGACCAGACAATCTACAAACGGCGGTTTGTAGATTAGTCGAGGTCGAATCCCTGTTGTTTACGATCTTTGAGTATCAAGTCTTCTCATTTGTATAAATTTAATTTCAAGCTATAATGTTTGAAATTAAGCGGGTATGGTTTAGTGGTAGAATGGTTCCTTGCCAAGGAACAGACGGGAGTTCGATTCTCCCTACCCGCACAACAGTAAGGGTAAGGAGGCATGTTATGCCTCCGTGGGAGAATCGAAGCCCGATTGAGCCGAGCTTCCTAGCGAGCCAATTGGGGTACTGAAACTGTAAGTTTAGATTCTCCCTACCCGCACATTGTAGAAAAACCGCTTTTATAGCGGTTTTTCTGTTACGCACTGGGCTGTTTGACGAAACATGGTGCTTTTGTTTACAGCGTGCATAAAAGCAGTCATAAGAACGTGTTGAAATAGGACATTTTTAAAAGACCTTAGATTTTGGACATTCGTCACTATGTGACCACTAAATATCTCTTTGATGACTCATAAGGTCCGGGATTATATTCATTGTTATCAACAAAAAACCTCAAAACTGTGGATAACTATGTGAACTAGTGTATAAGAGACAGTTTACCGCCAAAAGAGACATTCATCTCTTTCTGCCTTTTAATGGCCTAAAATATGGCTATTACAGGTATTTGTCCGATTCCGTTATCAGTTTCACGTGAAAAAAATGTGATAAAGTGTGTTTGTGGACATAAGGAAAACAGAAATTCAAAAAACAGGGGCTTTAGGTGAGGATTTGGCGGTTAAATACCTTGAAAATAAAGGCTATTTTGTAATTAGACGTAATTATCTCAAAAAATATGGAGAGATAGATATAATAGCCAAAAATAAGGATTTAATTCATTTTATTGAGGTGAAAACTGTTACTGTTCCATCGGGTTTAAATTCAGGCAATGATTTTCATCGTCCAGAGGATAATGTTCATAAACAAAAGCTTCTAAGGCTTTCCCGAACTATTCAGGCCTATCAAATTGAGAATATGAAGGAAGGGGAGGATTGGCAGTTTGATGTGGTGACTGTTTTGCTCGACAAAATCAATAAAACGGCCAAAATCAATCTGATTGAGGATATTGTACTTTAAGGAATGGCCGTTTTTAAATTTATATGATAAGCTTTGCATTCTAAGAATATTGATAAGTAAGCTGTGTCGTTTTCGTAGAGTGTGGTTTACAGGAAGTGTAAAAGTTCGGGGTTATTTGATCATTAATTAATTTCTAGTGTTGTTCGTCGGGGCGTGGTGTAACGGTAGCATAAACGCTTTGGGAGCGTTCAGTCCGAGTTCAAATCTCGGCGCCCCGACGAAACACAATAGTATTTAATGGACAAATGACAGGACGAGCGAGGAGTATCCTTGGCCCAAAGGGCTAAGTTCAAGTTTATGTCTCATCGATCCGTAGAGAATATTATTTCTAGAACAAGCAAACACAATGAGCAGACTTTTTCAAAGAAAAATAGAAGATTTTTCTTGTGAGAATTGTGGTCATGAGGTTACTGGCAATGGATACACAAATCACTGTCCAAAATGTTTGTGGAGTAAGCACGTAGATGTAAATCCTGGTGATAGGGAAGAGAAGTGTGGTTTTCTAATGGAGCCAGTGTCTTACGAAAAAAGAGGAGAAGAGTTTTATATAACACACAAATGTCTCAAGTGCGGTTTTGTAAGAAAAAACTCTTTTACTAAAGGGGATAATTTTGAAGCTCTGCTCAGTATTGGCAAAGACAGTACTATTGCTTAGACCTCAGTTCTTTTAATAGCAAACTTCTCAAATCAGGCATTACTTGCTTGTAGAATTCTTGGCTGAAAATTTCAACGTCCGATTTCAGTAATTGATCTAAGGTTGTACCAGAATTTTGAAACAGACTATTGTTGATATGAGCTATGGATATTGCTTTTAGATTTCTACCGTTTGTTTCAGGAGAAAACGTGGTTGTTACGACCACTCCTTTCAGTTTTTCATTTGAATCTACAACTGCTCCGCCAGATGAGCCTTGTTGGGCTAGGGGACTGCCTCCGAGTTCGAAAATATCTAATGATCCAGACCTAAAAGTAAATCTTTCACCAACTTTTACAACACTTGAAGCTAAATAGAGTTCTCTTTGAGTGAATATTCCATCTAAAAATTCTGCTGGGTATCCCGCCACAATGACCTGTGAATCTTTTTTTAAATCCCTAGTATCACTGCTTAATTGAATGTATTTGTAGGGTGGTTTTAATAACACCTGATCACTCGTGTTACCTGTGATTTTTAATAGTGCAAAGTCATTTTCACCTGTTTCAGTCTGTTTAAAAGAGCCAACTCCTTTATAGTTTTGTGTTACCCAAAACGGCGAAATATATGCGGTTTCAATTTTGAATGAGGCTGTAGCAGGACTGCCAGTTCTCGCAATACAATCTAGCAAGTTTTTACCGTTTTCATCTTGGAGAATAATATACTGTGCCACGTGGGCATTAGTGAGAATTATTCCTCTTGGATCAATCATGACCCCACTGGCTGAGATTGGGTCAAAATAACCGCCAGATTTAGATGTACAGATGATGTTTACAATCGCAGGTCTAATGTCTTCATTGATTTTTTTAAAATCAACGGGTTTCTCAGGTGAGGGGAGTGTTTCTGATTTTGGTTTGGTAATTAATTCTGTGACTTTCTTTGGTTTATTTTGATCCGAGGACTTCAATAATTTTTTTTGAGATGCCTTTACGGTAGAAGTTGCAAGCACAACGTTTTCTGGTTTAGTTTCAGTTATGAATTCTATATTTTTGGTGGTTGTTGAGTGACTAAGTGTTACTGTGGTCGTTGATAATGGGTCAATTACGTTGGCAGTTAAACCTGAAAGACCCAATAGTAACAAAATTAGATTTTTTAACATGGGACTCTATTTTAACATGACGAAAAACTTATTTATTGCGACATTATCTTTTTTTTGCTAGGATTTGTTCGAAACTAACCAAATTGCGGGATTAGTTTAATGGTAGAATAACAGTTTTCCAAACTGTGGGCGGGAGTCCGATTCTCCCATCCCGCACAAACAAAAACAAAGCCGGCTATGTAGGCCGGCTTTGTTTTATGTTTTGCGAGGATGAGCGAGCCAACTGCTTGTCTCGAGTGGAGAATCGGACAGCGGAGTCATGTTTTGTCACCAGACAAAACGGATGAGCTGGTGCCCAGACAAAACTTTTTGGCGAAAAAGTTTTAGTCGCGGGCGATTCTCCCAT
>CAYSEN010000001.1:67060-77440 GCA_964430335.1 uncultured Candidatus Saccharibacteria bacterium
GATTCTCCCATCCCGCACAAACAAAAACAACCGGCACATCCGGTTGTTTTTGTTAATACAATCTCGATCGAGTTTATATTATTTTACTGCATCCTTAAGAGCCTTTGCTGCTCTAAACTTTGGAACATTCATAGCTGGAACAGGAATTGTTTCACCTGTTCGTGGGTTTCTTGCCTGTCTTGCTGCTCTAGCTTTTACTGAAAAAATTCCTAGACCAGCAATAGATACTTCTTCACCCTTCTTTAATGTGTTAACGATTGAGTCGATTACCACATCCAAAACTTGCTCTGCTTGAACTTTTGTTCCTCCAAGCACTGCATGGACTGCATCTGCAATTCCTTGTTTGTTCATATTTATTTAGAAATAAAATTATTTTATTAATCCGCCTTTGTCTCGTTTAGTGTTCGACCATAAAAACGCGACAACTAAAGTGTCTTTAATCTCTAACTGAATTATATAATAAGCCATTTTTTGGCGCAACGTGCTGTTTTGAATAAAAATTTTATTCAATCAAAAATAATTCATGTCAAACAAAACCCCGTTCACAACGGAACGGGGTTTTGTTTATCTTGCGTATTCTATTGTTCTTGACTCTCTGATTACCGTAACCTTGATTTCTCCCGGATATTTCAGCTCTTTTTCTATTCTCTGAGCCATATCTTGAGCCATTTTCTTAGCATCTAGGTCTGAAACTTCAGTTGGGGTAACAAAAACTCTTATCTCTCTTCCGGCCTGTAGAGCGTACGACTTGTCTACGCCAGTGAAGGATTTAGCGATTGCTTCTAGGTCGCCGAGTCGTTTTAGGTAGTTTTCAACACTGTCTCGTCTTGCTCCTGGTCTTGAGCCAGAGATTGCGTCAGCAGTTTGGACAATGATGGACTCGATTGTTTCATAAGGGTATTCACCGTGATGAGCTTGCATGGCCTTAATAATTGCCTCATCAGCACCGAATTTCTGTAGAATTCTTCTTCCGATTTCAACATGAGTTCCTTGAACCTCATGATCAACTGCCTTTCCAATGTCGTGGAGTAGGGCACCGGCCTTAGATATTGCGACGTTTGCCTTCAATTCCTCAGCAAGCATACCTGCGATGTGCGCCATCTCTATAGAATGCTGAAGAACATTCTGTCCGTAGCTGGTTCGGAAGTGTAGACGACCCAAAATAGCTATAATTCTAGGGTCTAAATTGAGCACTCCACATTCGTAGGCAGCCTGATTTCCTTTTTCTTTGATGATTTTATTGATTTCTTGTTCAGCCTTCTCTACGGTCTGCTCGATTTTAGCTGGCTGAATTCGGCCGTCTAATATGAGGTTTTCAAGGGCTAGCCTTGCTACTTGTCTTCGGACAGGATCAAATGACGAGATGGTAATTACCCCTGGGGTGTCGTCTACTATGACCTCAACACCTGTTACACGCTCAAATGCCTTGATGTTTCTACCTTCCTTACCAATGATTTTGCCCTTAATTTCATCGTTTGGTATGGCAACTGTTGTAGTTAGGACGTCAGCTGAAACAGAATTGCCCAGTCTTTGGATGGCTGTAGCAAGAATATCCTGAGCCTTTCTCTCTAGTTTCTCCTCACCAAACTTCTCCAATTTTTGCATTCTAACGAGAATATCTTCCTCATTTTTCTTCTCAACGCTTCTCAAAAGCTCTTCTTTAGCCTCATTTTCTGAAAGACGAGCGATTTTTTCTAGTTCAGAACGCTTTTCGTTCTCTAGTGTGTCGACTTTTTCCTTGATTTTCTTGACCTCGGCGATTTTAGTCTTGATATTTTCTACTTCCTTATCAATATCTGCTTGGCGTTGGTCTAGAAGGTCTTCCTTTTTTATAATTCTTTCCTCAGATTTCTTAATTTTCTCCTCCTTTTCCTTGATTTCAGCTCGAGCAGAGTTTAAAACCTCGTCTGCTTTTCCTTGGGCTCCATCAATGATCTTTTTTGCCTCTTCTTTTGTCTTGAGCATCATCTCCTTGATCTCAAGTTCCATTGAGCCTTTTTTGCCCAAAGAAATTATAAGACGGAGATAGTAGCCCAGACCAATTCCCACAGCGCCGGCTAGGCTTGCGAGAAGGACGACTATTTTTAATGACATATTGCTAAAGATTTCGCCTTAGACTTTTATACGAATACGAGCTGGTTCTATTTTATGGCTTAACATAGGGATTATAGGTAAAAAGCTTGCAAAGAATACAGCAACAGAAAAAGTGTAAAGTAAAATCATAATTAAATTGCTAATAAGCTCATAGTACTGTAAAGGTCATAAAAAGTACAGCCCCGCGAAGGCAAGGCCTTCGCGGGGCTGTACTTTAATTAAATAGCCACTTTTAACCTATGACTTCTTTGATAGGATTTCATCTATTATGCCGTATTTTTTTGCCTCGTCGGCATCCATGTAGAAGTCTCTTTCTACATCCTTTTCGATTTGGGCTAGAGGTTTGTTGCAGTTTTTGGCAAGCATTTTGTTTAAATTTTCACGAGTTTTGAGGATTTGCTTTGCAGTAATGGCAATATCTGTAGCCTGACCTTCTACACCTCCTAAAGGCTGGTGAATCATGACTTCGGCATTTGGTAGGGCATAGCGTTTACCTTTCTGACCCGAAGAAAGAATAATGGCTCCGCCTGAAGCGGCGATACCAACGCAGACAGTCGAAACATCATTTTTAATATGATTCATGGTATCAACAATTGCTAGGGTTGCTGTGACCGAACCGCCAGGTGAGTTAACGTAAAGTGAGATATCCTTTTTTGGGTCTTCAGACTGAAGGAACAAAAGCTGAGCAATGACAATGTTTGCTACGTTGTCATCGATCGGTCCCCCAAGAAAAATAATATTTTCGCGAAGTAGGCGGGAGTAAATATCATAGGCTCGTTCACCAAATTGTGATTTTTCGATTACGGTTGGAATAAGCATAGAATGGAATTATGAATTAGGAATAATGAATTAAGGATAACACGAAGATTTAAAGAGTAAACAGAGGGATTAAAAAATAACAAATTCTGTAAAATGAAACTAATAATTGTTTTACTTATTAAATTAAACTTGATGTTGTGTAGGTGGCAACAAATGCTATATACTCTTAAAAATGAGGTTACATAATTTTTTCATAAAACAGGAAATAGGGGAGAGCACAAAAATATCAATCGACGATGATGCGCTTTTAAATCAGTGGAGAAATGTTTTACGTTTAAATACTGGTAGCTCGGTAATTCTTTTTGATAATTCTGGTTTTGAGTACACTGCGCAATTTATGGAGTTAACTTACTTGAAAGCGGAGCTTGTCATTACGGAAAAAAGAAAAAATAAATTTTCACCAAAAAAAGAAGTTTTTTTATTTCAGTCATTAATTAAATCAGATAAGTTTGAATGGATTTTAGAAAAGGGAACTGAGCTCGGAGTGATGCATTTTAAACCTGTGCTGTCCCAAAGAAGTGTGGCCAAAAAAATTAATTTGGAAAGAGCGCAGAAAATTTTAACCGAATCATCTGAGCAATCAGGTCGAGCAATTTTACCAACAATTGACGAACTTGTTTCACTAGAAAAATCTTTAATCAATCTACCGGCTTCGGGAATTGTTTTCGATCCCTCAGGATCACCTTTTCAAAATTCTTCTACACTTGTTCCAAAATCAGTTTCGGTGTTTGTTGGTCCCGAAGGCGGTTTCACTGATCAGGAATTACAAATGTTCAAATCAAGAAACATTCCGATTGTTTCTTTGGGCACACAAATACTTCGCGCGGAAACAGCTTCGGTGGCCATTGCGTCTGTTTTGCTTCTGTAAATTTTCTTTGAAATAAAAAAAATAAAAACTGCTCGATGTGAGCAGTTTTTATTTTTTTATTTTTGTGATTCTAAGAACTCAAAAACTTTTTCATTTGTGAGCATCATCGATACGTAAGCATGAGCTCTTTTTGGATCAACATCTTTGTAATCCTCGGTTAGATGTTTCACCTCATGATCGATGTCTTCTGCGGGTGCCATAATTTTTTCTTTCTCTGCAATCGCGTTTAGGATGATTTGAAGTTTGGCATGTTTCTCTGCATCAGGTCTCCATTCTTTACGAATGTCCTCCTCTGTTTTTTTGGCTTGTTTCAAGTATTCTTCCGGTTTCATACCCATTCGTGTAACGTCGTCATGGAAGCGTGCCATCATGCGAGCGAGTTCACTTTCTATCAATGCTTTAGGGGTTTTTATCTCGGTTTTCTCCAAGATTGCTTCCGATATAACTAATCTTTTTTTGTCATGAGCTTTTCGTCTTTTTTCGTAAAGCAAATTTTCTTTTAGCTTGTTTTTGAAATCTTCTACGTCCTTGAAGTCGCCCAATTTTTTTACGAAATCATCATTGATTTCAGGAAGAGTTTTTTCTTTTTTGTCTTCAGATTTATTTTCCGGTGAATTCTCTGCGTAGCTTTTTCTTATGTTCTCGATGAAGTCATTTAGTTCTTTTTCTGTTACAGAAATTTCCTCAGATTCTTTTGCATTTTCTGCTGAAGAAATTTTTTTGTAATCAGGTAATTTTATTTCAGGCAAAACAGAAACGGTGATTTTAAATTGAAGAGGGTTGCCTGTTGCCATTTTCGTTATGGAAATTCTTGGTTCACCAACGGCAACAATTTTCTTTTCATCCAATATTTCTGGAAGATTTTTTTCAATGGCACTGTATGCCGCTTCTTCTAGCAAGTACGGTTCGCCAACTTTTTGAATAACAATATTTTCTGGAACGTGACCTTGTCTAAAACCTGGTACGGAAATAGTTTCAGATAGCTTCTTTAAAGCAATGTTTCGATGTTTTGAAAATGACTCAGAACTGACCTCAACTTCAATTTCTAGTTCAGATTCTGGTAAATTATTTTCGCCTTTTATTGTGTATGTTTTCATGAATATGCAGTCTACACGGCGAACAATAGTTTCGCAAGTTTTTTAAAATTTAGTCCAATTTCAAAATCCCTCCCCAAGTATAAAGAGCCAAAAATAGAATAAAAGAAAACAGAATAATGGCGTAAATTATTTTCTTAGTTGAAATTTTGTTTTTTGAAACTTCAAAAACTTTTTCTCGAATTTTTTCAGATGTGAATTGTTTTGGGGCAATGATCGGTTTTATTTTTTCCAAAGGAACGGGCGCATTTTGTACAACTTTTTCAAGTGTACTTGGTTCATTGTAACCAAATATATTTTTTAGTTCCTCTTCCGGAGTTTGTTTTAAAAACTCTTTAGCATTCAGTTGTGGTGAATTATTTTCAGGAAGAAAGTTTTGATCAAGAGGGCCGTTTAAAAGTTTTTCATTTTTGAAGTTGTCGCTCATGTTATTACATATAATTATATATCAATTTTTTATATGTTGTATGTGAAAATAAAAAGCCGGCCGCACTTCGTGCGGCCGGCTTTTTATTTTTTAGATTACATTAGGCTTACCATAAGCAATGCCACAATGTTTAGAATTTTAATCATCGGGTTAATTGCTGGGCCTGCAGTATCTTTGTAAGGATCACCAACGGTGTCTCCAGTGACAGCTGCTTTGTGAGCTGGTCCTCCTTTACCACCATGATTTCCTTTTTCAATGTGTTTCTTTGCGTTGTCCCATGCACCACCACCTGAGGTCATTGAAATTGCTACGAACAATCCTGTAACAATACTTCCAACCAAAAGTCCTCCAAGTGCAACTGGTCCTAAAACAAGTCCGACAACAATTGGAGCAACTACTGGAATCAATGCAGGAATAATCATTTCCTTGATTGCGGCTCGTGTGACGATATCAACACAACTTGCGTAATCTGGTTTTGCAGTTCCTTCCATGATTCCTTTTATTTCTCGGAACTGTCTTCGAACTTCTTCCACTACAGATCCAGCGGCTTTACCAACTGATTCCATTGAAAGAGCTGCGAAGTAGTAAGGTAGTAGACCTCCCAAGAACAATCCAACAATAACTTTTGGATCTTCAAGTGTGAATACCAAATGCTTACCAAGACCAACAAATTCCTGAGTGTAAGAAGAGAACAAAACTAGAGCTGCAAGACCAGCTGAACCAATCGCGTATCCTTTAGTGACAGCTTTAGTTGTGTTACCAACTGCATCAAGAGCGTCTGTAATTTCTCGAACCTCTTCTGGAAGGTTAGACATTTCAGCAATACCACCTGCGTTATCAGTGATTGGTCCGTAAGCATCAATAGCAACAATAATTCCTGACATTGAAAGCATTGAAACTGCTGCAACCGCAATACCGTACAAGCCTGCATAGTGGTAAGCAATAATAATTGAAGCCACAATTACAAGAAGAGGAAGGGCGGTTGATTTAAGTGAGATTGCAAGACCTTGGATGACGTTTGTTCCGTGTCCTGATTCTGAAGCTTTTGCAATAGATTTTACTGGGGCGTACTGAGTTGATGTGTAGTATTCAGTAATAACTACCAATAATCCTGTGACTGCTAGTCCTACAATACTGCAAATAAATAGAGCCATTGTACTGAAGTGTCCATTACCAGCCATTATAGAGTTGGTTACAGGATAGAAGGCGACAGCGGCAATGATTCCAGCTGCTACCAAACCCTTATATAGGGCGGCCATGATGTTTTTTGACTTTCCAAGTCGAACAAACCATGTGCCAATTATAGAGGCCAAGATAGCAACTCCACCTAAAACTAGAGGGTAAATCAACGCTGGGGCAAAATTTGGGAACAATAGGTTTCCTAAAAGCATTGCAGCAACTGTGGTAACAGCATAGGTTTCAAACAAATCTGCTGCCATTCCTGCACAATCTCCTACGTTATCTCCAACGTTATCAGCAATAACTGCAGGGTTTCTTGGGTCGTCTTCTGGAATTCCTGCTTCTACTTTACCTACTAGGTCAGCTCCAACATCCGCTGCTTTTGTGAAAATACCTCCTCCTAGTCTAGCAAAAACTGAAATCAAGCTGGCACCGAAGCTAAGACCGATTAGAGATTTAAGATCTCCTGTGATTGCGTAAAATCCAGCAACTCCCAAAAGACCAAGACCAACAACTAGTAGACCTGTGACTGAACCACCCTTGAAGGCTACGCCCAGGGCTTCTGCCATTCCTGTCTTAGCAGCTTCAGTTGTACGAACGTTTGATCTCACTGAGACGTTCATTCCTATGTATCCTGCTAGTGATGAAAGCACTGCTCCAACCACAAATCCAATTGCCGTAGTAACATCAAGGAAATACCACAAGACAATAAACAAAATGACCGCTATAGGGGCAATAGTTTTATATTGTCGATTTAAGTAAGTTTTTGCACCAATCTCTATAGCTTCAGAGATTTCTTGCATTCTTGCGTTTCCCTTACTCTTTTTGAGAATAATAGTAATTAAAGTGATTCCATATACGATCGCTACCACAGCAGAAGCAAGAGCGAAAATTAGTCCTTTATCCATAAGTTTATTTTTATTGATAATCTATAACTTAATAATCTACACAAACTCAATTTAATACTCAACTAAGCTAACTACTGGGCGTCGGCGGTCGTTTCCTCATTTCCCATAACTTCATCGGAAGAAACTGCCCCTGCTTTACTCTGAATATCAATTTTCCATCCGGTCAACTTGGCCGCTAGTCGAACATTTTGACCACCTTTACCGATCGCAAGAGACTGTTGATCCTCGGAAACCTTTACTTCCGCCTTGTGCTCATCTTCATTTAGATCGATAGATAGGATTTTAGCTGGAGAAAGAGCTCCCTCGATAAATTTTTTCTGATCTGCTGACCACTCGATAATATCGATCTTTTCACCACCTAATTCGCTCATAACTGTAGATACTCTTACTCCTCTTTGGCCAACTAGAGAGCCAACAGGATCAATGTGAGAATCGTTAGACATGACGGCGATTTTTGTTCTTGAACCCGCCTCTCGAGCTACTGCTTTGATTTCTACGGTTGAATTGGCGATTTCAGGAGCTTCTATTTTAAATAGCTCCTCTAGGAATTTAGGATGTGATCTTGAAAGTTTCAAGAAGATACCGCGTGGAGTCTCTTCTACTCTATATAGGTAGGCGCGAACTCTCTCTCCTTGTCGGTATCTTTCTCCTGGAATTTGTTCCTCAAAAGGCAGGATTCCAGTTGTTCGGCCCATATCCACGAAAATATTACCTCTTTCTAGTCTTTGAACGGTTCCTGTAACGATTTCACCTTCTCTTTTACCGTATTCGTTCATAACAGAGACTTTTTCTGCTTCTCTGATCTTCTGCATGATGACTTGCTTTGCTGTTTGAGCGGCAATTCTGCCGAAATCAGCCTTAGATTCAAGAGGAAATACAACCTCATCATCTAGTAGAGCGTCTTTTTTGATCATTTTTGCATCATTTAGCATGATGTGATGCTCAGGATTGAAGAAAATTCTCTCATCTTCTGCGTCACGTTCAGCATTCTCTTCCCCCTCATTTTCCTCAGGCATGATCACCTTGGTTTCATCAACCACGATTTTAACCTGTGAAAACTCGGTTTTTCCTGAGTTTATGTCGAATTTAGCCCTAACAATCTGGCCTTTTTTGCCGTACTCCTTCTTGTAAGCTGTAGCCAAAGCAGCCTCAATAGCCTCGATTATTTTTTCACGAGGAATACCGCGCTCTTCTTCTAGCTGATCAAGAACTGAGTTGATTACTTTTAGATCAAACATGTCTTTATTTTGTAAATTTTTAAAAAAATTAGTCCGCCGGACTGGCGAACTTCAATGAATACACATTAGCAATTTTGACAGATATTGTCAAACGACGAAATTTTACAAGAAAAATGTGTATAAGTTTAAATTAACTGTGATACAATATTCTTACAAATTATTGTATTCAATATTTTCTCATGTCTAGTAACAAAATAAATAGATATTTTTTAGGTTTAATTTTTCTAATTTCTTTTCTCTGTTTCGCTGGCAAGGTTTCTGCACAAGTTCCACCATATTTAGCACCAGGAACATATACATACACAGTCCCAGCTGGTGTGACTCAGATCAAAGCTAGCCTTTGGGGTGCCGGTGGTGCGGGTTCTGCCATGATAAATAGTGGCGCCGTAAGAACAGGTATGGGAGCTGGAGGCGGTGGCTATGCAGAGGTCTATATTCCTGTTACTGCAGGTCAAACTTATGAAATCGTTGTAGGTTCAGGTTCGACAAATCCAAAGACTACCACTGCCACAAACACTAGCATCAGAAGACTTTCAGACAACGCTATGTTGGCAGTTGCAACAGGAGGCCAAAACGGTAATAACAATTTCTACGAAGTCGGTCAGCCTTTTCAGTTGGGTTCCACATCGTTTGTTAGATCCTGTTTTAACTACCCGCTAGACGGCGGTCCTTATCCAGGGGTTAATCCTGCGACCACGGATGCTCAAGGTAATTGTCTTGGAACCAACTATGTTGATGGGGTAGAGATTTCAGGCACAAGACAAGTCATTAGAGACAAAAATTTACCAAACAACTTAAATCCAGTAAGTGGTACATGTTCTGAGGTACCAAATGAAGATTATGATCCAGATACTGCAGAATTTTACGGTTGGACCCACCGAGCCTTCGGAGGCTGCGGTTATATTCTCGATGGATTAAATGGTTTGACTACTCAAGGTGGTGCAGGACAAGGTATTGAAACTTTCTATCCAATCAACCTGCCACAAATTAATAGATTGGGCGGATTAGGTGCAAATAGTGCAGGCAAAGGAGGAGACGGAGGTACAACTGGTGCTGGAGGTGTTGGAGGAAATGGAAGAGCAGACATTACCGTTTTCACATCTTCTGCTACGGTGCCTTTTGATTTCTCGATTACTAATGGAGGAAACAAGACCATTTCTGCCGGCTCAAATGTTCAAAATTCAATTACTACCACCCTCTCTACACCAACAACTGGAAGTGTGCGTCTAAATGTTGATTCTATTAGAGATACTGCTGGTACAAGTTTTCTAAATACGGCCAATGGTTTTACAGCGACATTATTAAAAAACACACTTACTCCAACTGAAGTTACAACTCTTACTTTAAATTCTAGCGCCACGACTCCAGCCGGAGTTTATACTGTTGTGGTATCCGGAGCCAATATGATAGAGGCTCCATACACAAACGACTGTAACTTGGTATACAACGTAAACGGCACCATGTTTTATTATGGTTGCGACAACGTAACCGGTTTTGATCCAAAATCGGACTATATCATTAATGGTCCAAATTCTCCTTTCTCTGATGTTTGTATCATTTCTGAAAATGCCAATGGTGACCAAAGTCCAGAAAACTGTTTTTACAAAGTTTCTAACAGTTCAGGTTATACCTTGGGTCTAGTTGGACAGCAGTTTGTCATTGATACCAGAACTACTTTGGCCGACTTTGTGTGTGGTCCAGGAAATTGGACACTAAACGGAAATGCAAACGACTACCACACCGATTTTATTTG
>CAYSEN010000001.1:77540-84936 GCA_964430335.1 uncultured Candidatus Saccharibacteria bacterium
TCATATGTAGACACAGCATCTACTGCTACAGTCACAGGAGGACTTGTGTCTAATACATTCGTAGACAAAACAATCGCTTACACTTCTCTTGTCGGTGATACCAACGGTGGTGGTTATGACTTTAGGTACTGTGTTGATTCCACCAATGCTGTAGATGAATCTAATGAGGGGAATAATTGTTCAGGACAAATTTCTTCTGTTAGATTTGAACCAGTATTTGTACCTGTGGTATCTGGCGTTTCTTCCTCGGCCACTTGTTCTGTCGACGGAATCGGCCGACTAAATGTTTCATGGTCATCGGTTGCAAACGTAGACGGTTATAGGGTCTACCGAGGAGCTTCTAGTACTTTTGTTGCTGGTGCAGGAAATCTTGTTGCAACCGTCTCCACCAACTACTTTACAGATTCTGGTCTGACTATCGGTACCAACTATTTCTACAAGGTCATTGCTTACAGGGGTTCATCAACATCTGCTGCGGCTTCAACAGCCAGTACAGCTGCGGCACCTGCTCCGAGATGTACTGATCTTGTAGTTACTAGCGTTTCAACAAAAGTTGGAGGTGTAGCAACAACAAGAATTGTCGAAGGAGATTTGGTAACTTTCAGCGCGGTGATCACGAATCAGGGTGGTGCAACTAATTTAGACTTCTCTAATACGTTTGAACTAAAAAACAGTTCAAACGCAACTATTTTGTTCGCTAATGTATCTAATCCTGGCGGGTTAGCTGCGGCAACAAATGTGACAATCGACACTCCAGGCTCAAAAAGCTGGCTCGCTGCCGCTGGAACTTACAGTGTTACTGTTTGTGCAGACAACCCTTATCCCGATAGTGTGACTGAAGATAATGCTGGAGGGGACGCAGAAAGTAATAACTGTAACTCCGCATCACCTCTTGTAATAAATGTTCTACCACAACTATCGGTTAACATGGAAGTAGGTAAGTTACCACTACCTGTGACTTACAAAGGGAATTATGTAATCGTCAACTACTCAGATCTTGGAAGCCTAAGGTGGTCACTAACTGGAGCACCAAATAGCTGTTCAGGATTACAAGATTTGGTCGGTGCGCAAGCGGTGTCTAGCTATCCAGTTACGGGAAACCCTCTCACCATCAGTTCCTTTGCCTCTAAGAATAAATTTGTCTACCAACTCAACTGTAGCCGTCCGTAAACTGTCTAGTGGGGTATGTGAATAATTTGTGGACAAGCAAGCACGGAAAAAGCCCTATTTATAGGGCTTTTTCCGTGCTTGCTTGATTTTTAGGAATTCCTAAATACGGTAGCTTGATTTTCTAGATATTTCGTGGTATATTTAACTTCAAAGTAAATTTTGAATTTTGTCAAAAACAACGTATCGGAATACGTTGTCATAGACATAACCCTGCGGAGGGAGTATGAATAAGATCAAACAGATCGCGTTTGCGGTCCTCACGTTTGCCTGGACCACGTTCGGGCAAGTAACTCCCCCCAAGGGGAGTAGCTCGGCAAACCAGCCGACTGGGGGAGGTCCTCAGCCGGCAGGAGCGGTTGTGGCGGTTGATGAGTATCAGCTGCCGATCGGCTCAAACCTCAACGTGCATACTTCAAAAGTGCACCTTGAGGTAGATGGTTACGGCAAAATTCTCATCGAGGATTTTGACTTCACACCGGACATGGGTCCTATCGAGACGGTCATGAAGGACCGACTCAAGGGTCTGGTACTCAGGTTCCAGCCTCTGAAGGGTAGGGAGCTTCTCCCTCACTCGGTTGCGGCTTTCGCCAATCCTGGTCCCTATATTTCCGATGAGCTTCAGCCGGAGATCACCAAGGGTGGAACGTGGAGAATCAAAGCTTCACAGATCGATGCTCTTAAGTTTCAGTACGGGGTTAGAGCGTACTGGAAGTTGCAGGGCGTAACGTCCGTTGCGATGGACCTCTATCTTGGAGGAGAGAATGTCAAACACTACTCCACAAAGGAAGGGGTTGGCGGTGAAACTCCTTGTGCTGTAGGTTCGGCTCAGTCAGTACTCCAGATGGGTTACGCGACTGTCGACAAACGTTACGGGTTTCCTTGGAACAAGGAGACATGGTGGGATGCCGGGGAAGTCACGATCGAAGCCTTTGATGGCTTCGCCACGTTCGACATCCTCGATGGCCACCTGCTCGAGTCCTCGGACCCGAAGCCTGCGTTCCTCGATTCCCTTAAGAAGCCCGAGATTCCTCGCCAGGTTTGGCGGGTGAGTCCTCCGGGTACGGACGGGGTCAAGGTGGTACTTCTCGGCGACCTTTCGGGGTTGGTTGCGGAGTACTCCGAGTCCTTCAATGGTCCTTGGACCATCGTGGCCTACAGGAAGTTCGACACCTTCCCCGACGGAAGCCAAGGATTCACGCATCAGCCTCCGGCTGAAGCGACCTCAGGTTTCTACCGTCTCCGGGCTCTGACTGAAGACGAGAAAAATGCTCTTGCCCGCAAAGCAAGAGCGGCCTCTCCTTGAGGTCAAAGTTTTGCACGCAGCATCAGTTTACTGATGCTGTTTTTTTATTGTCATTTTTGGAAATCACAAGTATTTATTCACATTTATTTTATTTGTCATGTTTGATTATGTGATACAATTACAGTGTTAATTGAACTAGTGTGTCTACTTTTTTTTACAGAAAATTTTTTATGAACTTTTCTAATAAGTTTTTTCGAAATTTAGCAATTTGTTTACTTGCGTTTTTCAGTGTTGCTTCTGTTTTTGTATCAAGCACCACACTTTCGGCGGAATCAGTTCAGAGTAATGCTGTCATGGTTTATGTCCGACCTCAGGTCACTTGTTCTGCCAGCCCAACTTCACTCGGAACAGGAGGAAGTTCAACTTGGACCGCTACTGTTTTGCCAGCCGGACCAGCGTATACATATTCATGGAGTGTTCCCGGTGGAAATTTTGTAAGTTCTCCAACTACAAATTCAGCAACCTATTCTTATCCAACTGCGGGTTCATACAATGCCAGCGTTACTGTAACTCCTCCGTCTCTAGGTGCAGACCCAAACGGTGTTACTGCCGCAATGCTCGCCACAACTGCTAGTTGTAGTTCAACTGTTTCAGTCGCCGATCCATTCAACTATTCTTTGTCTAATTCTGGCAATATAAATGTGGTGGTAGGGGGCTCAGGATCAAATGTGATTAACACCGCACTTTTGACTGGTACAACTCAGGTAGTCAATTTGACTCTGACAAGCGTCCCAGCCTTGCCAGCAAACATTGTTCCTTCATGGACAACTAACACTGTCACACCCGGAGGCTCAAAACCGGTTTCTTTTGCTGTTGGTCCTACTGCTACTCCAGGAGCCGCTTACACAATAACAGTCACAGGAACATCTGCTGGTGTACCAAACAAAACGACAGCTTTCACGCTCACTATTTCAAGTTCAACCGTAAATCCAACCGCTACAATTTCAGCTAGTCCAAACCCTGTTTCTTACGGAGGAACACCAAATGTTTCTTGGTCATCATCAAACGCCACTGCTTGTTCAGCAACATCAGCAAACTTTTCTACCACTTTCGGAGGAGTCCCAAATGCCACGTTAGGTGTTAATTCTGGAGTTGCTCAAACAACACCTACTACATATACACTGACATGTGCCGGAGCAATAGGAACTACTCCTGTTACTGTTTCTGTAGCTGTTCCTGTTTTACCTGAACAGCCTGCGCCTTTAGTTAGTCCATCACCTTCATGTGCCACCGGTTCAAATGTCAGTATGATTGTTACATGGCCAAGCGCCGCCCTCGCCACAAGCTACAAGCTCCACCGATCATCGTCCGGCTCTTCAGGTTCATACAGTCAACTTCCAATCGGCTCTCCTACAAACGCCACTAGTCCATATGTAGATTCAGGACTGACAGCCGGAACTTACTACTATCAATTACAGGCGGTAAATACGGCAGGGTCTTCATACTCCGTGCCGGTTGTGATTGTCGTTCCGACTTGTCCACCAGCTTTTGATTACAGACTTTTGAATTCGGGAAATGTTTCAACTTCAATCGGCTCTTCTGTGTCTAATACGATTATTCGAGAATTGATTTCTGGAACTACCCAAGCGGTCTCACTGAGCATTTCAGGTTTGCCAGCAGATACTAATTATTCGTTTACTCCAGTGTCAGCAAACCCGCAGGCACCAGCTGCAGCGATAGGGAACAGTATTTTGACTATAACCACAACTTCAAGAACTGTTGCCGGCTTGTATCATATTACAGTGACAGGTTCTCCGCTTAACAGGACTACCACATTTGACCTAACTGTTACAACAGCACCACTTGATCCAGTCTCTCACATATCAGCTTCACCAAACCCAGTTTCATACGGAGGAACCCCAAATATCGCATGGTATGCAGACAATAACCCAGTCTCTTGTATTCCTTTGAGTGGAAACTTTTCTACAACCTTCAGCGGTGTTCCGAATTCTGTGGCTGGTACAAACCCAGGAGTTCTTCAGAACGCTCCTGTAAATTACACGGTTTCGTGTAGCGGTGTTTCAGGCACAAGTCCTTCTTCAGCATCAGTCAATGTAAATGTCCTTCCACAAAGGCCAACTCTCAACACACCAAGTCCTTCAGCGTCTTGTGCTTCCAATTCCTCACAGATAAGCATGATACTTTCTTGGAGCAACGCCGCCCTTGCCACAAGCTACAAACTCCACCGATCATCGTCCGGCTCTTCAGGTTCATACAGTCAACTTCCAATCGGCTCTCCTACAAACGCCACTAGTCCATATGTAGATTCAGGACTGACAGCCGGAACTTACTACTATCAATTACAGGCGGTAAATGCTTCGGGATCATCGTATTCAAATCCTGTGGCGATTGTCGTTCCGACTTGTCCACCAGCTTTTGATTACAGTTTGTCTAACTCGGGCAATATTGCTGTCGTCGTTGGTTCATCCGGATCAAATACAATTTTAAGAACTTTGATTGCAGGTGCAACACAGGCTGTTTCTTTAACAGTCACAGGAATTCCTTCAAACACCAGCTACACAATCATTCCCGTATCAGCTAACCCACAGTCTCCAGCATCTGCATCTGGAAATAGCACGCTTACTATAACAACTACTGCTCTTACTCCATCTGGCAATTACCCAATCACAGTCACTGGTGCACCTCTAGGAAAAACCACCACATTTAACTTGATAGTCAGTGCTTCAACCGTAAATCCAATTACATATATTTCTGCTTTGCCAAACCCTGTAGCGTATGGAGGAACTCCAAATATTTCATGGCATTCAGATTACGCTACGTCATGTACTTCGTTGAGCGGTAATTTCTCAACTAATACCGTTGTACCAAACGCTACACAAGGTACAAACGTCGGAGTAGCTCAAACAGCCCCAACTAATTACACAGTCTTCTGTAGTGGAACCCCAGGTTCTACTCCATCGTCTGCATCGATAAATGTTACCGTAGCACCTCAAAGACCAGCTATAAGTTCTTTGGTAGCATCACCTGCTTGTGCTTCTAACGCCACACCTGCAACTGTAAATATTGCATGGACTAACTCTACTTTAGCTACAAGTTATAGATTGCACAGATCACCAACTGGCGCTCCTGGCACATACAGTCAGTTGCCTATAGGCGCACCTGTTGATGTGACTAGCCCTTATGCAGATACAGGTCTTGGTGCCGGTACCTATTATTACCAAGTACAGGCTTTAAACGCTTCGGGATCTTCTTACTCTGCTCCGATGTCTATAGATATCCCAAGTTGTTCAGGTTTTGATTACAGACTATCAGCAACTCCTACCGTAACTGTTGCTGCCGGAGACTTCATTGCAAATACCATTACTGCAAATTATGTAAACGGAACCGCTGAATCAATATTCTTTTCTATTCCAGCAAATGTCTTGCCTCCAGGAGTTACTTTGCAATCCTTTAGCCCTACTTCATGTAACCCAGGCGCAACTAGATGTAATATTGTGTTGACTCTTAATACCGCATCTAATACAACCACTGGTACGTACACGATTACGGTTCACGGTGTTTCGCAAGACACAAGTATTGCTAGAGATGTTAATTTCGCTTTAGTTGTAACCAATACACCTGTTCCACCAGGATTGAATGTTACCTGCACCGCCTCACCAATAAACGTAGATTTGGCCAACAACCGATCTGTAACCTGGACTGCAAATGTCACAAACGGTACTCCTCCTTTCACTTACACATGGTCTGGAGATTATCCTTTAGCCCCTGATACGGCTGCTACTACTGCTTCAAGAGTAAAAACCAAAACTGTGACATACGTAGACAATACAGTTACTCCAAAGAAAGGGTACATCACTGTTACCGACTCGGGTACACCACAGTTGTCAGCCGTGTCATACCAATGTCCTTCAACAGTTGATGTGATAGATACCGACACTACCCCCGATTTTGCACTAACCGCAACACCTAAGGTGTCTATGAATTTCGTCGGATCAACTGCTACTTCAAATATAATTGGAGTGACTATAGGATCAATAGACGGCTTCAATGGCGATGTTATCCTGACCGGAGGCCCAAGTAGTATAAATATAAATGGTGTAGATTATCCTTTAACCTATGAATTCTATAATCACGATACTCTGGATCAGAATTCTGTAATCGCAAATTTCCGATACGGAACCGGTCTAGACATGGTGGTCAGATCAACATCTCAGATTCCAACAGGTAGTTACCAAATAACTGTAACAGGTACTTCAGGGTCATTGGTACACAGCAAGCCAGTCATACTTGAGGTGGGTACGGTCAGACCAATTTTCCAGGAATTTTGATATAAAAACAGATTTTACCTGCCACTTTACATTTGTGGCAGGTTTTTGCATTAATTTAGCAGTGTCATTTTTTAATTAATATTCATGATTCTGCCGAAATCGATTACGACATTTTTTCAGTCAATACTCTATCTTTTTACACTCGTCTTGTTTAAAACGTTTTGTAAGTTCGAGGTGCGAGGATTAGAGAACGTAATGAATCTAGAGCCGGGTATTATCTTCGCCGCAAACCACACAAGTGAGTGGGACCCACTGCTTGTAGGAATAGCCCTACCTTATTTCACAAAGAATTTTCTACCGATTTACTACGTGTCGAGAACCAGCGAGTTTTATAATTCATCAGGTTGGAGAGGTATTTTCTACGGTGGCTTTATATTCAAACTCTTCGGCGCGTATCCGGCTTACTCCGGAAAAAAGGATTATGCACATTCTCTACAACACTTTGTAAGTTTTTTGAAACTAAAAAGAAATGTCTGCATTTTCCCGGAAGGAAAGAGAAGTAGGACGGGGGAAATAGGGGAGGCACATGGTGGATTAGGATATCTTGCGTACACCACAGGGGCTCCAGTAGTCCCAGTTGCGATTAGAGGGGTGTATAATTTATCTCTGAGGGAGTTTTTTACAAAGAGGCCAA
>CAYSEN010000002.1:0-47183 GCA_964430335.1 uncultured Candidatus Saccharibacteria bacterium
GCGGTGGTTGAGGTTGCTGTAATGAAAGGTAGAGATAGAGATGAATATAGAGTAGAGGCAGACGCATCAAAGTTTCCTACTCCTGAAACTGACAAGATTGAACCAGGAGATGTAGTACTAATACCTACGTTACCACCAGATAAAATAGTCATCTGTGGCAGTGATGTGGTACCAACCCCAGCGACAACGCCAAAATTAAGTGTATGAAGTGACTGCAAGAAAGCGTTGGTACCAGTATCCCCAATATAAACTTTATTATTAGCACCGTTAAATCTGAATACGGCCCAATTATCACCAGCTAATGTCGATCCGCTAGTGCCTGGTAAATTAAATCCTATTTGTCGGCTTGTATCACTACCTACCAAAATTGAACCATTGAGGACGTCATTAAAGGTACTGAAGGCAACCGGAAATGTTGTGTTAGAAATATCTCTTATACCTAAAGTTGTAAATGGGCTTGATGTTCCAATTCCCAATTTTCCAGAAAAAGTCGATGTGGCAATTGTTGAAGTTGCCGTAAAGTATGAACCAATGATGTTGTTACCTAAGATGTCGCCGGCGACAGAAAGTTTTTGACCGGGGGTGGTGGTGCCGATACCGACGTTACCAGCACTGTCAATCCTAACCCTTTCTAATCTAGCAGTAGAACCAATGGCAGTTGTCTCAAATGTAAGATAGGAGCCAATATCAGAACCAGGAGCCCATGCACCTGAGGAGTAGGCATTAACAGCAGATGAGTTAAAGTTTGAAGAACCATTAGGAACAGAAAAGAATAGGCCTCCGAGTCTATCACCTGATGCTGTAGGAAGTTGTGAACGAGATATAACTAGTCCCGCCCCGCCTGTACCTTCTCCTATTAACCTAGCTTGAGTGCCTGCTGAAGATTCTACTTCTAACAAAAATTTCGGAGTAGTAGTTCCTATTCCTACATTACCTGTAAACCAAGCATTGCCCGAAGAGATGGCCGTAGTAGAAGCATAGTTTAGTACCGAAGCAACACTTGTAGATGTAGCAGTAAAATATGAACCTATTACATTGTTACCTAAAATGTCTCCGGAAACTGAAAGTTTTTGACCGGGGGTGGTAGTGCCGATTCCTATGTTTCCAGAAAAATATCCGTTGCCTATTACTTCCAAAGCTGAGAGCGTCGAAGTCGCACTAGCTCCGATCAAGACCTGATTTGAAGTTGTAGCTAATCTAATTCCTGACTTATTAAAGAATGTCCAGTTCCCGTCAGATCCTCCACCAGAGCCAGAACCTACAGCTGCACCATTGTAGTAAAGCTGCCCACCAAAACTATACAATCTGTTTGTGCTAACAGCAGGAGCAGAATCCGCCAAAAATATTGGACCAGTTACTGATAAGGTGTCTGTAGGTGAACTTGTACCAACACCAACACGGCTGTTTATTGAATCTACATACAGTACTCCTGAATTAAAACTAACATCTCCGCTTAAGGTAGATGTACCTGTACCTGATACGGTTAGCTGACCATTTGTTGAAAGACTACCTGAAAAAGTGGCGTTATTTATTGTCGGATTAGTAAATGTTCCACCAGTTGAGGTCGGATTTTCTAGAGTTGTATTTCTTAAGAAATCTATTTTTTGGCTTGGAGAAGAAACATTATTGTAAACATTGTTTATGTAGGTACCGTTTGCAGCGGTGGCATTTGATACGTTGTAAATTTTTAATGAAAGCGCTTCGTTTAATTTATTTAATTTTGAATTTACTTCATCTTCAGTAACTCCGTTGTAAATAAAATTCTGGACTGGGTTATTTGTAATTGTCCTTTCGATAACCGTTGGAGCGACGTTAGTGTTGGAAATTGCAACAACTTTATTTGATTGAATTGTATTATTAGATCCACCTAAGTTTTTATTGATCTTATTTTCGACTGACTCATTTTTTACCAAAACAGTTGATGACTTTGGTTTAAACAGTGTGGCGATACTTGTGCCAACTTTTGAGAATAAACTATTCACTTTATCGTAAACATTAACAGCCAGACTGTCGACACCTTTTTTTAGATCAGCAGGATTTGATGACACCGCACTTCCTAGAAGACTTTCGGAAATTTCATTTACATAACTTGTACCCTTAAATGCAAAGTCAGAAACGGTTCGAGTGAAATTTGCTATGTCGAGGGGATGATTTACATTAACGCCTCTTATTGGATTTTTTGGACCATCTGAGATACCGCCAAAAGCGAGAGTGGTGTTATCGTAAATTCCTACCAAGTTCTTGGAAATAACTTGTGCACCTGTCTCCAAATATTTTGGAGAGTTGAGCGAAAGATTTTTAATGGTGTTTGGTAAAAGTTTTAGATTGAGAGAAAAATCTTTACTAAAATCTTTCACAAAGCCGAGCATCTTTGCCTGCGCCATATTTGCAAAATTTGTTTGACTAACAAAAAAAGTTCCAAAAACTAGAAAGAAAGAAAAAGATAGAGCGCCGACTTTGTTTATAAAATCTCTGTTTATTACATTTTTGTAAACTTTAACAGGTTTAAGTTTTGGCTGTGTCTTGCGTTCAGTTTTATTTTCATTTTTTCTATCACCAACACTTTGTACCAAAACTGATTCAGAAACTTTCTTAGCAACATTTTTTAAAACAGGGATAGTTGGTGCGTTATCAATACTGACAAACTTATTTGAAATTGAGACCACTTTTTTAGATTCAGAGTTTACCCGATCAGCCACCGGTACGGTCTTTTGTACAGAATTAGAAACCGACTGGGTCAAACCGTTCAAAGCATCATCACCCGAAATCATCCTCAAAACCTTAGAAGCACTTTGTCTAGCACTTTCCTCCTTATGAGCCATTAAGGAATCTACAGAAACAAACCATGACCTACCTACCATCTTGCACTCAAGCTTGCCACCTCTACAGAGCTGTCCAACATAGTCACTAGTATAACCAGCAAGCTTAGCAGCTTCCCTTGCAGATATGAATTTTTTTCCTTCAAAATTTAGTCCGTCCGACATAGAAATATTTATAATAATTATAATTCATCTCGGCACCCAAACCTACGAAAAAATGTGGATAACAAAGCAAATCTCGGCAAAACGAGAAGACTAAAAAATTTCACATTGCGTGTAAAACTAAACCAAAGACACGCACACAAAAAATTGATAAATATATTGACGCAACCAATAACCTCAGCCGAACAGAAAGGCTGGCATGTAGCGAACCTCAAACCAACAAAACTCAAACAATCTAAAACGTACGAAATCCCTAATAAACTTACATACAGAGCAAAAAGGTAAGCGTAAAATTACCGGCAATTCCTGATAGGAATGGAAGAGAAGCCTCATGTATACCAAAAGACAAATCAGAAGCAATAAAATCAGGGCAAACAAAAAGTGAAAGCACGAGTCATAATGCGTACAATCAAACAATAAGGCCACAGTGATTTACTGGTCCTAAGAGTGAACTTAAATTTACGTTGATAAATAAGGACATCTCGGATAAGCGAGAGGCTATCTCGGATGGTATTTTGCAGTTTTTTTGATTACTTTTTTTGATTTTTGAACTACGTTGCTTGCAGCTTGTTCACTTCAAGATATTTGAAATTGAATTTCGTCTGACGTAAAAAGTCGTCAACGATCTTGATTCTATTTTTTTACATTTAGTGTTTCACATACGAAAAATCGGTATCTTACCTCCCACTAACTGCAACACTCAGTGTTGCAGTTAGTGGGAGGATTTAATACAATTATCACACCATGCGTAACTTAGAAATTTCAGTCGGAGAGCACTACCACGTGTACAACAGAGGGGTAAATCGGGACCCTATTTTTATCGATGATACGGACCGAACCAGGTTTCTATTTTTACTACTTCACAACCAATCTGACGCAAGAATTTTTAATGCAGAAAGGAACACTGAATCATTTCAAAAGTACAAATCATTTCTTCCCTACCGAAAAACTATTTCCAAAATAATTTCTAGGCGAACAGTTGAATTAGTAAACTTTGCGATCCTTGGAAATCATTTTCACCTAACCCTGAAAGAGATAAGTGAAAACGGAATTTCAAAATACATGCACAGAGTACTAATGTCATATTCAAAATATTTCAACGCAAAGTACAAAAGAACCGGCCATGTGTTTGAAGGGTCGTTTAAAATTATTCACGTTGAAAGCAACGAGCAACTCTTACACCTCTCAGCCTACATTCATAAGAATCCGAAAGAGATACCGAAGTGGCACGGAAAGGAGTTTGAGTACCCTTGGTCGAGTTTGGGAGACTATGTAGGGACCAACCGTTTTCATGAGCTTTTAATGCCCGACATCGTCCTAGGCCAGTTTTCTTCAAAAGATGATTACAGAAAGTTCGTTGAAACCAGTAAGGCCAAGGAGGTTGAAGAGGTGGTAAATAGTGATAATTTTTTCAAATAAAAAGACCTTCGGAATTCCGAAGGTCTTTTTATAGATCATGAATCTTATATAAGTTCTTTAATAATTTTTGAAAGCATTTCTGGATTTGCTGAACCTTTTGTTGCTTTCATTCCTTGACCTATCAAGAACTGAAGCGATGCCTCCTTCCCTGCTTTATAGTCTGCTGCAACTTTTTCGTTGGCAGACAAAACGTTTTTAACGATTTCTTTTAAGGCTCCTTCGTCGCTCTTTTGGATCAAGCCATTTTTATCAGCTACATCATTTGGCTCGCCTCCATCTTTATATATTATTGCCAAAACATCTTTAGCACCTCGTGAGGATAGTTTCCCTTGAGAAACTAATCTAACAAGCTCAGCAAAATTCTTAGCTGGAATTTTTGATACCACACCCGAGAATTTATCTTCCCAAGAATCACTGAAATCTTTTTTCATGAGTCCGATCAGGTCTGATGTAATGTAGTTTATGAGAGTTTTAGAAAACTTTGCATCACGTTTCAACTCAGCAAAAGTGGCATCTAGATAGTCGCACAGAGGAATCACGCGAACAAATATTTCCTTAGTATCTTCAGTGATATTCGCACCAAAATCTTTTTTCAGTCTCTCCCTAACTTCCCAAGGAAGTTCGGGCATTGTGTTCTTAAGGACTTCAGTTGACAGCTCTGAGATTTCCGAAATTTTCAACTTAGGCAAATCTGGATCTGGGAAATAGCGGTAGTCATGAGACTCCTCCTTCATTCTCTGTGAATATGTCTGCTGTTTTCCATCATCCCAACCTCTGGTTTCTTGTATGACCTTTTCCCCAGACTCAATTAAATCTATCTGGCGCTTTAGTTCGTATTCAATAGCTCTTTCAACAGATTTGAACGAATTTAGGTTCTTAACTTCAACCTTGGTACCGAATTTATCTGTATCACTAACGGAAATGTTTGCCTCTACTCTCATTTCCCCCTTCTCCATGTTGGCATCGGATACACCAAGATAACGTAGAGTCATTTGCAATTCGCGGGCAAATTTACCGGCTTCGGATGCGCTGTGTATGACTGGTTCAGTAACCAACTCCATAAGTGGTAGCCCTGCGCGATTAAAATCAACCAAGCTATAATCCCCTTCCTCGTGTCCTGACCTAGCAGTATCCTCCTCTAGGTGAATTCTGGTTAGTTGTACGCCAGCAAGTTCCCCACCCGATACTAGCGGGTATTTGTACTGGCTTAATTGGTAACCCTTTGGAATATCAGGGTAAAAGTAGTTTTTGCGATCAAACTCAGTAAAATCTGCCAGCTTTCCGTTTACAGCAATGCCTACACGAAGCACATGCTTAACCGCCTCTTTGTTTATAACAGGAAGAGTGCCGGGATGCCCCATACAGATTGGACAGATATTTACGTTTGGTCTTTCTTCTTCAGGATCATTCTTTGAGTTACAAAACATCTTTGTGAGAGTCTTCAGCTCAGCATGAATTTCAAGACCAATGGTTGGTTTGTATTTGGTATCGCTCATATTTAGACCCTAATATACCGCAAAAAGGTAGAAGTATAAAGAGGTATTAGGGGGTTAATTTATACTGAGTATTTCTTTAAGATTTCAGTCAAATCCCTCTTGAGAGACTTAATAGACTCAGTATCAATCACCGAGACAGTCAAAATGTTCTGACACTTTTTGCTTAATTTTTTCTGTTTTTTAGCAACTTCCTCGTCAGGTACCATATCGGTTTTAGTCAAAATAATTACTTCTGGCTTGTCAGTAAGCTTCTCATTATAAGCCTTAAGCTCCTCGCGAATGGTTTTATACACTTCAAGAACATCCTCGTTCTCTAGAGAAATACAGTGAAGCAAAACTTTGGTTCTTTCTATGTGCCTTAAAAATTGATGACCAAGGCCCTTACCTTCAGAAGCTCCTTCAATAAGACCTGGAATGTCGGCCAAAATGTAGCCGTAAAAATCTCCGAGGTTGGGTTCCAAAGTAGTAAACTGGTAATTGCCAATTTTAGCAGTGGCATTTGTTAGCTCGTTTAACAAGGAAGACTTGCCTGCATTTGGCAATCCGATCAATCCTGCGTCTGCAACCAGTCTTAACTCTATGAAAAAATCAGCCTCCTCTCCTGGTTTACCTGGGGTCCATTCATAAGGACGAATATTTTTTGAACCCTTAAAATGCTCGTTACCATAACCACCTCTGCCTCCATTTAAAAGCAGAACCCTTTCGCCTTCCACGAGAAGCTCGACGGTCTTTTTTGTACTGAGGTTTGTAACAACAGAACCGACTGGTAGTAGAATTTCGCAATCATCTCCGTTTCTACCGTGCATACTTTTACTTTTTCCGTTTTCACCTTTTTCAGCGCTAAATTCTTTTTCGTGACGATACTTTGCCAAAATACCAATATCTCTAACAGCTTTAACATAAACGCTTCCACCGTTTCCGCCATCACCTCCAGCTGGTCCTCCGTACTCTTTTCCTTTTTCATGTAGCCAAGAGACAATTCCCCTGCCTCCATTGCCAGCCCTCATGTGAATTCTCATCTCGTCTACAAATGCCATAAAATTTATATTATTGTTAATTATTTATCTTTATTAAAAACTCAAAGCCAAATTTGCTAACTTAATAGCGCCCTCTTTCGATTTAGCAACGGCCAAAAATCTACCGTTGTGACAAAAAACCGCATCTGGTACGCCAGTTATATCTGACAAAGCGCCGTCTCTTTTACCTGCCCAGGCTTCAGGCAAATCTTTTCTGTTTTTAAAGAGTGAGTTGTCATCGCGAATGGCTTTAACATTCCACAAACCGTCAGCACGCAAGGTCACTGAAAAAACTGGTTCTGGAAATTTAGCTAAAACTTTTTCGCTTGGGTAAAATTTATCTAACACGATTATTCTCTTATCCTGCGACTGATCGTAAGCTTCTTTTACAAAAACCTCTGCTAAAAATCTGGCCTTACATTGAACGATTTCTCGTTTTAGTAATTGTTTAGCAACAGCAACCGCGTCGTTAAATCTCTCATTTACAGAGCTCATTTCTTCCTGCCATGTTGGTCTAAGACTGTAGATAAAATCATCGATCAAATACGGCGCAACATCAGGGATATTTTTTTTATAAATATCCTGACCATTATCTCCTGCATCTATGGAAGATACCAAAGCGGTATCCAACATTTTGGCGACCTCTGTGCTTCCGCATAGTAGCGCTCCATATTTTTTCCATACCAGACCAAATGAAGCGTATTTTATGCCAGTATCTAGCCTTTGACCTGCACCGCCCTCTTGATGATGATCAAATCGCTCTTTAGATTCATCGTAAACACTGCCAACATCAACAACAAAATCAGCCTTATTTATCAAGGTTTCTTCACGGCTTCTAACAATTTTTGCAAAGACAGGTTTATCCTCAAGTACCAATAGCAAAGTGGCTACTGAAAAAACATCATCAGGATGAAACATGCCGTCGTGTGTGGCAATAATTACATTCTTATCCATACGTTTAAGAGTGTAGCAAAAATAGAGAAAAATGCCTAAATTTATTTATGACACAATCTTACCCTTTACCAGAAAACCCCTCATACTTTTTGCACCATAATATGCTGAAATAAGAAACATTAGAGCCAAAACCTGATTGACTACAAAGAAGCCGGTATCTAGATTTGAGTAAATATTTCTATAAGAGACCACTGCTTGATATTCGAAAATAACCGTTGCTAGAAAAGAGATGATTAGATTAAAAACTGTTACCCATCTTACCAGTGGGTTTAGGATACCTGCACCAAATATCACCAAAATTATTGAAACGATTGACCATGTCATTCCGAAAGGAATCATGTCCGAAAAAATAGGTAAGGATACGAGCATAATAAGTCCAGCAAAGATAAAAAGCTTTCTTACATGCATACCATAGTAGTGCTCTTCCTTTAAATAACTTTTTGCCGAGTTGTAATCGGATTCCATTATTTTTTGTTTATATTTGCTTTTAAATCTTCTACTTCCTTAGTTAGATGGTCAACTTTTCTAAGAATTACTTCCAAAATCTCTTCCTCCTCACGGACCTCTGACTCTGTTTTTTCCTCAACCTTCTTCTCATGTTTTAAGCCAGACATAATAATTCTATCTCCTATAAAGAAGGAGACAAAAAGCCCGGTACCAAGTAAAACCAAGATGCTTATTAGCAAAGAAACAGCTGGATCAAAAATAAATCCGATGAACGTACCATCGTATTGCCTATGCAACAAATCAGCTAAATCCCAAATTCCTCTCCAAAACAGCACAATAGATATTGCACCAAGCAAGGCGTAAAAAATTGGAACCAAACTTAGGCCCTGTCTAATCTTGTCCTCCAACCTATCTAGAAATTTAACAAACTTCAACATACCAATATATTAACACGTTTACTTCTGATTTTCCTTGTGTCTTTTCAACAACCAAGAACTGGACTGAACCTTTCCACCAGCGCCAACATTATAAACTAAGCTAATACCAAGTTTTTCACACAATGCCACCTCAGGGACCGGGTCGCCATCAGGTTTTCTATCACCTCCATTTGCAAATATATGAGGTTTTATCTTTTCCAATTCAACACACACACTCATATCTGTAGGATTTGGACCATGACCAGTAATCACAACCTCGTCGACAGCTCCAAATGATTCAATAATCTCCCTCCTTTCCTCTTCATTCATGAATTCAATGCCTTTTTTCTTTTTTAGCCAATTGTCGTTGTTCAAAATCACAATCAGCTTGTCACCCATGGCTTTTGCCTCATTAAACATACGGACGTGCCCTTTGTGAACGGGATCAAAACCACCGGACACCACAACAACCACCGGCTCCTTCTTTGATTTCTTCTTACTATTTTTTTTCTTAATTATTTTTTTGGCCTTTTTTTTCATAAAATTTACAAAATAATTTTAATCAAGCTTCAAAAGCCTGCCCGCTTTCTTTACATATGCAAACATTTTGTAAAAGAAAAATGTTATAACCGACGCATAAATAATGTTCGTGATAAGTCCTCCTGTAAACAACGCCCATGAGAAATTACCAGTAGCGATCACTTCTCTCATACCCTCAAAAACGTAAGTGGATGGGAAAAAATACGATAATTTTTGCAGAAGCGGTGGTAGAACTGATACCGGATAAAAAACCGCAGTGAATGGCTGAAGTAGCATAATAAATCCGAAAGCAAGAACCTGTGCGGAAGTACCATAACGCAAGATAATGGCGGTAGTAAACAAACCGAGCACCGAACCAAACATCAGTAAATTAAACATGAATGGAATAAGAGTGAATCCGAATGTAAACAGATTGAAATGATAGAAAAATAAGGCGATTAAAAACATCACAATACCTACCATAAAAATTCTAACTGCAGCCAAAATAAACGTAGAAGCAATAAATTCCCCAACCTTAAGTGGGGTTACGAAAATGTTGAGAAAGTTTTTCTCCCAAACTTCTTCTAGAAAAGCTACCGACACCGCTCGCTGGGACTGAGCCAGAAAATCCCAGAAAATAACTGCGCCAAGAAGGACCGTCACTGCATTAAATCCAGAAACATTCATTTTTTCAATGAATGTGCTAATAAAACCCCAGAGCAGAAGTTCCATTACAGGCCAATAAAAAATGTCCATGAGTCGAGGCACACTTCTCTTATAAAGATACAGATGGCGCATTATAAGACCGTTTATTCGAGATAGTTTCATAAAATTATTTGTCTACTTGATTATCCTGCCCTCTAGCGATCGCCAAAAACACATCGTTTAAATCCTTGCGACCGTATTTTGCAACCAAATCAGCTGGAGTGCCTGCGTCTTTTAATTTACCATTCTGAATGAAAATAACCCGATCACAAATCTCCTCCACTTCCTCCATGTTATGTGAAGTGTAAAGCATGGTCACTTTCCTTTCATTGCGAATCTTAAGAAGCATTTTTCTTGTTCGGTCGGCAATGTCCGGATCAAGCGAGGATGTTGGTTCGTCTAAAAGCATAAGCTTTGGACTATTAAGAAGCGCCTTTGTGAGGTTGAGCCTTGCGAGCTGACCGGTTGAAAGCGACGAGGTCATTTTTGGTAAAAGCGCGCGAATTTCAAAAAAATCTGCCAATGATTCAATGGTACCCTTAACATCCTTCACACTGTAAAGTCTGGCAAAAGTAGCAAGGTTTTCCCAGGCGGTTAGGTTACCTGGCAAAGAAACGTAAGGCGAAGAAAAATTCATGGTACTTAAAATCTCCTCTCGGTGATGCTTCATATCCATGCCAAAAACCTTTATTTCACCGGAAGTTGGCGTGATCAAATCCAAAATCATCTGAATTGTAGTGGTCTTTCCCGCACCATTTGGACCAAGCAGGCCACAGATTTCTCCCTCATGAACCTCAAAAGACAGTCCGTTTACGGCTGGCACTTTGTTAAACTCCTTGTATAAATTTTTGACCTCTATAACAGTTTTCATGCGAGTGATTATAACAGAATATAGAGTTTAAGCATCAAAGAAAGTTTTGCCAGTTTTATAACTCTCGATTGTCTCTTTAATTCCAGCAAACAAAGGTGATGGGAGATTGTCTAAGTCATACCAGCCCCATGATTCACATTTTTCTGGTTCCATGACCTTTGGTTCACCTGACGCCCAATCTGATACAAAAGAGATGTCCAAATAATGTTTCGGTTTAAACTCTTTGAGATTGTAGACTCTAAGAAAACGGGTATTTTTAATTTCAATCCCGGCTTCTTCCCTCACCTCGCGACGAAGACACTCTTCAAGAGATTCCATGTGTTCTAAATGTCCTCCAGGCCAAGCAAAATATCCCTCCCCTAATTTACTCTTTCTTTTTCCGAGCAGAACCTTGCCATCTTTAAAAATCATGGTACCTAGTCCGACAGCGGGTCTTAAATTTTTATCAAATCGTAGCGTCATAAATTTTAAAGGTTTTTAGAAATAATATCTTTAACGTCTTCGACACCATTAAAAATAAAAGATTTAATCCCTAGACTTTCAGCAACTTCTATATTTTTGCTTTGATCATCAAAGAAAAGACATTCAGACGGTTTCAAGGAATTCTCATCTAGGATTTTTTTCCATGCCATTTTGTCTGGTTTTACAAATCCTGTCTGCCAAGAAAAATAAGCCTTATCTATTATCTCACCTAGCCAAGGGTAGTGCTCATAATACTCTGACCTCTCTTTAAAATTATTTGATAACAGGAAAATTTTCAAACCCTTTTTTCTCAAATCTCTTGCAAAACTGACCATATCCTCTGAGACTATTTCTTGTTTAAACCAGTAATCCCAAAATTCTTGTTCAGAAAATTTTACATTCCATTTCTGTAAAACAGGTTGCCAAAACTTAAAAGCTCCGCCTGCGTTTGGCCTACGAACCTCTTCCATAATTTTTGAAAGCTCAATCAAAAATTCCGGTACAGGCACGTTAAAATCATCCTTAAACCTTTTACTCAGCTTAGGAGCATCTATAAATATTCCGTTTAAATCAAAAATGATGGCCTTGATCATACCTATTTAGCAATTATTTTTCGCAAATAAATTTAAATCTTTTCACCTTTACCCCATCTCTTTCTATCTCCTCTTCAAACATCGCTCTTGGCCTTACCCACAACCCGTGTTCACCGTAAAGTGCACGGTACACTACCAATTCCTCCATAGTTTCGCTATGTTTGGCCAAACCAATTACTTCGTACCTATTTCCTTTATAATGCTCGTAAATTCCTAATTTCATATTTTATAAGTATTTTTTATACACTCATCTTCATCTAAAATGAGATCGAGAGACAAGGCTTCACTCGGAGTTACCCATCTGAAATCTTTATGCTCCTCTTTACTCAAAACCACATCAGGGAAATTCTTGATTTCAGATTTAAAAATATCGAACACGAAATCGTAATCGGGGTACCTCACAAAAACTTTTTTGCTGTGCTTAACAGAGTCATTGTTTAGAGCAATACCAGTTTCCTCCTTAACCTCTCTTAAAACAGCGAGTTTTTCGCTTTCTCCTTCGTCTATTTTCCCTGCTGGTACGCCCCATTTGCCTCCTTGTGATTTGTTATCCTGTCTTTGCAATAAAAGAATTTTGCCATCACATTCAACAAAACAGCTAACCACTTCGAACTTGGGATTAAATTTTTCAGGCAGATCTTTATAAATCATAAATTTACCAGCCGAACTCTGAATAATTGACTCCTTGGTTATAGCAATCTATAAACTGCCCGATGTACGGAATTACATTTCGCGGCAAATCATCCTTAGAAAACCATGATAAATCATCACATTTATGGGGTTCCGTATTTTTGATTTCACCCTCCCATTTTTCCACAGTGAAAAACATATCGAGTCTTTCATGATCGCCACAGTGTCGGTGCATCAGATGAACCATTTTTAATTTGCTCGGATCGATAGTAATTCCAATCTCCTCTTTGGCTTCACGTACCATTGCCTCTCTCGCAGTCTCATTACCTTCCAAGTGCCCTGCAGGAAAACTATAATTTCCATCTTCAAAACCCGTGTTAAATCTTCGAGAAAATAAAATTTGTTCATTCTTCTCCAACACTAAATACACAGCGGGAGTAATTTTGAATCTTTCTTGTTGTGACATAGGTAAATTTCCTAGGCTCCGTGACATTTCTTGTACTTCTTTCCACTGCCACAAGGACACAAGTCGTTTCTTCCCACTTTGTCATCAGACACTTTCGCGCCAAAAGATTCGCTAGGTAAATTACCATTATGTTCAGCATTTGACTCAATGTCCCCCGAACCAAGTATCTCCGCCTGTTCATGAACTTCACGCACTTTCACTGGCTCGATTTTCATAGAGGAACCCGACACAGCGACAATATTAGGAATCATTTTTACAATCTGATCGGCGGTTACATCTTCCATTTCCTTAAAGAGTCTCAATCCTTCCTTTTTATACTCTACAAGCGGATCTCTTTGACCATAAGCTCGGAGATTAACAGAACTTCTCATGTAGTCCATGATTTCCAAATGTTCAATCCAAAATGTATCAATCGCCTGGAGCATCAATCGTCTTAAACCATTGAAAAATTCCAAATCTCCAACTTGCTTTTTCTTTTCTGAAACCATCTTTGTGAAATCTTCATCACCACCAACCATTTCAAAGAGAGTTTGTTCCAACTCTTCAACAGAGCCCTGTAAAATATTTCTTCTTCGGCCGTAGATTATTGTTCTTTGATGATTTAAAACATCGTCGTATTCTAAAACGTGTTTTCTGGCATCAAAGTTAAAGCCTTCGATTTTAGTTTGCGCAGTTTCGAGTGAACGAGTAATGAGACCATTTTCAATCGCCTCGTCTTCAGGAATATTAAATCGGCCCATCATTTTTTTGATAGTGTCCGAGGCAAAAACTCTCATCAACGAATCATCTAAGGAAACAAAAAATTGAGTTTCTCCAGGATCCCCCTGTCTTCCCGATCGTCCTCTTAGCTGATTATCAATTCTCCTAGCTTCATGTCTTTCTGTTCCGAGAACAAAAAGGCCTCCTAATTTTCTGATTTCATCTGAAATTTGTTCTGTTGTTGGATTTCCTCCGAGTTTAATATCAACTCCTCTTCCAGCCATGTTGGTAGCAATCGTAACCGCCCCTTTTCTTCCAGCCTGAGCAATGATTTCTCCTTCTCGCTCGTGATTTTTAGCGTTTAAAATTTCGTGAGGCACCCCTTCTAATTTCAGATAATCACTGAGCAACTCATTCTTATCAATCGAAACAGTACCAATTAAAACCGGCTGACCCTTGGCATGTCTTTTTTTCACCTCTCTAGCGATTGCTTTAAACTTTCCGATTTCTGTTTGGAAAATTAAGTCGTTTTGGTCTATACGGGCGATTGGTTTGTTCGTCGGTACGACCAATGTATCCATGCCGTACACCTTGAAAAATTCTTCAGAAGAAGTCTTAGCTGTTCCTGTCATTCCGCTTAACTTTTTGTAAAGTCTAAAGTAATTTTGGAAAGTAATCGAAGCCATTGTTCGAGATTCTTTTTGAACCTCAACACCTTCCTTTGCCTCAATAGCCTGATGTAAACCTTCAGACCATCTGCGACCTGGTTGCAAACGTCCCGTAAATTCATCAACAATCACAACCTGACCTTCCTTAACCACATACTCCTTGTCTTTATGAAATAAAGCTTTGGCTTTGACTGCCGTCTCTAGGTGATGAACATACTTAATCCCTTTTTCAGTATAGATGTTACCCACTCCTAATTTTTTCTCCGCTTTTTCTATTCCTTTGTCAGTTAGGGTAATAGCTCGAAGTTTTTCATCAACTTTAAAATCATGATCTACGATAAATGTATCGGCAATTTTTGCAAAACTAGAGTACAAATCTTCCGAATCAGAAGTCGCCGCAGAGATGATAAGAGGTGTTCGAGATTCATCAATCAAAATTGAGTCTACTTCGTCAACGATTGCGAAATTGTAATCTCTCTGTCTTAACTCCTTTTCATCATAGGAAATATTATCTCGAAGATAATCAAATCCAAATTCATTATTAGTTCCATAGGTAATATCTGCACCGTATGCCTCTCTGCGACTTACTGGTCTTAGAAACTCATGTATGACCTTAAACGATCCGACTTCATCACGTTTCTCATCCAATTCTGTATGAGCAGGATCGTAAATAAAAGAGCTTTCGTGGTTGATTACACCAACTGTTAGTCCTAAAAAAGAGTAAATCTGTCCCATCCAAGCAGCGTCTCTTCGAGACAAATAGTCGTTTACAGTCACAACATGAACTCCCTTTCCAGTTAATGCGTTCAGATATGCGGGCAAGGTAGCGACCAAGGTCTTACCTTCTCCAGTTCTCATTTCAGCGATATTTCCTTTATGCAAAATAATTCCTCCGATCAGCTGAACATCAAAATGTCTTTGACCCAAAGTTCTTCTTGAGGCTTCTCTAACCACAGCAAAAGCTTCTGGTAAAATTTCATCAAGTGTTCTGCCTGATTCTAACTGGCTTTTAAAAAATTTTGTTCGTCCTGCTAAGGCCTCGTCTGAAAGCGACTGAATAGAATTCTCTAAATTATTAATTTCAGTAACTATTGGCAAAAAAGCCTTGATTTTAGACTCATTGCCGTCACCTATAATTTTCTTTAAAAATGAGAGCATTTCCGTATACTAACATAAAAAAACAATCACAGAAAACACCTCTATCAATTAGAGGTGTTTTCTGATGATTTTGCAAACTAATTATTGATTTGCAATAGGCAGATGCTCATTTGGCTGTTTAAAGTTTAGATAAAGTACAAGTAGTGTAATAACAAAGAAAGTTGATTTAGAAGTACCTAGGCCAGATATAGCCCCAAGACCGTACAATACGGAGGCGGGAGTGACAGCATAAAGGCCCGCAATGTAGAAATTCTTAAAAGTGTAAGGAACCTTAGCGATCTTAGCGGTTACAAGGGCTACCAAAGAGGTAATGAGCAAGATTAACAGTACTTGCAAAGTGAATCCTACGAAGAACGCGATGAAGGCAAAAAAGAAAATAGCAATTGAGAATAGCCAGTGATAACCAGCTATATAATCGATCCATCCGTAAATCTTTGTCTGATTAATAGAAAAGTTGGGCATTCTGCTTAAGTCAAGAAATTCCAAACGTCCATCATTTTTAGACATTACAACATAATTCTTGCCCAAAAGAATCTCGGTATCGTAGTTTTTAAAACCGTCTAAACTAAAATCTTTTTTAGTATCAATTACAAGTACATTTGAATGGATTCTACCCTTTACTGAGATTCCACTTTTATCCTTTATGAAATAAGGTTCAGTAACACTGGTTGAAACATTTCCATTTTTTATATCGATATTCAACTCTGAAGGATAAAAATCAACCAGCTTTCGCAAATTCTCCTTTGAAAATTCTGGAGCGATGTATACACCAACAACAAATGCCACGGCGACAGACATCAAACTAACCAGAGACAAAATATATTTAAATGCAACCGAAAATTTTTCGTCTTTGGCACTCTTGTAAAATCCTGGATTGTAGAAAGAGCTTTTAAAAGTTTGTAAAAAGTTCATTTTTTTAAATTAGTTTTTAAGCGCAATGCTATTTTACAATTTTTCTACCTCCCAAGCAACCTCGATTCCGGTTTTGTCGAACACTTTTTGTGCAATATTAACTGCAAAATTTTCAACTTGCTGAGAGTTGGCTCCACCATTATTTACTATGACTATCGGTTGAAATTCATAAAGGCCGACAGGGCCTTCCGAAAATCCTTTTAAGCCACAAACCTTATCCAAAATCCACGCAAGCGAAACTTTTACCAAAGATTTGTCTATTCCACCTTGATTTGCAGGGAAATTTGGAATTTCTGGGTAATCTTTTTTAATCTTCTCAAACGACTCATTAGAAATTATCGGGTTTTTGAAAAACGAGCCAGCCGTACCAAAAATTTTTAGATCAGGAAACTTTTTACTTCTAATTTCCAACACGGCATTTCTTACGGTCTTTAGTGTCGCCGTTTCTGCTTTACCTGAAAAATAATTCGCAAGGTCTTTATACTCTAAATTTAGTTTGCCAGTCTTTCTCAATTTGAAAGTTACAGACAATACTACAAAATTTTTTCCTTCCTTAGTCTTGAAAAAACTATCTCTATAAGCAAAGTGGCAATCCTTATTTTCAAAAATTTTTATTCCGCCGTCTCTAGTATCAAGCGTTTCAACAGAGAAAATTGTATCTTTAACCTCAACACCGTACGCACCAATGTTTTGGACCGGCGTCGCGCCGACTGTTCCGGGAATGCCTGAGAGATTTTCGAGTCCGTATAATTCTCTACTGACGCACGCATCTACAAAACTGTCCCAATTTTCGCCAGCTCCAGCCTTAGCTAAAACAAAATCCCCTTCTTCTATAAATTCCAATCCTAAAATCTCATTCTTTATAACCACGCCTTGGAAACCAAGGTCACTGACCAAAAGATTTGAACCTCCTCCCAAAACAAAAATCGGAAAGCTGTTCTCGTGCGCGAAGCCTACGGCTTCGCGCACATCTTCAATACTCTTCGCACGAAAAAAGTATTTGGCCTCTCCGCCAATTTTGAAAGTTGTGTATTCTCTAAGAAAAATATTTTCCTCGGGTTTAAGCGCCATAAAATTTCCCTGCTTAGAACACATGTTAACTCAAAAATCAAAAACTCGGTAGTTCGTAAGATGGAACGTAAACTAAAAGCCCCGCGGAAGCAAAGCTTCCGCGGGGCTTTTTTCTAAAACTACAAACCTTTTCCTGCCCTCACCTGAGAAATCAATTTATCAACCTGAGGTTTTGAAGCTGGATCTAATTCCGATATTTTATTTAGGTCCGCAATGGCAGCCGTAATTCTCCCCGAAGCCACTTCAATACTAGCTCTGCCCAAGTACAACTGAGTGTTTTTTGGGTTTTGTTTAAGCAAGTAGTTAACCCCTGCCAAAGCGCTGTCATAATCTCCGGCGTTAAAGAATGCTGAAATAAATCTCTGGTCACCTATAAATGATTCAGGGTTTACTGGTTTTAAAATTTCTCCTGCCTTTGCAAATTGTTTGTCATAAATCAATCCCAAAGCGTAAATTCTTCTGGCTTCATCAGACGTGGTTTCGAGGTCATAAGCCTGCTTGAAAATTTCAATCGCTTTTTTGTAATCCTTTTTACCCAAGTAAATTGAACCCAATGAGAACAGAATAGTCTGTTTCTTTTCAGACAATTCGTGTGCCCTGGTTAGCAATTTAACGGCATTATCGTAGTCTCCAAAACTTGCATAGAACGATCCGCCAAACAGGAAGTACCTTGCATCTGTAGGCGTTCTGTCCAACTGAATAGTCAATTGTTTCTGTGCCAATGCAAACAAATCACCTTTGGCCTTCTGATCGACATTTTGCGCGCCAGAAATTGAAACGGCATTCTGCACAATCTGCTCTAGAATTTCCGACCTGCCTGCTGTGTCATAAGAAAAGGCTTTTTCATAATGTACGACATTAGTAGCAAGTCCTCCCTGTTGGACGCTGATTGCATTTACCAATTCTGTTGATGCCAAAATTGGAGGGACATTTACAAGGTAGACCACAAACAATGTCGCAATCGAAATAACAGGAATAATTATTCTGTCTCGAGTACCGACATCCATTGCCATTACTGTTTCCTTCAATTTATTTGGCACTTCCCCAACATGACTGTTGACCCACGAGAGCAAAACAACAAACATAATGTAGCTAGTGATATTGTCGAACACGGTCAAATTATGGAACATGTATCCAGCCAGAAGTCCCGTCACTAAACTTTTTTCCAAAATCGTGAAATGACCATCTTTTCTCCACAAGTAGTAAATAATGAGACCAAACAGAGCGAAATACGAAATTACACCTAGTAGACCACCGGCAATCAACCAATCAAAGAAAACATTGTGAGTTCGGTCAAACCACTGCTCGTTTGCATACATTTTAGGGTCGTAATATTTGTTGAATACATAGTTGAAGCTTTCCTGACCCCAGCCAAAAATTGGTTTTTCTTTAAAACCCTGGAAAGCCATATTCCAAATCGTAAATCTAGACTGAGTAGTTTTGTCTGAAATAGAAAGATCTGAAAAACGTGACAAGACAGGACTCTTCTTTACCATATCTGTATTTTTTATGGCGTAGAATCCTCCTACTACCACCACAAGAGCTACAATCATTCCGATTGAAATATTCTGCAAGTTTTTATTTTCTTTATTTAAGAACAAGAAAATAAGCGCTGTTAAGAATAGTCCGCCAATCAATCCTAGAATCGCACCTCTTGTTGCTGTGTTGTACAAAACATAAATCTGCGAAAGAAATACAAGCGTGTAAAGACCGTACCTCACCAAAGCCTTAGTTTTCACAGAAAAATTCTTTTCATAAATCCATAGGACCGAAAGTGCTATAAGCCCCACAATTGAAAGCCAAAAAATAGCCATTCCTAAATTTCCTGTGAAAAAGAATATGCTACTTGCTTTCAGTTCTTCGTTGCTTGGGTAGTGGCTGTAAATTCTGTAAAACTCATTTATTCTTGAAAAATAGTGATAGAACGGGAACAAAAACGAAAGACCCAGGCCGATAAATCCAGATGTGATAATTGGCTTTGAACTGTGTTCTTCTTTGTCTGACAAAAGCAACAGAGAAAAGAAAATTAGGAAAACCATGTAAATGGCCAGATATGTAGAGTTACCGAAGGTGGCGTCAATTCTCACACCGCTTTGATGTATATCGAGCTCCTTGTGTAGCTGAAGCAGAGAGTAACCGTAAGTAAAGATTCCAACCCCGACAAAAGTTTGGAATAAATTTTTCCAAAGCTTTTTGGTCATCACGCTACTTAGAACGACAAAAAATGCAAACAAATGTGCCAATGTGACCCAACCTTCCATTCTTTCGTAGTTAGACCAAAAACTCTTGAAGGCGTTTGGACTTAAAAGATCTGAAATGAAAATTGTTCCTATAAATATAGCAAACACATAAAACAATTTTGAAACTTTTGGAAAGACAGAATGGTCTCGAATTGCCAAAATTAGCCAAAGTCCAGTAACGATCTCAACCAAAATCCTAAAAGCGAAATTCTTACTCGTGATAAACGGAAAGAAAAGACTGTTAAATACGAATAAACAAATAAATGGTATTAAAAATATTCCTCCCAAAACGAGGTAACGTAAAATTTTATTAGTTTGCATGTTGGAATGATAACATGCTCATTTCCAATAGAAAATAGTAAACCGGTTGCGACAGATTTTAGAGAGTAAATCAATAGTAGAGACAGTGGTCAAAACTAAACCCTTTTGCTGATTTCCCTCTCTGCTCTTGCCCAATCTTCCGGCTCGTCAATATCAACCGCCTTTTCTTCAGACATCAAGAAAATTCCTATTTTTCCGCCGAGTCGATTTTTATGTTTTTTAAAAATATTTTTGTTGGTTAGATAAAATGCTCCGTTTTCATGAACCACACCTTCAAAGTCCTGTCTGCGTGGTCTTTTTTGATAATCGTAATTGAGTGGTTTTCCTTTTACAGTCCAAAAGAACTTTTTGAACAACACTCCTGTTAGAAGAGAGTCGTACTTCTCTTCTACAAATTTTTCTATCGCACTGTCTAAATCTTCAGTAGTAGTCAAAGGTGAAGTGGCCTGAATTAAATTTAAAATATCGAAATCTACATTTTCTGAAAAATGCTTCATGACAGATTCGGTCGAAGATGAATCTTCCGCAAGCTCCTTAGGTCGATCGATGACTTTTACCGGAAGGCCCAAAGATAAAACTATTTTCTTTATCTCCTCGTCATCGGTTGAAACCCAGACCTCGTCTATATATTTTGAATCTGAGGCTGATTTTAATACCCAAAAGCACAGAGGTTTACCTGCAAGCTCCTTAATATTCTTTCTAGGTATAGATTTTGATCCTCCGCGAAGTGGAATGAGACTTACGATTTTTTTGCCCTTAATCATTTTGGCAGTATAACATATTATTTGTAATCTGGCACCTTTTGACACCTTTTGACACTTCTGATAGAATCAGCCTATGACAGAAGAGATAAAACCTCACGCGGTTTATACAACCAGTGAGACCCAAGAAATTCTAAAAATCAGTGAAAGCACTATTAAAAGACTCTTGAAAAAGGGCCTTATTAGAGCCAACAAAATTGGTGGTCAATATAGAATTCTTGGCAAGGAGCTTCTACACATCCTCTCCCCTGACCTAGAAAAGGAGGCCACTAAGTCATACAGACAACTAAAAAGAAAGGTTGTACGTGAGATTAAAACTTGGTAAAAAGTTAGAACATTACAAGGAGAGATCGTGTTATACTTTGAGACACTTTTAATAACAAAAATATGAAAAAAGACAAAAAACCAGCAAAGAAAGGGACAGAGGCAATCAAGAAAGCTTTTATTACAGGAATCACGGGTCAAGACGGTTCTTATCTTGCCGAATTACTCCTAGACAAAGGTTATGAAGTTCATGGACTAATCAGAAGAGCTTCAACATTTAACACAGGTAGAATTGATCATATTTACTTAGACCCTCACACCAAAGGTAACAAACTTTTCCTACACTACGGAGATCTCTCTGACGCAAGCAATCTAAAAAAATTAATTTTTGCTATCGCACCTGATGAAGTCTACAACCTCGGTGCACAGTCACACGTAAAAGTATCCTTCGATATGGCTGAATACACGGGCGACATCACAGGTCTTGGAGCACTAAGAGTTTTGGAAGCAATTAAAGATTTTCAGGCTCATGGTGGTAAAAAAATAAAATTCTACCAAGCGTCATCAAGCGAAATGTTCGGCTCAGCCCTACCACCACAAAACGAGAAGACTCCCTTTGCGCCACGCAGTCCATATGGAGTGGCTAAAACTTTCGCATACTACGGAACTGTAAATTGCCGTGAATCATATGACGTATTTGCCGTAAACGGAATTCTTTTTAATCACGAAAGTCCGAGACGAGGAGAAACCTTCGTGACACGAAAAATTACTCAGGCTGTAGCTCGAATCAAACTCGGTCTTCAAGACAAACTCTATTTAGGTAACCTAGACGCCAAAAGAGATTGGGGTCATGCTCGCGACTATGTAGAAGCAATGTATCTCATGATGCAACTTCCAAAACCCGAGGATTTCGTAATCGCTACCGGCGAACAACACACTGTCCGAGAATTTTGCGAACTAGCGTTTAAAGAAATCGGCATAAAAATAAAATGGCATGGCAAAGGTTTAGAAGAAAAAGGTATTGATTCTGAAACTGGTAATACTCTAATAGAAATCGACGATAAATATTTCAGACCAGCAGAAGTAAATTCTCTGATGGGCGATGCCACAAAAGCCTACAGCAAACTTGGTTGGAAACCGAAAACAACCTTCAGCGAACTGGTAAAAGAAATGGTAGCCTCAGACCTAAACGAGGAGTCCAAGAAACACATCTTGGCACAAAGCGGAAAGAAAAAATAAAATGAAGAAGGAATCAAAAATTTTCATTGCTGGACATCGTGGCTTGGTCGGAGGAGCTATCACGAAAAATCTTAAATCAAAAGGCTTCAATAACCTTATCCTTAAGACACGAGAAGAATTAGATCTTCTAGACCAAAAAGCTGTCGAGAAATTCTTTCAAACTGAAAAGCCGGAATTTGTTTTTTTAGCGGCTGCAAAAGTTGGTGGCATCATGGCCAACAAAACTTATCCAGCACAATTCATTCAGGAAAATCTTACAATTCAGAACAACATCCTTGAAAGTGCTCGCAAAAGTGGCGTGACTAAACTGCTTTTCCTTGGAAGTTCTTGTATCTACCCAAGATTGGCAAAGCAACCAATAAAAGAAGAGGCTCTACTTTCTGGCCCGCTTGAGTCTACTAATAGAGCATACGCTGTGGCAAAAATCGCAGGAATCGTCACTTGCCAATCATACAACTCACAATATGGTACAAATTTCATCTCTGTAATGCCGACCAACCTCTACGGTCCAAATGACAATTTTGACCTAGAAAATTCTCACGTCCTCCCTGCCCTAATCAGAAAATTTCACGAAGCAAAAACTCTTGGAAAAAATGAAGTAACACTTTGGGGGACAGGAAAAGCTAAAAGAGAATTTTTACACGTAGAAGATTTAGCTGAGGCCTGTATTTTTCTTATGGAAAAATACAATGATTCAGAAATTGTAAATATTGGAACAGGCATAGATATTTCTATTAAGAAATTGGCCGAGATGGTCAAAAAAGTTACAGACTTCAAAGGCAAAATTGTTTGGGATAAAACCAAACCAGACGGAACACCGAGAAAAGTCGTGAATGTTAATAAAATTCACAAATTAGGATGGAAGCACAAAATTGATTTAGCAAAAGGACTAGAATCAACTTACGATTGGTATTTGGAAAACTTACCAATTATTAAAAAATAAAGTTATGTCAGATTTCTATAAAAACAAAAATGTTGCGGTTACAGGAGGCCTAGGACTTATCGGTTCTTTTTTGTGTGAGGAATTATTGAAGGTTGGTGCAAACGTAATCCTTGTTGATGACGAATCAAAAGGCACATGGAAATATATAAAACACCTTCGCCACAAAGTAGATTTCCGAAAAAAAGATCTGACTGACCCAAAACAAGCTCTGTCATCACTTAAAGGAGCGGACTTCGTATTTCATCTTGCCTCAAGAGCTTATGGCGTTGGTTTTAGTCACAAAAATAATTTTGAAATGTTTCGTTTCAATGATCTAGTAAACACCAACGTGCTTGATTCTATCGCACACAATAAACCAAGCCGAGCGCTAGTAGTTAGCTCAAGTTGTGTTTATCCAGACGACGGACCGACGCCAATGACAGATCAAAAGAACTTCGACGGTGAACCCGAGATGGTCAACTGGGGCTACGGCTGGGCGAAAAGAATTTTGGAATACAAAGCCAAAATCTACATGAGAGAAACCGGAATACCGATAACGATCGTCAGACCATTTAATATTTACGGTGAAAGATATAATTGGGTTGGCCAAAATTCTCAAGCCATTCCGATGCTTACAAAAAAAATCTGTGACAGAGAAGACCCTATTATCGTCTGGGGTTCGGGAGAACAAAAAAGGACATACATCCACGCTGAAGACGCTGCAAGAATCATGATGCGTTTTGTAGAAAATGGATTTACTAAACAGCCCGTCAATATAGGTCTTGAAGAAACCATTTCTGTAAAAGAATTAGTAAAACAAATTGCGAAGTCGGCCGATATTGATGTGAACTTAGTTTTTGATAAAACCAAACCAGAAGGTCGCCTCGTAAAAAGTGCAGACAGCAAGCTAATGAAACAAGCCCTAGGAAAAGATTTCAAAATTGAAATCGATATTGAAGAAGGCTTAAGCAGAATGGTTAATTGGTACAAAGAAACTTTTACAATGGAAGGTACAAAAGAAAAAATCAAAAAATTGAAAGTGAAGAGTCATAAAAATAATAAAAAATAAATTTATGGTCACCGTTATCAAACCGAAAAAAACATTGAGCCTTGATGATCTCCGAGAAATCTGGGAATACAAAGGCCTTTTGTATTTTTTTGTTTGGCGTGATCTTAAGGTCAGATACAAACAAACTATCGTGGGCGTAGGCTGGGCGATTTTTCAACCATTCATAAACATGGTGGTCTTCAGTGTCTTCTTCGGAAAATTGATCAAAGTGCCATCAGATGGAATTCCCTACCCAATATTCGTCTACACAGGCCTTTTGTTTTGGCAATTCTTTTCTAGCGCCCTTTCAGAAACTAGTAATGCTCTTATTTCAAACGCTGCCATTGTTACAAAAGTTTATTTTCCTCGACTACTCCTACCAATCGCAGTGACCATCACAAAATTCGTGGACACTTTTGTGGCATCTCTAATTTTAATCGGCTTAATGTTTTACTACGGATTTGTACCTCACGCTCAAGCGATAATAGTCATACCAATAATTTTACTCATTTCATTTATGGCCGCGGTTGGTGGTGGACTTTTCCTTGCTTCAATTAACGTAAAATATAGAGATGTGCGATACGTCCTGCCGTTCTTCATACAAATGCTTCTATTCATAACGCCTGTTATTTACCCAGCATCTATAGCAGGAAAATACTCTTGGATTCTTGCGGTAAATCCAATGACAGGTGTCATTAAAGCAGCGAGAGGAAGCATTCTAGGAACTGAACCGGTCAACTGGCTACTACTCGGATTGTCTTTCATAGCAACAATGATAATTTTTGTAATCGGAATTATTTTCTTCAAAAAAACTGAAAGATATTTTGCCGATATCGTATAAAAACATGGAACCAATAATTGAAATAAAAAATATAGGAAAGAGATACAACATTGCCGGACGTAAAAAAGGTTACGTTGCTCTTAGAGATATTTTGACCGAAGGTATCAAACACCCATTCGACAGTTTAAAGAAAACGGCAAAATCCGTTTTAGGAAAAAATAAAATGGAGACTTTCTGGGCGCTTAAAGATATAAATTTTTCTGTACAAAAAGGTGAAGCCGTTGGAATAATCGGTGCAAACGGAGCTGGAAAATCGACTCTCTTAAAAATCCTATCAAGAATCACTCCGCCAACAGAAGGTGAAATCACTATTCGTGGACGAGTCGCTTCCCTTCTCGAAGTCGGAACCGGTTTTCATCCTGAGCTATCTGGCCGAGAAAATGTTTTTCTGAATGGCGCTATTTTAGGAATGACTCGCGCTGAAATCGCTCAAAAATTTGATGCGATTGTGGCGTTTGCAGGAATTGGCGACTTTATAGACACTCCAGTAAAAAGATACTCGACTGGAATGTATGTTCGTCTCGCCTTCTCAATCGCCGCACATATCGAACCAGACATTTTACTTGTCGATGAAGTCTTGGCCGTTGGTGACGCGGAATTTCAGAAAAAGTGTCTAGGAAAAATGGAGGAAGTTACAGGAACCGCCGGACGAACGATTCTTTTTGTCAGCCACAACATGGCAGCCGTAGAAAAACTTTGCACCAAATCGATTCTCTTAAGAAAAGGACAGGTTGTCATGGTTGGAAAAACCAAAGATGTAATTGAAAAATACCTAAAATATGAATATGAAAAAAATTCTGACGAGAATGCCATTTTCCCATTCAAGGAAAAGGACGTAATCATAAATTCATTCAACGTCACACAAAGTGGCGTAAAGACCGAAAACCTAGACACCGACAAACCCTTTGAAGTTGAAATCGATTTCGAAACATTAGCCGACCTAACAGAGTTTAGAATTGGAGTTTATGTAAGAAATGGTCTGGGCGACGTCTTGTTTAGATCCCTTGCCTCAGATTGGCATCCAGAATTTGAAAAAATTAAAAAAGGAAAATACAAAGCGAAATTATCCTTCCCAGAAAAACTATTAAGCCAAGGAAATTACTTCCTCAGCCTTCATGTTAGTAGATATGGAATCAAAAATTACTTGGCAAGACAGGCAATCGAAAGAGGTGTGGTTGTTGGTCAATCAGCGTACTACAACCAAGGTCACCCTACAGAAAAAGCAGACTCGATGCTACTACTGAACAGAGAATGGAAACTGGAATCAATCTAATGTCTAAATATCCAGTATCTAACATCTAATAAAATGATTACTGTTCGACTTACATCCGAATACCCAAAAGTTCCTCTGGAGAGACAAACTCCAGGTTCACTTGGTATTTGGGGAAACTACAAATTCATCATCGATCAACCTACAGAAAAGGCTGATTGGTGGGTAGTGCTCGGTGACCTTCCTGAAAAACAAACCACAATTTGCCCGAAAGAAAACACCATTTTCATCAATCAAGAAACCGAACACATTCGAACCTACAGAAAGGATTTTACTGACCAGTTTGCGACAGTAATTACCTGCCAAAGGCCACTAAATCACCCTCACAAAATCTACACTCAGCAAGCACACCTGTGGCATGTTGGATGGTTTGGATCCGGCTCTGGGGTAGATCCAAAAGACTACAAAAAAATGTTCACAACGTATGACCAGCTCAAAGCCATTACCGATATTCCAAAAACCAAATTACTTTCAAACGTAACTTCTTCAAAAAACCATACCGAGGGTCAAAAACTCAAACACGCCTTTCTAAAATTAGTGAAAGAAAAATATGGCGATCAATTTGGTAATTTTGGTGCGGGGATAAATATGCTTCGCGACAAATGGGACGGCATCGCTCCTTACAAATACTATCTTGCGATCGACAATAGCTATGTAGAAGATTATTGGACAACTAACCTAGGAGACGCCTATCTTGCTGGAGCCTACCCAATCTATTATGGCCACCCTAGCGTTCTTAAATATTTTTCATCAGACGCTTTAACCGTAATCGACATCACCAAACCAGAGGAGGCTCTCAAAAAAATTGAGGAGGTTATTTCTGGAAATTACTACGAAAAATACAAGGATGAAATTTGGAAGGCTCGCGATTTAGTTATGAACAAATATAACTTGTTCAACCTGATTGCTGAGACAATCGACAGTCTTCCTAAAAACGGAAAGTCGGTCAAACTGACCCTTAAACCTGAAAAGAAGCCTTGGCTTAAGAAAAAAGTCATTGCAACTTTAAAAGGAAAAAACGGGTTATATGATATGGCGAAAAAAGTCTATAGAACATATCGTCAAATTCGTTATAAAAAATAATGCTTACTTTAGTCCAAAAACAAACGATTGATTCGTTCATACAAAAACTAAAATCCGGAATCTACACCGAGGTTGTAAATCCGTGTCTTTGTGGCGCTCACACAGACAGCCAGATTGCTAGCAAAGATCGCTACGGGATCGATCAAAAAATTGTTCTATGTGAAGAATGTGGCCTGATGAGAGCTGACCCTTACTACGACGAAAAAACCTTAGGTTCATTCTATGAAAACGAATATCGCAAAATTTATCGTAACCCAAATCACGAAAGCGTTTCAGATTTTTTTAAGGAACAGACCGGTTTTGGAAAATATATTTTTGATTTCCTAAAGCACAACTATTTTAAAGGCGAGATAAAAGGTAAAAAGGTTTTCGAGATCGGTTGTGGCGCCGGAGGAATATTGCAGACCTTCAAAGATTCTGGCAACGAAGTTTTTGGCTGTGACTTTGACGAAGAGTATCTAAACTTCGGAAAGTCCAAAGGTCTAACTCTTGAGAGAGATGACGCAGAAACCCTGAGTAAGCATGGACAGGCAGACATAGTGATTCTAAACCACACCCTAGAGCATATAAAAAATCCAACCGCTACTTTAGCTACAGTAAAAAAAATTCTAAAAGATGACGGGGTTCTCTATATTGCCTTACCAGGAATTTACTATATTCACGATACTTACCACGGCAAATTAAATAGTTATCTTCAAAATGCTCATGTTTGGTATTTCACATTAAAAACCCTAAATTCCCTACTCGCGCGCTCGGGATTTAAATTGGTACACGGCAACGAGGTGATCATGGCCATTTACCAAAAAGGAGTATCCGAAAATCTACAAAAAGAAAGTTCAGAAAAAATTAAAAAGTATTTAAGAAAGAATCAAATCCTAAGACCTTACCTAGCATTGAAAAATTTTTCACCCTCTCACCAATTAAGACAATTTACACTTGGTGCCCTTAGAAAAAACCAATCCGTATACAATAAAGCCAAGGGTTTGTACCACAAATTGAAAAAATAAAATGCCAAAAAAGTCAGACAAAAACTCAAAAAAATCGGTTGAGAAAAAACAGTACAAAGCTGTTCTCTTTGACCTTGATGGTGTTTTGGTAAACATGCCAGACGGTCACTACGAAGCACTCAACAAAGCTTTGGCACTTTTCGGTGCCCAGATCGGTCGCGAAGAGCATCTTCAGTATTTTAACGGCCTACCAACTCGTAAAAAATTAGAGGAGTTGGAAAATCAGGGTCGCCTACCTAAAGGCCTCCGAGAATTTATTAACAACGTAAAACAAAAGCACACCAAAGATATTATTCCAAAATATTGCCCACCAGACTATTCAAAAATCATTTTACTTCAACATCTTAAAGACAAGGGCTACACACTTGCCTGCTGTTCAAACTCAATCAAAGAAACTCTTCATCTAATGCTAAAATCCTCACACCTATTTGATTTCTTTGATTTAATTGTCGGCAACGATGAAGTGCAAAATCCTAAACCTCACCCAGAAACATATCTATACGCCTTTCAAAAATTGGGAGTAGAACCTCACGAATGCATCATCGTAGAAGATGCTCCGCCTGGAATCGCGGCCGCAAAAGCTAGTGGAGCAACCGTCATCGAAGTACGAGGAGTTGAAGATGTGAACTTGGCCTTATTCGAAAATTTAATTTAACCTATGAAAATTCTAAAACTAAAGGATTTTACGAGAGGTTGGATGATTGGTGATTTTACACCAGCAATATTACAAACAAAAAATTTTGAATTCGGTGTCAAAGACTACAAAGCCGGAGACCAAGAAGATGCGCATCTGCACAAAGTAGCAACGGAATTTTCGGTTATCGTTTCAGGTGAATTTAAAATGAACGACCAAATTCTTAAAAAAGGAGATGTCTTAGTGATGGAACCAAACGACATTGCAAACTTTAGTTGTATTAGTGATGGTTCTACTGCGGTCATAAAGGTGCCGTCCGTTAAAGGAGATAAATATTTAGTATAAAAAATTCTACAGTGGATCTGTAGAATTACGAATCAGAAACTGCTTGCAAACACAAGGAGTGCATACAGGAAAATTGGCAAGGATAGCCACCTGACTATCTTAATCGCGAGGGAAAAACTGGTAACACCTCCTCCTTTAGGATCGGGTGCAAAAGTGATGGCAAAAGAGAGTATGGACAGAACTGCCATCGTTGCACTCAAAAGCCGAAGCTCAGAAGAGTCCCGTCTCAAATTTGGGATCGCGAAAAATATCATGACGTTGACGACACCGATAAAAAAACAGACCGGTGTCTTGTGTTTACCAACCCAAGTGATTTGTCTGCGCATAAAAATCTAGGCTCGGCAAATTTTAATATAAAAAGAAAACAAGGTCGATAAATTTTCATAAAAAATGAGCATTAGACAATAGTAATTGAAAAAAACCAAAACTTTTACTCAAAAATTTGCAAGAAAAAAGAGCGATCGAATGAACGATCGCTCCGTGAATTGACTGAAAGAACTGATAGGGCTATTGGCCCTTGGACGCCCTGACGGCGCGGACCAAGACATCGAGTGTCTCTTGGTTGTTGGCCGTAACCAGGATGTCGTAGTCCATGACTGACAGCGGGTTGCACTCGGTGAGAGTGCCGTTGTCTTCGACTCGGAATGCCGTCGCACATCCGCCGGCCTGGAGGACGAGAAGGACCGGGCAGACGTCCCAATAACCGCCGATTGCAGTAGTGATGGCGCCGACGGCTCCCTTGCCGCCGTGAGCGATGAGCGCATGATGAATCCCGTTACTTCCGAGCATCAACTTGCCGGCCTTCTGGTCGATCAGACCTTCGAGTCGATTGAGTTCGGACCGCGTCAGAATCTCCCGCCCATCGCGCTTGAAGCCGGGATAGCAGTCGGTGAACACCCGGGTCTTCGAGCTAATTGGCTCCGATGACACACTGCATACTGACATGTCATCAGGCGTCGGTTCACTGCCGTCCTCGGAGTAAGCCATTACCATAGTCCCAACGCCCTTCTGGCCGACCCAAATCTGGCCGGTCTGGGGGTTTCCCACCACACAGAAGAACACCTCCTTGCATGACCTGCTGTAGGCCGCGGCGATGACCGTCGAGGTTCCTGCCCCAACTGCAAACGGCATGGAGCCGTCGAGAGCATCGAGGCATACAATGATGTCGCTCGTAGGACCCTCAGGTCCAGTCTCCTCGCCGTGCACCAGAACCCCAGGAATTGTCAGCAGGATTTTCTTCCCCGCAGCCTCGCTGGCCTTGTCGGCCGGAAGGGCCGCCAAGGTGCCGTCGGACTTGCTGCCAAGTGCGTCGATACACCGACCTCGTTGGAACCTTCGTACGACAGCCATGGATCGGAGAACAGCCCCGACCACCTGACCACGGCTGTCGCGGTTGAATTCACGATCGTATGGGACCACTTCTGTTGATTTCATTTGTTTTTTCTACCCGATAAATCGGGCATTTCGAACCGTTTTGGAACCCCTGTTGCCCTCAAGCGAGTGCAAAAACGTCAAAGATCCCCTAAAACTAACCTTTGACAATTTAGCACAAATCTGGAAATATGTCAATATATTTAGCCATAAATTAGCGCCTAAATGTGCTAGAATAGTAACCAATAAATTAGCCGTTAATTAGCCAAAAACATGAAAATCATCTTTCCAATGGCAGGTCTCGGTAGTCGTTTTGCAAAGGTTGCAGATAAAAATTCTGAATATCTAAAACCTAAGCCATTTATAAATGTTAAAGGCTTTCCTATGATCCGCTGGGCCACAGGTTCACTTCCCTTTTTTGAGCACGCCGGACAAAAAGTAACTGGCAATCTTCGTGTCACTCCAAAAGATGTGGCCTTCATTATTTTGAAGGAGCACAACGATGCATATCAAATGGAGAAGCAACTGAAGGAAATTTATTCAGACGATATCACTGTTATTGTGATTGATAAGCTCACTCGTGGTGCTTCAGAAACTGTTCTTAAGGCCAAGGACTTTATCAATCCTGAAGAAGACCTCCTGCTTTCTGACACCGACCACTTTTTTGATGGCCGGGGTTTCGCCGATTTAATTGCAAATAAAGACGCGGACACTGCGGGAATCATTCCTGTCTTCCGCGCTCGAAATGATGGTATTCCAAAGTGGAGCTACACCTTGACTAAGCCTGACAGCAATCACATTTCTCAGGTGGCAGAAAAAAGTCGTGAACTTATGGAAAAAGGAGCTTATGCAAATATTGGCGCCTACTATTTTTCAAAAGGAAAATATTTTATTGCAGAAGCTGAGAAAGCTATCGAAAGAAATGAAAGAGCTGGCGATCCTGTTAAAGGAGAGTTTTATATCGCACCTCTATATCAAAAATTGCTTGATCAAGGAATGAAATTGCAGGCCGCTGTAATTCCCGAAATGTGGGGATTGGGTACACCGGAAGATTTAGAATTTTTCTTGGCTAATTGTCCAATTAACAAACCATCATTTTAAATAGTTATACACTGAGATGAGTAAAATCCTAAACATCGTAGTTCCAATGGCCGGTCGTGGCACTCCTTTTAAGGAGGCAGGTTACGCTTTTCCTAAAGCACTTGTCGACATCAAAGGTAAAACCATGATCGAAGTGGTAACTGGAAATCTAAAACCAAACTGCGAGCATAAATTTATTTTTGTCTGCCAGAGAGAACATTATGAAAAGTACGACCTATATAACATTTTCAAAAATGCTACGGACAATCAGTTTGAAGTGGTCCAGATAAATGGTCAGACTGAGGGCGCAGCCTGTACAGTGCTGACCGCGGTTTCTCATATCAACAATGACAACGACCTGATTATTGCAAACTCAGACCAATTTATAGAAACCGGTATAAATGATTTCATAAAGGAAGGACGAAAAGATGACAAAGACGGACTGATCATGACTTTCAAGGCCAGTCACCCAAAGTGGAGTTATGTTCGTACAGATGATAGCGGACGAGTAATTGAAGTCGCTGAGAAAAAAGTGATTTCCAAAAACGCCACTGTGGGAGTTTACTATTTCAAAAAAGGAAGTGATTTTGTGGAATCAGCTCAATCAATGATTCACAAAAACATAAGACACAACAACGAGTTTTATGTTTGCCCTACTTACAATGAAATGATTCTTCGCGGTAAAAAAATCTACACCAAAGAAATTTCTGCTGAAAAAATGCACGGACTAGGAACACCAGAGGAGCTCAATCATTTTTTGAAAGAATTGGAAAAAGGAAAAATCAAAATTTAATATGATAAGAGAAAATTACGTGAGAAATGAAAATAAAATTGAACGTGAGCCGGGAGAGGTTGCTGTAATCACCCACCGAGGACTAGACCCAGAAAAACCGAACTACTACATGGAGAGCTCGCGAGAAGCTTTTGCTGACCAAATTTCTAGAGGTTTCGGTCTTGAATTTGATTTACAATTTACCAAGGACGGTAAAATTGTTGTGCTACACGACAAGGATCTTTCAAGAATTACCAATGGTGCTGATACTAGAAAAATCGGAGAAGTTAATTTTGACGAATTGCTAGACATGGATTTCAACGGTTACCACATCACCTCATTCGGAGCACTTCTTCAAATGATTCAATCGAATCCAAACGGGAAATCACTAAACGCCATCCACTTTAAACACGGGGTGCAGACTAAAGAACAGATGGATCAGATACTGAAAGAATTTGAAGGAGCTAACCCTGAACATTTCATATTTTTTGACCTAAAAACAGAATCAGCCAAATATCTAAAAGAAAAAGACGGCAGACTTCACCTCGCAGCATCAGTCGCACATCCACATGACATCGAAAGATATAATTCGGCAGTCGGTGGAACATTACTACCCCTTTCCGAAGTTATAGATAATAGGGATGTTTTTGATTGGGTTTGGCTAGATGAATGGGATTTGTCCGACAAAGACGGAGGTCAAAAGTCACTCTACAGCGAGGAGACTTTCAAAATTGCTAGAGACGCTGGTCTAAAAATTGCCTTAGTCACACCGGAACTTCACGGCACTTCTCCAGGACTACTTGGTGGCGAAGCCCACCCTGACGCAGGAAACCGCGAAAAATTAAACAAAAGATTAAAAGAAATTTTTGAGCTTAGGCCAGACGCCATGTGCACAGATTACCCCGACTACGTAAAAAATTTAAAAAAATAAAATGCTAGATTTCGCAAAAAAAACACTTTGGAATATTGGTTTTAAATTTGGCAGATTTATCACCATTCACACCAGACCAGCAAAAGTAGATGGTCTGCCTTTCATTGGATCAAAAAATCCAATCGATGAATCCTGCGCCATCATCATGCAGGGTCCGATTAAGCATGAGTATAATTTCACCTACGAGACAGTGCGTTTCTACCTTCAACACTACCCTTCTGCCACAATTATCATTTCAACCTGGGAAGGCGAAGACACAAGCGCTATAGAAAGTCTCAAAGCTGAAAAAGTGAAAATTTTAAAATGCGCTAAACCGGTTCATCCAGGACCTTGTAATGTAAACATGCAAATTACAAATACTAAAGCCGGAATGGATGAAGCTGTCAGACTTGGACTTAAATACTCTCTCAAAACTCGCGCCGACCAAAGAATGTACGGTATCAACTGTCTTGAATTCATGATTAACATGATCGAACAATTCCCTGTTTTGGGACCAACATCTCAGAACAAGAGAATTCTTGCGACTAACACCGGCACAAGTAAACACCGAAACTATCATTTTTCTGATTTGTTTATGTTTGGAACTGCGATCGACATGCAGACTTATTGGACTCCGGAAATAATTACTGACAAATCAATCAATCCTAGAGATTTTTTGGCAGAGGGATATTTGTTTACTCAGTTTTTGACACACACAGGCTGGAAAATAAAAGACACGCTAGAAGATTTTATTGAAGCATTAGGCGAGAGATGTGTCGTTGTAGACAATGAAGACATCGATGTATACTGGCCGAAATATGCAGCACAGCAACGTGAATACCGATTGAAAAATTACGTAAGACCAGCTATCGAAATCACCTTCAAAATATGGATGAATGAAGGTTTGGTTCCCGCACTTAAAAAATATGGAAAAAAATAAAAAACAAAGAGTGGTTCAAATCGGTAAAAGATTTGTGGGTGATGGACACCCAGCTTTTATTATTGCTGAGGCCGGAATCAACCATAACGGCAAAATTGAGCTCGCTAGGAAACTTATAGATATTGCTGTTGAAGCTAAGGCCGATGCGGTCAAATTTCAAATGAGAGATTTCAAGACTCTCTACACAGACACCGCTTTTAACAACACTAAAAACGAAGACATCGCTTCTCAATATTTATTATCGCTAATTCGCGAGTCTACTTTGAGTGAGAAAAATTTTACAGAACTTGCAAAATATGCCGAGAAGAAAGGTATCATGTTTCTATGTACTCCATGGGACAAAACTAGCGTGGATGCGTTAGAAAAACTAAACGTGCCAGCATACAAATTGGCATCAGCAGATTTAGTGAATCTAGAACTTATAGAATACATCGCTTCGAAAAAGAAACCCTTGATCATATCGACTGGAATGTCGACTCTTGAGGAAATTGAAAATACCGTAAAGCATCTAAATAAAATTGGCGCTCAATATGTAATTCTCCACTGCAACAGCGCCTACCCTGCTGCTCCTAAAGATATAAATTTGAAATTCATGAAAACTCTTGAGGAGAAGTTTGACGCCATTGTTGGATACTCCGGACACGAACTAGGTCTCGCTATCAGTCTCGCTGCTGCAACCCTTGGAGCCAAAGTAATCGAAAGACATATCACAATCGATCGAACCATGACTGGTCCTGATCACGCTATTAGTCTTGAACCTACAGGTATCATAAAATTGGTTCGCGACATTCGAAGAATTGAGGAAGCTATGCAAAGTGACAAAAAAATCGTCACTGCTGGAGAATTTATCAATAGAAAAATTTTGGGTAAAAGTCTCGTAGCAACAAGAGACATTAAAACTGGAGAAAAGATTACCAAAGAAATGGTAACCGCGAAAAGCCCTTCCAAAGGACTTTCTCCTCAGAAAATTTACGATTTAGTTGGCCGAACATCCACCCGCGATATCAAAAAAGATGGCTATTTTACCGAAGAGGATTTGGGCAAGAAAAAAGAAGGGAGAAATTTCTCCTCAGATAAAAAATGGGGTCTTATCGTACGACCTCACGATTTCGAGGAAATGATTGAAGGACTTAATCCTACTTTTGCTGAATTTCATTTCAGTTCACATGACCTAAATCACCCGCTTACTTTCAAGGATCATCCTGAACTTGAACTCGTTGCACACGCACCAGAACTTTGGGGCGATGAGCTTTTGGACTTTTGTTCAGACGACACATCGGTTGTAAATTCATCTATAAAAAGAATAAATGACTTCCTTAATAAAGTGCGTGAAATGTCTAAGCATTTCAAAAAAAGTGATAAGACAAAAGTAGTTTTACACCCAGGAGGAATGAGTTACGAACAGTTCGTCACCGAATCTGAGCGCAAAAAAATGTACGCTCGTTTGGCCAAAGCACTCAAAAAACTAAACCTAACAGGTATCGAATTACTTCTAGAAAACCTGCCTCCCTTCCCTTGGTATAAAGGTGGACAGTGGTTTTCAAACACCTTTATGGATGCAGAGGAGATTTTTGAGTTTGCCAAAAAAGAAGGTTACTCACTCTGTTACGACAGTAGTCATGCACAACTATACTGTTCGTTTGCCAAAAAAGATCCGATTGAATTTTTCAAAACCATAAAACCTCTTGTAAAACACGTTCATGTTTCCGACGGAGTAGGTGTAGACGGTGAAGGTGTGCAGATTGGCGAAGGTGACGTGGCATGGGACAAACTAATGCCAGAAATCATAAAATCTAAGGTCACGATGACACCAGAAATCTGGATGGGTCATCAATATCAGGGCGAAGGTTTTCTAAAGGCACTTACTAAACTAAAAGAGTTTGGACTATAATATTATTCTTATGAGAAATAAGATTAAGAAAATTCCGGTACTGGGAAGCGCTTTGGTAAAAGCAGGAAATCTGAGAAGAACAGTGGTTGGAAAATATGAATCTTGGAAATTCTACCAAAAATATAAAAATTATCTTCAAAAAAATTCCTCACTAAAGGATTCACTCAAGGGAGAAACTGTTTTTATTCTCGCCACTGGCCCATCAATCAAAAAGCAAAACCTTAAAATTTTAGCTGGTAAAAACTGTTTCAGTGTCAGCAATTTTTTCGTACACGAGGATTTTAAATTTTTAAGTCCGAAATTTCACTTTTTCGCCGCCTCACATGACCCGATTACCGGCGAGCAGTACTGGAGCTGGTTACGTGATGCAGAAACCCATTTCCCAGAAAAATTAAACGTAGTTCTTTCAGTAGACAGCGCCCTTGAGTACATACTAAAAATTTTTCCTAAACAAAACGTCTTTCATTATATAGTTGGAAACAAAAAAATTACCCCCAATCCTGATTTAGATCTGACTAAGGTTTTGCCAAGAATACAAGGTATCACCCACTTGGCTCTTTATTGGGCAATGTACATGGGGGCGAAAAAGATTTATCTCTTAGGTTGTGATCATGACCGAATATTACACGTAGGAACAAGTACACATTTCTACGAACAGAATCAACATGCGATGGTCAGAAAAGGTTACAATGAATGGAGTTACGGAACAGAAAGTATGCAGGACAGATTTAAAGCCCACTACGAACTCTGGCAAAAGTACAAGGAAATAAAAGAATACGCTGACAAAAGAGGTATAGAGATTTGGAACAGCACACCGGGAAGTTTACTAGATATTTTCCCTAGAAAAGAATTAGAAGACGCGGTTAATGAAACAAAATAATGGACCCAAAATTTGCAACATTAAAATTATCAAGTTTAGCTAAAAAAATTCCTGAACCGATTAAAAAAGTTTTGAGATTTTTTAAACTTCATGAAGTCTTAGCTTTTTTGGCGAATAAGTACACCGCAGAATGGCGCTTCCAAGTTGAATGGGCAGAAGAATTCAAGAAGCCGGAAAACCAGGAAAAGGTTTTAGAGTATTGGAAAAAATACAGATATTTGGATGACATAAAAAATATCTGTAAATTTAACAGTTCGTCTAAAGTCCTTGATGTGGGATGTGGTATCAGTACCGTACTTCATTTCGTAGAAGGCGAAAGACACGGCATAGATCCAATCGCAGAAGAATATAAAAAACTTTATCAGTATCCAAACGGAATAAAAATCGAAAAAGCTCTAGGTGAAAAAATCCCCTTCTCAGACGAATATTTTAGTGTTGTATTCTGTACCAATGTGCTCGACCATGTTACAAGTCCCGAGCAAACACTAAGTGAAATTCATCGAGTACTTAAGAGAAGTGGTTATTTTGTTTTGACTGTAGAAGTATTTACCGAAGCAATAAAAAGAGATCACGCACACCCACACAGCCTAACCAACGACCATCTAAGAGACCTGTTGAAATCTAAATTTAAAATTATTTTTGAGAAACAATCTCCTTGGATTGGTATGAGAAACTACGTCGAAGGCAAAAAAGGTACAGACAACAAGGAATTAATTTTTGTTTTAGAAAAAATCTAACTCAATGAAGTTATTTTGCCAAAAATGTAAGAATGAGCTCGATTCACAAAAAAATCGTTGCAACTCATGCAACACCACTTTTGCGTTTAACGAAAATTACATTGATTACGAACCTGCGAACAATTTTTACTGGGGTGAGATAGAAAAAACTGACATGGAGAGCCTGATAAAGCTCTCTAAAAACGAAGGTTACAAAAAAGCCTGCTTTAAATTTTTCAAAACCTACAAAAGAAAAAGTCTTTTCACCTACATTCTTTCAAAAAAGGATCGTATTTCTTTTTTGAATTTTGTATATAGCAAAAAGCATAGCGGTAGAGCGCTCGACCTTGGTAGTGGCTTTGGCACTATTCCCCAGGGAATGTCCGAGCTTTTTGATGAGGTCTATTCGATTGAAAACATAAAGGAGCGGGTTGAATTTCAATCAATCATAAAATCTCAAGACAATATAAATAATTGGCAGATTATTAAAGGCGATATAAGGTCACTTCCTTTTCCTGATAATTATTTTGATTTTGTTTCAGTAAATGGTGTACTCGAGTGGATCGGAATCTCTGACCCAAAAAAGAATCCTCGAGTTTCTCAATTAGAATTTTTATCAGAGATAAAAAGAGTTTTGAAACCAGACGGTGTTTGTTATGTCGGTATCGAAAATCGCATAGGTAGACAATATTTTCGTGGGGCGAAAGATCACAGCGGACTTCCCTTCACCTCTTTGGTGCCTAGATTTGTCGCCAGCATTATTTGCAATATAAAACAAAAAGGCGGTTTGTTTTTTCACGATGCTCAAAAAACAAGTAGTGGTTATCTGACTTACACATACTCACTCTCAGGATACAAAAAACTCCTAAAAGACATCGGTGTAAATAATTTCAGAATTTTTCATACCAGCTTTTCATATAACCAAGCCTATGCAGGACTCGATGATGTGAATGTTAAACATGTTCATAAAAACCGAAAGATTATTTCGCGACACCTAACCCAATTTAAGTACGGTTTCTTTCCCGTTCTTTCTAAATTCTTTTCACAGCTTTCTCCTAATTTTCTTATTTACTTCAGAAAAAACGACGAGCCTATAATTTCTGATTTAGAGAAAAACATTTCTGAAAATTCCCCTCTTTATATTTACAAAGGATTCAATAGTCTTTCCGCCTTTTCAATTACGGAAAATAAATTTTATAAAGCCATTTCAATCGATTCCTGTTCAGAAATAAAAAAAGAAAATTTAATTGACGGGCTTCATCCAGAAAAAATTAATGAAAAAATTTTCTCTGGTGTTTTAGAATTAGTGAAAAATAAATACTACGTTTCCCCTACTAGAGACTCACAAAAATTTACTCAAATCTTAAACATCGCTCTGGCTCTAGCAAAAAAATACGAATTAGATATTAGCGTCACAGAAAACTATCTTAAAAACTTAGCCAAATACGAAAACGAACCAATATTTTCCAAAACCCATGGTGATCTTTGGCGGGAAAATATAATCATCGACAAGAATGGTAAAATAGACTTAATAGATGAAGAGAATGATGAATTCGGTTTAATTCCGATTGAGATTAGCCGATTTACCAGCTCGATTGTAGGTTATGGTGACAATTCTTCAAATCAGTACCAAAACCTTGTTAAAACCGCTATAAATGCTCTAAAACCCCTAAAAATGAGTGAAAATCTCATAAAAGATTTCTACATCCTTTCTCTATTTTATGAACTAAAAAGACGCGATTTTGATGCAGGTGTACCAAGAATGGAGCTCTTCACTTTTGTAAAATTTATTGAGAATTCGTTAAAATAAATTTGTGAACATATTAGAAATTAACACAATGGATATTGAAGGCGGAGCGGCCAAGGTTGCGTGGCGTCTTAAGACTTATCTTGAAAAATCAAGCAATCAAGTATCTATGTTCGTTAAACATAAATACTCAAATGACAAAAATGTTTATGAAATAAATAGCCTTAACTCCATTTCGAATTTCTTTCTGAAAATATGCGGAAAGGATATTTGGAGTGCACTTCAAAACAAATTTCGTCCTTTACTTGCAAACGATGTTGAATTTTTTGGGACAGATAAAATTCTAAATACAACTCAATTTAAAAATGCTGATGTTGTACATTGTCATAATTTACACGGTCAATATTTTGATATAAAGACCCTAGAAAAAATGAGTGCAAAAAAACCTATAATATGGACCCTTCATGACATGTGGTCACTGACACCACATTGTGCTCACACAACATCGGATAAAGTCGTAGATGGCTTTTTTACTTGCAACTCCTTGAGTGATTACCAAGACATAGCGTGGGACAACAGCAAACATCTTTCTTCTGTAAAAAAAGAAACCTATAAGAATTCAAAATTTGAAATAGTAGTACCGTGTTTGTGGCTAAAAGAAAAAGTTGAAAAAAGCGCATTAGCTCAGAAAAATATTCACGTTATTCCAAATGGAATCGATACTTCAATTTTTAAATCAGGGGACAAAATACAAGCAAGAATGGAACTTGGTTTACCAAAAGATAAAAAAATTATGCTTTTCGCCGCGAACGGTGGACTGGAAAATATTGATAAGGGTGGTGATTTAGTAAAGGAGATTGCCCAAAAATTCCAAAACGACAAGAATGTTATTTTTCTTGTAATCGGAGAAAATTCTGAAAGGATTGATAAAAACTGTATCTTTTTTAAATACGAAAAGGATGAAAGCAAAATGGCAAAATATTACTGCGCTTCTGACCTACTACTATTCCCTTCTAAAGCCGAGACTCTACCTTTATCCATACTAGAGTCGATGAGTTGTGGCACCCCAGCTATATGTTCAAATGTTGGTGGAATATCTGAAATCATAGATCACAGGCAAAATGGATTCTTGATGACCGAAAGAAGTGACGAACAAATCTCAGCTGGAATAAAATGGTTTTTTGATCAAGATACTAATTCAAGAAAAGCTGTGATCGAAAGAGGTGCGGAAAAAATTCAGAAAAATTTTAGTATAGAATCGATGATTGATGGGTACATGAAGCTGTATAGTGAGATAATTAGAAAATAAGATGATAATTGTTAAGATTCAGGGAGGTTTAGGTAATCAAATGTTTCAGTATGCACTGGGGCGTAATCTTTCTCTGATTCATAATGCTGAATGCAAAATCGACACCTCTTACCTACAAAAACCTAATCAGAGTAGTCGAATTTTTAGACTCAGTGGATACGATATAAAGGCTAGCGAGGCCACAAAGGTGGAAATAAATTCATATTGCTCTAATTTACAAAAGTTCCTAGATAAATTTAGACCTGAAAAAAACAGGAAAAGGATTAAAGAGGAGGGTGCTTTTTTTGATTCTGAGATATTGAAAATTTCATCTGGTTATTTTGATGGACACTGGAATAGCGAAAAATATTTTGAAAAGAATGCTGAAATAATAAGAAAGGATTTTCAACTAAAATCTCCTCTTAGTGGTATTGCAGAGAATGTCGCAAGAGAAATCACTAGTCAGGAAAATTCAGTAAGTATTCACGTTCGAAGAGGAGATTATGTAAACATACAAAAAATTGCAAACGTACATGGAGCACTCTCACTCTCCTACTACAGTCGTGCCATAAGTAAGATTCAGGAATCAGTAAAAAATCCTCATTTTTTTGTTTTTTCTGATGATATTGAATGGACTAAGGAAAATTTTCCAAAAAATGTAGAAATTACGTTTGTGTCCAATCCCAAAATCGAAGATTATGAGGAAATGCACCTGATGAGCATGTGTAAACACAATATTATTGCCAACTCAACTTTCAGCTGGTGGGCTTCATGGTTAAACCAAAACCCAAATAAAATTGTAATTTCACCAAAAAATTGGTTTGTAGATCAAAACCGAAAAACTGACTTGTTAAATTCTTCTTGGATTCAGCCCTTATGAACTCTATAACCTTACAAACATTATGAACCCCAAGATTTCCGTCATCATGCCAGCGTACAACGCCGGCAAATATATTAAGGACGCCATAGACAGTGTGGTCAATCAATCATTTAAAGATTGGGAACTTTTAGTTGTAAACGACGCTTCAAAAGACAATACACTGGAAATCATAAAATCATTCACTGACCCGAGAATCAAATTAACTAATAATGAAATAAATCTCGGATCAATCCTTTCGAGGAACTTGGCCTTCGAAAAATCCAAAGGTGAATATATCGCAATACTAGACGCCGATGATACAGCGTTTCCAAACCGATTTTCTGAGCAAGTAAAATTTCTTGATAGCCATCCTGATTTTGGACTTGTTGCTTCCTGGACAAAAATCATTGACGAAAATGGTGTGCCGACTGGACAAATCGGCAAAGACAACACGAGACCAGAAGAAGCACCTATTAAACTTCTCTTCCATAATTTTCTAGCATTCTCTTCTGTCATGATGCGAAAAAAAGCCATGCCAGGAGTACCGTTCACCGTCGGGTCTGTACCGGTAGAAGACGTAGATCTTTATTGGAAAATGATTTACCAGTGGAAATTTTACACTCTTCCTAAAATTTTAATTTGCTATCGATCGCACGGCAAAGGTATTTCCAAAGTGCTCAACACTGAAAAGCAGAAAGTTATGGATAGTTTGATTCGTAATCAATTGAAGAAATTTGATCTCAATCCTTCAGAGGAAGAATTAAAAATTCACCGAAATAACTTTGGACACGGAGGTTCTGAACTAGAAAGTTTCCTTAGAGAACGAGAACTGTGGCTCCTCAAACTTTGCGAGAAAAATTCTGATAAAAAAATTCACCCGGAAAACCTGTTTAACAGAGTGGTAGCAGAAAAGTGGTTTGATAGTTGCAACTCCAACACAAGGCTTGGTCTTAAAATATGGAAAATTTATAATTCTAGCCCTCTTTCTAGAAACTTAGGAGGGGTTAAATATACGCCAAAATTGATCAAATTTGGATTAAAATGCCTAATTTCTAAAGACAAAATTCGATCATAAAAATCGGTTGCCTTTGGTCATTATATAAGCTAAAGTATAGGCCTATTTACTTATAAAAAAACATGAAGTGCCTAATCTGCAAAGAAGACAAATCCTCGGAATTTTTAAATCTAGGTAAACAACCTTTAGCAAACAAATATCCAGAAAATTCGGAAAAGTTTAAAACTGAAGATTTCTTCCCTCTCTCAGTATTTTTTTGTTCAAACTGTAAAAATGTTCAACTCGGTACTCTAGTATCAAGAGAAAGAATGTTTGAGGATTATTACTATCTATCTTCGGTAAATCCCGGACTGGTTAGACACTTCGAAAAATTAGCGAAGAAACTATCGAAGGCAAAATTCGTCGTTGATATTGGTTCAAATGATGGAATTTTATTAAGACCACTCATAAAAGATTTGGGGGTAAAAGCCATTGGTGTTGACCCATCAATCAACGTAGGCAAAATTGCAAATGATCAAGGATTAACGACCATAGTTTCTTTCTTTAATGAAAAATCTGCAAATGAAATCGTCGACAAGCACGGCAGACCTGACGTTGTGGTAGCCAGCAGTATTTTCACTCACCTAGAAAATCCTCACCAGTTTATTGAGGACGTTAAAAAACTGATGGCGCCAGACGGTAAATTTATTATCGAAGTCGAATATATTGGCAACATTCTATCTAAGGTGCAATTTGAAAGATTTTATCTTGATAGAATTTTCTACTATTCCCTATCGTCTCTTAAAAATCTTTTCGAAGCTCATGGAATGTACATTTCTGATACAGAGAAAATCGAACCTCACGGTGGCTCAATTCGTGTAACAACCCGCATAAACGGAGTAGGTAAAGGTTCCTCAGCTCGAACAAAAAAACTCCTAAAAGAAGAATCAGTAAAATTTACCGAAAAGAACTTGAAGAAATTTACTGCAAAAGTGGAAAGTTATATAAAAGCTTTTGAGAAAAAATTAAGAGAATATAAGAAAAAAGGTCTAAAGGTGGCCGGATACGGTGCTCCTGCGAGAGTCGCTACAATCACCAATTTCGGTAAAATTGGCCCAGATTTAATCGAATTCATAGTTGACGACAGCCCTCTTAAACAGAATCGATTTAGCCCAGGGATGCATATTCCAATAGTTCCTAATACTCACCTTTTAAAGAACAAACCGGATGTATTGGTAGTATTTGCATACGAATATTTCAAAGACATTAAAAAGAAGACAAAACAAACAGGAAAGTATCGATATTTAATAGCCATTCCGCCTAAAGAAGTAAAATAAAACCATGTCCAAAAAAATCATAGAGGAAGACATCGCAAGAATAGCAAAAGGTTTGGGAACAGATGCCAAAAAATTTGAGGGCAAAACTATTTTCATTTCTGGAGGAGGAGGTTTTTTGGGGAAATATTTGATTGGCACACTTTGCTATTTAAATGACAATGTTCTCAAAACTCCTTGCCGAATTATTTCAGTAGACAACTTTATTACCGGACGACCTCATCCACATTTTAATTACAAAGGTAGACCAGACATTTTGGAAGTTTGGGGAGATATTACCCAACCTCTTCCTGTTCGTGAACCACTTCATTACATTGTCCACGCTGCTGGACTAGCTTCTCCTGTCTATTACAAAAAATACCCACTTGAGACCATCGATAGCGCCGTAACGGGAGTTAGACATCTTTTGGAATTAGCAAAGAAAAACAAAGAAACAGTAGAGGGTTTCCTATTCTTCAGTTCAAGTGAAATTTACGGTGATCCAGACGAAAAGGCAGTGCCTACACCAGAGACTTATCACGGATATGTCTCTTCAGTCGGTCCACGTGCTTGCTACGACGAATCAAAGAGATTAGGAGAAACGATCACAACAATTTACAACGAACAGTTCGATGTACCGGGGAAAATTGTTCGACCATTCAACGTATTCGGACCAGGAATGGGACATAACGACAAGAGAGTTCTGCCGATGTTTGCTTACAAGGCGCTAAACAAAGAAACTATTCCGGTACACGGAGATGGTCACCAAACCAGGACTTTCTGTTACATTACCGACGCGGTGACAGGATTCCTAAAAGTTCTACTTATCGGCCAACCAGGACATGCGTACAACATTGGAAATGAAGACAATGAGATTTCAATGGCTGATCTTGCAAAAATGTTTGTCGACATTGAAGGTGGAGGAGCTTCATTTGAGCTAATTCCCTACCCAGAAAATTATCCTGCTGGTGAACCACAGAGAAGATGTCCTGACCTAAAAAAGGCAAAAGATCATCTAAAATATAATCCTGAAATGTCACTTCGAGAGGGATTAACACGATTTATCGAATGGTGCAGAAATGACGAAACTTATATAGATCAAAGCAAGAGAACAGCCACCAAGACTACTCCGGAAAATAAACCGGAGAGCAAAAAAGCTGTCATCTCCAATAAAAAAATAAAAACGGCTAAAAAAGCTTCTCAAAAATCAAAAGCAAAGCCTAAAGCAAAATCACGTCGCGGTAAAAAATAATTATAGTGATGAAAAATATTGCAGTCATAGGCGCTGGCAAATGGGGCAAAAATATAATCTCTACCCTAGAAAAAATGAACAGGGTTAATTTGAAGTACCTCTGCGCCAGAGATCAGATATCCCTAGCGCCATTTTCAAATGAATACACGAAGCTGACAGACTGGCATGTGCTTCTTTCAAAAAATGATTTGGATGCCGTAATAATCGCTACCCCGGCTTCTACTCACACAAGTATGGCGATCTCATTTTTGGAAAAAAATATCGCTGTGTTTGTAGAGAAGCCGATGTCTCTAAGTATTGCTGAAGCAAAAAAACTTAAAAAGGCCTCTGAAAAAAGTAAGGCGGTGTTTATGGTTGGCTATCAATATGTTTTTAATCAAAATGTTGATTTTATTAAAAAGGAGATTTTGAATAAAAAAATCGAGGCCATTTCATTCATGAAAACCGAGCATATTAAAAGCCCGACAAGATCTGACATCGACATTTTTTGGGATGTTGCATCCCACCCACTTTCAATTTATCAACATCTTTTTGGCCAGCCGAGGATAAAATCAGTGAAAGGTAAAATGAAGCCAGACTTCGTATCGGCGGAGGTTTCGTTTGAAAATGCTCCTAAATTAAAAATTAAAGCTGCCAACGAGGGTGAAAAGAAAATTCGACAAATTGCTTTTGAGACTAAAATACAAAAAATTTTAATAGATGAGACTCTTGATGAGAAAAAATTATCGATTAGCAAGAATGGTAAGACAAATCATCCAAAAATTGTTCAAATAGAACCGCTACTAAGTGAGCTCAATCATTTTGTAGAATGCCTAGAAAAAAACCATCCACCTGTAACAAATATCAATTTTGGATTTCAGGTAACTGAGTGGATGGAAACTATCTGCAAGGCGCTAAAAAATAAATAGAAAAAGGTCCGGCAAGCAAAGCCTGCCGGACCAACGAATCAATTCCCCCTTCGATCGAGGTAACCCAGACACGTTCGAAATTGGACCAAAGGAAACGGCTTTGAACTCGCCGGATCTTGATATTTAAGGATCCTATCGAGTTCGGTACCAATGAGGCCAGCGCGGGTCTCACGCAGAGTGCCTTGAGAATGAGCAACCTCCTCTCCCCACGGAAGGGTAGCCCCTACAGCGCAATAAACCTTGATATTGGGCGCCCCTTCGTACCTACTGTTCGCAATAGCCGTAATGACCGACATGAAGGCCCTCACCATGTGAAATGGTGGGGCGACAATCACGAGATCGGGCCAACCCTCGCGCACAGCATAGTCCACCAAGGCAACCGCCTCGCTTAGGGTATTAAGCGGTTCGCTAAGAGGAACGGTGCTAATTGCAGACAAAGGAAATCCGGCCCTAGAAGCGGCGGCCTCCCATGAACAATGCCCCGTGTAGCCCGCATTGGTGCCATCCAAATCGTTAAGAAGGAAAAGCCTGAACCGTCTCGGGTTACGAGAGTAAAGAGAGTGGGCAGTGTCAATCACAGACATACGGTTGTCGTTGGTCTGTGTAAAACCATACACGGGAATAATGCATGTATCCCCTCGGAAAAACCTCTCCGGCAAACGATCAGTCAAGGCCATCGTTGTGAGCTTGAAGAAATCCGGCAACTCCGAAGTTTCCATATTTGTATGTTATTTGTATGTAAAGACCGAGTTTTTCAAACGAAAACCAGCTACACACGTAGCAGGTTTATCTATCCAAACTATA
>CAYSEN010000002.1:47283-60579 GCA_964430335.1 uncultured Candidatus Saccharibacteria bacterium
GTTTTTCAAACGAAAACCAGCTACACACGTAGCAGGTTTATCTATCCAAACTATACTTATTTTTTACAAATTGTCAACTGAGATAAATTTTATTATTCTCTCGGCTCTTTTTGTCCAAGTATGGCTTTGTACTTTCTCAAAAGCCTTTTGAGCAACCTTCATGCTTAGTTCTCCATCATTTAAAATCTTCAAAATACCCTTTTCGAGATCTTCATTACTGTCAGGTCTCACAAACATTGCCGATTCATCATCCAAAATTTCTCTGATCGCAGGAAGGTCGGACGTGACGATTGGTTGACCTGAGGCCATGTACTCAAACATTTTCATTGGCGACATAAAGCCGGAATAGTACTCAGTGTTTGGGTAATTCATCACCAAAACATCTGACGCTCTCATATACTTCCCTACTTCTTTTTGTGAGACAAAAGAAACAAGCTTGTAATATTCGCTAGGCACTAAAGCACGAGACAAAGTTGTAGCTAACTCGATTTTTTCCTCTGAACCTAACCCGACAATAAGAAGTTTTAAATCTTGTCTTTTTAAAATCATATTTCCAAAAACCCGGACCAAATCATCTACCCCCTTGTCCATGCCCATAGTTTTGTATTTTCCAATATAAGCGATTATTTTTGGTGAATCAGGTAGATCCAACTCACGCCTGAGATCATACTTACTCTCAGAACCAGAAAACACCGACAAATCGACGCCGTTGGGTGCTACCAAAACATCCTCACTTTTAAAACCAGCCTTAACAAACTCTGATTTAATAATTGAATTTACAACCACCAGTTTTTCCGATCTTCTTATTAAAGGCAATAAAAATTTTCGATACTGACCGATTCCAATATGAGTTTCAAAAACCACTTTGTATCCTAAGAAGGTTAACAATGGCCCCAAATTATCCATTGTGTATATGATTCGATTTCGGGAGCGGAGCAAGAAGTAAATCAGTACTAGAAAGTAAAAATGGGCGTATTGCAAAAAAAATGCTAATTTTCCTAAAAATTTTCCGAAAATTATAAAATCAAAACTCCAAATTTTTTTTACAGAAAATGTTTTTTTAACATCATAATATTTGAGTGGATCCTGTCGGACCTCCTTAAACCTTTGAGGTACAACAAGCTCTACATTTGCCCCATTATTCGCAAATGATTCACAAAGTCGCGCCAAATAAGTACTGTGGGCCGCGGTGCTTGGGAAACGACAATTGCACAACACTGTAATATTCAAATTTTTCATTTATTTTTAAGTAGTTTAGCAAAATCCTCGGCGAATCTTTTTGTTGTAAAAAGTTTTTTGGCCAAGTCCCCATTTGTTCTTCCCATCTTTTCTGCCAATTCAGGGTTCTGCCAAAGTTTTAATATTGCTTCTTTTAAAGCCATAGGGTTTTCTGGAGGAACAAGGATTCCATTTTCTCCATCCTTAAAGTAGTCAGATAAAGTGCTTCTATCAGTCGTTATAATAGCCTTTCCAAGCATCATCGATTCAAGCAAAACGTATTGACCTGAACAATCAGACCCTACCATTTTTTCTTCCGGAATAGTTGGGATTACCACAAATTCTGCATTTTTCATTAACCCCGCCAAGACTTTTGGTTTGAAATAGTCGACTTTTACATTGGGAGGAAAGTTTTCAATGCCAGGAAAATTTCTTGGGAGTGCGCCGATGGTCAGAGGAATCTCGGTTCCATTCAAGGCCTCGATCAGAACCTTGTAATCTCTGCCGACATCTCTACCGGCTGAAATTATGTATCTTTTATTTTCATTTAAAACAGGTTCAATGCTATTGTAAAAATTTTCATCAATTCCGTAGGGCAAAAAATGTAGTTTATTTTTATCAAAACCTTCGCTAAGCAAAAAATCTTTCTGAGCCGTCGAAGGACAAATTATTCCATCAGCGGAAAAAATTGTTTTTCTAATAAACCAGCTCTTAAGACCTGTTCTGTTTCTTTTTATTAGATTGGAAAGATAGGTGTTGTAAATAAACCATCTGGGTTTTTTCATTCTTAAAACAAATTTCACCAAAAATAGTGTCAGAAGTCCTGAACCAGAAAAAACTATATCGTATTTTCCGATACCGAATATGACCGGTAACTGCGTAAGATTAAATGAAATTTTTCTTAAAAACTCGGTTGTCTTTGTCTCGTAGAAACTGGCTTCAACTCCAAATTTAGACAAATGGTTAAGACCCACCAATGCGGTGTCGGGCTGATCTCCTTTTTGAAACTCTTCATACAGTTTCTTCCGAGAACCGGCGTAAAGATACAAAACTTTCATATATAGTTACATCAATTTTTTCTTCCAAGTGTCAGGAGTTTTTTCATTGATTATTTCCAACTCGAGATGATATTCGAATGGCTTTGGACCGCGCAATTTGATCCATTCAATATTTTCTTTCACTCCATCACGTAAGTTTGTAGTGGTTTTATAATCAAGTAATTTTCGAGCCTTATCTGCTTTACATCCGGCATGCTTTACCTCCTGTGGTCTTGAGGGAACATAAATAGGTTTCAAATTGAAATGAAGTTGTTCCCCAATAATTTTCGCCAAGTCATTCACGGTTACAAATTCATCATCTGGACCGATATTTATAATCTGACCATTCAAATCTTTTTGAAAAGCTAATTTTTCTAATGCAGAAATTGCATCCGAAATATATGTAAAACTTCTCTTCTGCATTCCATCGCCGTAAATAATCGGCTGTTCGCCTCGGAGCATTCGGTTTATCATTATCGAAACAACATTTCGATACGGATCATCGTACTTCTGGCGTGGCCCAAAAATATTGTGAGGAACAGCAATCACATACTCAAAACCATGCGCTTCAGCCATTGTCTCAATAAATAATTCGGCGGCATATTTTGCAACGCCGTATGGATCAACAGGTTTTGGTGGCATGCTCTCATCAAACATTCCGCCAATTCCACCCTGATTTCCATAACGCGCCATGCTTGAACAAAAAACTACTCGCTTCACACCATTTACAACCGCAGCAGTAACAACCGCAACAGTTGAGTTGTAAGTATGTTCAGTAATTAAATTAGGAGAAAAAACACTCAGGCCTTCGTGAGGAGCAGCAGCACAGTGGTACAAAATATCCACCCCTTTCAAAAGTTCCTTCATCTTTTCAAAATCTCTGGCATCTTCTTTGTAAAAAGTAATTCCTTCTGAGACGTTATCTCTGTAACCTCCTAAAAGATTATCACAACCAGAAACCTCGTATCCAAGCTCATGCATACGGTCAGCCAAGTGACTTCCTAAGAATCCTGCGATTCCGGTAATAAAAATTTTCTCCTTTGTTTTAGTCATATTTCCCTCAATCTTATATCAAATAAACCTAAAGAACAACCCGAAAATCTACTGCTATGTAAACCAGAACTAGACCCCTTATACAACAAAAGACCGTGGTAAATTGTTATCAAATACAGTAATCTAATAGCTAACAAACCTACATGAAGCCGTCACTTGCATTTGTCGATAATATATTTCACCAGTACACCAAATCTGCGGATTTTTTTCGTGAACTTATTTCAGCTGATTTTGATATTACAAATTATTGGGACAAAACCTCACAAAAAGGTTCAAGAGTTTCAGTTGAGGAAATTAACCAGCATGAATACGTAATTTTTTGGCAAAGATTAAATCCTATAAGCGACCTCAAGAAAATTAAAGCAAAAATGATTTGGGTACCAATGTATGACAGCCTAAATCCTGACTATCTCTTTTGGAAAAACCTATCGTTTATACCAATAAAAGTTATTTGCTTTTCTGAATACATTTATAAGAAATGTTTAGACTTTGGAATCGAGGCGGTCTATCTCAAGTATTGGGTTAAGCCAGTTCAAAACGAAGTAGACTTCAAACAAAGAAGTAGGACTTTTTTCTTTTGGAACCGCGGCGCGGTAACTTTTAACGAAATTAAAAAAATAATTAACCCTAATTCCATCGATAAATTTATTCTTTTATCTAGACCAGACCCAAACTACCAAGCTGAAAGCATTTCTATCAAAGACATAGAGAAATATAAAATTGAAAAAATCGAAATGGATTTTAAGCAGTCTAAGGAAGACTATCTAAACTTAGTAAAAAGCGCAGGCATCTTTATTGCTCCAAGGAAAAAAGAAGGTATTGGCCTCAGTTTTATAGAGGCAATGTCACTTGGGCTAATCGTAGTGAGTTACAACGAAGGCACAATGAATGAGTATATTCGCCACGGAGTGAATGGTTATTTGTTTGATGAACACACCAAAGAGCCGGTTAATTTCTCTAAAGCGGAAGAGTTGTTTGTAAAAAACCAGAATGAATCTGCAAACGGATTTAAAAACTGGGAGAAGGATTCGAAAAACATTTATGAATTTGTAAAATCACCATGTACAAAAAGAAAATCATTCCTTAGGATATTCTGGCTAAATATTTACAATTTAAAGCTTTGGCAATTTAAAATTAGAAATAGATTTTTCTAATTTAGTAATTGTCTAATTGTTTTTCTAGATTATTAATTAGATCAGTAAAAGAATCTACTTCTACCAGTCGATTTTTAGCGACGTACTGCGCGACTAAAATACTAGCCAGCTTGTTCCCTTCGATATTCCAATGGGAATCTTTCTTCCAGTAAAATTTCTCGGGCCTACCAAACGAATAGTTTTTAAACGGTTCGGTTAAATTGATGTAATTAATTCCATTACTATTCATGAATTTCTCAGTTTTATAAAGCGAAGTGTTCTTAGTAGATGTCGCTGATAAATCCGAGAGGGTCGGAATAAGGACAAACAATAGATCTGCATTCTTAGAATTAGCGAAACTTTGGAATGCTAAAATGTTCTTGTAATGTTTCTCGTACAATTCCTTATCAGATATAGAGACACTCGGTTTTGCGTCATTTGGAATATTGACCAGACCAGCATTGTCTAGAATTTCCTCACCCAAAACCTTAGACAAAAGATTTTTCAACGACGGTTTTACTAATTGATACAAAACCGAGTGGTTAGTTAGCCAGCATTTAACTTTTTGAGGAATAATGTTTTTTGGTACATCAGTGACGCAATAGTTATAAAGATTTGAATAGGTTTTTTGTGCCTGTTCTGCTGTTACTCCATCTTTTTGGAGATTACCTACCAGATAACCTTCGTAAACTGTTCTTCTTGGTAATTCAAAATCATCTCCAGGATCGTTACTGTAGTAACCAACAATGATCATCTTTGGATTCTTTAGACCTTGCAAAGTATTTTTTGTCTTAATCAATTCCTGTGCGGTACCGAAACCAGTTACTCCACACTTAAGTACGCGGGTTTTTAAAATATTCTCGAGACCGGTCCCCCACTTTTTTTCGAAAGGTGCATAACCCCAAGTAAAACTATCTCCAACCAAAAGTAGATAGTTATCAGTCGATGTTGCAAATTCTTCGTCGAAACATCCGAGACTGTTTGACCAAATTTCATATTTGCTTTCAAGCATTGAATAATTTTCTTTTGGAAAATTTTTACTAATGTCATAACCCATCTTTTGGTCATAAACATAATAATTTTTTGGGTATGCCATAAGCGGTACAAGTGCGGTAAAATTCGTGAGCCTAAGAGCAAATTCCAAAATCATGATAGTCGCCGAGATACTGATCAAGGCGATAAACGAATTTAGTAAAAATTTTTTCATAAGTTAATCTAATTTGACCGAAATTGTATCATCTTTTTCCCATTTATTCTGCTTGTTTTTGTCGAGTAGGAAATTTCCAACAACAAGATAATCCATTTCTGTATTCATAAAGCATCTGTACGCGTCTTCAGGAGAACAAACGATCGGCTCCCCTCTCACATTGAAACTAGTATTAGCGAAAAGACTGTAATCTGTAATCGTCTTATAATCACTTAACAGTTGGTGAAATTTTGAATTGAATTTTTTATTTATGGTCTGCACTCTTGCCGAATAATCCAGATGAGTAATCACAGGCACATCTGATCTGGGAGAATACAGACGTTCAAAAAGATCCTTATCTATAGGCAAAAGGGGTTTCCTTCTCTTTTCAATGACAGGAAAAGTGAAAAGCATGTAAGGCGAAAGCTGACTCATTTTAAAATATTCATGAGCATCTTCTTCCAAAACCGCTGGAGCAAATGGTCTAAACCCTTCCCTGTATTTTATCTTTACATTAAGTTTTTTCTGCATTTGTGGATCTCTAGCGTCTCCTAAAATACTTCGAGCTCCTAAAGCTCTTGGACCCCATTCCATTTTTCCTTGAAACCAGCCGACGACCTTTCCCTCAGAAATTAGCCGAGCGGTAGTCGTAGACAACTTTTCGAATTCATCAAATTTTTCAAACTTTGCTCCAAACTTTCTTGTCATTCTCAAAATATCAGCCTCACAATATTCAGGGCCTAGGAGGGATCCTTTCATTTGGTCTTCATCTAAATTATTCAAAACCCTTTCTTGATTTGCCCAAATATAATAGCCTGCTAAAGCAGATCCTAGTGCCCCACCGGCATCTCCTGAGGCAGGCTGAACCCAAACCTTATCGAAAATTTTATTATCCAGAATTTTGCTGTTTGCCACACAATTTAAAGCGACCCCTCCAGCCATTACTAAGAATTTTTCTCCAGTTATTTTTTTTGCAGTTTTAGCTAAACGGACAACAGACTCTTCAGTGATTTCTTGAATAGCTAAAGCTAAATCCATATATTCCTGAGTTAAATTTGACTCAGATTCTCTTTTTGGAATTCCAAGAAGAATCTTCCATTTCTCGTCTCGACACATCTTAAGTCCAGTCGCGAAATCAAAATAATCCATATTAAGAGAAATACTGCCGTCATCCTTAAGTGATACTATATTATTCAAAATTTTATCCTTAAATTCGGCAACCTTTTTACCTCCATGTTCTCCGTATGGTGCCAAGCCCATGAGCTTGTATTCACCACTATTAACTTTAAAACCGCAATAATAAGTAAAAGCTGAATATAAAAGTCCGAGTGAGTGTGGAAAACTTTGTTCCTTCAAAACCTTGATTTTATTTCCAGTGCCATGGGCAATAATAGAGGTTGCATACTCCCCAACTCCGTCTACGGTCAAAATAGCTGCATTTTTAAAAGGTGAAGGATAAAAGGCGCTCGCACCGTGTGACAAGTGATGCTCTGTAAATAAAAGCGGTGGTCGATTCTTTTTTGATAATTCTCCACTTATTTTTTCAATCTCTTTCCAAATTAAACCTCTAGTAGACAACTTATCTTTGATCCAAACTGGCATAGAAGTGACAAAGCTTCTAAAACCTTTTGGCGCGAAAGAGTGGTAGGTTTCGAGCAGTCTTTCAAATTTCAATAGAGGCTTATCGTAAAAGACGATGGCGTCTAAGTCAGAAATCGAGAGTCCGGCCTCGGCAAGCACAAAAGTAACAGCGTTACTAGGAAAGCTTTCATCGTGCTTTATTCTCGTAAATCTTTCTTCATGAGCTGCCGCCACTATCTCCCCATCAACTACAATCGCAGCAGCGCTGTCATGGTAAAAGGCAGAAATTCCTAAAAAAGCTTTCATGGTAATTTAATTAAAAGATAGTATAGATAAGTGGCGCGATAGCACTACCTCCACTCAAAACCAAAACCGCTCCAACCGCGATCAAAACAATAATGGCGGGTAGAAGCCAAAACTTTTTTCTGGTTTTTAACAAATCCCAAACATCTTTAATTAGATCCATAATTTAAATTTTATACCGCTTTATTAAAATCCTCCGGAACATACAAATGATCCCTATCAACATAAACCGAATCAATGCTTTTCCAATCAAGAATATTCATAGGATCTTTTTTAAACAATTTTCGAACGAAAGAAATCGGTGTAATTATTAAAAAGAAAATCACAGCAAAAAAAACTTTCGAAAAAATGAAGCTAAGCAAAACTGCAAGTTTTTGCCAAACATATCCCAGTGGCCAAAGCAGTCTAGGATAAAAAATTAAAATGAGAGAAAGGATAATAACTGCCCACAAAAAATCAATTGAAACCTTAAAAGCCAAAATGGATGAAATAACAACAAAAACGAGGCCGGTGTCCATAATCCATTTATCGGTCATGCTGGCATTTTAGCAGTAACTAAAAATACAAACAACTGAGATAAAAAGGCTTCGCTAGATAAATTTTTCAATTTTTTCAACCAAAATTTCTGGCCTCAAATGCTCTTCGTAAGTTTTTCTGGCTTCCAAACCAAGTCTTTCTCTTGCTTCAGTATTATCCCTAAGATAGATAATTTTTTCCGCAATATCGTGAGGGTCGCAAAATTTCACAAATAAAGCATTTTTGCCGTCTACCAAAATTTCTCTGTTACTGATCGAATCTCGAGTAATATAGGCTTGTCCTAAGGCGAGAGCTTCGAAGGTTTTATTTTGAATGGTTCTATCGAGTCTTTCGTGATCACCAAATTGTCCCAGCATTACATGAGCTGAAAGCAGTGTTTCTCTTAAAACTTTTGTTTCCATAAATTCGGTAATCAGTTTTAAATTCGGCAGGTTATACTCGGATATCATTTTTCGAATCATAGGGAGCTCGTCTCCCCACCCGATCATCACAAAATCAATTGGTTCGTCTTTTAAAATCTTAGAAGCCTCTACGACATACTTAACGCCCGTTGCCGGTAAAAAAATTCCTCTGAAAATGACAGTAAACCTCTCCCTCTTTTGAACATTTTTATCAATAAAAAATACATCTGGCAGAACTCCAGTAAATACAGAATGGAGTTTGTTTTTGTTTACAAAATAATGTTTTTCAACATATCTCTTCTGACTTTCACTTTCAACAAAAATAACATCGGATAATAAAAAAGCCTTGAAATCAAAAAGCCAAATAATCCATGCCTTAGGCGACCATTTTGAATAAGTTCCCCTATCCAAAACCACCGTCTCATACCACGAACAAAGTGCGTTGAAAATTATTTTTTTCTTCCTTGAAATTAGCCAGGCTAGTGAAACAGCCATAGCACTGAGGTAACCTACCCACAAAATATCATACTGGTTTTTAAGCTCTCTGTGCTTTTTCCATAGACGCCAAAATTTTAAAAGTCCAGCTGAATTGTCTACACAAAGAACTATTTCGTAACCATTTTTTTTAAGCTCATCTAAATATATCCGATCGCGAGGGGCGGAAGGAGCATAGATTCCAAAATAACAAATTCTTTTTCTATTCATGTTTTTTTAAAGAATAAACATCGCTTCCCGCCACCTTCTGATCGAAAGAATAATACTTTAGAATTTTCTCTTTATTTTTTTCATAAAAACGGCTTCTTTTTGTGTTGGCGATCAATACTTCCGGTTTATTTTTTTCATCAAGCACGTTTTCATTTCCGAAGGCGTCAGTTCCAATATCCTCAACCAAATTAAATCTTTTGTTTGTCTTCAGCAAACTTGAAGCTTCGATTAAGTTTAGAGCTAACACAGATTTATCAGGATATTTGCGATCAACATAAGAAGCTAAATCTAGCGCCGCTGTGCCAAAATACAAATTAGAAATGAATAACATTTGCCAAACTTGGAAAAGTGACAGCGCACAAATTCCAACAGGGACTAACTTTACTAAAGAAAAATTAAACCGATTTGAAAAGTAAGTAGCTAGGTTTTTTAAAGCAAATGGCAGAATCATCAAAGTGAAAAATTCAGCGGCCAAAATATAACGCAAATACCCAGGACTTCTTAAATAATAAAATAAGGCGAAAAGTGAATAAGTAGAGAAAAAGGCATGAATAAACAAAATCTCTTTACTAAAACTTTTTCTCATTAAGTACCATGAAATCAAAATCAAAGAAATTAAAATTACAAAATAGATAATTGTAGTCGATGTAAATAAACCATAAAAATTTTTAATGAAATTTGCCGACATTGACTGTCCGAAAAATGGATTCTTGTAAAAAGATCCGAGTTTAATCCAGACTGATTTATCAAATAAATCAGTAACATTGAAATAAAACCATGTAGCAAAAGGAATGAGACCAAAGAGCGCAGCCTTTGGCACAGATTTAATTTCACCTTTGGTGTAAAGAAATCCTGCTAAAAACGCAGGCAATACGAGAATGTATACGGATGGCTTTGAAACCAAGCAAAGCAAAACAAAAAAACCACTCCAGTAATACTTCTTAGAAAGCCACATATGAATTCCCAAAAGAAGAAAAGTAAATCCTGGAATCTCCCCCATTACACTTCGTCCCGTTCCGTAAAATGACGCAAAACTACTGACAAGTACGCTAGCAAGACCAGCTTCCAATTCGCCGAAATATTTTTTGGTAAAAAGAAAAACGGCGACTATCATCACAATCATCCAAACCACCATATATGCTCTGGCGACCGTAGCACTAAATCCAAAAATTTTGAAAGCTATCGCAAGTGGCACAGTCACAGGATAGCCTGTAGCCTGTAAGAGGTACGGAATGCCTGAAAAACTTTCAGGTGAAATACGCACATCGAGTACACCGGCATGAGAAAAATTTCGAGCGATTTCAATACTTATTCCTTCATCAATCCAAAGTTTTGGTTTTGTTGTTAAATTTGGAATTGAATAGGCCAAACAAAAAATCACAGCTAAAGAAAGTAGGATAATTGGAAACTTTGACTTAATTTTTTCTAAAATGAGATTCATTTATTTTTAAAATTTAGCGGAAAAAATTTTTTACAAAGATTTAAGTGATAGACGTGCCTCTCCCATTCCAGTGCCCAAGGCATTTTTGTACCTTTACAAAAAAATGAATTTCTTAAATAGCGATAAAGATAGAGTGTAGAAATTTTTAAATTTTCCAGGCACATCAAAACCCACTTGAACCAAGAGACCTTGCCAATCCTTGCAAACTCAAGATCTATGTAGTGTTGCCATTTTTTTCTATGAAATTCAGGATCTGAATTGAACGGAACCAACATGAAATTTTGAAGCTTCAATATAGTTGCACCCTCCTTAACTTCAATTCTTTCGTGAATAGTTTTTATAAATTTGTTGACCGCATCTTTATGAAAAAAACGCATTTGGCTATTTGTAGGGTAAGTAGAAGCGCAATCAATAACATCTTCATTTATTTGATATTTTCTAGGAACCCAAAAAGCTGAAGCTGGGTGATTGCTTGAAATAATTTCAGAAATTTCTTTCTCAAGTTCCACGGTCATCACCTCATCAGAATCAAGATAAAAAAACCAACGATTACTTGAGGCGTCGAGCATTTGATTTCTCACTCCCGAAAAATCAATAATTTTATTTCCCTCGCCTTTAAACTCTGGAGCCTGAACTAGAAGTTTTGTTCCGAAAGCTCTTGCAAGAGCAAGAGTCTCATCTGTAGAACCGCCGTCACAAATAATTATTTCAGAAAAATTACTTACTGATTCAAGTGCGCGCTTTAAAGTACTTCCGGAATTGAAAGTAAGAATTGCCACGCTACATGGAATTTTGTGTGAATAATTACCCATTTTTTTGAGCTGATATAAGCGAAATAATTTTTTGTACAAAAGATTTTAGGCTGTGATCCCTAACCACAATTTCCCGCAGTTTCTTACCGAGTTCTACCCTCTCCGAAAAAGGCATAGAAATGACGTATTTTAGCCTATTTGATAGCGCCTCGGAATCACCTACAGGATACATTAAATCCCCCTTAAAAGGCCCTAAAACGTCATTAAAAGCCTCATTACAGGTCAAAACCGGTATACCCACAGCCATGGCTTCCGGAACCGCCTTATCAAGGCTTCCTGTTCGACCCATATTAACAAATAAATCATATTTGGTTAGCACTTCTGGCAAATCACTGTTGGCCAATGGCCCCTTAAAATCAATAGTGTTTTGCAAACCGGCCGAAGCAATTTGTGACTTTAAATTTTTTAAATACTGCTCATCGGAAGTGGAAGATGTTGGGCCGTAAATATCAACGATAATTTTCCCAAAAAAATCTTCTTTATTTTTTGCCAAAGCATCGATTAAAGTTTCATAGTCCTTCGACGGGGTAATTCTTCCCACAGAAACAATTCTAAATTTCTGCTCCTCTTTCCCTAATTCCTGACTCATGATTCCTGATTCGTGATTCTTAAATCGTCCTGTGTCTATTCCCTGTCCTACCACCTTCACTTTTTTACTTTCCAATCTAAATCCGCTTTTTGTAGATGTGAAAATAATATCAGTAAAAAATATCCCGACTTTCAAATGCCATGGGGTGCTTTTATGAGCATACCAAAGTGTTACTGTCTTACCGAACAATTTCCAAAACCATCCTCCTAAAACTAAATACTCTGGATTCATGTGAACGAAAACTACATCGTATTGATTTCTCAACTTGAAAATCAATCTTAAAAATCTAATTGAGTATCTAATTCTTCTCCATAATTCATTATTCCTAATTCCTAATTCATCCTTCTCTTTTCCCAAAGAAAAAACGTGGACGTTCTCTGGCAAATTCACAACCCCCTTTTCCAAACAAATTGCCACCACGCTTTCAGAATTTTTCGCAAACTCTGAAATCCAGCCATGCATAAAACCGAGCACTGAGTCTCGTTCGTCGATTTTTTGTGTGACAATCAAAATCCGCATTGGTTTTATATATAACTCCCTAAACCCTCCGAAAATTTCAAATTTTCCTTAAATGAAATTGTATCGTTAACACCAGCCAAAAGAAAGAGATAGATGGCAAAATATTGCCATAATCTAAATAATGTGCTATTATTTTTTGCAGTAAAGGTTGGCAATTCAGCCGACCTGAAAGCGAGAAAGGCTCGTTGTGTTTGACGGAATACCAAAGTGGTTTATAGAAAACCACTGGTGCAATGGCGACAGTGAGGTACCGGACCTACCCGTAAACCTCATCATCATGATTTCTTACGGAGCGTACAGACCCGGGGGTCTAGCCCAACTCACGAAAGCAACGTCTGCGATCACCCACCGGGCTTGTGAGATAGCGAAGGCTCACACTGAAGCGGTGGTAGTGGCGAGTCCGTGCAAATATCTGTTCCCTGGGTCAGATCGTGATGAACAGGCTCTTCGGGACAAGATAGCTCGTGATTACGAGGTCTCGCCTTTTTGGGCAGAAGGCATGCTCAACTCAGTTGATGAAGGCCTGAAGTTGCTTAAGCTCATTCTAACCAGGGGAATTCGCGCTGAGCATACAGTGATCGTGACCGGCCAGTCACACTCGAGATTCGTGCGATGGTTGTACGGTTCATTGCTAGTCGGTTGCAAAATCACGGTGATCTGCGTTCCCTTCGAGACCGAATACCAAGCAGATCACCGGGCAAAGATGCAGCGTACAGCCTGGCGCTGGCTCATCGCAACATTTGAAAGGCACTTGGCCTTCGCGTTTCTCGGAAGAAGGATC
>CAYSEN010000002.1:60679-68557 GCA_964430335.1 uncultured Candidatus Saccharibacteria bacterium
GCTCATCGCAACATTTGAAAGGCACTTGGCCTTCGCGTTTCTCGGAAGAAGGATCGCGAAAATCCACCACAGTGTCGACTGACACTCTCGTGGACGCTAATCGTTCTTCGCCAAACGAATTTCAAAGCCGAACCGCTCCGCGGTTCGGCTCTTTTTTATTTGGTTTTCTTAGCGACTATATACAGATGACAAGCGACAGCATCTGCTCCCGGCATCCAGTAAAATAGAAAATCAAAAAATTTAAATGGTCCCATAAAAAGCATTAGAAAGTGCGTAATAAATGGTGCCAATTTTTTTATACCGAAAGAAAAAATTACTCCAAACCAATACGCTAAAAACATTAAAAGTGCACTGACTGGTCCTGAACGCACTCCACTATCGACAATTTCTAACTCCTTGAAAAGCTGTTTCAATCCACTTTTTGTCCATCGATTAAAATCATCCGGTGAAGCATGGAATGGGTGAACAAAAGGTGTACTGATATAAACAAAACCGCCAACTTTTAAAGTTCTTATTATTTCCCCGGCCACCTTCTTTGGTTCTGCTACGTGTTCCAAAACTGATTCAGAAACGATGGCATCTAGTGAATTGTCGGCAAAAGGCAAAGACGAACCGTCGGCTACAATATCCACTTCAGGAAATGGGAAAATGTCGACGTTAATAAATTCTTCACCTAGTCTTTCAGGTCCAGAACCAACGTCCACCACCTTTGTTCCTTTCGGGATAAAATTTCTAATTTTTCTCGGGCCATTTACCAACATTAGGACCGGACAAAAGAAATGCCAGATTGCGTAGTAAAGAAGCGGAAATTGTTTAAAGAAAGATTTGAGCCAGTTAATTCCCTTTTCGTGTTCATCGCTAAAATGATTGATCGATTGCAAAGACAACATAAAAGGTCTGCCTGAACCGTCGACTCTGTACTCCTTACCATTTTGAGCCACAAGCAAATTACCTATTTTTTTAAGAGGCTTGTGTTCTTCAGGATCGACAATCATTTTCTCAGTGTTTTTCACTGTGCCATCTACACCCTTTTTTAAATGCAAAAGCCTGTCCTTCACAATTAAAATCAATGCCAAAATTCCATCGCTGTATCGAATTTTTTTGCCCTCTTCCACTCCACGTGGAGCGTGCGAAATCGGATGCTCAATCACATTGAAACCTAATCTCAAAGTTCTAATTAGAAAAGTAATATCCGATTCAAATTTTCCGGGAGTATATAGATGCTTAGATTCTTTTGGAAAAACTTTGTAGCAAGTCCAGACATCAGTCATTTTTGCGCCGTACAAAACATTGATGAGCTTGGTAGTGACCCAAGTTCCCCATCGCTGAATATAAAATCCTTTTCGTTTTTCATGGTGCAAATTTCTGGAACCATAAACAATCATTTTGTCATTTTTGACCTGAGCCAAAAGTGCGGGAATTTCCTTTGGATTATATTCCAAATCGGCGTCTTGTATTAAAAGATAATCACCGGTCGCCACCGAAAGCCCGTCGCTCACCGAAGTCCCCTTTCCTTTGTTGACCTCATGAGTAACAATCTTTAAACGATTTTTATTTTCCTCCAAAATCTGAGCTGATTTGTCTTTCGAAGCGTCATTTACACAGACCACCTCGACCTCCCAGCCAGGAAATTTAACATCAAAAACTCTCTTTAAAAGCTCGCGTAGAGTCTTCTCTTCGTTATAGATCGGAATAATTATTGAAAATTTACGCATTTCGGGATTTTACCTTATCTAAAAATTTTCGCCAGACCAACAAAAAGCCGTAAGCTGAAAAAATTAAAATAAAAGTGTTTACAGGCATTCTAAATCGCGCGTTCATCCCAAAACCATTTACGGTAGTAATTAGGGCGAAATACACTACGAGCAAAAGGACAAATAGCGCCAACTGTGAAAATTTCTCCTTTCTGAAATACGTAAATACTCCGAGTAGATAAAACAGAAAAACTGAAACCCAAATAATTCTTGCGAACAAGACAAGCGCCCCCGGTGTAACAAGATATTTAATAATTATTCCGAAAAATCTCATGGGCTCCGTGGTCAAAAGAGTAATGGCTGGCTTATCAAGCAAATTCGGAATAATGACATGCGAATAACCTAAAACAGTGAGCATGCCGTCGTGTGTCATAAAAGTAAGGATACTAATTCCAACAGATTTAGTGAGTGCCAGTTTATGATCCATTAAAATGCCGACAGCTTTTTTAGCAAATAACTTATCATTTGATGGTGTAATATCTGTGCCAGTCATTCCATTTTCAAATTTAGCCTGTCCGCGTTCGGCTTCATAAGTAGTGCCATTTTCAATGGCCATAACAGTAGGCACAAGCACTGTGTAGAGGTTAAATCCGGCCTGTGAACTAATTCCAAACTTTCCAAACTCCTTATAATTTCTATAGCCCCAAGGAAACAAGATTAAACCGCAAACCGCTAAAAAATATATTGCATGCTTTAAATGCTCCAAATTTACTCGTCTTCTGTTTAGCAAATAAAAACCAGCCGGAACTAAAATTGGCAAAAATTGAACAGTAGGTTTTATAAGCATCGCGAGTGCAAGAAAAACTCCTGACCAGACAGCATTTCTGATGGTTGAATTTTCGAAATATCTAAAAAGAAACAATGTGAAAACCAAAAGGACGAATGTAAAACTAGTTTCAGAAGCTAGTAGAAATGAATTTAAAATTGAATACGGTTCACACGCCAAAAATATGCCGACTAAAAAGACGGCTTCTTTACTGACTATTCTTCCCGCCAATTTCATCCCGAGTATTGGAATTAAGCTGGCTAAAATTATTTCGAAAATAAAAACCGGAACGTATGAACCGAATGCTCCTGCGATAATAGCAATCGTCACAATCCAAGCCGGTGGCCTTAAGGCATTTGGACGATAAATTACTGGGCCGGGATCATCGGAATATCCGTTTCCTGCGATCAAATTTTTACTGATTTCATAATAGCCGTCTTGCGCTCTAATCGTGTCAATAAAATTTCCGTGATTTGCATTTAAATTTATGAAAAATAAAAGTAAACGCAAAACAAGCGCCAAAGCAAAAATGGCAATAAATAATTGATTGCGAGAAATAAAAGACTTTAGACTTTCAGTATTCATAAATTATGACTGAATTTCATCCTTAAATACAAACATACGATAGACAAAAAAACTAAAGAATGCAATTCCTCCAGAAATCAAAAATTTGGCCAACATATACCAAACATGCAAGATTTCAACCAACACGTACATCAAAAATAGGTTGAGGAAAAAATTGGTGCCTGTAATTATAAAATATTTTGTTGCTTGTTTATGAATCTGATCGACAGAGCGATCTTCAAATGTCCAAAATTTCTGTAATAAGAAACTAACGCAAAAAGCCAAAATAAAAGCAAGGGAAACAGCGGGAATTAGTTTTAATCCCAAAATGCCCTTAAAAAAGTAGAGAGATCCGAGCTCTACAACAGCCGCAGTTCCTCCAGAAATTATGTAGACAATTAACTTACGATTTTGAAAAAGCACATCATGCAATCTCGGTGAAAAAGATTTCAAAAAATTCCAAAATCTTTGTTCAGCTGATTTTAACATTTCATTAATTACTCTTTTTGAATTTCCTCAAAGCTTTCTCTCCGTAAACTCCATTAAGCAGGTCTAAATCTTTCTTAGTACTTAGTAACAATTCGTTATTTTTATCTTCAAGACTATGAATAACTTTCATGCCGTATTCATCATTTACTGTTTTCTCATACAATTCTGAAAAGGCCGCGAAGTCTTTTATAAAGCAGTGTCCTCCAGCGCCACGACCGCTTTGGTGCACTGGATTCATATGACTGCTACCAATTCTTGGATCTGCTGAAACGGCCTCGCTTACAATCTTCCAATCAATCCCTTCTTTTTCGGCGACATCATAAAACAAGTTTGCAAAAATAACTTTAAAATAGAAAAAACAATTCCCGGCATATTTCACGAGCTCGGCTTCTTTTGCTCCTGTTATCAATTGAAATTTTGCTTTTGGCAAAACCGCCAAAACTTCCTTGGCCTTGGCTTCATATTCTTTTGATTTCACTGGAGTGCCGATAATATTTCTCTCAGGATGAGCAGCGTCGTGAGCAGCGGTCACTTCTCTTAGAAATTCTGGTGAGTGAAAAACAAAAGTTTCTGGATTATCTTTCTGAATTGATTCTGTGATGCCAGGCAAAATTGTAGACTTAATGACGGCAATTTTTCCCTTTCCTACCAATTTCACTGCGCCGCGAATTATTGAATCATCAAAACCTTTCTCAGTTGTAGGAGTTGGAACAGCAATAAAAACAATGTCGCAATCTTTTATGAGATCCTTGTTATTTCTGTAAGGCTCTTCAAGTGCATATCTGACATTTTTGAAACCTCGATTTTCGAAATCATCTGCGTAAGCCTTACCTACAAATCCTTGGCCAATAAATCCGATTAGTGGTTTGCTAGTCTTTTTGGTATTACTGCTCTTTTTAGTCTTGTTTTTCATAATTGCGATATTCTAACTCATATTATCTAACAACAAAAGACCTAGGAAAATTACTTTTTGGCTGACTCAATCGATTCTTTGTAAGTCTTTAAATAATCGTTTTTTGAAGTTACAAATTTTTTTATGGTGTCAGGTGCGATTTGCCATGAAAAAAATGTGCCAGCTTGCGGATTTTCAATAAATTCAGAAATATGTGACACAAAACAATTTAAATCATTGACTGGGCAGACATATGACCTTCCTTTGTTACTTAGCAGTTCTTGGGCAATGCCAACGTCAGAAGAAACCGAAGGACAGAGCGAGGCGCAAGCCTCTAGTAAAGATAGACCGAAACCTTCATAAGCTGATGTCTGCAAGTATAAATTGGCAGATTTGTAATAAGAAGAGACATCTTTTTGCCAACCTAAAAAGGCTACAGAATTTGCAATATTATATTCCCCTACTTTTGATTTTAAATTTTCCAACTCTGGTCCCTCACCTACCACCAACATACCGACACGGGGATATTTTTTTAATATTTCATTTAAAACATCGATCGCGAAATCAATCTTTTTTTCCTTCGTTAATCTAGCCACAACCAAAATTACAAAATCCCAATTTGGATAATCGCTTTGAAAGTTTACGACCGGTTTTGCAATCTTAAACCTGTCTAAATCGGTAAATATCGGCAAAACAACAGGATTAGTTTTAAGTTGGTAGTTGGTATTTTTTAGAGATGAGGCAATGCGTTCAGATACAACTCGAATAGCATCGGCTTTTGGTAAAACTATTTTTGAAATTACCAATCTCAATTTGTTTAAGAAAGAATCGGCCAAAAAATATGGACTCAAAAAATCTGTATGAATTTGTATATGTAGTGGAATTTTTTCGATTGATTTTAAAATTAACCCAACTAGACCTGTTTCAAAAGGATCCTGGCAAGTCAGAATAGAATCACTAATCTGGAATTTAGAATCGCGAATAACGGATCTGCTGATACGAACCGCGTCAAAAACGTACATCAGTCTGTTAGAAGAGTTGGTGGGATAAATCCACAATTTCGATCCAACCTGTATTTTTTCGGTTTTAATTCCTGATTCCTTATTCCTAATTCTGGTTGAAAAAACAACAATGTGCATTTCTTCGAAAAGTTCTGCATACTCAACCATCCTCGCTAAAACAGCGCTTCCCTCCTCAAAAATCTTTCTGTCTGTACTGATACTTAAAACTTTTGACATATATCTATAAATTCTTTAGCAATCTCACTCCAAGGATGGGTAAAATTAAACTCCCTAATCTTTGATTCCTGTGACTTATAATTACTTTCGTTTGAAAGCCAGACGATTTTCTGCGCAATATCATCCACGTTCTCTGGGTCGACAAAGATAGCACAACTTTGAATTCGGTCATAGAGGCCGGTTTCTCTTGTCACGATAAACGGTTTGTTGTATCTAATTGCATCTAAAATAAGGTTTGGACTGACGTCTCCAAGTGAAACCAAAATCACGGCGTACGCGCTACTTAGCCTATCCATAAACAATTCATAAGGTTTTGTCGTATTGTCGTAAATAAGTGACTCATCATTAGTTTTCACCTTATTAAAAGCTTGGGATAATCTGGCTTCATTTTTCCATTTGAGCGGTCTTGTGCCGGCAATAAAATTTTTCTCCGAGAACGGCCTTGAGATTTCCTTTGGGCCGTAAAAATTTTCGACAATAAACAATTTTTTCGAATCAAGTTTGTACGGCTCACTAAAAATATCTTTTTGCCACTTAGTACTGAAAATCACGGCGGTAGAATTTCTCAAAACCCAACCGGTCAATTTGAAAATCAATTTTTCTTTGCGAGAAAATTTACCAATCGAAGTTTGGTAGAAATTCTTAAGCAAAACTAAATCCCCCGTGCGCTCAACATATGATTCCCAAAGGAAATCTCCGCCAGTGCGGATGATGAATTTCTTGCCAAGGATTTCAGCCGCCAAAATCGCCGGCAAAGCCACAGAAAAAGTATCAAGAGCAAAAACCACTTCCGACTTCAAAACCGCCGGAAAAATTTTAAAAAAATAGTACAGGTGCCTAAGGCCAGTCGGCAACATTCTCTCTAAACGGAAAAATTTCACAGCCACGTCGTGACCTGAGGCCTCGAATTCTTCCTTCAGATGCTTCGCGTACTGAGCTGGACCACCTATATCTGGTGGATAAATACCTGTTGCAATAAGAATTCTCATCCCGTAGTGAAAAATGGCGTCGTTTGCTGTGAAGCAATTTTGCGCCAAGTTATATTAAGCGTAGATTTGTAAATGAAACTTAAACAGTGCAATTATCTCCCGATGTAACAAACAGCAACGCCATTTTCTACTACGGGGCACATATATAAGAATAACCCGATTAGTTCAGGCTTACAAATTAAAACTCAGCCTGTAGTCCAAATGTTATAAATAAAAAAACAAAGCCGGATTAGCTTTGTTTAAAACGTCTGAACTGTACACTTCTCAACAAACTAAGGTCTCCTTCATGACCGGCGCACAAGGACCTTACGACTCCGCAAGGCACGGCCACATGATCCACAAGGGCAAGTGCGCCTAAGAGATCACAGTACCTGTGAAGGGCAAATTCTTTGAGAACATCTTCGGCGAAACCCCTCTGTGGCCAGCAAATGGTCTCAAGGTGTGGCCAACCAAAAAGTGACGCCAGCCGACAGACATTGTATCGCCACCTAGGCCAGCCTTGAGTCCTCGCTTGAAAATTGCCTTCCAAGTGATCAAGTGATTGCCAAGGCAAATGATCTGAGCTTGTGTGCTGGCCAAAACGTGGATAATCAATCGTCACTTGAACCGACAGATTTGGTTCATTACTTGAGTAAGGTGGACCAATCTCCACAAACCTCTTTCCACCTCTGTAATCAAATCTGAAACTTCCTTCCGGGACAACCAGTGGAAGTGTCTGGCCGGTCGCGAAAGTTTTGGGCTTAAGTGCCATCCAAACTTCCCATGGTCGCCCGTGGTACGGGGGCCAGGAGGAACCGCTTACCACCACATCTGTCAGACCAGTGAATCGGATTGACGTAAAGTGTTCGGCTACGTTGGCTCGACCGCCACTTCCTCCTCTCAATGATACGCAACGTAATCTTTTTCTGGCAAACGCATATTCCAAATTTACTGGTACATAGTTATCGCCACCATCGTCGTAATACCAGCCAGGACGATCAGAAGGAGTGAACTTGATCCATGCAGGCCTTCCAAAAACATCGCGGCCAACAACCTCGACCGGCTCAGTAAGATTCAATTCTTTCATGTTGTGTTCGATTCTTCTGCAAATGAAAATAAATTAAACATCAACTTAAGTCAAATTTATAAAATAAAAAAACAGCCAAGTCCTGAAACTTGGCTGCGTGAAGAAACACCTTCAAATCTG
>CAYSEN010000002.1:68657-73680 GCA_964430335.1 uncultured Candidatus Saccharibacteria bacterium
AAAAAAACAGCCAAGTCCTGAAACTTGGCTGCGTGAAGAAACACCTTCAAATCTGAAAATCGACAGGTTGCTCGCCTTCCTTAAGACGAACTCCAAGAAAGCGAAAATCGGGATCGAAAGGACGTGATAGATATTCTCTAGCAAGACAAAGTCCTCCCCCGCCAGCCTTGCAAATCTTCACGACCGATTCATTCCATACCTGGCCCAAAGCAACAACGGAATGATCGATGCCAACGTTGTGTCCTGCTTTAAAAACAAGCCAGGATAAAAACTCGATCACTGTGGCCGGACGATAGCCAGCGGTAGCCATGACCTTGATCACTTCGTCGCGTTCGGCACGGAAATCAAGGTGGAAACTCCAAAACTTCATTTCTTCTGCTGTTTGCGCAGGCGGGAAATTCGAATCAGAAATAGACGCATCTATGCCACTTAAACCAATTCTGTTGATCAATTCCTCAAGATCTCCTTCCCAAATCCTACATAGTTCAGCATGGTCCCCATGACGTCTTGCGCTATCAGCAACGACTCCGATCCTTTCTTGCTTCCATAAATCAACGATCACGCCATAAGCTTTCACAAGGGAAGCCGTGCCTGGGCAAGTCCGAAGCCAGTCGAGAATGGTGATTGGTACTCCATGCAAATTTGCAACTCCTTTCATGGTAGCCCAGAGGAGTTGCAAAGTTGCAATAAACTCACCACCAGACCGCCAACCATTATTATTGTTCACTCTTAACTTTCCACCTCATCATCATTCGCCTCTAATTGGGCGAACCCCGATTCGGTATAGATCCACAACGACCCGTCAAAGTCCATCAAAATCAGCACGCCCCAGAATACACTGAGCCCGCCTGAAATTTGAGACTTAAACATCTCGCTGTGGTCAAAAGACACCAAAAAATAAGAGGCTTTTGAACACAGCGAGAATAAAGTGATTTCAAAATTCACCAAAATCTTACTCACTTATAACACAAAAATTAATTATGGTCAATGAAAACTTCTCTTCTCATTCTTTCGGCCACTAAACTCCAATCATACTTTTCGTTTACCAACTTTAGTGAATTTTTGACTATGTAATCTCGAGACTCTCTATCCTTAATTAATTTTTCAACTTTCTGAGCGATGCTTTTTGGATTACTGACTTCGCAGACCAAGCCTGTCTCTCCATCTTTTAGAAAATCTACAATTCCCCCGACAGGAGTCGCGATAATAGGAAGTCCGGCCGCCATCGCCTCAATAAATGAATTTCCCATTCCTTCAGAGAGCGACGGTCGTATGAAAATGTCTGAAGCCCAAAGATAAGGTGGCAAATCCTTGTGATCGACGAACCCTAAAAACTTTACTCTTTCTTGCAACTTTTCACTTTCAACTTTCAACTTTAATCTGGCTCCTAATTCCCCTGTTCCAATAATTAGAAACTTCACATTTTCTGGTAAAAATTCCATGGCATCGATAACATCGCTTATAGCATTTTTTGTAACCAATCTTGAAGTAGTAATCAAAACAGTATCATCATTGCTGTATCCAAATTTTTTCCTGAAATCTTCTCTTGAAAAATTGGTAATTGAAAATTGAAAATTCTTAACATCTACTCCATTCGGAACCACAGTAACTGGACAAGTCGCCCCCATGTCTCTAGCAAAGTCTGCCAAATAGTGCGAAATAGTTTGAATTCGATTAGCGCGAGTGAAAATCATTTTAAAAATTGGATACATAATTCCAACTCTGCGCTTGATGTAGGAAATCGGATCACCTTCTTGCAGGGTCAAAACCATTGGAATGTCCGGCTTCCATAATTTAAAAAATAGCGCACCGAAGCCAGCATAGTTGGCCATGATAGACCATGTTAAATCATATTTATTTTTTCGCGACAGACTCACCGCCTTTAAAAAAGCAAAAAACGGGAAAAAATATTTATAGATCTTAAATTTACTCAAAATCGCATTATCCCCTGCCTGCCAACCAAAGCCAACTCTGTAAACATTGACGTTACCAATTCGCTCAAATTTTGGTGCGGTTTTCCGTAGGGTAATCATGTCGAACTCAAAATCACCGCCGAGTCTGTCTGTAATCTCTTTAACCGCTATTTCGGCACCACCAATAAACCTCGGATAATAAACGAGTGAAAAAATTAAAATTTTCTTTTTTTCTGTATGTGTTTCCAAGTTATTCAATAATAGTATATTCATCGGCTAAGCTTCTACCTTTATTCTCTACACCATTTTTATTATTTGGTAATAATATAACCATAACCCCGACAATAATGATACCTCCTAAAGCCAATAACCACGACCACAGGTCTGACGGGTTTTCAGTATTTTTTAGCGGGAAACCTTCCTTAACAACCTCTACGTTTTTATCGGGTTTTTGATCAGTTTTTAAAAGCTCGGATTTAGGCAGTGCTTTCGGTACTAAATTATCGGCTTTTTTAGAAACACTTTTTTCCTCATTCACAATCGACACAGCGGGAACATTTTGTACCAAAACATTAATATTTCCAGGTGTTGGAATACTCGCTTTCCAACCCGAATCAAAAAGTTGTAAGGAATTACCATCTCCAGTCGCACCCAAATTTGAGTCATAATTGACCAAAGTTGTGGAAGTAGTGGTTCCTAATTTTATTAGAATCTTCCCTGAACTATTATTTAATGAAAAACTACTACGTAAAATTGAACCTTGATAACTTGGCCAATCCTGTAAAAATTTGTTTGGATCACTTGCGATAACAGCAAAACCTTGAGGAGGTAAAACCTGATTTCCTCTGAAAAAAGAAACATTGTGGCTGTTGTCAGACTCGACTAGCTTCCACTTTTTAAAATCTACAGAAATGGATTGTGTACCAGTGTTTTTAATTTCTACCCACTCTCTACCTGAATCAGAACCAGGTAAATCGTACATTATTTCACTTACAATCACTTCTCCAAAAACTGGTCTTGCGAGCGCAAGGATGAAGATAAAAGAAAAGTATAAAATTAATCTAGGCTTTTTCATGTCCCTCGACTTTCAGTAAATTTCTCAAAACCTCCTCTGGCACCTCCTTGGGTTTATTTTCCTCCGTTTTAATTTCTTTTTTAAATTGGTTTGAATTATGAGCGTGATTTCCTTGATGTACTTCTTTTACATCATGATTATTTTGAGTCTTAGCAGAATCATTTGGTGCATGATTTTCTGTTACGGGTTTAGGCTCCGATTTTTCTTGTGCATTGTTTAATATTGAGGAAAGCGCCTTTCGAAGCTCAGATAGATTTTCTTGACCAGGAGATTTTGCCTTCTTCTGAGGGTCGTTGCTTTTCAACTGCGACAAGGAAATTGGTCGCGCAACTGGCTCACCTTGCTGAACCGATGGCTTTTCAAATGTTTTTATTGGCTCTCTTTCTGGTTTTCTTTCAACAGGTCTATTCTCCGGTTTGGCCCCAACTACATATGAGATTTTTTGCGGTGTAAGGGCAGGTTTAACTGGAGACTTGGGTGGTGTAGGAACTGAAGATAACTGAACTTTCGGAGACGTCTGAATTTGCTGAACTGGCGATTGTGTGGGTGCTGGAGCTGGAGTGGTGTGTGCAACAACCGGAGCTTCAACTTTTTTTGTCTCAATCTTTTCAACTTTCTTTGCAACGGTAGGCACGGTTGGCTGATGAAATGCTTTAATCTCTTCTTCAACCTTTTCGCGAGGAGCTCCGAAAATCTTTCTTGATGATTCAATCACCTGCTCCTTAAAACTGACAGACGGCTTCTCAATCGGAGCCATTGTTGTAGCCGAGAACGGAGATGACCCCACTCCATCGATCATCAACTTTAAATAAATCTGAAACACTCCTAAGTTCACAAGATCCTCAGCAGTGAATTGTGGCGCAAATTCCTTTTCCAAAACATCGGCATCGTACGCACCAACACGGAAGGTAACCATTGTTCCTACGTTACCGAAAACCGCCGCCCTCACCTCTTCCTCCATTTGCTCAATGTATTGATGAGCGATGGTTAGATTTAATTTATACTTTCTGGCTTCAGACAAAATATCGGCAAAACTTTTGTTTGCAAAAGATTGGAATTCGTCTACGTACAAGTAGAAGTTTGGTAATTTATGAAGAGCGGACTCTGAGGCGTCGGCACGTGACATAGCAGCCAAATACATCTTGGTGATGAGCATGCTACCCAAAAGATTGGCGTTTCCCTCGCCCACTCTTCCTTTAGACAAGTTGACGATCATGATCTTTTTCTCGTCCATGATTTTTCTCATGTCGAAGCTAGAACCCGATTGTCCTATGATATTTCGAATCAAAGGGTTTGAAGTAAATTGTCCCACTTTGTTTTGAATGGCAGGTGTTGCCTCAGCAGCGTATTTGTCGGTATATTTTCCGAATTCATCTACCCAAAAAGATCTGACCGAAGGGTCCTTAATATTTTCCACGATTTTTTTGCGATACTCCTTGTCGCTCAGCATTCTGTTGATTCCAAGTAATGTTGAACCAGGATATTCGAGTAGAGCCAAAAGAGTATTGTTTAAAATGTATGCCATTCTGGCACTCCAAGAATCCACCCAAATTTTCTCGAAAGTAGACATAAGACCGTTTACAACAAGGTGCCGTCTGTCAGGACCAACATCTTCCATGACGTTGAAGGAAATTGGATGTTCCATATCAAACGGTGCAAAATACAAGACGTCTTTTATTCGATGCTCAGGAACATATTCCAAAAGTAATTCCGCAGTTTTACCGTGCGGGTCAATGAATGCCAAACCTTCCCCACTTTGAATGTCTTGAATTGCCATATTTTCAAGCAGAGTTGATTTTCCCATTCCAGTCTTACCGATGACGTACATGTGACGTGACCTGTCTTTTCTTTTAATACCAAAAGAAACTCTTCTGTTTCTCGAGTCTGACTGAGCAAAATAGGTAACTTTATTGTCGTCGTTTACCATTAGAAAATTTAAATTTAAATTACAGTTGAAATAATTGTAACATAAAAGGCAGGAACAAAAAGGCCGGCGCAAGCAAAGCTTGCGCCGGCAAAATAAAAACCCGCAGTC
>CAYSEN010000002.1:73780-79597 GCA_964430335.1 uncultured Candidatus Saccharibacteria bacterium
TGAGACCACTGTCAGTTTTGGCACAAAAAAGGCCGGACTGACTTCCGGAATTTAATACTACCACCTTTAGACTTTCAGGTCAAAGAAGTTAGTTATTCTATAACACTTTGTTCGGCAATATTAATAGGACTAACGACAGGTTCGGAAACGGAAGAATTTACCTCAGGAACAGAGCTTGTAACCTCAGAGGCATGATGATGTTTTTTCGTTGGTTTCCTTTTAGCTTTAATTACTGGGGGTTTGTAGTACCTCATCGAAAAAGAAGTGTAGCAAAGAGAAATACCCAAAATCACAACCATAATATTTCTCCAAAAAATGGGAAATCCTAAAACTGGAATAATTATGAGTGCGATTCCAATTCCCAAAACCGTGTTGATATACTTCATGCATTTATTATACAAGAATGTCCGCAACAAAAGAAAGTGAATTAGCATTTTTGCAAATGTTATAATTGTTTTAGATACAAATCGTCAAATTTTTATGAGAATCTGGAAATACGAAGCCAAGCGCCACAGCGATAGGCTCGCTCACCGTCTCAAAAAATATGACGGTGGGCAAATTCTTTTGGTTACCTCTGCAGTCACATACAGGGGTCAAATCAGTAATTACCAATTGATTGGCACTACGATCGACTTCAAATTGACATGGCTAGCAAGAAAACGAATAATTTCTAATTCGTTCTGGTCGCCCAAATGGTCTTGGGAACTAGTCCAGTACAGATGGCCGGCTACAGACTCTAGTTTCGTACTGTTAAGAAACACGGCTATCAATCTTGAAATGACCAACTCAGGTCACGAAGGCCACGACAGACCAGAAAACCAGGCGATCGCAGACATTGACGTGGCGAAATTTCACCAGAACAAGACACACGATGGGAAAATTGCTGGTAGCAAGGTTACCCACCCAAAATGTCTTTTTTTCGTCACAACATTGAACGAAAGTGGTGCGCTCTTCCAACCAAGTGACCCTAGAAACCTGGAAATACTTGCGGACGGAACGGTGATAGACCCACTTTGCCCGCCCGACACTCCTTAACCGACAATCATACTGCCGGTTATTTTTTTGATATAATAAAATTATGGATAACAACCTAGAACAAAAACATTGTCGCGCCTGTGAACTCGGCGAAGGAAAGCTCGATGAAGTAGCAACAAATGCTTTACTTACCCACACACCAAAATGGTCAATTATTGAAAACCGCGAAATCATCCGTAAATTTAAGTTAAAAAATTTCGCTTCTGCTCTCGCGTTTGTAAATAAAGTCGGCGAGATTGCTGAATCCGAAGGACACCATCCTGATATAAAATTTGGCTGGGGCTACGTCGAGATTACACTCACTACTCATGCAGTAAACGGTCTTTCAGAAAATGATTTTATTATGGCCTCAAAAATAGACAGGATTACTTTTGAAGAGTAGAGACAATCACAACAAATTCACCTTTTATCTTTTCTGAGTTTTTACCAAAAAATTCTAGTAGTTCACTCGGCAAACCCGACACAACCTCCTCAAACATTTTCGTCAGTTCTCTCGCGATTGTAACTTTTTTCGCTGGAGCAAATTTTTGTAGCGACTCCAAAGTTTTTAATATTCGGTGAGGAGATTCATAAAAAACTGCAGTTCTTTCCATTGAGGAAATTTCCTTGAATAAAGTCTCTCGGCCTTTTTTATGTGGCAAAAAACCAAGAAAAGTAAAATCAGAAACAGGAATACCTGCTATCGAAAAAGCCGTGGTTAGCGCTGATGGTCCGGGTACGGATTCGATTTTTAAATCAGGCAGTGATTCCCTAATTTTACTAACGAGATATGACCCTGGATCTGAAATTCCTGGGGTCCCAGCATCTGTTACCAAAGCCACACTTTTACCTTCGGCTAGCAATTCAATAATTTTTTCAATAGCGACTCCACTGTCCTGTTCGTTGTAGGTCAAAAGTGGCTTCTTAGGAATTTCATATTTTTGCAATAACCTAGATGTTACCCTTGTGTCTTCGCACAAAATCAAATCAACCTCCTTAAGAACTCGAACGGCTCGAAAAGTGATATCCTCCAAATTCCCTATTGGTGTTCCGACGATAAATAATTTTCCCATGTTTATGAAATTAACTCTTTGCCAATTTTATATATGTCACCGGCGCCAACAGTAATAACAACATCTTCGACTCCAGCGCTTTTTTTGACCTCATCAATGATTTCCTCAAAAGATTTAAAATACTGAGTGTGTTTATTTTTCTTCTCAATTAAATCCGCTAGGATTTTACTAGAAATTGATGAGTCAAAGGCCTCACGAGCAGGAAAAATATCAGCCAAAATCACACGATCAGCACTTGAAAGCGAGGTGGCAAAATCGTTAAGTAGAGTTTTAGTACGAGAGTACAAATGCGGTTGAAAAACAATGGTAATTTTTTTACCGGCAAAATATTCTTTAGCGCCAGCAATAACAGCCGAAATCTTCTGAGGATTGTGTGCGTAGTCGTCGTAGATAATCGCACCGGATTTCATCACCCCCACTTTTTCAAATCTCCTCCATGTGCCCTGAAAATTCTGAAGTGATTCATAAATTTTCTCTTTAGGAATTCCGAGAATACTTGAAACCGCAATTACAGCTTGAGCATTTCTAACATTGTGCTCTCCCGGCAATGACAAAACTAAACCCTCCGTCTCAATTGATTTGTAATCGATGATAGTTGCTTTCACATCTTCCAAAATTTCGGCAACTTTTGGATCAGAAACATCGGTTACCACAAATCCATCCTTAGGAACTTTCATGGCCAGCTCACGATAAGCGGACTGAATATCAGACAAATCTTTGTAATAATCCAAATGATCTAAATCAATATTGTTAATCACCAAAATTTTAGGATCAAGTGTAGAAAAATTCCTTTTATACTCATCGGCTTCAACAACAAAGAAATCACTTTTACCAAAAACAAAGTTAGATTTTTCGCGATTTAAAATACTACCAACGATTACAGTCGGGTCAATTCCGCCATCTATAAGAGCAGTGGCGAGCATGCCGGTGACCGTAGTCTTGCCGTGAGTACCGGAAACAGCAATCGTAAATTTGTCTTTTGAAATTTCACCAAGAATCTCGCTATATGAAAGGGCCGGAATTTTTTGCTCTTTAAGAGCCGCAAAAAATTCCGGTTCAGCAACCGGGATAGCGGCCGAGTAAATAATTAAATCTACTGAATTAGGAATTTCCGAATTTTTTTGTTCTCCTATAAAAACCTTCACTCCTTCTTTCTCAAGTGCGTCTGTAATTTCAGATTTTGACCTATCGGATCCGCTAACACTTTTTCCTTCATGCAAAAACATCCGCGCCACAGCAGAAACTCCTATGCCCCCAATTCCTACACAAAAAATATTATTAAATTTATTTAAATCCATTTTATTTATGAATTTTGGACACAGAGGGATAATTCTTTTACGTCCTCGGTGGGCGGAGAGGGACTCGAACCCTCAACCCTTGCGGGATACGCTTCTGAGACGTACGCGTATACCAGTTCCGCCATCCGCCCACCGAAAATATAAAATTTGTTCTCACGTATTTCTTAGACAGTCACTCGTAATGGTTTGTTCCAAATCACCCGACTATTACATCCTGTGGGCGTACCACGAGTTGAATCTTACAGATTCAGTACCCCGATTGGCTCGCAAGGATGCTCGGCTCAATCGGGCTTCAACTCGTGAAAAGAAGTGTAACACACTTCTTTTTTACAAATTGTAATAAACATAGCTTGTTCCAAATCACCCGACTATTACATCCTGTGGGCGTACCACGAGTTGAACGTGGGACCTCGTCATTATCAGTGACGCGCTCTAACCACCTGAGCTATACGCCCGTAAACCTACACTGCACGGCTCATGCTAGCAAAAAGTTGACGAAATCGCAAACAAAGTAAGCTGGAAAATTCACTCATAAGTACTATAATTCATACATACACTAAATCTGAAAAATATGAATATTGGCTATCACTTACTAATACACAACATAGTTTGCATTTTTGCTTTAATTTCTACACTTGGATTAGGTACTCTTGTTTTGATAAAAGATCACAAAAGAACCATCTACGTAGTTTTCGCCTTACTAAACTTCTCGGTTGGCTTCTTCTATCTGTCACATCTTTTGGGTGTAAACGCCACTACAGCAGAAGAGGCCTATGAATTCTTTAAATACAACTGGCTAAACACCGCCATGGTGATTTTTACAGCACATCTCCTATTTGAAACAATCGGCGAAAGTAAAAAGCACAAGTTCGGCATATGGATGACTTACATCACTGGTTTTGGTTTGATTGGGTACTATATCCTCTTCCCTGATGCATTGCTTAAGATGCCTGTTCCAAAGATGTACATGCCCTTCTATTACGTTCCAGGAGACTTCTACACCGTGATGAGAATTTATGTTTTAGCCATTCCAACTTACTCTTGTTACTACTTCTTTAAAGCATTCATCAAATCAAAAGGTGGGGAGCACGTCAGAATGAAATACATCGCTGCCGCTTTACTTTTCGGATATGGAATCGGCACGACCTCAATACTCCCTATTTACGATGTCTATTTTGATCCAATCATCAGTATGCTTTTTGGTTTCTATACTCTGTTTTTAGCTTACGGAATAATTGAATTCGAGACATTCAACATTAAAGTGGTAGGAAAAAGAGCCATTGTATACGGCTGTTTTGTGGCAACAACCAGCGTGCTCATCGTATTAATAAACACAATAAATTCTATAATTATAGAAAACTATAAAGGTTTTCCACTATGGGTGCTTCCACTATTATCAAGCTTTATCGCAGTGGGCATAGGGACTTTTATTTGGAGTCGGGTAAAGGAAGTCGACGTGGCAAAATATGAATTTATTACTATCGTCACACACAAATTTCGCACACCTCTTACTTCAATCAAATGGTCCGCAGAAATTTTAGAGAGTCAAAATTCAACTGAAGTCGATAAACAAGAAGCGGTACGTGCAATAAAACACTCCGAGGTTGTGCTTTCAGAGCTTATCGAAACCCTAGTCAAAGCCTACCGCACTGACAACGAGCCTTACGCATATGTAAATCAGAAATGTGACTTCAAACAAATCATCGATGAAGTGCTAGCCGAAAGAAGAGATCTAATTTCAGAAAAAATGGCAAAAATTAGTTTTGTTTCTGAACCAAACCTTCCCCCAATTTTTCTTGATAAAGACCGAATTAGTTTTGTCATTCAAACAATAATTGATAACGCCATCAATTACTCTCCTAAAGGTAAAATCATTACAATAGAGGTTAACCGAGAAAAAAATAGCATTGTTTCCAAAATCAAAGACGAAGGAATTGGCATAAGTAAGGAAGAGTTACCTCACATCTTCTCAAAATTCTACAGAGGAAATGCAGCCAAAAGAGCCGACACTGAAGGCTTAGGAATAGGACTTTCCCTCGCCCATCAAATAGTCGAAAGGCACGGAGGTGAATTGTCAGTACGATCTGATGGCATAGGCCAAGGCACAGAATTCACACTCAAGCTTCCTATTACATAAATTAATTTTTTCTAAAACCAAACCAACAAAAAACTGCCCGAAGGCAGTTTTTTGTTATACTATTCTTTATTTTGTTTCGTTCACCCGTTTGAGTTCGCTTAAGCAGAACTCAAACTTGTTGCCGAGAACCTCTCGGCTGGAGCTCCTATTTATGATTAGAAGAGCTATCACCAACCGCGCAAAGCGCGATATCGACTCTATAAGCTTGTATTGCCGAAGCAAATACAAACGTTGTTTCAATTGAAATATTCCACGAGCAGCTTCCGCTACCCGTGCCTTGTTACGACTTACTCCC
>CAYSEN010000003.1:0-5096 GCA_964430335.1 uncultured Candidatus Saccharibacteria bacterium
TATTGACTAATGGGATAAAGATATTATAATTCGAAAGAAGCCTATATTTTGAGCCATATTTTAACGGCTTGAGCAGGATTGTACAGACGTAGTATAATCTACTAAACAGAAACCGACTTACAATTCATATATGTAATCGGAATATTCTTTTTTAACTAAATACTAATAACTATCAACTAAAAACTATTAAATGCCACCATTTAACCACTTCACAACTAAAGCAAAAGAGGCCATAAGACGAGCTCATGAGCTCGCTATTGAGCGTGGACAAAATCACGTAAACCCTGTTCATCTTTTAGCATCACTTGTTCTTCAGGAAGAAAGCATGGTCAATTCTATTTTGGAGAAATTGGAAGTTGACATGGTTCTTCTTACGGATTCTATTTTGGAAGGCATTGAAGGCGGAGAAACTTCAGCCACGCTTTCACCTTCATATCAGATTTATCTCACACCTGAATTGGCGCAGACTTTGGAAAATTCCTCGAAAGTTGCCGCTAGTCTAAAAGATGAATTCGTTTCAACCGAACATCTTTTTATCGCAATGCTCGATATTCCTGGTTCGGCTCGGGAATTACTTTCACGTTTCAGAATTGATAAGGCTGATGTTTTGCGTGTACTTGAGGAATTAAAAAATACTCGAACTACCGACACTGTTCAGCCAAAGAGATTGAAATCAATTTTAAAGTACACCAGAAATTTAACCGCTCTTGCTCGTGAAAATAAACTCGATCCTGTAATCGGAAGAGACACCGAGACTTCACGTATCATTCAGATTCTTTCAAGACGAACAAAAAATAATCCGATTTTGATCGGAGAGGCGGGTGTTGGAAAAACCGCGATCGCCGAAGGCTTGGCTTTGAGAATGGCCTCGGGTGATGTTCCTGAATCACTCAAAGACAAAGAGCTTGTATCGCTTGACCTAGGTCTTTTGATTGCTGGAACAAAATACAGAGGAGAATTTGAAGAGCGACTGAAAAATATTATGAAGGAAATCGAGAAGTCCGACGGACGAATTATTCTTTTCATCGATGAAATTCATACGATTGTCGGTGCCGGAGCGGCAGAAGGTTCGATGGACGCTTCAAATATGCTAAAGCCTGCACTTGCACGAGGTGAACTTCGCGCAATCGGAGCTACAACTTTGAAGGAATATCAAAAACACATTGAAAAAGATCCTGCACTCACTCGAAGATTCCAGCCGGTTTATGTTTCGGAGCCTTCAGTCGAAGATGCGATTGCAATTCTGAGAGGTTTAAAAGAAAAGTACGAACTCTATCACGGCGTTCATATTACTGATGATGCTATCGTAGCTGCGGTCACGTTGTCTTCGCGATACATCACTGACAGATATTTGCCAGACAAAGCTGTCGACCTTATTGACGAATCTGCATCGTCGCTAAAAATTTCGCTTGAGAATATGCCACCGATTTTGGAAGAGACTCATCGAAAAGTGATGAGACTCGAAATCGAACGTGAGGCGCTAAAGAAGGAAGCTAAAACTTCAAAGAAGGCACAGGCTCGAACTAAAAAAATTGAAAAGGAAATTGCTGATTTGAAAGAGAAGACTTCTGAAATTGAGTTGAAGTGGAAAAATGAAAAAGAGACTTTGGTTCAGATTAAAACTATCAAAAAAGATTTGGAAAGCTTGAGGTTAGAAGCTGAGTCTGCAGAGGCAAGAGCCGATTTGTCTAAGGCTGCGGAAATTCGATATGGAAAGATTCCTGAACAGGAAAAAGATTTGGAAGTGAAATTGAAGAGGTTGAAGAAACTCCAGACTTCACGAAGAATTTTGAAGGAGGAAATTATGGAATCGGACATTGCTGAGATTGTCGCTAAGTGGACCGGAATTCCCGTCACTCGAATGCTAGAGGAGGAAGCTTCGAAACTATCGAGAATGGAGGAAGAGGTTAAGAAAAGAATTGTCGGACAAGACGAAGCTGTGAAGAAAATTTCCGATACTATCAAGCGCTCAAGAGCGGGGGTGGCGGATCCAAATCGTCCAATCGGTTCATTTATTTTCCTCGGTCCTACTGGAGTTGGAAAAACTGAGCTTACAAAAGCCTTGGCGGAATTTATGTTCAACGATGACAAAGCGCTCATTCGAGTAGATATGTCAGAGTTTATGGAGAGACATTCGGTCAGTAAACTTATCGGTGCGCCTCCTGGATATGTGGGACACGAAGAAGGTGGAAATCTAACTGAGATGGTGAGACATCGACCATACGCTGTGATTTTGTTTGACGAGATTGAGAAAGCTCATCCAGAAGTCTTCAATATTCTTTTGCAGATATTTGATAACGGAAAATTAACGGACGCTAAGGGAAGAGTGGTTAATTTCCGAAACACTATTATCATTTTGACCTCAAATATCGGCGCGCAATTTATAGACAAAATGGAGAAGCTTGGATTCGCCGCAACTCAGAGCAAAAAAGATGACTACGAGGTGGCAAAATCAAAAGTGATGTCGAGTCTAAAGGATTATTTCCGACCAGAATTTATCAACCGCTTGGATGACATAATAATCTTCGACATTTTGAGTCAGGAGGCAATCAATAAGATTGTTGAGCTTCAAGTCGAGCATGTTCGCGAGAGACTGGCTGGTAAAAATATCGGTCTTGAAGTAACTCAAGCTGTCGTGGATTATCTTGCAAAGGAAGGTTACAACCCGCAGTACGGTGCAAGACCACTGAAGAGAATTATTCAAAACAAGATTTTGACTCCAGTCGCTTCGCAAATTATCTCAAGGACTGTGGTTGATGGATCGGTGGTTCGAGTTGACTTGAAGGAAGGGGAGTTTGTATTTGATATTCAGAAGCCGAAATCAAACAAACCGATTAAGAGCGATATTTTGAAGGATGATTCAGAAACAGTGCTTAGCGAGTAGTACTTAAGAGAATATTTAGGCAAAAAATCGCCCCGAAGCCCTTGGCTTCGGGGCGATTGCCGTTTACGTAATATTTGCTACAATGCCCGAAGTAAGTGAAAGAAATATGCGCAGGTGGTAGAGCGGTCAATTACAACAGACTGTAAATCTGTCGGCCTATGGCCTACGAAGGTTCGAATCCTTCCCTGCGCACAAAATTGAGAGAAGCGAAATTTTGGCTTGCAGGGAAGGATTCGAACGCCGGAGCGCACGAAGTCCGAACCTAGCAAGGTTCGGGCGCGAGGCGGTGACCAGGCAAACTTTTTGACGAAAAAGTTTTAGTCGAGGTCGAAATTCCTTCCCTGCGCACTAGATGAAAAAATCCGGACTGCTCCGGATTTTTTCGTACTTGTGCGAGCCGGAGCTATGTTTCTTCACCAGAAGAAACAAGCGAGGCGGGTGAGAAAGTAAAAGTTTTTACTTTCGCAAGACCTTGAGCGTTATGTCTTCATAATGCGAAAGGTGTACAGACCCTGTAAGGGTCGAGGAAATTTCAATTCGACGGAATTGAAATTATCCGTGACCACATAAAGAAGTGAATAGTGCGCAGGAGTCCGCCTAAACGGCGGACGTGAAGGATTCGAAAAGGTTCTCCCATATTTTCGAGCAATTCTTATTGGGAGAAAATGGGTGAGGTACGACAGCTGGAAGTACCGCAAGACCTTTTTAGATAATTTCCTAATTATCAAAAAGGTGTACAGTTCCTGTAAGGAAACCTGTACTGCCCCTGTAAGCCGAGAAATTCCTTCCACATTAACCAAACGAAAAAATCTGCCGTGCGGCAGATTTTTCTAATAATTTGTATAAGCCTAGTACACCCTCCTCCTCAGTCCCTGTGGAATATGTACCATCAAATCGTAGGGGATTTTTCCTGCGGTTTTTGCATTATTGATTATTGAATTTTTATCTGAAGAAACTTTGCTAATAACTGTGACTTCGGAATTGAGCTTAGCTTCTGGCAAATCGGTAATATCAATCGTGGTAATGTTCATACTCACTCTTCCAACTATTGGAGCGAATTTGTCGCCGATTTTTACAAATCCCTTGCTAGATAAACTTCTATCAATTCCTTCGTAATAGCCGGCGGGAAAAGTTGCAATTCGCATATCCTTGTTTGCCTCGAAGGTTATGCTGTAGCCAACCTTTTCTCCCTTCTTAATATTTTTCGTACCGCTGATAACGGTCTTCATTTCGAGGGCTGGTTTTAGGTCGCTGAGGATTTCATTTTCAGTTGGGTCGATTCCATACAGTCCGATTCCAAGTCTTGCCACGTTTGCCTTAGTCTCTTTAGAATACGAGAAGCCTCCGGTGTTTGAAAGATGAAAATATTTTATTGTTGGGAATTGTTGGCTCCAAATTTCGGTCTGATCGTTCCAAATTTTGATCTGGTGCTCGTTGAAACTTTTGTCACTGCTGTCTGAGTTGGCTAAATGCGAACACAAACCTTCTAGCAAAATATTTTTGTTCGCTCTCGATAGGTTAATCGCCTCGTCGCGATATTTTAGTGTCACACCTTGTCGGTGCATATCAGTATCAATCTTTAGATGAAAACGTGCTGGTGATTTTAGATTTGTTGAGATTTCTTTTAGTTGGTCAATGCTGACGATTGTAAACGCTAAATCTTTTAGTTTGTTTTTAACAATATTTTCTAGGACTGTATAACCAAGAATTAGGATTGGAGTTTTAACACTGTTGTTTCTTAAAATCATCGCCTCGTAATATGAGTCGACGATTAAGAATGGAAGATTTTCCTTGTCGAGAATTTTAGCTATGAGAGAAAGCCCGTGACCGTAGGCATTACTCTTAAGTACAGGAGCAACAGCCACTTTTTTATTTACATTCTGAAAAAAATGTAAATTATGCAAGATGTTGCTTTGGTCGATTGTCACTTCGACAAGTGGCTTGTATGGAAAGCGCCATTTGCGCCATTTTTCTAGTATTTTTTTAAACATTTAAATAATGATAACATATGGTATATTCAGGTCATGCTTAATTTCAAGGGGTACGAAATTGATAGGGAAAAGGCCGAAATTCTTTTCAAATACGAAATTGTCCAAAAAGACGAGCATTTTTCTTTTTCTGAGAAATTAATTTTCGATAAGAATTTGACAGATTTTTCCAAAGCTCCCGAGTCGGTAATTGAATCTGCACTAGAGACTTTACATATTTTGCT
>CAYSEN010000003.1:5196-31587 GCA_964430335.1 uncultured Candidatus Saccharibacteria bacterium
TACTTAAAAGCAAAAATTTTAAATTTGATTTATTTTCACTAAACGAATATGAAATTCAGAAGCGTGCCTCGGAAGTTTGTGGCCAAAAATTATTGATAGTAAAAAGGGAGATTGATCCTCTACTGCTTAAGCTAAACGAAAGGAAGGATGTTTACAATGGCCACGTTCCTGTAACATTTGTCTACTCTGCTGTGGCGATTTTGACAGCACTTTTGTATGGATACGACGACGTAATTACTTCGTGTGAGGAAAGTGCGAATTACGGAAATGTTGAATATTTAGGCCAGACTATAAACCATCAATGGAGTAAGTCGCTTGAGTTTGAATTACTTTTGCGAGATTACATTGAAAAGCATATTTCGCTTTCACTATCATATGTATCGCTTCTGCGACCTCTGCATGAAATAAAGGTGGCGGAATTGTTTTCGAAACACGAAGAATATTTCAAAAATTTTTCAAGTTGTAACAGAAATTTTAAAATTGCTGGGAAAACCCATGAGGGAAACTGGTGCGGGGAGTGTGCAAAATGCGCGTTTGTGTTCTCGATACTTTCGGCATTTTTGCCTAAAGAAAAAATGCTAATGATATTCGGCAGGGATTTGTACGAAAATGAAAATCTAACTCAGACATTCGAGGAGTTGCTCGGGGTTAAAAACGTAAAGCCTTTTGATTGCGTCGGGACACCTGAGGAGGTTAAGTTGGCAATGCTTATGGCACACAAGAATGGTGAATACTCGCAAAGCCCAATTATGAAAATGTTTACGGAGAGATTTTCAGCTGATTTCGATCAAATAGAAAAAACTTCAGAAAATTTACTTTCTAAAAACCAAGGCGTTGTGTTACCAAATAAATTCGAGATTGTTTATGAAAATTGAGGAATTAAAAGATAAAAAAATTGCCATTTTAGGCTTTGGTGTGGAGGGTAAGGCCACTCTGAGTTTTTTGAAACATTTCTATCCCGACAAAGAGGTCGGCATTTTGGATCAGAAAGACAGCCCAGACTATTTAGAAAAGCAGAAAGACTATGATCTGATCATCAAAACAGCCGGAATTCCAAAAAGATTAGTTACGCAAGATTACACAACTGCAACTAACATTTTTTTTGCTAACACCAAGCGTAAGATTATTGGAGTGACGGGCACAAAAGGGAAAAGTACTACCACTTCACTAATTTATGAAATTTTGAAGGCCTCTGGTAAAGATGTCGTGCTGGTTGGAAACATCGGCGAGCCGATGCTTTTGAAGCTGATTGAAAACGAGCCTGAGGAAAGAATTTATGTTTGCGAGTTGTCTAGCTATCAATTGGAGGATTTAAAATATTCTCCATATGTTTCAGTTTTTATAAATTTCTTTCCAGATCACCTCGACTATCATGAAGGTATAGATGCCTATTGGTCAGCAAAAGCAAACATTCTCTCTCGTGCGACTGAAAATGATTTTTTTGTATTCAATCCGCATTTTGAAAAGATTCTTGAATTGTCAAAACAAACCAAGGCGAGGGCAGTACCCATGATAGAGTCATTGCCGTTTGATAGGAGTAAAATTCCGCTTTTAGGCGAACATAACGTAGACAATGTAAAAATTGCAATTACCGTTTCTCGAATTTTTGATGTTGATGATAAGTCTGCAGAAGAAGCTATCGTAAATTTTAAATCTCTACCACACCGACTGGAAAAGGTCGGAACATTTTCTGGCATAACTTTTTATGATGACGCTATTTCAACTACTCCAGAATCGACAATTGCAGGAATCGATGCGGTGGGGAATACTGGAACAATCTTTTTGGGAGGTACCGATAGGGGGTATGACTTTGGAGCGCTAGCTAAGAAAATTTTTGAAAAAGGGATAAAAAACGTGGTAATTTTTCCTGACAGCGGAGCCCGAATTTTTAAGTGCTTAAAGGACGAGGCTGGAAAACTTGGAAAACAGATGCCAAGAGTGATAGAAACAAGAGATATGAAAGAGGCGGTAGATTTTGCCTATGAAAACACACCAAATGGTGAAATCTGCTTACTTTCTACGGCATCGCCAAGCTATAGCATTTGGAAGAATTTTGAGGAAAAAGGGTCTCTATTTCAACGTTTTGTTCAGGAACACGGCCTCAAATAATCTCATTTTAATAATGATTTATATTTGACACTTCGTCAAATTTAGTATATTATTCTGCGCGGTAAGTATAAGGCCTATTCGCGAGTGCGATTTGGCTTTTCGGTCATTGTCAATAACGGTTAAACAGATGAAGAGAAACTTCTTCCTAATCGGCTTGTGTGTCGCCGTCGCTATTACTGCGACCTTGGCGATCCACAAGTATCTCACCCGCAACCACAACCAGGTCACGGAATCGGCTGCAATCCAGCCCGAACCCGCGACCACAACCCAAAACCAAGCCTCGGAAGAACCCGCGCCTGTTGCGCAGGTTCAGGAGACGGCCACCAATGTGGTGGAAATCACCTTCAGTCCGAAGTTCACGTTCGCAACATCATCGTCGGTCAGCACAAACGGTAGCAAGTAGTCGGTCAACCAGCAAAATTCAGCAAATCATGAAAACGATCAAACAATTCCTCAGCGCAGTTTATTTGCTCCTCAGTCTCTCTGCCTTCGGCGAATCGCCTGTGTCATCGCAGGTCGACACCGATCGCGTCGGGCGGCCGTCGCTCCAAGCAGGAGCCGACGACTTTCCGGAAAACTTCCCGTTGACCGACGCCGCCATCATCAGCTATTACAACGACACTGTGACCCGGGGTTACAGCTCCGTGTACGGACCGGCGGTACTCGAGCCCGTTTCGGGTAAGAGCTTCGCCACGGCAGTCGGCAATGATGGTGGTGGGGCGATCCTTCGGCGGCTACTCGCCCAGCCCCTGTCCTTCCGGATTGCGAATCCGAAGGACAACTACGTGGTCCTTCAGGCCAACCTGCAGAATAGCGACGGCCAAGTGATCTTCGCCGGAGCACGTGGATACCAACCGGTTTTGGGAGAGAAGGGACCTTCATGGTATATCCCCATGGATGCCGATGGTGTCCAGTTGTTCCTATCGGAAAAACTTCCCGGCCTCAAGATTCCGAAGGTTGATGCCATTCACATCGTTCCCAAGAAGTCCGACGGTGGTTGGGCTGGCGAGGACTACTGGGTCAATCGCAACTGCGACGATCGCGGCTGCAGCTTCAACTTTGACTTGAACAAGCTGCCGGCACATGGTCAGGTCATTTTGATCCGCTACGAGAAGGCCGGTGCTGTTGAAAAATCATACGACATCGGCACTGGTGCTCCAAGCGAGGTTACAACACACAGTCTCGCTTTCAATGGCGGGGTGTATGGAATGAGGTCATTTACGGACCTGGGCATGGCTCCGGGGGCACATTTGAAAATGGCGGTAACCGTTCACCGTTGGGAGAAATCCCCCCTTCTGCATGTTGTGATCGAGCGTTCGGATGACATTCACCAACGGCCGATCGAGATTGCCGCATCCATGGTGGACGAGAACGGCAATGTGGTAGCCTTGGCTACCAACGTTCAGTTTAGGAAGGTCGGTGCCGATCAGCTCGCCTGGTCTGACCCGATTAACTTCGAGAAGGGCAATCTGTTGACCGGATCCATCGGTGAAGGTCAATACTACTTCATCTTCGGATGGCCAGACGGGACGTTTCCGGATTCCGATCGAAAAGATCCCGGTGATGGCAAGGGCGTCGTGGAGCCCGTCGTTTACTGATCAGCTTCGGCAGATCAATCACCCGCGTTTCGAACTTGTTCGAAACGCGGTTTTTCTATGCAAATTTCCTATTTTGACCGAAAAAAGACCCTAAATTTTGACCCCATTGCCTTTTTTTGCTTTTCCTGCTAATCTTTTCCCGTACAGCTAAGAAGGGAATATACCAACTAAAAACTATCTATGTCACAAGAACGACTAATAAAACTAAATTGCTCTAAGTGCAAACGAACCAATTACTGGTCTGAAAAGAACCGTAAGCTTGTTGAGCGCAAAATCGAGCTAAAAAAGTGGTGCAAATGGTGCAAAAAGCATCAGCCACACAAGGAGACTAAGAAATAATTTTAAACAAAAAAAACACCTCATTTATGAGGTGTTTTTTTGTTTTTTCGTTCCCTTGTTCGAAGACTCACTGCGGGCCCGCCGCGACTCGAACGCGGAACCTCGGTTTTGGAGACCGATGTTTTACCATTGAAACTACAGGCCCATTTAGTAACTAGCAAATACTAGCATAATTTTAGTATCTTAAAAACTCCCTGACACATTGGTCAATTTCTTGATTATGATCTGGATAAAACCACTTAATCTCTTTGTCACGTTTGAACCATGTCATTTGTCTTTTGGCGTAGTGCCAGATTTCATGTTCAAGCACAGTTTTCATTTCTTGTTCTGATATTTCGCCTTTGAGAAAGAGTGCTAGGTATTTATATTCAAGACCGAGTTCGATCATTCTTTCGAAACTCAATCCTTTTTCGTGCAGGTTTTTTGCTTCGTCAATCATTCCCATTTTCAGTCTTTTATTCAGTCGTAACTTAATCTTGTTTTTAAGTTCCTCAGGTGGAAGATTTAGGCCAATTTTTAGATAAGAATAATCTGGAGAAATCGACTGGATTTTAGGGACCGAGCCTAGAGCTTGAGCCAGTTCAATTGAGCGAATGAGTCTTCTGGAGTTTTTAGGGTCAATATTTTTGGCGCGGACAGGATCCAATTTTTGGAGCATGTTGAATAATTCTCCGGGTGTCTTTTTGGCCAGTTCATTTCTTAGTTCCTCGTCAGGCTTAACTTCGGGAAGGACGGAACCTGTAAGTAGGGATTCGATATAGAAACCCGTTCCACCGCAAATTATGGGGATGTGGCCCCGGGAAAAAATTTCTGAAATTTTTTCCCGGGCGAGTTCCTGAAATTTAACCACAGTAAATCTTTCCTGTGGCTCAGTTATGTCTAAAAGATGGTGAGGGACTCCTTGCATTTCATCAGCGGTAATTTTTCCAGTACCTATGTTGAGCCCTCGGTACACTTGTCTAGAGTCAGCAGAAATAACCTCGCCTTTGAATTTCTTTGCGAGGTGAACCGCTAAGTCGCTTTTTCCTGTGGCGGTAGGGCCGAGGATTACTATTATTTTAGGTTTCTGTGTCATTGAGATCTTGTAAAGAGATTCAACACTTCATTTTGAGACTCACTTGTGCCGGGAGAGAGACTCGAACCTTACAGGTTCAGTATCCTGTTTGGACACTTCCATCGTTAAGAAACTCGAAAGTGTGCTCAAACAGGCTTCGAGTCTCCCGCGTCGCAAAACCGTTTGCGACTTCCCGTCACTATTCGCTTTGCTCTGTGCCGGGAGAGAGACTCGAACTCTCATGACCTTGCGATCGATAGATTTTGAGTCTATTGCGTCTACCAATTCCGCCATCCCGGCATGTACAGACAGTCTAATAAAATTATTCACAAAAATCAATTTTGCCAGCAGTCTTTGTGTGTTAACATGTGTCTATAGTTTTGACTTTATTACTTTTGATTTACTAAGCAAATTTTATTATGTCATCACAATTTTATAGCGATTCCATATTTTGGATTGAGGTAGAAAAAATCCATCCAAACCCATATCAACCAAGGCATGAATTTGAGGAATCGAAACTAAAAGATTTGGCTGATTCGATCAAAATGTACGGTGTTTTACAACCGCTGGTTGTCACTCGTCAGGAAAAAATGAAAGAAGACGGTGGTCTTGTGGTTCAATATGAGCTCATTTCAGGGGAGAGAAGACTCCGAGCTTCAAAGCTTGCGGGTCTTGAGCAGGTTCCTGTAATAATTCGTTCAAACGAGCAAAGCGACAGGGAAAAACTTGAATTGGCGATAATTGAAAATTTGCAAAGAGAGGATCTAAATCCGGTAGATAGAGCTCGTGCTTTTCAAAGATTGGTGGATGAATTTAAATTTAAGCATGGAGAAATCGGCGCAAAAATGGGTAAGAGTCGTGTTTATGTTTCAAACACTTTGCGAATTTTGTCTTTACCTGAAGAAATGCTAAACGCATTGTCTGAGGGAAAAATTTCAGAAGGTCACACAAGACCACTTTTGATGCTTGAAGATCGCCCTGAAGAGCAAATGACACTGTTTAAGGAGATTATATTTAAGAAAGTGACAGTGCGTGAAGCTGAACAGATTGCAAGAAAAATCGCTGTTGAGAAAGTGAGAAAGCATGATGACGCTGTTGATCCGGAACTCCTAGCTCTTGAGGCAAAACTGAAAGAATCACTCGGCACCAGAGTACGAGTAGAGCGAAAACAGGTTGGTGGAAAGATTACAATCGATTTCTTTTCAAACGACGACCTAAATGTCCTCATAGATATGATGAATGTTAGTCAGGTAAAAGGTAAGTTATCGAGTCCTTTAGATAGCACATTAGTCACAGACACAGGTGCTCCTATAGATGACCGAAGTAAGGTTGAAAAAGAGGAAGAGGAAAATGATGAAGAGCTCTACTCACTAAAAAACTTCAGTATTTAAATTTAAACCCGAGTGATTCTCGGGTTTAAATTTTATTTTCTTTTGAAAGATATTCTCTAATATTTTTCTTAGCAAAGGTGGTTTTTGTGAACTCAAGCCATTTGGAAATCGGATGTGCGCTTTGCTTTGTGATTATTTCTACTATGTCACCGTATTTAAGTGGTGTGTCGAGAGAGACCAGCTTACCGTTGACCTTTGCGCCCGAGGTGTGGTCGCCGATGTCTGAGTGAATTGAATACGCAAAATCTATTGGGCTCGAATCCTTAGGTAGGTCAATGACGTCACCTTTAGGGGTAAAGGTAAAGACTCTGTCGTTGAAGAAATCATTTTTTAGGTCATCAACTAGGCCTTCTGTTTTTGAAACCTGTTTGTTGTAGTCGCCAAGACTTTTTATCCATGATGGCGTTGCCTGATTTTCACCGTTATCATTTTTTTTGATTTCCTTATTACCTAAAACAAACGCAGGGAAAAATCTTTTAACCCACTCTATTGTTGATATGCTTGGTTTTTTGGTATTGGTATTTTCTTTGTACTCAAAATGCATACCGTATTCTGTTTTTCGATGCATTTCTTCAGTTCGAATTTGAATTTCAATAATACTTCCATCTCCTGTAAATATAGTAGTGTGTATTCCTCGGTAATTATCTATTTTCGGAAGAGCGATGTAGTCCTTAATTTTTCCTGGCAATGGTTTCCACGTGCTATGTATGACGCCGAGTACTCTGTAACAATCGGAAACTGTGGCCACTATTACTCTCAGCGCAGAAATGTCGTGAATGTTGTCTATGTCCCAATCCTTCCTGATTAGTTTTCGGTATAAACTATACAGACCTTTCAATCTGTAACTGGTTTTGATGTTGACTATCCCTTCCTTAGCCAGTTCTTTTCTTAACGACTTATGGAACTTTTCTAAGTTTTGCAGTTTTTCCGCACTTTTACTTTTAAGTAGTTTTTTTACCTTTTCATATTCTTCAGGGTAGACATGAGGAAATGCATAGTCTTCAAGCTCTCGATTTATTTTTTTAATTCCTAGCCTGTAGGCGAGCGGGGCATAAATTTCAAGTGTTTCGAGTGCGATTCTGTCGCGCTTTTCTTTCGCCAAAACCTCAAGAGTTTTCACATTTTGTAATCTGTCGGCAAGTTTTATGATGAGCACTCTGACATCTTTAGACATGGCGACAAAGAGTTTTCTCAAACTTTCAATGTATCTTTCTGATCCAGTGTAATGAAGTTTTCCGAGCTTTGTCACTCCCTCAACTAAAAATCTCATTTCAGCACCAAACTCTTTTTCGATTTCCTCAGGTGTCACTTCAACATCTTCGATGGAGTCGTGAAGTAGCCCTGCTGAAATTGTGACCGCGCCCATGCCCAATTCGGCTAAAGTTTTAGCTGTTTCAAATAGATGCAAAAAGTACGGCTCTCCTGAGAATCGGCGTTGATTTATGTGAGCTTTTTCAGCAAAATTGTAGGCCTTTGTGATCAAGGCAATATCTTCCGCCGTTGGGTTGCTCATTAAGCTTGTGATGTCTTTTACGCTCCACATAAGTTTATGCTACTCCTTTGTGGAGCAAGGGGCAACTTTCCCCCGACTGGAACACTCAGTGTTGCAGTTGGGAGTGGAGATGGTTGCAATTATTTTTGATATTGGTAAACTCTAAATATGTCAGGAATGATTACAAAGACAAGCAAGAAGACTAAGAACTCACCTCGAGGTCTACTTTTTGCCATTCATTTCTAAACTCCAACAGAAAATAAATGTCAAAAAGTGGCCCTTGAGGGCCACTTTTGTTTTACCAACTCAATGTGGTGGAAGAAAACATAATTGATCTTTTATGAATGCCGGTTCTATACAGATGACCTTTCACGTCATTTCTCGCGACGGGAGATTTGTCGCTTTGCCCTATGCACCAGATCAAGACCCAGAATTTGTCTACATGGTCGTAGGCAATGATAGGAGCTTTCTCATTAGCGAACTTAGGAATTGGGCTACGAGAGGCTGCCCGAAACCACTCGATTTGTCAGCGGTTCTTCCAGGCGCCTGAATTTTCAGGCGCCTTTTTATTATGTAAATAACCGGCCGAGGCGAAGTCACGGCCGGTTATTTACATAGAATTAAATTTATCTGCACTTTATTCAGGGATAGTTTTCGGTAACAAGTTAATTTTGTTTCGTCGAACAAAATTACTTCTGACCACGACTCGCGGTTTTGTCTGCTGACAAAACATCGCTCCGTCTCACCAAAACTAGCTGAGTGTGCAATGAAGATTGCACACTTCTAAATTACTTTTGAAGTTTATCAGGGCGATGGTTGGGACAGTTTTTGTCACTACATCTTTCGGGGATAGTTTTGGTGCCTTCCATCATTAAGGCTCCGCACATTGGGCAAAGATTTCCAGTTGGTTTTGCCTTTATTGCGTTTTTACATTTAGGGTAATTTGAACAGCTGTAAAATAATCCAAATCTTCCGCGTCTCTCGGTCATCATTCCATCTTTACACACGGGGCAAGTGACTCCGGTTGAGTTTTTCTTTTCCAACTCCGCATCTTTTTTAATGAATTTACACTTTGGGTAATTGTTGCAGGCGATAAACCTCCCGAATTTTCCATCTCGTTCTATCAGTTTTCCGGTTTTACATTCTGGGCAGGCTTCACCGGTTTCTTTAGGTCCCTCAAGTTCTTTGCCGTCAATGGTTCTGGCTCCGACACAATCTGGGAATTTCGCACAACTTAAAAATCTTCCACTTTTGCCGAGCTTTATAATCATTTCACTTCCGCAAACTGGGCAAGGGAATTCTTTTGGACCTTCACCTAGGTTGGTCGCTTTTTCTAGTTTTTCTTTGGACTTAACCTCTTTGTGGAATGGTTTATAAAATTCTTCGAGAGTCTTTGCGTACTCGCGTGAACCGAGCGCGATATCGTCGAGCTTGTCTTCCATCTCAGCGGTGAAGTTGTCGCTTATGTAATTTGCGAAATTTTCTTCAAGGAAACCGCTGACTACTTCACCGGTGTCGGTAGGTTTTAGGGCTTTGTTCTCCTTTGTGACGTATCCACGATCTTCGATGGTCTTAATAATTGACGCATAGGTAGATGGTCGTCCGATACCTCTTTTTTCTAGTTCCTTTACCAATCCAGCTTCGCTGTATCTAGGTGGTGGTTCTGTAGCCTTTTCTTCGTCTTTAATTTCAATCAAATTTAGCTTTTCATTTACTGAAACTTTTGGTAGTTCTACGTCCTCGCCACGAGCGTCTGGGTCAGCCAAAAGCCAACCTTGAGATAGTACACGGGTGCCGTTAATTGCAAAATTAGGAATTTCGCCAGATCCAACTTGCACCAGAATTTTGCTTCGCAAAATTTTGGCATCAACCATTTGGCTAGAAACAGTTCTTTGCCAGATAAGATTGTAAAGTTTTTTGGCTTCGTCGCTTGCGCCCGCATATTCTTTGGATATGTCAGTAGGACGAATTGCCTCGTGAGCTTCCTGTGCGTTTTTACTTTTCTTACTGTATACACGAGCTTCAAAAAGTCCGGCGCCAAATTTTTTCTCCACAACGCTTGAAATTTGTGAGGTTGCAGTCGCACTTAGAGTTGTGCTGTCTGTTCTCATGTAGGTAATGAGTCCCGCTTCATATAGTTTCTGAGCGATTCCCATGGTACGTGACGGAGCAAAACCAAGTCTTGAACTGGCGGCTTGTTGCAGGGTGGAAGTGATGAAGGGTGCTTTCGGTGATCTTTTTGCTTCTGTTTCTGAAATGTCTTTTACAATCCAATCTTCCTTTTTTCCGATTGTTAAAATTTTCTCAACCAGTTTTTGATCACGCGGTTCTTCAACGCAGATAAGAGTAAATTGACCGCCACTTTTACTTTCTACGAGAGCGGTGATAACCCAGAATTTTTCTGGTATGAAAGCGCGAATCTCTCGCTCTCGCTCTACTAATATGCGTAGGGCAGGAGATTGAACACGTCCGGCAGAGAGTCCGTAGCGAACTTTTTTCCAGATTAGGCCAGAAAGGTCATAGCCAACTAGTCTATCTAGTACTCGTCTAGCTTCCTGTGCTTGTCGCAAATTCTGATCAATTTTCCTCGGGTGTAGGAGCGCCTCTTCAATGGCCTCCTTGGTAATTTCGTGGTAGGTCACTCTCTTAATGTCGGGTTTATTTTTTAGGTGCTCGGCTTTAATAATATTGCTAATGTGCCAAGCGATCGCTTCACCTTCTCGATCGGGGTCGGTCGCGAGTAAAATTTCGTCAGCCTTTTTTGCTAATGCTTCAATTTCCGCAACCACTTTTTCTTTACCTTTTGAAATTTCGTAATGGGGAATAAAACCACCTTCGATGTCGATGGCTTTTTTGTTGCTCTTTGGAAGATCACGGACGTGACCAACCGAAGCTTTGACGGTATATTTTCCGTCTAAATATTTTGAAATAGTTTTTGCTTTTGCCGGTGACTCGACAATTAAAAGTTTCATGTTGTAGGTAAGTATTACACAAAAAACAAAAAACACGCAAACTGTTGAGAAGAATTTTTTCGAAATTATAAAAAAAACTGCCCAGTGTTTACTGTACAGTTTTGCAGCTGATCACATTGAAAGTCAAAAGATTTGGCTCACGTCTGAGTTCGACCTCGAGACCGCAAACCACGGCGATCAGGTTTCCGAGAGCGGTCGCTGAGATTTCATCCAAAATCGGGACGGATGAATTGGCAGAAGGACGGAATCTGAGGAATTCACCACCCCTCATGACAAGGAACGTCCCGTTTCCTCGACTCTCACTTGACCAGGGTAGATAGTAGGTATCCCCCGGAAGCAGTTTTGTGGGCATGTCTCCAGGCCCGAGCAGATCATTCATAAATGTTTCCTAATGTCATATTACACAACATTTGTATTTTGTCAAGTTAGCTCAAGTTTTCCTAAACGCTCGCCAATTAGTCCTTTGATTTCTAAAAGTGTGAGCATTGAATTTAGTTCGTTAATATTTATTTCAAGCATTTCTGCCAGTTCATCTTTGGTTCTTGGATTATTTAGTTGAGCAAGAATTTTCATTTCTATATGCGAACAATCGTCGTAGTTTCTTTCAAAATTTTCTTGCGCGTCAATTTTTTGTCCAAGGGCATCTAAAACATCTTCACTTTTTGTAATAGGTGTTGCGCCAAGCCTAAGTAACATGTGTGGTCCGGCTGATGTGGGTGAAAAAATTGATCCAGGAATTGTGTAAACGTCTCTGTTGTATTCTGTGGCGTATTTTGAAGTGATGAGTGTTCCAGATTTTAATTCGGCCTCTATTACAAGAACCGCATCGGAAAGTCCTGCCATGATTCGATTTCGCTGAGGGAAACTGTAAGGTGTAGCCTTAAACATTGGCTCGAATTCTGAAATCAATGCGCCGTGTGAAGAAATAATTTTCTCTGCTAGTTGTTGGTGAGACGCGGGATAGAGAACTTTTGGATCAAGTCCGGATCCTGGTACAGCGATGGTTTTAAGTCCTGCTGATAGCGCGGCTCGGTGCGCAATGGAATCGATTCCAAGAGCGAGACCAGAAATAATCACAATCGGGTATCCCTTGAGACCTTCAATAATTTTTTCAGTAGCAAATTTTCCATAATCAGAATATTTGCGCGAACCTACAACCGCGAGAAATTTGTGTTCTTCCGGTGGAAATTCACCTTTTATGAAAAGTTTCTTTGGGCAGTCTGGAATTTCCAAGAGACGTTTTGGAAATTGCTGTTTATTTATTTCACGAATGTTTTGCATTTGTTGATAATATTTTATAACATTGTTTCAGTTAATACACCTTATGGACATCAACGATTTTCACCTGGTCGGTGGAAACACCGTCCAGAAGGAACCAGATTTTTGGTACAAATTAGAAATGGGGCAACTACGTGATTACTTACGTAGGTTTGTTGATGCGGGACGTGCCGATCAAGCAAAGAAGATTTTTGCCGGCATTCTGGCAGACCGACTCTATATATGGAGGTGCAAGGGTTGGTGTGGTCAGGGTACTGGAAGCATGGATGCTCTTGCACGAGCGCTCCGTGATGCTGGTCGTGACGTATTTGGACAAGAAGTCTCCGATAGGATTTTTTCAGATACTACTGATTGTCCTCCGTGTTAGCCACAAGGCGGTGAATTTCACCGCTTTTTACTTTGACGAGGACAAACTTTATTTTTTACGATAATATATACTTATACTTAAATAGTAATCCATTTCACCATGTTAGATATAAAATTCATAAGAGAGAATAAGGAGGTTGTAAAAATGGGTGCAAAAAAGAAACGTGTCGATGTAGATATCGATGCGCTCTTAACCCTAGACAATAGAAGGCGTGAACTCATGGTTTCCACAGAACAGAAGAAAGCTGAACAGAATTCTTTCAATAATAAAATTTCCGGCGCTACTAATTTGGAGGAGAGAGTGAAAATGATTGCTGAGATGAAAGTAATCAAGGAAGCTTTTCAAAAGGATGAAGAGGAGTTAAAGACAGTTCTAAAGGATTGGCAGGCTTTAATGCTTAAGGTGCCAAACGTTCCAGACATGTCCGTACCAGAAGGAGAAAGTGACGCCGATAATCAAGAGGTGAAAGTTTGGGGAGATAAAACAAAATTTGATTTCACGCCAAAAGACCATTTGGAATTGATGACCAATCTTGGAATGGTGGATTTTGAGCGCGGAGCCAAGGTTCACGGTTTTAGAGGTTATTTTTTGACCGGTCCGGGAGCATTGCTCTCTTTTGCAATTTGGAATTATGCGATGGAGTTTTTTGGTAAAAGAGGCTTCACTCCGATAATTCCACCGGTGATAGTAAGAAAAAGTAATCTTTATGGTACGGGGCATTTACCTGGAGATGTAGAAGATTTTTATATGACACAAGACGGTGATGCGCTCGCGGGTACAGCGGAAGTTCCTGTTATGGGTTTCCACTCAGATGAGGTTTTGGATTTTTCAAATTTACCAATCAAGTATTTGGGCTTTTCACCATGCTTTAGAAGAGAGGCAGGAAGCCATAGTAAAGATATTAAGGGTCTAATTCGTGTTCATGAATTTTACAAGCTTGAACAAGTGATTTTATGTGAGGCCAGTCACGAGACATCTGTAAAATTTCACGAAGAACTCAATCGCAACACTGAAGAGTTTATTGAATCACTTGGAATTCCATATCATACAGTAGCAAACTGCGGAGGTGATCTTGGTCTAGGGCAAGTTAAGAAATATGATATCGAGCTTTGGGTTCCACAGGAAAATAAATATCGCGAAATTTCATCAGCTTCTTATTTCCACGACTTTCAGTGTCGACGATTTAATATTCGCTACAAGGATTCAGAAGGAAAATTGAAGTACGCACACTCTTTAAATTCCACAGCAATCCCTACACCTCGAGTTCTGGTCTCCCTTGTAGAAAATAATCAGCAAGCAGACGGGTCTGTAAAAATTCCAGAAGTTTTGCAGAAGTATTTTGGTAAGTCTGTAATTTCAAAGGATAGATAGTATAAATTGATGTTAGGTAGTAGAACCCATAATTTAAAATCCGCGAGGCTTGTTGCAAAGCGGAGAAAGATTTTGGTTGGCAAACTGCTGATCACTCTGGTTTCAGTAGGCCTTATTTGGTGGCTTCTTTTTTATGTGTCACATTTAAAGACTTTTTTGATAGATAATGTTGAGGTTAGTGGCAATGTTACTTTGTCACAGACAGAAATTCAGGGTTTAGCTTCGGGTTTTTTAACAGGAGATTATTTTTTTACTTTTCCTAAGTCTGGAATATTTTTTTATCCCAAAAAGGAAATTGCTGACCGAATTATAAATACCTATCCAGTTATAAAAGACTTGGATATTAAATTCAAGAGTTTTCACGAAATTTCGATTTTGATAAATGAACGTAAGGTTGAGTATCTTTTCTGTCAAAATGACTTAGAAGTTTCAGGAAAACAAGAAAAGTCTGAATCCTGTTATGCTTTAGATTCGTCTGGGTTTAATTTCGCTAAATATTCCGAAGTATCGACAACCACAAGTAGTTTTATAAAGTTCTATCCTAAAGATAATATAGATAATCCTGTTGGAAAAAATTATTTTTCGGAAATCTTTTTCAGCAAATTAGCGGTATTTGTAAAAGCACTTAGCGACAATGGTATGCAGTTGTCACGTATTTCAGAAAAGACACCGGTTGATTTTGAAGGACTATTTGAAAAAGGCCAGCGAGTATTGTTTTCTAGAGATACGGATTTGATAAAAGCGATTGATAACCTAAAAACAATTATCGAAAGTAAAGAGTTCGGTGGACCTCAAGCTTTTCAAAAAATCGATTACATAGATATGCGTTTCGGTAATAAGATTTTCTATAAATCTAAGTAAATTGTTATTAACAGTGTTTTTGACTACAGTGGTGGTTTTTTGCTATAATATTTTGAGCAGTAAGTAACGAAGCGGAATGAAATAATTAACCGCACAATCGGTCGAAACTGCTGCACGATATTGAAAATTACAAATCATTTTTTACTGATATGAAACAAGAAGGTGATGTTACTTTTCTTGAGTATGTTGTAAAAGCTCTTGTAGACAATCCAAACGATGTAAAAGTCGTTCGAACTGTCGATGAGATGGGCGTACTTCTAACTCTTTCTCTTAATCCTGCGGATATGGGAAAGATTATTGGTCGAATGGGTAATACAGCAAAGGCAATCAGAACTTTGCTACGAGTTGTTGGAATGAAAAACAATGCTCGAGTTAACCTAAAGATCAACGAACCAGAAGGTGCTGCTCCACGAGAGATGAAGACAACAAAGACTGTTGATGAAGCAATGGAAGATCTTAAGATCTAACTATAAAAAGAAAACCGGCGGGCGCTAGCGCCCGCCGGTTTTCTTTTTGTAAATAAAAAAGCCATCGATCTATTTCAATGGCTCGTATTCCATTATTTTGAGAAAGGCGAGTGAGGGCTGATTTCTTTCGTACTTCGGCCAAGCCACAGATGCTCCCTTTTGTGATAGTGACGAAGCAATCATCGCTAGCCACAATGACTCTTGTCTCGAAGGGCGAGTGAAAAAGTGAAAGAAGACAGTTGTCAGGTGCATTGATACCGCCACCTTGGCAATAATTTTTCGACTTGGAACAAATGGGTTTGGAACCTCCGTTCTGAATCGAACCATCATGCCGTCTGGCGTCCATGTCTGATTTTCCTCGAGTCTGTATGCGCTCAATATTGCGAGCGCCACCTTATCCGCCTCATCATTGAGAGCTGTAAGGCTCGGAACACGATTGTTCTCGATTGCTTTGATAAGAAAGAACATCACGCAGGTTAGTGCAACCGCGGTAAAACTGATAATTAGCATAGTTATCCGTGTTGTGGTCTGGACTAGAATTTACCTTGATTTATGGGTTGTGTCAAAATTTTAAAAAAATTGTTTTGACAAATCTAAATATTTGTTATATCTTGCAGTGACAAACAAAATGAATTTTCATGTAATCACATTATTTCCGGGCGCATTTGATTCGTATTTAGGCGAGTCGATTTTGAAGCGCGCGATTGAGGATAAGAAAATAAAGGTAAAATTCTACAATCCACGCGATTTTGCAGATAATAAGCATGACCGTATAGATAGAAAGCCGTACGGCGGTGGACCTGGAATGGTTATACAGGCCGAGCCAGTAATAAAGGCGATAGAAGAGTCTTTGAAAAGTGTTAGAAAAAAACTTAAAACTAAGAACTACAAACTTTCAACTAAAATCATTTGGCTTAGTCCCTCTGGTGAGCAATTTACAAACGAGTATGCTAAAAAAACGGTTAAGAAATATAAGGACATAATTATCATTTGCGGTCGCTATGAGGGAATTGATGCTCGTGTAAAAAAGGCATTTAAGGTGGAAGAAATTTCCGTCGGTCCTTTTGTTTTGACTGGTGGGGAGTTACCAGCAATGCTTATGATTGATGTTATTTCTCGACAGGTTGAAGGAGTGTTAGGTGATTTTAATTCCTTAGAAGAATCGAGAGTTTCAAGTCCAGATGTTTATACTCGACCAGAAATTTTTAAATATAAAGGTAAAAAACTCCGAGTTCCGAAAATTTTACTTTCAGGCCACAGGGCAAAAATTGAAGAGTGGAAGGCAGGTAAAAGATAATTACTGTATTTCGTAGATCACGTCTTTACGTTCTACGATGATTTTCCATTTGTTTAGTTTAGCAATTCTATATAGTTGAGCGTTTGGGTTAAAACAGATCGGATTTTCCACAAGCTCTAGCATCGGAATATCTCCTTCGGTATCACCAACACCAATAGAACCCTTAAGTGTAAGGTTTTCCTTCGAAACCGCTCGACGTACTATATTTGCTTTGTTTGCGATTAAGTGAAGATCTACCACTTCGCCCGTAAATTTGTCTGACGGGCCGAGCTCGTAAAATCTTCCATATATTTTATTAAAACCTAATCTTTTACAAAAAGCGTCTAACATTCCTTTTGGTGATTGCGAAATGGCTAGCAGGAAATAACCTTTTTTCTTTAAAATTTTAACTAAATCCCTTGTGTATCTGTATACTTTGTCTTTGTGATAAGTCGCCACTTCATTGCCAATTCTTTCAAATTCCTTGTAGTCAGTTCCTTTTAAATGAGCTGTAAAGGCTTTAATGACTGAGCTTATGTATTTTTCGTAGGTTCCTTTGCGGTTAACCCAAGCGTTGTAATCATCAATGTACATTTTCCTACAGCTATTTGGAAAAATGTTTTGTTTTACAAGTTCCTCAACAAGTTCAATGAACAAGCTAGAACGAAAGATTGTGCCGTCTATATCAAAAATCGCGACTTTTCTCTTTGATTGAATCATTTTTGTAATTTCTCTTTATATTTATCTAGAAAGATTGGAAGTTGGGAATGTAGGGGCGTTGGTAGGGAATTTGAAGGAAACCATTTTACTTCTTCGAACTTTTCAGGCTCACCATTTTTTACTTTTTTTCTATCCACTAAAACTTTGAAATCTAATGAAATCCAGTGAGTTTTTATCCCGTTATTTTCTCTGTGAACATCTCTGTATCCTAGAAATTCAAAATCCAAAACATCGGTACAGTATTCTTCTTTAATTTCATTTTTTAAATTTTCTTCTACTTGTGCACCAAACTCGAGTCCTCCGCCACCTATGTCCCATTTTCCTTGTTCGTCCCGGCACTTTGGACCACGTTTTTGCATAACAACATTACCTTTTCCGTCGTGGCAATAAAAGACAGTTGTTACTCCGGTATAATCGACACCTTTCTTTATTTCTGAATTCATAGTTATAGATGATTCTACAATTTTAATAATAAAATTGCACTGGATTTGACATGTTATACATTGCGGAGCTACTATTTACACAGAGCTTTTGGCCAGCGGTCCATACTCCTGAGTTCAACTAGGCTTTCGCCTGGTATCTGTTCGGGACCGCTGGCCTCGATTTAAGGTTAGGTTCGCCTTACCTCCTACGAGGGAAACATGTCTCTCGCCGACGTTCGTGGGACTTCACACCCACTTACCGAATCGTAGGAGTCCACGCGGGCTAGACCTGTACTGGCAACCGGCCAACCTTCTCCGAGTTGCATCTGATGAAGGCGGTGTGTACACCGGTTGCCAGTACGAACTTTGTAAGTCTTGACCTACAGTGTTCGGCTAGCGTCATTCGTCTCGATGACGAGCCCCCGACTTGGGCAAACGCTAGTTCTGTACGGTCGACGGGAACCGACGGTCGGTTTTTCGAGGGTTGTTGCTATGTCTGAAGCAACGTCCGATCGTCGGTTCCTCACTTTACCCACAAGCCAGCTCACAACGAGACTGGCTTGATTTTTTTATTTCGTGTAATACAATCAAGTGACAATTTAAAAGTTATCAAGAGGATGGTTAGAGTAATTGGCTCGCCTGACCCATCCAGCAACCCTCAAAGGAGAAGGTGCTCAACCCAATCCCGAAAGGGAAAGATAAGTCGACCAATCTTTCTCTCTTGGAGAAGGATTTTGTTTTATAGGATCCTGTAGTAGAAAATGGTGTTGCTATTTTCTCCACAGGATACATATAAAATTAGAAAGTTTACAATTATAAGATTAATTTAAAAATGAATAAGTTTGCTTTATAGCAAACGACACCATTTTTCACTACAGGATGAGTAAGAATTTAAGAGATACATACACAGTTGAAAGTGTAACATCTGGTCATCCAGACAAGGTCTGCGATCAGATTTCAGATGCAATCCTTGATGCATGTTTAGCGCAGGATCCGAAAAGTCGAGTTGCTGTTGAGACGTTTGGAAGCCATGGTCATTTGGTACTTGGAGGAGAGGTTACTACCAAAGCAAAGGTAAACTACAAAAAAATTGCATCTGATGTTTACAAGAGTATCGGTTACACGACTAAACTTGATATTCAAGTTTTTATCGTACAGCAATCTCCAGATATCGCTCAGGGAGTTGATACAGGAGGAGCAGGAGATCAGGGAATTATGTACGGATTTGCCACAAATGAGACTCCAGAATATTTACCTCTTGGGGTTGTGCTTGTCCACAAGCTTGCGAAAGGTTTGGAAAAATTAAGGACCAGTGGGAAAGTGAAGTGGTTAAAACCAGATGGTAAAACTCAGATTACTTTCCACGAAGGTAAAATTCGAACAGTGCTCGTGTCTTGCCAGCATGATAAGAAAATTACTCACGCTGAAATCAAACAGACCCTTATTGATAAGTTGATAAGACCAACCTTAGGAAAAATCGCTGACGAAGTTGAGATTTTGGTAAATCCAACTGGTTCATTTGTTCAAGGAGGTTTTGAGGCGGACGCTGGACTAACTGGAAGAAAAATCATTGTTGATACCTACGGCGGACTTGTGCCACACGGAGGTGGATGTTTTTCTGGAAAGGATTTGACCAAAGTTGACCGATCAGGAGCATACATGTGCCGATACGTCGCAAAAAATCTAGTGGCCAATGGTTTTGCAAATGAGTGTATGGTTTCTGTTGCATACGCGATAGGACACATTGATCCTCTAATGGTTTATGCAGTCGATGAAAATGGAAAGGATTTGTCTGATATTGTAAACAAGCATTTTGATTTCAGACCAAGAAAAATAATTGAAAGACTGAAATTACAGAGACCAATTTACCAACAGACAGCAGCTTACGGACATTTTGGAAAGTCTAGTTTGCCTTGGGAGAAGATTGTAAAACTGAAAAATTAGAATCAGGAATCAGGAATTAAGAATAATGATTAAGAAAGAAGCCCCGGCCGCCAAAGGCGGCCGGGGCTTCTTAATTCCTAATTCCTTATTCTTGATTCTATTTTACTATTATTATTCCCTGATACTTTGGAGTATTTAGACCTGAGTTTAGGTTGTAGTAAGACCAAGCTCCTGCCTTTGTGAAGGCAAAGAAGAATTTACCTCCTTTTCCTAGTGGACCTGATTCCTGTGAGAATCCTGGATATGTGTTTTCAGGCTTATCTGTGGCTCCATGAATAATCATGGCCATGTCACTTGAGTTAAGGAATTCAACACTTTCTCCAACTTTTACTTCTAGTATAAGTGGGCTAAAACCTTTTGGGGTTAGCTGAACAACATTACCAGTCGGTTTTTTAACTGTAGTGGTTTTTGTTGCGGTTGTTTTTGTTGTAGCGGTTTTGGTTGTAACTGCTGGAGTTACTGGTGACTCTTCCTTTGTCACAGTTTCCGCAACCTCAGTCTTTTCAGTATTGTCTACTGGTGTCTCGGTCTTACCACCTTTTCTTGCGATTAGGATAAGTCCAATTATCACAACAACGCCGACAAGTCCCCAAACCCACTTTGTTTTATCATTTTCCATTTTAATAGTCTGTTATTTATATAATATTAACGACTGGCCTATTGTACCATTGTTTCGTCAAAAAGGGAAGAGCTAGAGGTCGGATATGTTAACAGGTTTGACTTTTTTAGACTCATTTTATATGATGTTTTTACATGAAATCGGTTAACTATAGCAAATTCTTCTTTTATAGCTTTTGGACATCTATGTCCAGAGTTCATTCCTGCTATCGTTAAAACTTCTCAAATACAACGATATTAGAAACGAGCTCTGGACGGAGCTCGTTTCTTTTTCGCTACTCCGCGTGGAGATGGGCGACAAATTTGTTCATTCACATGACGGTGAAAAATTGGAGCAATTATGTCAGACACAAACGGGATTCATAACACTCGCATTAGTCACATCACGCCTCTGCCGACACCGGCAGAACTCAAGGCTCAATTTCCGCTCACTTCAAAGGGGCGGGAAACGGTTCTCGGTTCTCGCAGTTCTATCGAGAAAATTCTCTTTGGTGAGGACTCTCGGCTACTCGTGGTGGTTGGTCCGTGTTCAGTGCATCGGATGGACGAAGTGTTCGATTATGCGACCAGACTTGCACAACTCGCGATAAATTACAACGATCAGATGCACATTGTCATGCGGTTTTGCGGAGACAAGCCAAGGACCGGTAGAGCCTGGACAGGTTGGTGGAACGACCCGCGTATGGACGGCTCATGCGACATTGCTGGTGGTTGGCGCGAAGGTCGGGAAACTATGGTGAAAATTCTCGACATGGGTCTCCCTCTCGGTTGTGAGGTGCTTGACGCCGAACATTTCCAACGCGTCGATGATTTGCCTTCGTATGTGTGGATTGGCGCAAGAAACGTTGGAGGTCAGCGTGAGCGTCAAATTGCCAGTGGTATTTCTGCCGCAGTAGGGCTCAAGAACCACAACACCGGTGGTAGTGATGTGGCGATCGGCGCACTTGATGTCGTAACCACCTCGAACGTATTCGTTGCGTCGAATGATCGAGGGGTCTCCTCACGTTTCGTGACCACGGGAAATCGGTATGCTCATCTGATTCTTCGCGGAACTGAAAAGGGACCAAATTACGACAGTGATTCAGTTTCAACTGCGATTGCCAGTCTGAAACATCGCGGTCATGTAGCAAGGGTTGTTGTGGACGCTTCTCACGGCAACTCGAACAAAGATCATAGCAAGCAACGTGAAGTGATTGATGATGTTGTTGGGCAGATCGTTGATCGCAACAGCGAATCGATCGCTGGGATCATGTACGAGAGTTTCCTTCAGCCTGGAAAGCAATCAATTCCACGAGACCTTTCTGATCTTAGGTCTGGAGTTTCTGTCACCGACGGATGTGATGGGTGGGATCAGACCGTGGAGGTTCTCGGTTCCATACACGCACGTCTCCTGAGCAGGAAATGATTGCATACGATACCACTTGATTGTTCACTTTGTGAGCGGTCAGGTGGTTTTTTTATGTAAATTTTGGCAACTATTTTGTAATAGATTGCTTTTTAAAATTGTTCTATACTTTATGGAAATTATTAGCTAATTTTTTCCCATGAAGAAAACACCTTTCAAAAATTATTCAGTCAACGTTGAGAAAGCGGTCGCGCTTTTAGGTTTGCCCAGAGATTTTGTTAAAAAACTGACAACGCCGAATCGGATTATTGATAAGAAGATTTCTGTGACGATGGATAGTGGAAAGAAAAAAACTTTTCAGGCCTATCGAGTGCAATTTAATAACGCCCGTGGTCCGTATAAAGGTGGAATTAGATTTCATCCTGACGCTGATCTTGATGAGGTGAAGGCCTTGTCTGCGGCTATGGCGGTAAAGTGTGCGGTTGTAGGAATTCCGCTCGGTGGTGGAAAAGGAGGAGTGACTTGCGACCCAAAGAATTTGAGTTTCAGAGAGATAGAGAAAATTTCAAGAGCATGGGCAAAAGTGATGACTCCTTTTATTGGTGCAAACAAAGATATTCCTGCGCCGGATGTTTATACAAACGGACAGGTCATGGCTTATGTTCTAGATGAATTTGAAAAAATTACCGGTAAAAGCGAACCTGGACTAATTACGGGGAAACCGATTTCGCTCGGCGGTAGTTTGGGTAGAGACACCGCGACAGCAGACGGCGGGGCGTTTGTTTTGGATCAACTGGTTAAGGAATTAGGATTTAACAAAAAAGACTTGAAAGTCGCTGTGCAGGGTTTTGGAAATGCCGGGGCTACTATAGCAAAAATTTTGAAAAGCGAAGGATACAAGATGGTGGCGTTGTCCGACAGTACTGGCGGAATTTATAATCCAAATGGGCTCAATCCTGAAACACTCGAAGTTGCCAAAAGAGAGAAAGGTTCATTGCAAGCGGCAGCAGGAGAGGCAAAGCGAATCACAAACGAGGAAATTTTGGCATCGGATTGTGATATCTTGATTCCAGCGGCGCTCGATGGAGTCATTCATAAAGATAATGCGGGCTCAATCAAGGCCAGAATTATTTTGGAATTAGCAAACGGGCCAACAACCCCTGAGGCTGATGAAATTTTAAATTTGAAAGGCGTGACATTAGTACCAGATGTTTTGGCAAATGCCGGTGGAGTGACGGTCAGTTATTTTGAATGGGTTCAGAACACTCAGAACTGGTATTGGACAGCAAAGGAGGTAAAAGAGAGGTTGAAGCCTATCATGATCAAAAGTTTTGAGGAGGTTTGGAATTTGTCTAAAGCTAAAAAGATTTCTTTGCGAGATTCGGCTTTTGCTATTGGAATCGGGAGGATTGCGGAGGCGATGAAAAGTAGAGGGGAGGATAGACGTAAGTAAAGTAGACTTGAGACAAGAAAAGAGAAGTCCCCGGCCGCGCGAAGCGCGGCCGGGGACTTCTGTAATTTTTCTTATCTAATTACTAACATCTAACTTTCTAATTCCTACTTGATTCCTAACAACTGTTTCAACTTTGGCTCGTTAAAACCAACGACAATACTTCCATCGATGTCGATGACAGGCACGCCCATTTGTCCAGATTTTTCAATAGCCTCTTTTCGTGCGACTGGATCAGCGGCCGCATTTTTGTCTGTGAATTCAACACCGTTTGCCTTGAACATATCTTTTGCCATGTGGCAGAAGTGACAGGTAGGGGTGCTGTATATTGTGACTTTGTGCATGAGTTTTTTTATTTTGGTTGCGACCTAAATCTCTAGGATAGCAACGACTTAGAGATTGGAAGTACTCTTTGTGGTGCGACCTAGTTCATACATTATACGCGAGGCTTAGCTTTGGTCAAAATTAAATAAAAATCACCCTATGTGGGTGATTACTTGGATGTTTTCCTACGCTTGCGGGGTCTTCTGGAAGCACACATGGTGCTCCAAATCAGATCCTCAAGCGTAAACATGAAAGTGCTTGTGGCGCTGTTATGGCGTGCGTTGACCGCTTCATCGAGGGCGTTCAACGCACTCAGCAAAGCGCACTCTTCAGTGTTACATACGCGAAGGACTATAAAGCCCATGCCGTCGTCGTATATCTCTTCCGCGACATCTGTTCCCGCCTTGTAGATGTGTCCGCGCTTCAAGGTCTCGCAAGAACACCTTGAGATGTATATTCGACGATCTGAGCCACGTAGTACGTACCACTGCTCTTCCTTTTTCATATGTTCCTTTTTACAAACTTTACATAAAATATAACAAATTAATAATTTGTCAAACATAATATATTTTAATAATTTTATTTTGTATAATGTTGTGATGGAACAGGACCAAATTATTTTTGACAAAAAGGCTAAAGTCTATAAACACGTTTTTTTCGATGTAGATCAGACCCTTACAAGAAGCCGTTCGTTAATCGAGCCAAGCATGAAAGAAGTATTGGAAAAACTTTGTGATAAACACGACGTTATTATTGTCTCCGGTGCGAAAGAAGAACAAATTTGGAAACAAGTTACAAAAGATTTTGACGGTAAGGTATATATTTTGGCTCAAAATGGTAATAGTGCTACAGATAAGCAGGGGCAGTATTTGTGGAAGAATGTTTTAAATCAGTCACAGAAGGACGAAATTTTTAATCACATCAAAAAAATCAAAGACCAATTCGGTTCGAATTTTAAAGGCGCTGTTGAGGAGGACACTATACAAGACCGAGGATGCCAAGTTTCATTTAGCTGTATCGGACACAATGCTAATTTGGAACTCAAGGAGGCCTTTGACCCTAAGGGAGAACTTCGTCAAAGTATTCTAAGAAAAATTCCGTTTAATTCTCAAACTCTTGAGGTAAAAATCGGTGGTACTACTTGTTTTGATTATTTTGAGCTTGGTAAGCACAAAGGAAAAAACGTATCAGAGTTGTTTAAAAAAATGAGTTGGAACAGAGAAGATTCGGTTTATATTGGCGACGCTCTTTTCCCTGGAGGAAATGATGAAAGTGTAATCGGTGTTTGCGACACACTACAAGTTTCAAATCCATTTGAGACTCAAGTGGCTATTAGAAAAATGATTTAAATTATTTATGAATTACTCAGACGATATAAAGAAGTTTTTTAAGGGAGAGGTTCACTCCGATAGTGAGACCTTGGAAAAAATGAGCACCGATGCAAGTATTTTCAAAGTTAACCCTTCACTTGTGGTTGCTCCAAAAGACGTCGAGGATTTGTGTAAATTAGTCACTTTTGTAGGTGAAAAATCATCTGAGGGTGCCGATATTTCTTTGACCGCAAGATCTGCGGGTACTGATATGTCGGGTGGGCCGCTGACCGAATCGATTGTTGTGGATTTTCTGCCACATTTTAATCACATTAAAAGTGTCCAGAAAAATTTTGCTGTGACCGAGCCAGGAGTCTATTATCGTGATTTTGAGGTAGAAACATTAAAGCAAGATTTGATCATGCCTTCTTATCCTGCATCTCGAGATTTGTGCACTATGGGAGGAATTGTCGCTAATAATTCCGGGGGCGAAAAAACTTTGGCCTACGGAAAAACTGAAAAATATGTGAGAAGGGTAAAAATGGTTTGTGCTGACGGAAATGAATACGAGTTTAAACCATTAACAATTTTAGAATTAGAGGAAGTGGGAAAACAGCAGAATTTTTTTGGTAGGATTCACCGCCACATGTTTGAGTTGATTACTAAGAATTACGATTTGATTAAAGGCGCTAAACCAAATGTTTCGAAAAATTCAGCCGGATACTTTTTGTGGAATGCGTATGATAAGGAAAAGGGAATTTTCGACCTGACTAAGATTATTGTCGGTTCTCAGGGAACACTCGGTCTTATTACTGAGGCGACAATCGCTTTAGTTCAGCCAAAAAAATATACATCACTGCTGATAGCGTTTCTGCCAACACTAAAACCTTTGGCTGAAATTACCAATAATGTCTTGAAATTTGGCCCAGAGAGTTTTGAATCTTTTGATGATCAGACAGTAAAATTTGGAATTAAATTGTTTCCACTGATTGTTAAAAAATTAAACGGTAATCTGGTTAAGTTGGCATTTCAATTCCTGCCAGAGTTCTTCATGGTGCTCACGGGCGGGGTGCCAAAGCTCATTTTGATTGCAGAATTTACTGGAGACACACAAGAAGAAGCAACAAAGAAAGCGGAGTCTGCTCAGGAATCACTCTTGCCGTTTAAGTTAAAAACTAAAATTGCAAAATCTGAAGCCGAGACCAAAAAGTTTTGGACATTCAGAAGAGAGAGCTTCAATTTACTCAGACAAAAATTGTCCACTCTACGTACGGCTCCATTTATCGATGACTTCGCAGTCAGACCTGAATATTTGCCAGAATTTTTGCCAAAGCTTAATGCTATATTGGGAAAGTACGATATTACTTACACTGTGGCTGGGCACGTGGGCGATGGTAACTTCCATATTATTCCGCTTATGAATTTCCAAAAACCTGAAACAGTTGAAATTATTAAGGATTTGTCTAACAAGGTTTATAAGTTGGTTTTGGATTTCAAAGGCTCGATTACCGGTGAACACAACGACGGACTGATCAGGAGCTCATATTTGCCAATGATGTATGATTTGGAAATTATTAAGTTGTTTGAAGAAACTAAAAAAATATTTGACCCTCTAAATATTTTTAATCCTGGTAAGAAGGTTGGAGCAGATCGACACTACGCTTGGGAGCATATTAATAGGGG
>CAYSEN010000003.1:31687-35473 GCA_964430335.1 uncultured Candidatus Saccharibacteria bacterium
ACAGGAACCTTTTTGATGATTTCTAGAATCTCATCTTCGTCATCGGTAATAGTGTAAAGTTTCATTTCATCCTCAGTAACCGCTCGGTGTTTGCCATAAATAACATCTTTGATGAATTTATGAAGGCCGTCCCAGTAATCATGGCCAACAAGAATGATCGGCACTTTTCTAATTTTTCGTGTTTGAATGAGTGTTAGAATTTCAAACATTTCATCGAGTGTTCCGAATCCTCCAGGGAAGAAAAGATATGCTTCACCAGAAAAAGAGAGAGCCACTTTTCTAACGAAGAAATAGTCAAATTGCACTGAGTCGGTGGTGTACTGGTTTAAAGGTTGCTTACTAGCGAGTCTAATATTCAATCCGAGTGATTTGTTACCGGCTTCAAACGCACCTCGGTTAGCTGCTTCCATGATTCCACCACCTCCGCCGGACATTACTGCGTAGCCTAGTGATGAAATTTTTTGTGCTAGGTTCCTTGCCTGAATGTAGTGAGGACTGTTTTCAGTTAGTCTTGCTGAACCGAAAAAAGTAACAGTCTTATCGTAGTTTTTAATAAATTCAAAAGCGCTTGTGAATTCTTTATCTATTCTGTGAACTTTTTCCTTAATGATTTTGTGTATCTCCTCTGGCGACAAATCTGCTGGTAATATTTCTTGTGTATTTTCGTTGTTCATATGGTTTATTTTATCGCTCTATTTTACGTCACGGGTTACTTTTTGCAAAACATTATCTCTGGTATAATTTGTCTATAATATTTTAATAACAAATATGAAAAAATTATCTACAAACGAAACAATAGCAGTTTGGGTTACTCTCATTGTTGCATTCGGAATGTTATTTTTTGGAAATAGATTTTTTAAATATATGGCAAATCCAACACAAGAAGCTAGTGTAAGTACTTCTGAAAATTTATCAGTTGAGGATGTGCAATTAGGTGAAGGTGAAGAGGTGAAGTCAGGCGATACTATTTCGGTACATTATGTAGGCAAGCTTTCAGACGGAACACAGTTTGATAGTTCGATTGAAAGAGGCGAACCTCTTAAGTTTGTGGTAGGAGAAGGCATGCTGATTAAAGGTTTTGATCAAGGAGTGATCGGTATGAAATTGGGCGGTAAAAGAAGGCTGGTCATACCGCCAGAACTAGGCTACGGCGATCAGCAAGTTGGTCCAATTCCTGCAAATTCGACTATTGTTTTTGATGTAGAGTTGGTAAAGATTGAGAAATAGAGAGAAAGAATAAAGCCGGGCGCCCTTTGGGCGCCCGGCTTTATTCTTGCTAATTTGTCAAATAAATGTTATAAATTATGCAGAGAAAAGAAGGCCACAAACAACAATTTATATCCATTTTGGGTTAAATATTGTGGCTAAGGATTTTGACAGACAACAACTCTCTCCCTCTCTTGACGCGAATACGTTTCAAGTGAAGGGGAGGGTTGTTGGATTACCAACTATGGCGCGATTGTCCTCGCGACACATCACCCTTCCTAAAATTGTTTGCCCATGAAAATATTAAGGGCGATAGGATTGGGGTTGGTCATCATCATTCTCCAGCTTTTAGTTCCTCGAGTTTTTCATAGTGCGGAAGATGCTTTCGTGGCAACTTTTAATACCGCACAAGTGGTCATGGGTGTGGCTCGTGACACAATTACCAGTCTTCCTAAGACTCTAAATTCAGTGTCACCACGCTAATGACAAAACCGACGCATATTCTGCGTCGGTTGTCTGTTTATATAATTGTGACAATCTATATTTCTGATATGCTGAAGCCAATGAAGCCTTTAAATTTTAAAATTGAAAAAAAGTTGTCTAACGGCCGTCTCGGTCGAGCGGGCATTTTATCTACACCTCATGGCGATATACACACTCCGGCTTTTGTAACAGTAGGTACTAAAGCGAGCGTAAAATCCTTAACGCCTGAACAAGTTCGTGAATTGGGCGCAGAAGTCGTCTTGGCCAACACCTACCATCTATATCTCCAGCCTGGAGAAGAAGTAATGAAAAAAGCTGGAGGCATTCATAAGTTTATGAATTGGTCTGGTCCGACCATGACCGACTCAGGCGGATTTCAAGCTTTTTCACTCGGCGCTGCCTACGGCAAAAAAATGAACAAGCTAGCCGAGGTAAAACAGGATAATTACAAAGCCGAAATTTCAGAAGACATTGAAGAGAAAGAAAAGTTTGCCAAGATTACAGAAAATGGAGTTGAGTTTAAATCGGTGCTCGACGGAAGTACGCATTTTTTTACACCGGAGCGTTCAATAGAAATTCAGCACGCAATTGGTGCTGATATGATTTTTGCTTTTGACGAATGCACTTCGCCAATTGCCCCACATGATTATCAAAAGGAGGCGATGGACCGCACTCATCGATGGGCAAGGAGAAGCTTGGAAAAGCACAAAGAACTAGAATCAAAAAAAATCGCGGGACAACCGCCCCAGGCTCTCATGGGAATCGTTCAGGGTGGAAGATTTGAAGATTTGAGAAAGGAGAGTGCCGAAATAATTGGCAAAATGGACTTCGACGGATTTGGAATTGGTGGTTCGTTTGAAAAAGCGGACATGAACACTGCAGTTGGTTGGGTCAACGCACTACTTCCCGAAGACAAGCCTCGCCATTTGCTTGGAATAGGAGATCCTGTCGATTTAATTTACGCCATTGAAGAAGGCTGTGATTTGTTTGATTGCGTAGCACCGACTCGAATCGCAAGGCATGGCACTTTGTATAGCAGAAAAGGATTGGTCCACATTACCGCAAGTCCATACAGAAATAGTTTTACACCGGTCATCGCCGATTGTGGTTGTTATACATGCCAAAATTTCACCAAGGCGTATCTCGGCTATCTTTTCAAAGCTAGAGAATTTCTGGCTTATACTTTGGCTTCAATACACAATCTCTATTTTATAGTTCATTTGGTTAAGGATGCGAGACAAGCGATTTTGGATGGTACTTTTGACCAATTCAAAAAGGAGTTTTTGGAGAATTATAAAAAATAAAAACCGCTGTCAAACAGCGGTTCATCAATGAGCATGTCCTTGTCCGGTGATTGCCTGTATGCAGCCTCTTGCCCATCGAATACCTTTTTCGTTACTTGATCGTGTGTAGGCATCGATTCTGTCACGCAAGTATCCGATCATCTGACGCTCGTTCGGGACGGACAACTTGACTCGTCGGCCGATCATCTCGACGATCCGAATGCTCATAGAACAATCGACGACCATGAGGGGAAGCGTTGGTCCAATTACCCAAAGCTCGGCACCGGATCGTTGAGCCCTGTTTTGTGACCGGCTACTGAAGTGTGGGCGTCGACCGTGCCATTCGCCGCCGGGGAAAAGTCGCAATTCCCATTGAGGCGGCCCGAAATTAAGCTGATTGACTTCAAAACCAATCACCGTAGGATCTCCTTTTGGAAAATTGTTTGGGATTGAGTAGGGAATTCCCTCCACAATCTCATCGCCGATAATTTGGTATTTTTCCATGTTACTAGGTTGCTTGTCTGAGCAATTTATAACACTCATATACTTTTTTGTAAAATTAAATTTGTATTACTCAAAAAAAGTTTTCCACACCCTGTTTGACGAGATTTCTACATAGGTTATTATAAAAACATGTCGCAGAGACAAAACATTCTAGTCGTCATTAAGAAGACCTCCGATCTAAAAATTCGAGGGTTCATTTTTGCGATTTAGAAAACGTCTCAACTCAAACTAAATTTCAAAAACGAGTCCTCGAAAGAGGACTCGTTTCGTTTTACCTAAGTCGGAAGATAAGGGAGGAAGGCGAAGTTTG
>CAYSEN010000003.1:35573-74051 GCA_964430335.1 uncultured Candidatus Saccharibacteria bacterium
CACGGACAGCACGGATGGCAGAGGTTCACGGTTAATCACCGTCGCTATCGAGTGATCTACCATTTTCACTATGGCTGGATGAAGGAAGACAGGTTTGAGGAGGTAACATCCACTCCGCCTGACTTCGCCGACCTTATGGTCCACGGCACTCCGGAATTGTCGCCGGATTGATGATGGAATTGGTTGCCGCCGAAACGAAGTTTCGGCGGCTTTTTCTTGTCCAATTTCACTAGTCACGATATAGTGATTCAATCATGGAAGGAAAATTCAAATTACAGTCCAAATTTTCCCCAGCAGGAGACCAGCCGAAAGCAATTGAGGCGCTTGTTAATGGTGTAAAAAAAGGGATGAGACATCAGACCTTGCTTGGCGTGACCGGATCAGGAAAAACTTTCACAGCGGCGAACGTCATTAACGCAATTCAAAAGCCAACTCTTGTGATTGCTCACAACAAAACTCTCGCAGCCCAACTCGCACAGGAATACCGTGAATTTTTTCCAGACAACGCTGTACATTATTTTGTGTCTTACTACGACTACTACCAGCCTGAGGCGTACATGCCTGTGACTGACACCTACATTGAGAAGGAAGCGGTTATCAACGAAGAAATCGATCGACTACGTCACGCCTCGACTCAAGCACTTTTGACTAGACGTGATGTCATCATTGTGGCTTCAGTCTCTTGCATTTACGGTTTGGGTTCACCTGAGGAATACAAAAAAGTAAATATCAAGATTGATGTTGGACAGGTGATCAATCGCGGAGACTTAATGCGTGCACTTATCCGAGTACATTACGAAAGAACAACTGTCGACCTTACTCCCGGACAATTTAGAGCTGTTGGTGACATGGTGGAAGTCATGCCTGTGAGTGAGCGATTTATTTACAGAATTGAATTCGAAAATGGAATCATTTCTCACATCTCAACAATCGACGCTGTTACGCGAACAATTTTGGAAAATCCAAAATCAGTTTTTGTTTTCCCAGCCAAGCACTTCATTACGCCTGAAGAAGATCGTGCTAAAGCTATCGCCACAATCAAGAGCGAATTGGCAGATCAGCTAAAAGTTTTCGAAAAGGAGAAGAAACTTCTTGAGGCAGAAAGAATTAAGCGAAGGACAAAATATGATTTGGCGATGATAAAGGAAGTAGGTTATTGCAACGGAATCGAAAATTACTCTCGACACTTTTCAGGTAAAATGCCCGGCGAAGCGCCTGATACCTTGCTTTCATATTTTCCTCACAATGCTGATGGCTCGCCAGATTTTTTGACCATAATAGATGAATCACACGTTTCCGTTTCTCAGATCGGAGGAATGTACGCGGGAGACAAATCTAGAAAAGATACTTTGGTTGAACACGGTTTTAGATTGCCATCAGCTCGTGACAATCGACCGCTTAAGTTTGCGGAATTTGAAGAAAGAGTTGGGCAAACAATCTACACCTCAGCCACACCGGGCAAATATGAAAACGAAAAAAGCGAACAGGTGGTAGAGCAGGTGGTCAGACCAACAGGACTTATTGACCCGGAAGTTATCATTCGACCGATAGTTGAAAAAGGAAATTACAAAGGTCAAATTTTTGATTTTATTTCTGAGGCGGAAAAAGTAATCAAAAGCGGTGACAGAGTGATCGCCACAACTCTCACCAAAAAAATGGCTGAGGATTTGAGTGTGTTTCTCAAGGAAAAGGGAATTAAGTCAGAGTATTTGCATAGCGACATTAAGACAATCGAGCGAATTGAAATTTTGACTCGTTTCAGAAAAGGGGAATTTGACTGCTTGGTGGGAATCAACCTTCTTCGAGAAGGTTTGGATTTGCCAGAGCTCGCCTTTATCGGAATTCTTGATGCGGACAAAGAAGGTTTTCTACGCTCAGAAACTTCACTGATTCAAACGATCGGTCGTGCCGCGAGAAACGTAAATGGTCGTGTTATTTTGTACGCAGACTCTGTCACTGGCTCAATGGAAAGAGCTATCGGCGAAACAAACAGAAGACGAGCACTTCAGATTGCCTACAACAAAAAACACAACATCACACCAAAAACAATTATCAAGAAAATTCAGGATATTACTGAACAACTAGATCTGCACAAGAAGACGGTCCGCACTTTGGTTGCAATGGATATGGCCGTCGCGCCAAAAAATCGCGCCAAACTAATCAAAGAAAAAGAAAGACAAATGAACTCGGCTGTAAAGGTATTGGATTTCGAAACCGCCGCACTTTTGCGTGATGAAATTGCTGAGCTACAACGATTGATTTCGCTTGAGCCAGCACCTGAGCCAGAATTTAAAAAAGAATTTCCTAAGGGGGGAATTATAAAAGGAAGAAAAAATACAAAAAAATAACGGCAGACTTTTGCCGTTATCGAGTGATCCACAACAGTAAGAGGGTTGTGGCTATAAGGAAACCGGCAATCTGTCTCCAACTTATGCCGGTTTGCTTCGTTGGAATGTTTTCAAGCTCGCCGGTCTTTTTTTGGTACCACATCTTCAACATGATTTGAAGGTGAGCCCTAGTGCAAAGCAGAGCAGGATTGCCAAAAGGACGTATCTGAACTTCCTTGGTCTCTTTCGTCTTCTGCGTATCACGATCTTATCCATTGGGAAACGTCTACTCCCGTAGGTGTTATCAGGGTGGCCGGATTTGACTCCCATATGTATTCTTTAGGCTGGCAAAATGCTCCCACCATTGCTGTAAAGTCACAAATTATATATACTGTCGAGTACTAACCCTAAGCGCACGGCTTGGGGCTTAAGTCTTGTTTAAAAAACCATTAAATGAAAGAGGAAAACAACAAAATTATTGTAAAAGGTGAGAAGTGAAAGTTTTCACTTCGCAAGGCCGGAGCGCGACGGCGCGAGGAGAGGTCTCGAGTTTTGTCACCAGACAAAAACTTGTGACCACAGCAACCACAAAATTTATGAAAGAGGAAAATAACAAAATTATTGTAAAAGGTGCCCGAACCCATAACCTTAAAAACGTTACGGTTGAGATGCCACGCAACAAAATGGTGGTTTTTACAGGTCTGTCTGGTTCTGGAAAATCATCACTTGCTTTCGATACCATCTTCGCCGAGGGTCAGAGAAGATATGTTGAATCTCTTTCTTCATACGCGAGACAATTTCTACATCAAATGCAAAAGCCAGATGTCGACGAGATTGTCGGTCTTTCTCCAGCGATTTCAATTGATCAGAAGTCGCGTTCCAACAACCCACGTTCAACAGTAGCTACTATCACAGAAATTTACGATTATTTGAGAATTCTGTATTCTCGAGTTGGTGTACCGCACTGTTTGATTTGTGATAGGCCAATTAAAAAACTTTCGCACGAGGAAATTATCGATACCGTTCTTGAGACCGTGGCGAAATTGGACAAGAAGGCTGCCGACAAGGAAGTCATGGGAGTGACCTACAACACTATGAAGCTCAGGATTTTTGCCCCTCTTGTTGTCGGCCGAAAAGGAGAGTACTACCAACTACTTTATGACCTTTTAGGCAAAGGTTTTACACAAGTGCTTGTCGACGGAGAACTCAAGAAACTTCGTGAGCAAATAATTTTAAACAAAAACAAAAAACACGATATTGATGTTTTGGTTGACGAATTTTTCTTAACTGAGCTCGATGATAAGAAATCAGGCGCATCTGAAAGACTTAGCGAATCTGTCGAGCGAGCGCTCGCTGAATCAAAAGGTCTGCTAAAAATAAAAGTAGCGGATGAGGAGAAATTAATTTCTGCTAAATTCATGTGTCCTTACGATGGTTTTTCGTATCCAGAAATCGAGCCAAGACTATTCTCATTTAACTCGCCATACGGAGCCTGTCCAGAATGTAACGGATTGGGTACAAGACATTTTTTTGGCGACGAAGTTTGTCCAAAATGTAATGGCGCAAGACTTCGTGAAGAAGCTCTTCATGTTATGTTCGGCGGTCACAATGGTCAGGGCGGATTAAATATTAAGGATTTAGTCGGACTTTCAATCAAGGATGCTCGAGAATTTTTCGAGAAATTGAAACTAACTGCTAAGGAAAGAGAAATCGCCAAGGTTGTTCTAAAAGAAATTGAATCGAGACTCGACTTCATGATCAATGTCGGAATCGAGTACCTTTCACTTGATAGACGCGCTCACACACTTTCTGGTGGAGAGTCACAACGAATTCGACTAGCCTCACAGCTCGGGTCAGGACTTGTCGGTGCGCTTTACGTTTTGGATGAACCGACTATCGGACTGCACTCAAAAGATAACGACAGACTGATTAAAACTCTTTTGCACCTTCGAGATATTGGAAACACCATTATTGTTGTCGAACACGACGAAGAGACAATTCTTTCTTCGGATTACCTTATTGATATTGGTCCGGGTGCGGGAGTACATGGTGGGAAGGTGGTTGTGTCTGGTTATCTTGATGATTTGTTGAAAGCAAAAAAGAATGAGTCAAAATCATTAACTTTGGACTATTTGAGAGGTGATAAAAAAGTTGAGGTTCCAGAAAAAAGACGTGACAAGGATAAAGGCACTATCAAAATTAGAGGAGGAAAAGTCTTTAACATTGAGAATCTAAACGCCGATATTCCGCTCGGTAGGCTTGTGGCTGTGACAGGAGTTTCCGGTTCAGGAAAATCTTCATTCATGTACGAAGTTTTGTATAAAAATCTTCAAGCAAGACTTGAGAGGCGATACAGAACTGCTGAAGTATTTAACTGTGCTTCAATCACTGGAACAGAATATTTATCTCGAACAGTTTTGATTGACCAAAGTCCGATAGGGCGAACTCCAAGATCAAATCCTGCTACTTACACCGGTGCCTTCACTTTCATTCGTGAACTTTTCGCAGAATCTCCAGAAGCAAAAGTACGCGGTTGGAAAGCCAATCGATTCTCGTTCAATGTGAAAGGTGGACGATGTGAGGCCTGTCAGGGAAACGGTGAGATCGCGGTTGAAATGCATTTCTTGCCGACGGTCTACGTTCCGTGCGAAGTCTGTGAAGGAAAGAGGTTCATGAAAGAAACTCTTGAAGTGACTTACAAAAAGAAAAATATTTATCAGGTGCTCAATATGACAATTGAGCAGTCTCTTACTTTCTTCGAAGATATCCCAGCAATTTACGATCGGCTTAAAACATTAAATGATGTCGGCCTTGGCTATCTAGAGCTTGGACAATCTGCCACAACGCTTTCAGGAGGTGAAGCTCAGCGTGTAAAAATCGCTTCTGAACTTTACAGACAACATGTTGAGAAAACTATTTATCTTTTGGATGAGCCGACAGTAGGACTTCACTATGAAGACGTGCGAAAGCTAATCGAAATTTTGCAAAAGTTGGTTGATCACGGAAATACTGTCATGGTCATTGAACACAATCTAGACATGATCAAATGTGCCGATTACATTTTGGATTTTGGTCCAACAGGAGGAGAGGGCGGAGGAAAACTAATTGCCAAAGGAACTCCAGAGGAAGTAGCGAGGGCTAAGGGATCATTTACCGGTGAGTATCTCAAAAAGCTAGTTTAATTTTATAATGTAAAAGACCGGCCTTTGGTAAGGTCGGTCTGCGAAATTGATTTCCTAGGCCACAGCAGTCCTCTCAGAGATTGACTTTAGAGTCACAAACTCTCTTAGGAGACGGAACTCATTCAGCAACGCTCCGCTAAGAAGGGGTTCCCTAGGAAGTATGGTCTCGGGACCTAGATTGAGCATTGCCCTGATCGAGTGATCGATTGATCGAACCTTTCCCTCGTACCCGTACCAGCTGGTCACGAAGTGTGTCCGTTCTGTTTTCTCGATGAAATCGAGGACGTTACCGACTGAGATATTCATAACCAAATAAGTTGCCACTGACTGCCAAATAGACTACCACATTCACTTACTGTAGTCAAAAGTTATAATCTGTTGTCTAATATGATTTCCTAGATCATATCCCCAAATTCTGGGCAATCTAAAAATGAAAATTCTGTTAAAATAATGTTGATTTCTTAGGTTAATTACCTGAAACCAGCATGTATAAAAAAGTAATTTCCTATATGAGGAGCAAGGCTGTCAGAATTGTTTGGATGGCTTTTTTTGTGTTGATTCCATCAGTAACTTTCGCGGCATGGACTGATAATTTGATTTTTTACGCTCCACTTAACGATATTAGTAATCCACTAAATGTTTCTACCGGAACTGGATCTTTTACTTTTACAAGAACCTCAGTTGCGACCTATATTCATCCGACTACAGGCCTTGTGACTATGTCTGGAGAAAATATTTCGATGTACAGTGAAGATTTTTCAAATACTTGGGCAACAACAAGTTCAAACATTGTTGTCGATCAGGTTGTCGCACCGGATGGCACAACTACCGCTGACGAGTTTGTGGTAGGTCCAGCGACAGACGGCAGTACGACTCACTTTGTCCAAATTTCAGCAACTAGTACCGGAACGATTCAGGCAAGCCAATTTTATACAGCCAGTGTTTATGTGAAGGCAAACACAAATACTTGGGTGGCCGTCGCCTTCGTAGGTAAAAACGGAACAGCTAACACTTGCTACTTTAACGCCTCAACAGGAGCGGTGGGTACATGTTCGTCAAACACAACATCATCAACCACTCCTTCTGTTAATGGATTTTATCGATTTGCAGTTTCAGCTAGCTCTGGTTCGGGCGCGGCAACTGTGAGAGAAAGAATTTATCTCGCGAGCGCAGACAACACACAAACTTTTACGGGCAACGGTACCAACTCACTTTACATTTGGGGCGCACAATTAAACTCGGGTCCGATTATGGCTCCGTATGTTAGAACTACAAATGATTTGGCGGCTTCACCAAGAATCGAGTCACTAGGATATTTAGCTGAGGGAACAAGAACAAACAACCTTCTTTGGTCACGCGATATGACCAACTCTGCCTGGACTAAAACAAACGTTACCGCAGCCTTGACTGCTACTGGCCACGATGGTTCTATAAATTCTGCAAGTTTAATTACTGCGACAGCGGATGCTGGTACGGTCTGCCAGGGAGTCACGATTGCAACAGCCACAAGTACAGGATCTGTAGATATAAAAAGGGTAAGCGGTACGGGAACAGTTTCACTTTCCATGGACGGAGGTTCGACTTATGGATCTGATGTTTCTAGCTCACTCTCGACTTCATCTTGGTACAGAGCTTTATTTGAAAATCAAAAAATAGTTAACCCTTCACTGTGTATTAAATTGGGTACAAATGGTGACAGTGTTATTTTGGATTATGCTCAGATAGAAACCTCGGGAACAGCTACCGCTCAGACTGGCGCCGTGTTTGTGAGTTCTAGAATTCCAACTACGAGCACAGTCAATACGAGATTTATAGATAAATTAAGTATTACTTCGACAAATAATTGGCCACAGACCGAAGGATCCTTCTTTGCCATTGTGGATACTTGGGACACTGTAACTTCAAACAAATTCGTGATAGACGGTCTAGACGGTTCTTCTAGAGTGCCGATGCATATCAGATCTGGGCAGGGAAACGGTTCAAACGGCACTTTAGGTAGAACCACCCTTTATGACGGTAGCTCCGAATGTTCTTACAGCTCGGTAAACGTACAACCGCAAACAACAACCAAGGTTGCTAGTAAGTGGAGCGCTACTTCAAGTACTAGAGCTACAACAGCCACGGGTGGAACACCGACCAGTTGTGCTTTTGATGGAACACTGGAAGTTGCTGGTACCATGGTACTTGGTGACGCACACTTACAGGACGGTACCAGGACACTTTGGGGTCACATAAAGCAGTTGAGGTTCTGGGACACAGCGCTTTCTGATGCTACTCTTATACTAGCGACTTCGGGAGGTATAAGTGATGTCGGTTCTGCTCCTGGAGTGGTGACATCACTAGCAACTTCATCTATGGCAACCTCTACCGTCACGTTAAGTTGGACTGCTCCTACTTCAGACGGGGGATACACTTTGAGCGATTATACAATTCAGTACAAGAGAAGTAGTGATTCTTCGTACACCACCTATTCAGACGGAGTGAGCACAAATACTACTGTAGATCTAACCGGATTAACTCCTAATGTCGGTTACATGTTTGCAGTGTCTGCAGTAAACTCTTTCGGAACAGGTTCTTCTACAGTCGGTTATGGAACTACTACCGCAATTTCACTGCCTACGACTTCTACTTCTGAGGCCACTTCAGTCACCGATACGTCGGCTACTTTGGGTGGTTCGGTTAGTAGTGTAGGTGGAGAGGATCTAACCGCGCGAGGTTTTGTTTACGGCACGTCTGTTTCTTACGGTGCAACCACGACAACTTCTGGTTCATTTTCAACCGGAAGTTTTAGCTCATCTCTATCGTCTTTGACCTGTGGAACTACATATCATTTTAATGCCTTTGCAACAAACTCCGCCGGTACAAGCTATGGTTCAGATACGACCTTGAGTACTTCCGCATGCGCGAGCTCTTCGAATTCAAACAGCGATTCAAGCGACGAGGTTCCGGCAGGAACAAAAAATAACGGCGGTGTTTTTGTCGGAGACGTTTCTAGTTTAGGTGTTTACATAAAACCAAGATTGAAGACGGTTTATCCAGACGGTCGGGTGGTTTATTTGGACGAAAATCCAAAATTAGATGCAAAGCCTGCTGTGAATCAAAATAATTCATCCAATACATCTAGTTCTGTGATAGGTTTTTCAGGAAGGGTTTTGAAATTAGGTAGCACTGATTCTGAAGTGAAAAAATTACAGCAGTTTTTAAATAGTCAGGGTTACATTATTGCTAAAAATGGTCCAGGTTCTCCGGGTAATGAAACCGAGCACTTCGGCGCTCTTACAAAAAAAGCTCTAATACGTTTTCAGGAAACCTATCCGAGGGATATTCTAACTCCATCTGGCCTCAGTAAAGGCAGTGGAATACTAGGCGAAAAAACTTTACAAAAAATCAAACAGTTGATGAAATAATACAAAAAAGCTAAACTGGCAAGGCTGTGAATAAAGCTGAGACTCCAAATAAAAAGCTACTAAGTAATGCCAAATTGCCCGATTCTCCTGGGGTCTATTTCTTCCTGGGCGATCGACGACAGATTCTCTACATTGGCAGAGCTACGTCACTTAAAGATAGAGTGAAAAGTTACTTTAGTAGTGATCTTTTAGAGACAAGAGGTCCTCAGATTGTGGATATGGTTGCTAAAGCCAAAAAGATTGATTTCCGAAAAACCGACTCAGTACTTGAGGCGATAATTTTAGAAGCAGATCTGATTAAGAAGTTTCAACCCGCTCACAACACAAGAGAGAAAGATGATAAAAGTTTTAATTGCGTAGTGATTACAGATGAAGATTTTCCCCAGGTTCTAATTATCCGAAAGCGAGATATTGATTTCCCGCAACTAAAAACCAATAACTACAAACTAAAAACAGTATTTGGTCCGTTTACAAGCGGTACTCATCTTAAGGATGCGCTGAAAATTATTAGGAGAATTTTCCCTTACCACGATGGTAAGTGTGTGCCACTTCAAGGTAAACCATGTTTCAATCGTCAGATCGGACTTTGCCCAGGTGTTTGTACCGGAGAAATCTCACAGAAGGAATATGGAAAAATTGTTTCAAATATTGAACTATTCTTTTCTGGTAAAAAAAATCAAATTATAAAAAAGCTTGAATTAGAGATGAAGGGTTATGCCAAAAAAAGGGAATTCGAGAGAGCACAGCAAGTCAAAACAACCATTTTCGCTTTAAAGCATATTCAAGACATTTCTTTAGTAAATAGTGGTGATAATTCGATTTCAAAAACGAGCGATTTTAGAATTGAAGCGTATGACGTCGCGCATATTTCTGGTACAGATGTTGTAGGTGTAATGACTGTCGTGGAAGAAGGTTTTCCTAAAAAATCTGATTATCGAAAATTTAAAATTAGAGGAGGTTTTGGGAACAACGATGTGGCCAGTCTAAAAGAGGTTATTGAGAGAAGGTTTAATCACACCGAGTGGCCTTTACCTAAACTCATAGTGGCTGATGGTAGTGATGTACAGAAAAATACAATCGAGGAGGTTCTGCATAAAGGCGGCCTAAATATTCCGGTAGTAGCGGTAACTAAGAACGAAAGACACAGACCGGAAAAAATTATTGGTGATGATAAATTGGTTAGGGAATTTGAAAAATCAATTCTACTAGCAAATTCTGAGGCTCATAGATTTGCAATCACATTCCACCGAGCAAGAAGAGACTCTAGATATAGTTTTTAATAATCTAACTGCAACACTCAGTGTCGCAGTTAGATTGGAGTTTGAAGATGGTTTAATCTGTCTAATAATTTTGTGTTACAATATTTGCATGTCGTTGCGCTCTAAAATAAGAGTCGGTGTAGTACGTGGAGGACCTTCTAAAGAACACGAAGTTTCGATTAAAACTGGCGCTCATGTTTTAAAACATTTACCTGAGGACTATATTCCGGTTGATATTTTTATAGACAAAAACGGTGTTTGGCATTTACAAGGAGTTGAAAAACCGATTGATAAAATTTTGAGCAATGTCGATGTGATTTTTAACGCATCACACGGAGAATTTGGAGAGGATGGAAAACTTTCAAGAATTTTAGACATGTTCCACGTCCCTTATACTGGTTCAAAACATCTTTCTTCGGTTTTCGCCATGCACAAGGAACACAGTAAGAATTTTCTTAAAGCTCAAGGTATCAAAACTCCATTTCATAAAGTTTTGAAGAACGATGATCCTATCAGAAAGAACCTAATGGGATTATGGAGAACGATTCTAAATCCATCTGTAATTAAACCAATGACCTCGGGTTCGTCGGTCGGCGTTTCAGTGGTCAGAAATTTTGTAGATTTGGAGAAGGCTTTAAATGAGGCTTTCGAACATTCAGATAAGATTTTAATTGAGGAGTATATTAGAGGAAGAGAGGCTACCTGTGGTGTTGTCGACTCTTACAGGGGCGAGGATGTTTATGCACTTTTCCCAGTGGAGGTTGTGTTGCCTGAAAGTTCGAGTTTCCATGATTATGACGCAAAGTACGGAGGAAAAACCAAGTATGTAGCTCCTGGTAGGTTTTCGGAAATAGAAAAATACAATATTCAGGAAATGGCAAAAAAGGTACATAAGTCACTTGGCCTTAGACACTACTCCAGATCCGATTTTATCGTGTCGCCAACCAGGGGTGTTTTCTTTCTTGAGGTCAATAGTTTGCCATATTTAGCAAAGGATTCAGCATATGTCGGGGCACTAAATTCAAATGGTATGGAATTCTCTCACTTTTTAGATCATGTTATTAGACTTGCTTTAAAGTCACATTCTAGATAATATCTTAAACGAAGTACGGGCCCTTAGCTCATCTGGCTAGAGCGCCTCATTTGCAATGAGGAGGTGGCAGGTTCGAGTCCTGTAGGGTCCACAACGAAAACGCCGAAAGGCGTTTTTTCGTTGTGGACCCTAAGCAGAGTTTGGGAAACTCTGCGTCAGGACTCGAAAACCTGTGATAGTTTTTGTGAGCTGTGCGAAACAAAAACAGAACAGGTGTACAGAATCTGTAAGATTCGAGATTCCTGTATTGAAACATTACGCCTTAAAAAATTTAAAGAATGTGGCGGATTTAGCAAAAAGATAATTCTTGACACGACTGAGGAGTAGAGATTTTCGCTACCTGCTGTATTATTAATTGGTACTTTTTTGTTATACAATATATTCAAGTTTAATATTATAAAGTAAAAAAATGGATACAATTCAAGCGCAAAACTACATCAGCAAAAGACGCTCTGAAGGTGCAACTGATGGAACAATTTTTGATGAGTTGGTTTCAAATGGATGGGATAAAAATACGGTTTCAGGTCTTGTTTTTGGAAACACAAGTAATCTTCCTCCAAAGCCAAGTCCAACAGTAGCGAACTCAGCACCTGTTTTTCCACAAGATCTTCAAGTGGTTAGTACCAAAGGAGGATCTGAACAGACCCGTATGGGAATTTTGACGGCCTTTTTGAGCTCGTCTTTAATGGTTGTCGCTTATTCTCTTTCTCGAATAGCTAATATTGTCTTAGAAAAAATCTTTGGTTGGGGACCAAAACCCTCAATATTTGGAGGTGCTTCATCGATAGACAACACAGGCGAGGTAATTGTTTGGTATGTCTCTATTTGTATTCCTGTCTCAATCGTTGCCGTTTTTTGCTACCGTATTCTTAATAAGAAATTAATTGAAAATCCCGTCTTGGCGGATGATATCTATTATAGAAAAAATATTAGGTCTGCTCTAAAGTTTTCTTTGGCCATAGTCATCATTTCTTTGATAATTGTTATATACCAAACACTGATTACCTTTACAAACAATAGTGCTGGAATATTCGACAAATACAGCGTTCTTGGCTGGTCAACAAAATTGGTATTATTCTCATTAACTAGTGTTATTTTTTGGAATTTTTCTAAAAAATCCAGCAAATAATAGGGGCGATTTGATAAGACAATTGGATACTGGTACTATTTCCCGTAATTAATTACGGGCCTATAGTCTAGTAGTACGACGCGTCATTCGCATTGACGAGGCGGGGGTGCGATTCCCCCTAGGTCCACATGAGTCTGCGAAATGTGGACCTAGAGCAAGACAACTGCTTGTCTTGCGTGGGGGAATCGCAAAGCTTCTCCCTTATCGAGTCTTCGAGATGGGAAAGCTGTACTGAAACTGTAAGTTTCAATTCCCCATGCAAGGTAACTGCTTGTCTTGCGTGGGGAATCGCACAGCGGAGTCATATTTTTCAAGCATGAAAAATAGACGAGCTGGTGCCCAGACCTAGACGAGTGACGGCGAGTCTAGAGTCGCGGGCGATTCTCACTAACTTTGATCGAGAAATTTTACCAGCGACTCTTAGTAAAATACTCCTGACCACCGATTCCGACCCGCAATCTACTTAGTGACTCGTGGTACACAACGAGAGCATTACTAACACTTATTCCTCTGTGCTCTTTATCCCCAATTTCGTATATAATATCTGAATGAGTGGAAAAGCCACAAAAATAGTCTTAGCTGTAATTTTGTGTTTCGGCATACTGTTTGCCTACTATAAAATCTCCAATTCAGGAAACACAACCTATGTGAGCGCAAGATATAATTATAGTTTCGAGTATCCGAAAAGTTGGAAGCTGTTTGATTCTGGAAAGGCAAGTCGAGAATCTGAAGCGGTCTCAGTCTATGATGGCCCAAACCGATTTACCATTATTCATTACACAAATGCAAAGAATTACGCTCCAGATGAGTGGTACAGAAGAGATATGTATGAAAAATTAGGCGATGGAAATTATCCTTATCCCAAGGCTATTGTTCTTTCAGAAGGCGTGACGACTTTTAGCAATTTACCCGCCTACAAAGTGATGACAAATGACGCCGGCCTAAGTTACGATTATTTTATCAGCAAGGGAAAAGATTTTTATGTATTAAGTTTTGAGAGGTATGATGGAGAAAAAATATCTAAAACTCAGCTAGTATTTGACCAGATTGAAAAGACTTTCAGTTTCAAATAAAAACTCATGAATAACACAAATAAAACAAAACTCGAGCAATCCAAGTATGGAATCGAGGTCAGTAATTTTGAGGTCATTAAAGCCTATTGGAAAGGGGCTAAAACATTTTTGCCGTCTATAGTGATTATTGTTTTCGGCATAGTGATGGCAAGGATTGCCGAAGTCGCTGTTCCAATTTATTACAAGAAATTTTTCGATCTTCTGTCTGCAGGCGGAGATCCATTTTTGCTTGGGCCTTCACTTACAAAAATTGTAGTTTTTATTTTTACCTTAAATATGATCGTTTGGTTTGGTTACCGAGCCACCTCATTTTTCATCACGTATTTCCAAAGTTCACTTATGGCGAAATTGCGCCAGCAGGCTTTCGACTACATGATCGATCATTCGTATTCTTTTTACGCCAATAGTTTCACCGGCTCTCTTGTTCAAAGAGTGAACCGTTTTGCTAGAGCGTCTGAGGTTTTGTCTGATCGAATTATCTTTAGTGTTATCCCGCTCATCATTCAGATTTCAGGAAGTATTATTGTTTTGTGGTTCAATAACCACTTTATAACCTACGTTTTAATGGTGGCAGTTTTTGTGTTCCTGATTTTCAATTTCTATTTCGCTAAGTGGAAAATGAAATACGATACAAAGCGAGCCTCTATGGACTCATTTGCCACGGGCGTTCTTTCTGATTCCATTGCCAATCAAAATACTATTCAGCTCTTTACCGGGAGCAAATATGAATCCGGCTACTACAAAGAGGTTACAAATGATCAGGCCAAGATTACAAGAACAGTTTGGGATCTAAACAATGTCCTTGAGCTGGTGCTTTCCTTCGTAATTTTCCTAATTGAGTTTCTACTTTTCTACTACGCGATCAAGTACTGGCAGGTAGGGACAATTTCGGTTGGTACTTTTGTGCTGATACAGGTTTACCTGTTCGGTATCGGCTCTCGTTTGTGGGACTTCAGTCGAGTTATCAGGGATATAAATGAATCATTTACAGACGCCAGAGAAATGGTTGAGATTTTGAAACTACCTCACGGCATTAAGGATGTAAAAAACGCCAAGTCATTAAATGTTACAGAAGGTGAAATCAACTTTGAAAACGTCTGTTTTAATTTTTCAGATTCAAGACCCGTGCTCAAAGATATAAATCTGGTTATAAAACCTGGTGAAAAAATTGCCCTAATTGGACCATCTGGCGCTGGAAAATCCACTTTCGTAAAATTACTTTTTAGAATGTACGACATTGTGTCCGGTGCAATTAGAATTGACGGTCAGGATATTGGAAAAGTGACTCAGGAAAGTTTGAGACATAATTTGAGTTTGGTACCACAGGATCCAATTCTTTTCCACAGGACACTTCTTGAAAATATTCGATACGGCAGAAGAGATGCGACCGATGAAGAAGTTTACGAGGCTGGGAGATTGGCACATTGTGATGAATTCGCAAGGGGATTAAAAGATGGTTATGGAACTTATGTTGGAGAAAGAGGAGTAAAACTTTCTGGAGGTGAAAGACAAAGAGTGGCAATCGCTAGAGCTATTTTGAAGAATGCACCAATTTTGGTACTCGATGAAGCCACATCGAGTCTTGATTCGCATTCCGAATCCTTAATACAAGATGCTCTCGACAAATTGATGAAGGGAAAAACTACTATTGTAATCGCGCACCGACTTTCTACAATTCGAAAAATGGACAGGATTATTGTTGTTGAAAAGGGAAATATAGTAGAGGAGGGTAGCCATGATGAGCTACTGAAGAATAACTCTAGTTTGTATAAAAAACTCTGGGATCTTCAGGCCGGAGGTTTTGTGGAGGGAGAATAAAAACATGTCTCAGTACTTAACTCGATTCGTATCAAGCAAGAAGATTGCAAAAGATACAATATTTTTTACTTTTGAAAAACCTGCTGGATTTTCTTATTTGGCTGGACAGTGTGTAGATGTCACGATTCTAAAACCAAAGTATGAAGATGATAGAGGAGACACTCGTAGTGTCACGTTGGTTTCTGCACCAAAAGATTTACACATTGCTATCGCTATGAGAATGAGAGACAGTGCCTTTAAGAAAAATCTGAACAGTTTGGCGTTAGGAGACAATATTAAAATCGACGGTCCGTATGGATCTTTTACTTACAATAAAAGTGAGGCCTGGGAGCCTGTATTTATAGCCGGTGGAATTGGTATTACTCCAGTAATCAGTATCCTCTCAGAATTGGGCGATAATTTTTTCGAAAAAATCACTTTGCTATATTCAAATCGAGATCTGGAAAGTTTCGCTTTTTTGGAGGAACTTAAATCTAAGGCACAGGATAATGAAAATTTTAAATTAGTCACGACAATCACATCCCAAAAAGCGCATAATTGGGATGGGCCATCTGGTAGGATAGACTGTGCTTTTTTAAAAAGGCATGTTAAGGGTCTAGATAAAAAAATTTTTTACATTTCCGGTTCAGTTGATTTTGTTGTTGGCATTAGGAATTTACTGCTTGATATGGGAATTTTTGACGACAATATAAGGACAGATGAGATGGCCGGTTATTAGTTTGTAATTGCCACATCTAAGGTTCGCATTGTATAATTGCTCAATTATGGAAGGAATTTTTGCGACATTCGCAACAACTTTTGTCGCTTATAAATACCCACTACTTTTTCTAGGATCAATTTTTGAGGGACCGATTGTCATGGTCGCATCTGGTGTGCTACTTCATCTGCCGAATTTCTATCTAATACCTATTTATTTCACTTTGCTTTTTGGAGATTTAACTGCTGACATACTATGGTATACGGTTGGAAGAAACTTGGCCGCTCCACTCGTTGCAAAATACGGTTATATTTTCGGAGTGTCAGTAGAGAGGTTCGAAAAAATGAAAATTGTTTTCAGACGTCACGATTTCAAAATTCTATTTATCTCTAAAATCACGATGGGTTTTGGTTTTGCTATCGGTACAATCGCAGCCGCCGGCGCTGCTCACGTTCCATTTAAGAAGTTTGTGATTTTTAATTTACTTGGCGGCTTTATATGGACATCAATGCTTATCGCTCTTGGATACTTCTTAGGTCAGCTTTACAGTGTGATCGCGGACGGGTTTAAGTTGATGTTTATTTTTGCAAGCTGTGTAATTTTGATTTCTCTATTGTACGGCTTCATGTCATTTGTAAAATCAAAATACAAATTTTAATTTATGATTTCAATAATTATCCCTACGTTGAACGAAGCTTTTGTGATTGGCAAAACCATCAATCACTTAAAGTCGTGTAAGAATCATAAAATTGAAGTGATTATTAGCGACGGAAATAGTAAGGACGGCACAATCGAGATTGCAAGGAGACTGGCGGACCAGGTCGTTGTCTATGAGGGCACTAAAAGGCAGACAATCGCAATGGCGAGGAACTCGGGTGCAAAGGTTGCTCACGGCGATTTTCTGGTTTTTATGGACGCAGATGTTTACATTCCAGATATCGATAATTTTTTTACGGAAATTTTGAAGAATTTTGAGAACAGAGAAATGTCGGCGGTCTGCGTCGAGATTAAAGTTCAAAAAGAATTTGAGACGTTTAGCGATAAAATAATATTTTCTCTTTTAGCTTTTTCAATTTACCTACAAAATAATATTTTCAAATTTGGCGGAGCGCCAGGGGAATTTCAGATGATAAGAAGTACAGCCTTTGCGCTTTCAGGAGGTTATCGGGAAGATTTGGTGGCAGGGGAGGATTATGAATTTTTTCACAGATTGTCTAAAAAATTTGGTCAAACGAGATTTGATTACTCACTGAAGGTATTTCATCCTGGTCGAAGAGCTCACAAGATAGGTTGGCCAAGGCTTTTGTTTCAGTGGTGGACAAATGGGATCTATATCATGTTATTTGGAAAATCCTACAGTAAGGTTTGGAAGGAGATTAGATAATCCTGTAGTGAAAAATATGAAAATAAGCATTGTAATTCCTGCATACAACGAGGCGAAATATCTAAAACGCACCATTGATCATGTTTTGATGTACAAGGATCAATCTCTGCCCGAGATTATTGTTGTCGATAATAATAGCACTGACAACACTTTTGAAATCGCCCGCTCTTTTCCAATGGTGAAGGTTTTCAAGGAACCCAAAAAGGGGGTAGCTTTTGCTAGGCAAAAAGGTTTCTTAGAATCAAAGGGTGATATTGTCGCTTTTTTAGATGCTGATACTTCAATATCTGAGAATTGGTTTGGGCAAATCACAAAAGAGTTTGAAAATAATCCTAGATTGGTTTGTCTCAGCGGTCCTTGGGGCTGTTTCGATGTCGGGGTTTTCTACAAGATTTCAATTTTTCTTTATTGGTTATTTTTGGCAATGCCAAGTTATTTTTTTATAGGATACATGGCTGTTGGTGGAAATATGGCAATTAGGAGACACGCTTTGGAAAGTGTCGGAGGTTTTGATGAAACCATTGCTTTTTACGGAGACGACACTGATATTGCTAGGAGATTAAATAAAATAGGGAAGGTAAAGTTTAGTTTAAATTTTAGAGTAAGTGCCTCAGGCCGAAGATTTAAAGGCCAAGGAATGATAAACACGGGATTCCTTTACGTTGTAAATTTTCTATCAGAAGTCTTTTTGCATAGGCCGGCAACCAAGACATATAGAGACATAAGATAGTATAAATTGATAATAAGGATTTTCTTTGGTAACATTCCAGTACTATGTTTAAAGAATTTTTAATCAAAAAAATGCTTCAATCGAAGCTAAAAGACGTTCCGCCAGAAGCTCAGGCAAAATTATTTTCTATGTTGGAAAAAAATCCAGATTTTTTTATGAAGGTCGCCACTGAGGTTCAACAGAAAATGAAAACAGGTAAAAGCGAAATGGAAGCAGCTATGGAAGTGATGAAAAGTCACGAAGAGGAATTTAAAAAGCTCCAAAGCTAAAAAATTTCATGAAATCTAAAAAAATATTTATTCTTTTAGGTCACCCTAACACAGAAACTCTGAGTGCCTCATTTGCTGATTGTTATGCAAAGGGAGCCATAGAGGCTGGTCACGAGGTTAGACGCACTAATCTGGGTGATTTAAAATTCGACCCCATTCTTCATAAGGGTTACAAGGTCATTCAAGAATACGAACCAGATTTGCTTAAAGTAAGAGAAGATATTAAGTGGTGTGATCACTTTGTAATTTTGTACCCAAGTTGGTGGTCTACTATGCCAGCACTACTTAAAGGTTTTTTTGACCGGGTCTGGATGCCCGGATTTGCTTTCGCCTTCAAAAAAGAAGGCATTGGTGCCGGCTATTTGTGGTCACGACTCATGAAAGGTAAGTCCGCAAGAGTTTTTGTAATGTCTGATTCTCACCCTATTTTAGCTAGAATGCTTTTCGGTGATACAACAAATGAAATCAGAAAATGCATTCTGTGGTTTTCAGGATTTAGTGTTTCTATAAAAAAAGTTGGACCACTGAAATTTATTTCAGAGTCCGGTGTAAAAAAATGGCAGGCGAGGTTTAGTAATTGGGGAAGGAAAGCCTACTAATAATAAAATAAAAAAGCAGAGACCGATGTCTCTGCTTAGCGACGGTTTTGATCGCGTGATTTGTCACGCACGTGGGGAGCTGGCTCAATGGCGATGAATCCACCGGGACCACCCCTTGTCGAGATAATGGCCCTGTTCGTCTTAGGGCCGAGGTCCAATTTTTCGAGCTGGCGGATTTTCCGATCCCTCTCGTCCTTGTAGCTTTCGCCGTTCAGGTTTCGGTCGACCTCGTTCAGAAAATCAATGTCCGAAACTCTGACGTCGACGAATCCGAGAGGGCGCTTTCCGATAAGCATTTCCCTATAGACGCAGAAGGTTCCGTTCGGGGTCTGATTTGTGCCCACGAATATTTCAGTTACATGTTCCGACCAGCCCAATTCGTTAACCCAGACGTAACCGAGAGAGCCTTGGGAAACGACGGTGCTTTTTGTGACCTTACCTAGGCTGAGCTTTTCCGGCCCACTATCCTTACTGCAACCGATGATTGAGACAAGGAGGAGTAGGCTTACGAGAGTGTGTATTATTTTTTTCACAGGTACTTGGTTTGCTGGTTACATTTATACACTGAAAATTATTTTTGTCAAATCGAGTTTATTCTGTTAGACATAGCGAGCATGTCACTATCAATACCATCAATCCATCTGTCGTAGTCGTGGCTGTGCCTGACGACCGACTTTAGTAAATTAAAAAAGCAGAGACCGATGTCTCTGCTTAGGGCTGTTTTTGTCGAGGCTTTGAGTCCAGGGACCGCAGGGTTGCTCGGTCACCACCCCTGTGCCTCGTGACCTGTTCCTCAAGATACCTTAGGACCGGTTCATCGGCTACTCGGACGTCGACATACCACAATGTAACACCGTGCAGGCTTGCAATCTGGTAGTCGATCGTCGATCCGTTGGGAGCGGAGTTGTTGCCGACAAAAACAGCTTCCGGTTTGGAATCCGGCGACACACTCACGAATACAAAACCATTTTGGCCCTGAGATATCACTGGGGAGGTGGAAGCTGGAGTCACTCGCACTATCCGGCCTTGTTGGCCGTCATGTTTGCGAAGCAAGGTGGCAGTGACAGTAATGCAAATGATCGTTATCGAGACCAGTGCACATACCGTGATATTTTTTCTCATGTTATTGGTTGTTCGCGCTGTTTAAATTTATACACTAAAAATTATTTTTGTCAAACAAGGTTTGTTCTGTTAGACTATTGCTCATGTCACTATCCATAGGAATTGTCGGTTTACCAAACGTAGGCCCCGGTAGTAGAACCTCTCAGACTCGGTTCACTACGGGGTTAATGTTGTTTATATATTATTCGCTTTATCGCATTTAACATGAGCTTGTCTATTGGTATTGTAGGGTTACCGAATGTTGGAAAGTCCACTCTTTTTAATGCGCTAACTCGCAAAGCAGTGCCTTGTGAAAATTATCCTTTCTGCACCATCGATCCATCTGTCGGAGTCGTGGCTGTGCCTGACGACCGACTTTGGAAACTTTCAGAATTTAGTCACTCCAAAAAAACCGTTCCCGCAGCTGTTGAATTTGTCGACATTGCTGGACTTGTGAAGGGTGCCTCAGAAGGAGAAGGTCTTGGTAATCAATTTCTTTCAAATATTCGTGAGACCGATGCTATTGCTGAGGTGGTGAGAATTTTTGATGATGAAAAGGTAATCCATGTAAGTGGTGGAATCGACCCACTTCGCGATATTGGAGTTATCAATCTTGAATTGATTTTGGCTGACCTGCAAACTGTATCTAAACGTTTGGTAAATTTGGGGCGAGATATTAAGAGAGGTGATAAAGAGGCGGTTGCTCTCGGCGCACTTCTTGAGAAGCTGAAGGTGGCGCTTGAGGATGGAAAATTGGCGTCGACCGTTCCGGTTGACGCAAAAGAAACTCCGCTTATTCAGAGTTTGCATCTTTTGACTCGTAAACCGATTTTTTACGTTCTAAACAAAAAGGCTGGAGGTAAAAATCTCGATGAGATGAATGATGAACGATATATTAAACTCCTGGAATTTTTTAAAAAAGAAAATGCCTCTTATGTGGTGGTTGATGCTGGTATCGAACACGATCTCAAAGACATGGCGGACGAGGAGAAAAAACAAATGCGTACAGATTTCGGCGTAAAGGATGATGGAATTGATAATCTAATTAAGAAAGGTTACGAAACCCTCAATTTAATTACGTATTTTACGACCGGAGAAGACGAGACACGTGCTTGGACAATAAAACGAGGTTGGACTGCACCAGAGGCGGGTACTGCGATTCACGGAGATTTTAAGGAAAAATTTGTTCGCGCTGAAATAATTGAATGGGACAAATTGCTAGGTGTCGGTTCTTATGCCTCTGCTCGAGAAAAGGGAATGATCCGCACCGAAGGTAAGGAGTATGTTGTGAAGGATGGTGACGTTGTAGAGTTTAAAATCTAGGAAAAATCATGAAAGAAACTGGAGTAATATTTTGCCTCATTCGTGGCAATAAAATTCTGATGCAACAGAGGGATCAAAATTGTAACAAATTTCCTCTCATGTGGTGCTTGCCAGGAGGGGCAAAAGAACAATACGACAAAACTTACGAAGATACTCTCTTGCGCGAAGTAAAAGAGGAATACGATCTGAATCTTGAATTGACTCAGTCCACCCATCTTATGGATTATAATGATGGAGCTGATAAAGTTTATATCTGCAAAATTAATCCTGATCAAGAGCCAATTCTTAAGGAGGGTTTGGCAATGAAATGGATGACAATTAAAGAGATAGAAAAACTTGAACTCGGCTTTCATCAGGAGGGAATAATTCCAGTTCTGAAGACTGTGGTGCGATAGAGTTTAAGATTTAGGTAAATTTTGGTACCATAATCTTATGGAAAAGTATCCTAAAATTGGAGTAAATGTATTTGTCCTCAAGGATGGAAAACTTCTATTGGGGAAACGTATCGGAAAAATTGGATATGGTACTTGGTGCTTACCTGGTGGCCACCTCGAATGGGGTGAGTCACTGGCAAATGCGGCCGCAAGAGAGTTGGAAGAAGAAACAAGCATTAAATCCAATGATCTTGAGTTTTTGCATCTAGTTAATGAACCAAGACAAGATGATCATTATGTCCACATAGATTTTTTTGCAAAGAGTTGGGAAGGTGAACCTGAAGTCACCGAGCCAGAAAAATTTGCTGAATGGAATTGGTTTGATTTAAGTAATTTGCCAGACCCAATCTTTGTTGCACATCAGAAACTCATATCTGCTTTCAACCAAAAAATTACTTTTCAGGATAATAATAAGGAATAGTAAGGATTTAGAAGATGGCGATGTGACTGAGTTTAAGATTTAGTGTGATCAGTTTTTAAATAAATGATTCACAAAGACACTTTCAATCAAATAGATTTTAACGGTTCAAAAGGTCTCGTTTATATCGGGAATAAAATACTTGCTTATCGGCGTGATAACAAAGCTCCTAGGGACCCACTTTGCATAGATTTGCCGGGAGGAGGTAGAGAAGGTAACGAGTCACCTTTTGATACTTTCAAACGAGAAGTATTTGAGGAGTTCGGTCTATTGATTAACGAGTCAGACATAAAATCATCATATGCAATGCCAAGTTTTATTCAGCCAGAAAAAAACTCATTTTTCTTTATCACAAAAAATCTAAATGTGAGCGAGTCAGAAATTCGTTTCGGAGATGAGGGATCAGAGTGGTTCCTTATGACACCTGAGGATTTTGTCACAAGACCCGATGGTATTAAGAGACAACAGAAAAGAGTTAAAGAGGTTCTAAATATATAAAAAAACCGCCTGCTCGAATTAGCAGACGGGCGAAGAAAGGGGTGGCCTGGTGACTCGCACCAGGCCCAGAGACTTCAGTGTCTCTGGTGCAAGTTGATCCCGTTACACACGGAATCTCAACAGTTGAAATCCGACCGAGATCAAGTTGCAACCAAAAAATAATACAATATTATTTTGATTTAAGCAAGTTATTTTTAATCACAGTAAGGAAATCACCTTTAGCCTAATCGCGCTTTTTGTTGTATATTTAGGGGATTATTTTTAGCTTAAATTGCATATGAACGAATCAAACCCAGTAGTAAACCACGACGAACTGAGTCAGGTGGTAAAAATGACACCCCAAGATTTTTTTCTAAACCTTGGAATCGTCGTCACTCTTTATACTAGTGCAATCTCGTTTTTGACCTTAGTTTTTGAAATCATCGACCGAGTTTTTCCAGATGCACTTTTGGAAAATTATTACAGCTACGGTTACTATTCAGCCTCAATACGATTTGCTATCGCATCGCTTGTAATAATGTTCCCGCTTGCTATCGTTTTAAATTACATCAACAATCGTTTTTCTGCAGTAAGTCCAGAAAAAAAGAAATTGGCCATTAGAAAATGGTTGTCATACATAACCTTGTTTCTTGCGTCGCTTACAATAGCGATTGATCTTATAACTTTAATAAATTCATTCTTAGGTGGGGAAATCACGACAAGATTTTTATTAAAGGTTTCCGCGGTTCTTGTTGTTTCCTTGATTGTTTTGTTTTATTACATTTACGATTTGAGATCTGAACCATCTTCGGGAAAAGCACCAATGTTTTTCGCTATAGGAACTTCAGTTCTTGTTGCTGGAGGAATAATTTCTGGATTTCTTGTAATCGGTTCTCCTTTGACACAAAGACTGAGACTTTTAGACGAGACAAGAGTCGGTAATCTTAAAGATATTCAATGGCATATAATCAGCTTTAGAGAAAGAACAGGCTCGGTTCCTCGCAGTTTAAAGGATATGAAGGATCCAATTTCAGGTTACACTGCACCGGTCGATCCAGGCACTAAAAACGCATATGAGTATGAGTTTGTCTCTGAAAATTCGTTCAAACTTTGTGCCAATTTTGAATTGTCTACAAAGGGAATGGGTACAAACGAAAATTATGATTCTAATGTAGGTAGCACACCTAAGCTTATTGGAGATTATAATAACGATGACTGGATACACGATTCAGGCAAGGTTTGTTTTGATCGGGTGATTGATCCAAAACTCTATCCGATTATGAATCCAGAGAATATCGCTAACTAAAACTAACAAAAACCGCAACTCAAAGAGTTGCGGTTTTTACTGGTTATATTTGACTAAGTTAAAAATTAGTGTTATTTTTACTGAAGATTCTGATGATAAAACATCGGAATGGATTGACATAAACCCGTCCGGAAAATCCGGGCAAAACATAAGGAAAACAGTGAAGACAGCTACTTGGTCGGTCATTCTCCAACTCCTGCTTGCGCTTTTCGCGCAGGCTGACATCAAGGTCACATCGGTTGAACAACCACCGTCCGGCCAGATCGTCGAGCGGTCCATTGTGACCATGCTCCGGTTCAAAATCACGGGCGCTGGCTCAACCCTGAAGAGGGTCGTCGTCCATCGCGACGGCACCGACGGCAATGGTATGTACGGCGAGTACATCCTCGTGTCGGAGGAAGACGGTCTGGTTCGCGCCAAAACAACTGTCGACACAGACGGATTCGTGAGGTTCAACCTCGGCGCTCGCTATACGGCAGAAAAGTCTTCTACCTATGCGGTGAGGCTTCGCGCTCTGCCGGTCTTGCGACCGTATGGAGGCAACGATGTTTCGCTGAGGCTTTCGAGCCTTGAGGTGGAAGGAGGTTCATTGATCGGCGACCTGCCGATTGTTGGACCAAACTTCACAATCAACGCAAACCCTATCATCGGCAATGTACTTCTGTATCCGGAAAGGAGACAGAGTACCAACGAGTTGATGGTGAACGTTCCAGGCCAAGAGCTCGGCCGATTTCGTGCAGACGTGTGGCAATTCGAACCAGTCGTCGCAAACGGTTTCGTGTTCTACGTCAGGTTTGTGAGTGCAACTCGCGGGGCAATCAGCGACATTTACATCGAAGATGAAAACGGGTCGGTGGTTGCTGGCCCAGTCGATTCAAAACCTTGGGGCGAAGACGGTACTCAGGTTGTGCGCTTTGACAACACTGTCACTTTTATGACAGGTCGGTCATTTTACACAATCAGGGGAAAACTCAGCTCCACCGGTTTCAATCACAACTCCGTCGTCGGGCTACTTGCGGCGACCAGCGAATGGAAATTCACTGGTGCAACGAGTGGCTACGAACTGGAAGCATGGTCGAGGGATTTCTCCCTCGAATACACTCCGGTCAATACCGGCCTTGTATTTGTGGTGTTGGATCCTAACGGTGGAATTGTCCACGCCCCTGCCGGTTCCAGTCTCGTGCAGATCGGCCGGCTGAACCTTTTGACTTACGGGTCCGCTGAGGATATGAGGTTGACACACCTGCGACTCTGCGTCGCAGGTTCTGCGAGGGATTCGATCCGTAACCTCCAGGTTTACTCTGGAAGCATTGCGCTCAACACGACAAGCCCTGTTGTGTACTCAAACGGGGTCGTTGACATAACGCTCGACAGCCCCCTCACGGTTCTCAAGAACACTGGTGTTGAAATCGGTATTCGTGCCGATATTGATTCTGAGGCTCAGGCCGGAAGCGTGTTCCACCTGTCTATCTGCGACTACACTGCGGAAGGGTTTCAGTTTGACGGCATCATCACTGGCACACCGCCATTTGTACACATTCCGATTCAGCTTGGCGTTGACGTGGTGATTGAAGATCGGTCAGACTTCCCACGTATTGGCGAACTTAACTTCTTTGAGACCAAAGAAGGTCGTCTGGTCAATTTGTCCGGCGCTGGCATGCCGAACACGGACTATTCACTCGAGGTTTCAACCGACCTTGAGAATTGGGAAGTGGTCGGTGGTCTGAAACTTGGTCCCTACACAGTCATCAAGGAACCTGCTGTCGGGCTGTTGCCGTACGGTGACAGGTACTCTGGTCAGGCGTTCTTTCGGTTGAAGCAGAAGCAATAGCTCTGTTTCGTAGCCACAACACTTTGTGTTGTGGCTTTTTCTTTGGAATTGTTTGGTATGGGAAAATAAGCTATTATGTTTTTATTATGAAGGACTACGACCATAAAAAAATAGAGCCAAAATGGCAAAAATATTGGGATAAAAAGAAGTTGTATAAAGCCAAGGAGAATTCAAAAAAACAGAAGTTTTTTGGCCTGATTGAGTTTCCATATCCTTCGGGTGACGGACTTCATGTAGGACACATTCGCTCAAATACAGCGATGGATATCATAACCAGAAAAAGACGAGCGGAAGGTTATGAAGTGCTTTATCCCATTGGCTGGGACGCCTTTGGATTACCGACTGAAAACTATGCCATCAAAACTGGTATTCATCCTACGGTAGTTACAAAAAACAATACTGACAAATTTCGCAAGCAGTTAAAAGCTCTTGGTTTTGGTTTTGACTGGGATCGAGAAGTAAACACTACTGATCCAGAATATTACAAATGGACTCAGTGGATTTTTTTGAAATTCCTAGAAAGAGGTTTGGCCTACAAAAAGAAGATGGCCATCAACTGGTGTCCTAAGGATAAGATTGGTTTGGCCAACGAGGAGGTTGTGGATGGAAAGTGTGAGAGATGTGGCACAGTAGTTGAAAAGAGAGAAAAAGAGCAATGGATGCTTGCGATTACAAAGTATGCCGAGCGACTGGATAAAGATTTGGATAAAAAGAAAATTTTGATTGGTACCAGAAATCCTGCGAAGGTTAAGCTGATGAAATATTTTTTCTCAGATGTTCCTGGAATCGAACTAATTTCACTTAATGATTTACCTCCTGTGGATGATAGTGGTTTGGTTGAGGGTGACGATTTTAAGGAGAACGCACGAATGAAATCTGAGTTCTACTTTAAAAAAACTGGCATACCTACTATTTCATCTGACCATATTCTTTGGATTGAAAAATGGCCTGAAAATAACGGTTACATGGTGCACATTCGCAAGCATGCTAATCCGCAGAGTGACAGAGCGACCGACGAGGAAGTCGTTGTTTTTCTAAAAAACTTTTTGAAAACAATAGGGGGAAAATCAAAAGCTAATTTCCACTATGCTTTTGCTTACACTGACGAAAAAGGGGTTTTGGAGGCCGATGAGGTGCCAAATAAATACATTCTTCAGGAAGAGCAAGCCAAATCATTTTGGCCAGGGTTTCCTACTGAGGCATTTCTTAAAGACGAGAAAACCGGTGTGTTTAAATCAGAGCAATCTGACGAGGTTCGTTATGGCAAAGTAAAGGAGATCGTATCAAAGAAATTCGGCCATAGAATGACGGAGGGTGCAGGTGCGACAGAGTACCTGGAAAAAATTAGGACTCAGCAGAAAAATTGGATTGGCAAATCACAAGGAATGACCTTCAAAGCAAAGGTGAAAGACACGGATCTCACCATTGAAACTTTCAGTGCTCATTTTGAAGCGTTTTGTGCTGATACGTTTGTCGTGATTGCTCCAGATCATCCTTTTTTACCGACCCTGCTTAAAGGTGTTCCGAATGCTGATCAAATTATGCAATTTGCTAAAGAAATTATTGCAAAAAGAATCTTGAGAGGGAATGATGAGGAAAAAGAATCAGAGGGAATTTTTACTGGAAGATACATTGTTGATCCTATCGGGAACGGCGATTTACCAATTTGGATTTCGAGCTATGCCTTGGCTGACTACGGCACAGGAATTGTAAAGTGTTCGGCTCATGATGAACGAGATTTTAAATTTGCTAAAAAATACAATATAAAATTAAAAACAGTCTTGTATCCTTCTGATCCTATCTTGGCAGAAAAGGTAAAAAAACAAGAAGTCTGCTTTACCGATATGGAGCACGGTGTTCTCAGTGAGCCAGATCAATTTGCTGGAAAAATAGCAAAGTCCGAGAGACAAAATATAATCGGGTATTTAGAAAGTAAAAATTTAGCTAAAGCTACTACCACATTCAAGCTTCGTGACTGGGTATTTTCAAGACAGCGATATTGGGGTGAACCTATCCCTGTAATTCACTGTGAGAAGTGTGGAATTGTGCCTGTGCCTGAAAAAGATTTGCCTGTTAAGTTGCCAAATGTAGAAAACTATAAGCCAACTGATAATGGTGAGTCACCATTAGCTGCAATTTCAAAATGGGTAAACGTTAAGTGTCCAAAATGTAAATCTCCGGCAAAAAGAGAGACAGACACAATGCCAAATTGGGCGGGTTCTTCTTGGTACTATTTGCGTTACACGGATGCAAAAAACAAAAAAGCATTTGCCGGTCCAAAGGCTTTGAAATATTGGACGCCCGTAGATTGGTACAACGGAGGAATGGAACATACAACCCTGCACCTTTTATATTCTCGTTTTTGGCACAAGTTTTTGTTCGATCTTGGTTTAGTGCCAACGAGCGAACCTTACACAAAAAGAACCTCACATGGTCTGATTTTGGGAGAAGGAGGAGTGAAAATGTCGAAATCTCTAGGTAATGTTGTAAATCCAGATCAATTAATCGAAACCTTCGGAGCTGATACACTGAGATTGTATGAAATGTTTATGGGTCCTTTTGATCAGCCCATTGCCTGGTCAACTGAAAGTCTTGTAGGACCTCGAAGATTCCTAGAAAGAGTCTGGAGATTACAGGAAAAGGTTGCAAAGGATAAAACAGTCAATCGGAACGAGTCATTGGAGGTTGCAATTCATAAAACTATTAAAAAGGTGGGGGAAGATATTGAGAACCTTCGATTTAACACCGCTGTCAGTAGTCTTATGGTGTTGTTAAATGATTTAGAAAAGAGTGAAAAAGTTTTAGAACGCCATTACAAAATTTTTCTTCAGCTTTTGGCACCATTTGCTCCTCACATTTCAGAAGAGTTGTGGTCAATTATAGGATCAAAGAAAACCATACAGGTCTTTCCTTGGCCAACATACGATGCAAATTTAGCTAGCAAGATTTCTGGAACAATCGCGGTATCGATAAACGGAAAAGTGAGAACTGAAGCCTCTTTCGAGGACACAATGTCGGAAGAACAGGTAAGAAATATGGTTTTTGAAATGCCGGTGGTTAAAAAATGGATAGAGGGCAAAACAGTTAAGAAGGTGATTTATGTAAAGGGGAAATTGATCAATATTGTTGTAGTTTAGCCCTAAAAGTTGACAAATAGGCGGACTTGACTTAAACTCATGTCAATGATCAAAAGCGGGTGTAATTATTACACCACAACGTGTGGTCTAATTTAGTTTACTACCAAATATTATTAAAAATGAACACGATTACATTCAATCCAAAGCAGGTGGTAAAGCGACTTTTGTCGGTTTTGCCAGAGCGTGCTAGAGACGTTATTGTTAGCCGATACGGCCTAGATAAGGACTCAAAGAAGATGACCCTAGAGGCTATTGGCAAGAAATACGGTATTACCCGTGAGCGTGTTCGACAGATTGAAAATTACGCAATTCACAGCATTAAAAGATCTGAGTCTTTCACAAAAGATAAGTCTGTATTTAGCGAACTGGAATCTCTATTTCATAAGCTTGGCGGAATTCTTTCAGAAGAAGTATTTTTGCAACACGTTTCAAAGGATAAGAGTATTCAGAATCACGTACAGCTACTTTTGGTCCTGGGTGACTCATTCAAGAAGGAAAAGGAAGATGAGCATTTTAAACACCGATGGCATGTAAACGAGGGTCTCGCAAAAAAAGTTCACGAAGCACTAAAGAAACTTTACAAAGGATTGTCAGACAAAGACCTTGTTTCTGAGCTAGATATAATTGCTGCATTTCTAGGTCACATTGATGATATTTCTGATGAGTATAAGAATGACAGCGAGGTAATTAAACGATGGTTGTCACTTTCAAAAACCATTGGAAGAAATCCTCTTGGTGAATGGGGTTTGACTTCATCACCTAATATCAAAGCAAAAGGAATGAGAGACTATGCCTTTTTGGTAATCAGAAAACACGGTTCACCAATTCACTTTAGAGAAGTTGCTAAATCTATAGAGAAAATCTTTGGTAAAAAAGCACACGTTGCTACTACTCATAACGAGCTAATTAAAGATTCAAGATTTGTTTTGGTAGGTAGAGGATTGTACGCGCTCGCAGAGTGGGGATATATGTCAGGGGTGGTAAAGGATGTAATCAGAAAAATTCTAGAAACTAACGGACCATTAAATCGAGAACAAATTATTGAAAAAGTTTTGAAGGAAAGATACGTTAAGGAAAATACAATCATTGTGAATTTGCAGAATCCTAAATTCTTCAAACGAACAAAAGAAGGAGTTTACAGCATCGCTTAATCTTAAGAAAAATACCCCACAAAGGGGTATTTTTCTTAAGATTAGCGGAAAAACCATTGATTGACTTACCGTCATAAATTATATAGAATAACTGAATTATTTCGATATAAATCCTTTATATGGACGATAAAAAAGAATATTTAACAAAAGAGAAGTTCGAGGAATTAACGAAAAAACTTGAGGAACTCAAAACTGTGAAGCGAAAGGAAGTCGCTGAGAGTTTGGAGTATGCAAAATCCTTGGGAGATTTGTCAGAAAATGCTGAATATCACGAAGCACGAGAGAATCAAGCAAATATTGAAGATCAAATTTTAAGACTGGAGGCAATGCTAAAGTCTGCTGTTATTGTTTCAATGCATCACAGCGAGGCGGTAGGTATTGGTTCTGTGGTAAACATCGAAAAGCAGAAGGACAAATCAAAATCAAAATTTAAAATTGTTGGTTCTGAAGAGGCTAACCTAGCTGAATCAAAACTTTCAATTCATTCTCCACTAGGATCAGCAATGATCGGAAAGAAGAAAGGGGATTCATTTAAAGTTAATACTCCAGTTGGCGTAGTTGATTACAAAATAATTGATCTAGAGTAGATGGCCTCTATTGAGGAAATTCGTAATAATCGTATCCAAAAGTTGCAGGCTCTCACAGCTCAAGGTGTTAATTCCTACCCAATCACAACTAATCGCGATTACACTCTTGCTGAAGCTATTGAAGATTTCGACAAATTATCTAAAAAGAAATCAGTTGCTCTTTGTGGAAGAGTGATGTCGCTTAGACCCCAGGGTGGCCTAATTTTCTGTACACTAGATGACGGAACGGCTCGCTTCCAAGCGCTGGTTAAAAAAGATAATGTGGAAGAAACAGTCTTTGATTTGTTTTCTCAGACGGTTGATGTCGGTGACTTCGTTGAAGTCCATGGTACTTTTTTTGTGACAAAAAGAAATGAGAAGACTATCGAATTTAAGGAGTGGAGGATGTTGGCAAAAAGTTTGCGACCGCTTCCAGAAAAATGGCACGGGCTTCAAGATGTAGAGGAGCGTTTTCGCAGAAGATACCTAGACACTCTCATGTCCCCTGAAGTAAAAGACAGGTTTGTTTTGAGGTCTAATTTGGTGACTGAAATTCGAAATTTCTATAATGACAATGGTTATATAGAAGTTGAAACACCTAGACTGCAAACACTTGCTGGAGGTGCTACTGCAAAGCCATTTATTACTCATCACAATGCCTTAGGTATTGATTTTAATCTTACAATCGCTCAGGAACTCTATCTTAAAAAATTAGTCGTAGGTGGTTTCAACAAGGTTTACGAAATTGGTAGAAAATTCAGAAATGAAGGGATTGACGCAACACACAATCCTGAATTTACTATGCTTGAGTCGCAAGAAACTTATGCTGACGCAAAATCACAGAGAGAATTTACAGAGAAGTTATTTAAGCATTTAGTTAAAAAGCTTTTTAAAGGAGATAAAATAACTTACGCAGGAAATGAAATCGATTTCGGTCCAAAGTTTGCTGTAATAACTTTTTACGATTTGCTGAGACGTTACGCTCTTATCACAAACCCTGAATCTATTACGATCGATGATTTAGCTTTGAAAGCAAATCAGCTAGGTGTCGATGTTGCGCCGTCAGACGCTCCGGAAAAAATAATGGATAATGTTTACAAAAAAGTTTGTAGACCAAAGCTTGTTCAACCAACATTTATTATTGATTATCCTGTAAGTTTCAACCCATTTGCAAAAAGGAAGGAAGATACTCCAGAGCTGATCGATAGGTTTCAGTTGGTTGCCGGTGGAATCGAAATTGTAAACGCTTTTTCTGAATTAAATAATCCTGTCGATCAGGCTGAAAGATATCTAGATCAAGATTTAAAAAAGAAAAAAGGTGATGCTGAGATTTCACCATCAGACAAGGATTATCTCGAAGCTATGGAATACGGAATGCCACCAAACGGTGGGATTGGAATTGGAATCGACCGAGTCGCCATGTTGTTCACTGATGCTAAAAATATCAAGGAGGTGATTTTATTTCCTACTCTTAGACCTAAGGAAGAGGGTAATACTAAAAATAGTAGGAAGGTCGCCGTGGTGGTAGTAAATAAGTCACTCGGCCTTAAGGGTTGGGAGGAACTAAATACCGTGGCTCATCTGAGTGCTTCATTCGGTGCTAGAAAAGGCAAACAGCTTTTCTATCAAGAGGAAATTGAGACAAAGGACGGTGCTTCTATTGCACTAAATATTCAGCACGCGATTTTAATTAAAGAGTCAAAATCAAATGAAGCAATTTTAAATTTGATTTCGAATTCAAGAGAAAAAGGCTTAGTTGTAACTGAATTCACTAGAGAAATGCTAAGCACTACAGATGATAAAAAGGTGATTGCGATTACAAAAGAAAAGAACCAGAGGGATGTAGAATATTTAGGAGTTTTGGTTTTCGGAGACAAAAATACAGTTGATACTTTAACTTCAGATTTTTCTCTATTTAGCTAGAATTTTTACAAAAGAAAAAACCCTTTAAGCCCTTGTGCTTAAAGGGTTTTTTCTTTTTCTGTATTAATCAAAACTGTGGATAACAGTGATGTGTTGTGGGATGAAGTGTTATATAATTCTATGTAAGTGGGATTAAGTGGGAAATCGAAATTATGAAAATAAAAGCGCGAATATATAAAGTGGTAATGAAGGGAAAAAGATATTCTCTTCCTTTATATTTTTGTGAAAATTTTTCAAAAAAAGATTTAGTACTTGTCCGCACTAAAAGCAAAAATAAATAAAATTTCCAATTATGTTAATCGGTGAATACACGCATGCAATAGATGACAAAAACCGACTTTCACTACCGGTTAAATTTCGACAGGAAATGGGGAAGAAATTGGTAATCACCCCCGGATTAGATAATTGTTTGTTTTTGTTTACCACTGCAGAGTGGAAAAAGATCTCTGAAAAGTTATCACAATCTTCAATGCTTCAAGCAGATAATCGAGGTTTCAATCGATTTATGTTTGGTGGCGCTGTAGAGGCAGAAGTAGATTCAATCGGTCGAATCTTGGTTCCAGATTTTTTGCGAGAGAGAGCTAATCTCAAAAGCAAAGTAGCGATAATCGGTGTACAGAGTCGTGTAGAAATTTGGAACGAGGGTTCATGGATTGAATACAAGAAGGTGGTTGAGAAGCAGGCCGATACTTTAGCAGAAAAGCTTGGTCAGATTGGGGTACTTTAATTATATGGCCCACGTAAGCGTTCTTTTACAAGAAATAATAGAAGGACTTAACATCCAGAAATCGGATGTATATTTTGACGGAACAATAAACGGTGGCGGACACAGTGAAGCCGTTGCAAAGCTTCTCGGCAAGGAAGGAATGATTGTCGGAACGGATTTGGATGCAAACGCTCTAGCAAAGGCACGGGTCAGGCTTGAAGGTGTAGAACCAAAAGTTGTATTGATTCAATCAAGCTTTAGAAATTTGGACAAAGTTCTTGATGTTTCAGGAGCTGGCCGTGTAGATAAGATACTTCTTGATCTGGGCTTAAGTTCGAATCAATTTGATGAATCTAATCGAGGATTTACTTTCCAAAAAGATGAGCCGTTGCTTATGACATTTAATAACAACCCCGGCGAAGATGATTTGACGGCCTGGAAAATAGTAAACAACTGGGATGAAGGAAACATCGCGCAAATAATTGAAAGTTACGGAGAAGAAAGATTTGCAAAAAGAATCGCCAGAGCCATTGTTGAGACGAGAGCGATGGGGGAAATAAGAACCACAAATCAGCTTGTCGAAATAATCAAAAATTGTCTTCCAAAGATTGTCCTTCATAAAAAAATTCATCCGGCAACGAAAACATTTCAAGCGCTGAGAATAACAGTCAACGACGAATTAGGATCACTTAAAGAGGCATTAGAAAAGGGAATGGAAAAATTGAGTAGCGGTGGAAGGTTTGCAATCATTTCGTTCCACAGCCTGGAGGACAGAATTGTAAAAGTTTACTTTAAAAAAATGGCCGAGGAAGGAAGAGGAAAAATACTGACTAAAAGGCCAATTGTTGCGACAGACGATGAGATAAGTTCAAACCCAAGGTCACGAAGCGCAAAATTAAGAATAATAGAAAAAATATAAATATGGTTGAAAGAGTAAAAAACGAAATAAAAAGTAAGAAAAACATCTTCTGGATGCTTGTGTTCAGCATATTTATATTTGCAGGTGCTTACGTCTCTTTGGTCAGCCACACAATTTACAATGTAGTGCTAAGACAAAGAACAGAGAAAAATATTCTTGCTCTTCAAAGTGATATTGTAAAAGTGGAATCTCAATATTTTGATACGAAGGCCAAGGTCACTGTAGATTTGGCGAAAACAAAGGGTTTTACAAATATTTCAAGTTCAGTCTTCATTTCTAAAAAGCCAGCTGGTAAGGTGTTGACTTTGAACAATGAAATCTAAACCTAATCCTCGAATAAGGTTTATTTCCGGCGTCATAATATTTGTCGCACTTATTCTTATTGCTAAGTTGTACTCCTTACAAATAATAAACGGAGATGCATTTAGAATTAAGGCTGAACGACAATATTTAAAACCAAACGAAAATGTATACAACCGTGGCTCAATCTTCTTTCAAAACAAGGATGGTGATACTGTCGGGGCAGCGGTATTAAAGACTGGTTTTATTATCGGCATAAACCCAAAGGCTCTTCTCAACTCGGAGGACGCATACGACAAGTTGAGCAAGATCATCTCGATTGAAAAGGATGTTTTTATGACTCATGCTAATAAAAAGGATAGCTTGTATGTTGTTATTGCCAAAAAAGTGAAGGAAGAAGACGGCAAGAAAATTGACGCTCTGAAGATTCCTGGTGTTTTGGTGTACAAGGATCGTTTCCGATCCTACCCGCTTGGCAAAACGGCGTCTAACGTACTCGGCCTAGTCGGTTATAAGGGTAATACTCTTGCTGGTAGGTATGGACTTGAAAGTTACTACGACGACACTCTCTCTAGAGATTCGAACAGTCTGTATTCAAATATCTTTGCCGAGATTTTTTCTAATATCAAAAAAACCGTCGACTCAAATTCAAAATTCGATGGAGACATTGTAACTACTATTGAGCCTACGGTGCAGAATTTTTTAGAAAAAAAACTTGTTGAAATTGGGGATAAGTGGCATTCAAAAGCATCGGGTGCGATTATCATGGATCCAAAAACCGGTGAGATATATGCGATGGCCAATTATCCAACATTTGATCCCAACTCCTTGCAAAACGAAAAGGATCCTGCAGTCTTTTCAAATCCAATCGTTGAGCATGTCTATGAAATGGGTTCTATCATTAAGCCGTTGACGATGGCCGCCGGAATCGATTCTGGCACGGTTACACCAGATACAACATACGACGACAAAGGTTTTCTTGTACTAAACGGTTCGAAGATTTCTAACTTCGATGGAAAGGGTAGAGGTGTGGTCAATATGCAAACGGTTTTGAACGACTCACTAAACACGGGCGTATCTTTTGTGGTCGGTAAAATGGGTAATCAGCTTTTCACTGATTATTTCAAGAAGTTTGGTTTAGGTGAAGAGACAGGCATTGATATGCCAAACGAGGCTCCTGGCTTAATCGACAACCTAAACTCCCCAAGAGAAATTGAGCATGCAACAGCTTCGTTCGGTCAAGGGATTGCTATGAGTCCAATCATTACTGTAAGGGCACTATCAGCTCTAGCTAACGGTGGTTATTTAGTCACTCCACACCTAGTGAAGAAAATTGATTACACTACGGGCCTAAGTAAAAATTTATCATACGAAAAGGGTACTCAGGTGATAAAACCTGAGACCTCCCAAACAATTTCTAAGATGCTTGTTACGGTCGTCGACAAAGCGCTTTTGGGAGGTTCAGTTAAAATGCCGAATTATAGTATAGGTGCTAAAACCGGTACTGCTCAGATTGCAAAAGAAGGAGGGGGAGGCTATTATGCCGACAGATATTTGCACTCATTCTTTGGCTATTTCCCAGCATCTAACCCTAAATTTATAGTTTTTTTCTATACTCTTGAGCCAAAGGGCGTAGGTGGAGATTTCGCATCTCACACGCTGACAATGCCATTTATCGACACAACAAAATTCCTAATAAATTATTACAAGATTCCACCTGACAGATAAAATGAAAAGCTTTTTTAAGAAAATTATCGTAGCCATTCTGACTTGGGAGGCCAAGACAGCTATTAGAATTTACAAGCCAAGAATTATAGCGATTACAGGTACTGTAGGGAAAACATCGACCAAGGATGCACTTTTTGTTGTTGTAAATTCTCAGTTTGACACATGGAAGAGTCAAAAAAGTTTTAACAGTGAGATCGGTGTGCCACTAACAATTTTAAATTTGCAAAATGGTTGGAGTAACCCTTTTTTATGGCTCGCCAATATATTCAAGGGTCTCGTGTATTGTTTGCCTAAGTCACTTGTACCATTTGTGAAATTTCCGCAGTGGCTTGTGCTCGAAGTTGGCGCTGACCATCCGCACGACATTGAAAACTTAACGAAATGGCTTAAGCCTGAAGCCGTGGTTTTAACTAGATTAAGTGATGTTCCTGTTCATGTTGAATTCTTTGATTCGATTGAGCAGTTGTTCAAGGAGAAAGCTTTTTTAGTGAGGTCACTTAAGGATGGCGGACGTCTGTTTTTAAATGCCGATGATAAAGATGTGATGGAAATGAAAGATGAAAGAAGAGGTTGTCATGTTGTTACATACGGAATTGTGGAGCCTGCTGATTTTCAGGCCTCAAACATCGAGATTGCATACGATGAGTCGGATACAGGTAGTGTTCCAGTAGGAATGACATTTAAGGTTAATCACTCAGGGAGCAGTGTTCCAATTAAACTGAATGGAATTTTTGGAAGACAGCATGTTTATCCGGTGCTTGCAGGTTTCGCGTTCGGTGAAAGCCTAGGAATTAACCTAGTAAAAATTATCGAAAGTTTTTCAAATTACAAAGGGCCATTAGGAAGAATGAATATTATTGAAGGTGTAAAAGATACCACGATTATTGATGATACCTACAACTCTTCACCTGTGGCGGTGAGTGAAGCTCTAAAAACTCTAAAAGACATAAAAACGGATGGCAGAAAAGTTGCTGTCCTTGGAGATATGCTGGAATTAGGAAAGTATTCAGTTCAGGCGCACAAAAAAGCTGGCAAAGAGGTGGCCGGCGTAGCGGATATTTTAGTGACAGTTGGTTTGCGTGCTCGAGATATTGCTATGGGTGCTCTAGACAATGAAATGGACGAGAACAATATTTTTCAATTTGATGATTCGATTGAATCTGGAAAATTTGTAGAGAGCATAATAAAAGAAGGCGATGTGATTTTGGTAAAAGGATCACAAGGAATTCGAGCTGAAAAAATTGTTGAGGAAATTATGCTTCATCCAGAACAAAAGGAGAGTTTGTTAGTAAGACAGGAAGAAGCGTGGCAGAATCGCTAATTTGCTTTTTTACGATTCATAATTCATAATTCGGTGAAAATCATGGCCCTATCGTCTAACGGTTAGGACGGAGGCTTCTCAAGCCTTAAATCCGGGTTCGATTCCCGGTAGGGTCACAAAGCGTTAAGAAAAAGTGAACTGCTTCACTTTTTTAGCTTTGTGAAGCCGGACTATGTCGCTTTGCGACTAGGAGGCGGGGTCGCGAGTACTTAGACTTTTGTTGGCCTTTGCAACAAAAGACTTAGTAACTTGTGACACAAGCTAAAATCTGTTTGCAATTTTGCGACGGCAAAAGTTTAGTCGAGGGAGATATCCCGGTAGGGTTACATATGTTTTGGTATACTTAAGACATGAAAAACTACACACTTCTTTTAATGGTTTCAGGTGAAGTTAAGGATAAAATTGAATCTTTGAGACAGGAACGTTTAGGGACAAAACTTGTTGATGACCTTCCACCTCATTTCACAATCAGAGGTAGGTTTGTATTAAAAGATGGAATTTTGGAGGAAAAGTTGGTTGACGCTGTGGGTCAAATTAATATTAATATGGCTACAATTTCCACAGAAAAAATTGAAAGAATTGGTAATGCAAATGTTATTTGTCTGGCAAATAATGAAGTTTTGGACACACATATGAGAGTGCTCACACAGTTGGAGAAAATAACTAAATCAATTAGACCAGAACGTGAAAAGGAGAATTTTCGAGCTCATGTCACTCTCTTTAGAAGTGAAGAACCTTTTATGGATTTCACCCTGCCCCCTAAGATTAATTTTGGTCAGCTTTGCTTATTTGAAATCGATCCATCCATAGAGAAAAAGTGGGTAAAGAGAATTTTCTGTCGAGATTTAGCCTAGTCGAGGAAATCTCAAT
>CAYSEN010000004.1:0-25519 GCA_964430335.1 uncultured Candidatus Saccharibacteria bacterium
GGTAATTTGTATAGTATATTTTCTTGACAAAAAATGCAAGGTATGATAGGCTATTAGTACAAAAAAGTGTTGTAGCATAAGAAGTCGAACTATACTAATTTTGTATTTAATAAAGAAAGTACATATACAATTATGACCGGAACAATCAAGAAGTTAACTGATAAGGGATTCGGATTTATCTCAGGCGAAGGCTTGAGTAAGGATCTTTTCTTCCATAGCAAAGCTTTGGTAGGAGTTCAGTTTAACGAACTACATGAAGGTGATACTGTTTCTTTTGAGACTGAAGAGTCACCAAAGGGACTAAACGCCGTCAACGTACAGAGAGCTTAATAAACTCACAAAAAGCCGGCCGCACGAAGTGCGGCCGGCTTTTTGCTATAATGAATATGGATTGATCTTTAGCAAAGCTGAGATCATGCCCATAGGAAATGATATGCAATTTACAATACTCTCCGTAGTCGCTTTCGGGTGCGGGATTGTTTACGCGTCTTTTTTCGAATGGACGCTCCACAAATTCGTGATGCATCGAGTCATCTTCGGATTTAAATACGCGTTCGACGCGCACGCAAAAGTTCACCATGGTATGTACGGCGCCGACCAAACCTACCACACACACAGTGAAAGTAACGTGAAGAAAATACCTATGGCTTGGTGGAACGGCCCATTATTGATCGTGGTTTCATCGGCGCTACCCACCCTACTGATCAGTTGGCCATTTGGACTTTGGTGGATAACCGTAGGGATAATAATAGCTGTAGCTGTTTACTACGGTGCCTATGAATATTTTCACTGGTGCATGCACTATCCGAAGAAAAGATGGTTCGAAAAAACCCGCTGGTTTAAATGGATAGACGACCATCACCGGCTCCATCACAAACACATGGGGAAAAATTTAAATGTGGTCCTACCGATTGCGGACTGGTGCCTCGGCACACTGATCACGCGAAGTACTGTTAGATAGCTAGCAGTATTTTATTTGATTATTTTTGAACCAGGAAAAACTACCTCCCAGAGTCTAGATGATGGATCTAAGGCCTCGCCGTACAGTGGCATATGGTGCAAATCTAGAAAAGGTAAACTGTTGCACTCTATCGCTCCACAAAGCTTTTGTTCAGTCCAAGGTTTCCTGACATCTTGCATAATAAAATCAACACCGACAAGTGAGTTGTTTAAAACTTTTGCCAACTTTTCGAACAGCTTAATATTTTCAGGATGAACAAATGGCAACATTTCAGTATTTGAACCTCCTTGTCCCCTACCTACTTTTTGATTTAGAGTAACAAACCTCTCCTTTTCAGGAACAGAATCCCAAGTTAATTTTTGTCTCAAAAGTTCAGCATCGGCGTCTGCATCTATCGCAATTTCATGAAAAATTCCTGAGTGTCTTTTCGGATTTTTATTTTCAGTTTCAACAAGCTCTTTTATGGAGTGAATTCCATCACCTGTTACAAAAGGAGGTTCTCGGCGAAGTGCTCCGACCAACTTTCCTCCAATTAACGTAATTCTGTGTACGAAGCCCGTAAGCTCCTCTTCTACCACAACCCAAGGAGAGAGCTGTACCGCCTTCTTAAAGGCTGTGGTCATTTCTTCTTCGGTGTTTATGTGAGTCGTGGTATGTCGACTACGAGACCCTAAATTTGGCTTTGCAATAACAGGATGGTTTAAATTTCTAAACAACCTCAACGCTCCTTTTGTCGTCATCGCAACTCCCCCTTTAGCGACGGGAATTCCGCCCGCCAAAAATTTCTTTTTCATGATGGCTTTGTTATCCATCCAATCAAGTGCAGCTCTCGAGTCATTTATAGGTCTAGGTAAACCTTCAAATGTTATCTTCTGACCGTCGTACTCGGCCGTAAAAAGAATTGTGGGTCGATTAAGTATTCGGTATTGAGTCATTTTTATTCCCCTTTTTTCAGCCGCATTCCACAAACATTTTGTACGCTCTATATTATCTTCACCTAGTTTGTCAGTAATTTTTACTAAGCTAAAAATAGACAGGAATTTAAAAAACAATGGGGTCACCCATTCAAATTTAGGAAAAACAAAATCAACCACAACATCTTCAAGTTTACCTAAAGGCGCGGTAATGACCCTGATAAGAAAACCTAAAATAATACTGGTTTTTGCCACAAAATGGTTAACGGTTGCAGGACCACAATCTGGGCATATTTTTTTCTCTTTGGTGACTGTCATAATTGAACTACGGAATAAATATAATCTAAATCTAACCGAAGGTAAAAGTGTACGCCTCGAGGCCAGCACCTTCTATTTCAATTTTTAAGGTGTGCTCCTCCATATTTGAATTGTTAATCAATTTGTACAACCTCTCCTCTTTTATCAAAACTTCGCCGTTTTGATCAACGTCTTCTCCTCGGTTATTTTTTAGCAGAACGCCGTCTTGATAAATTTTTATCTTTACGCCATTTTTTGAACTTGCCACAAAATATACTTCTTTGGATTTGTATTTAAAGACGATCGAGTCTCCTTTTCCTTGATTTAAAGCGTATTCATTATTGATGTTCCAGGTGCCACCTAAATACAACAGATTAGGTTTTATCTTTTCAGGTAAACTTAAAACCTGAATTCCAGTCGTACCTGGTTTACCATTTTCAAAATTTTGGTTTCTTCTTGAACCGAAGTAGGTTTCTGGGCTGTCAGATTGAGCGGTTGTAGTATTTTCAACTTTTGTTTCAGAAATCTTGATAATGCCCTCGATTCCTAAAACCTTGTTTCTCTCATTTAGAAGTTCAACAATTTTCGCTTCTTTTTCTCCGTAGGCACCCTCGCCGATTGATTTCTCGACTATAAAACCGTCGATATCAATCAAATATTCCTCAGGCCAGTAACGCATACCGTAGCTTCTGGCAGTTACACCATTACTATCTAGCACGACAGGATAAGTGATGCCGAATTTTTTTACAGCCGAAGTGACGTTTGAGTAATCTTTCTCGAATTCAAATTCTGGAACGTGAAGAGCTACTATTTCTAAACCCTGATCCTTGTATTTTGAATACCAAGATTTCAGATATGGAATTGTGCGCTGGCAATTTATGCAACTATAAGTCCAGATATCTAGCAAAATAACTTTCTTGCTGATTAGTTCCTGAATAGTGATTGGCTTGCCGTCTTTGGTGTTTATAAACCCAGTAGGATCTATGAGCTCCTTCGCCACAGGAAATTTCTTCTGCTTTTCCTTTTGCCTAGCTTCGAATGATTCGTTTTCTAAGTCGGGGTTACTTTCACCACTTGGCAAAACAACTGGCACCGATACCACTTGGTGATTTGGTGACTTCGAGTCTAGATAATAAATTGATCCGACAATTAAAAAGATTGTTATGGCTAATAGGATTTTGTTTTTGTCGTTCATAATAAAAAACTAACGAATTAGAAACTTATTTAGTAATTCGAAATTAGCCAATAAACTTAAATTGCCAGTAAAAATAAACACTCCAAGCATTATCAAAAGAATACCAAAGGCAACATTTACATACTTTAGAAATCTGGAATATCTATCAATAATCACACTGGCCTGACTTGCAAAAAATCCGATTACTAAAAACGGAGCTCCAAGTCCTAGGGCGTAGGCTAAAAGCAAAACAAAAGCCGAACCTGGCTGACTTGTCGCGATTCCTAAGATGGCACCTAAAGCAGCGCCAACACAAGGTGTCCAGCCAGCTGCAAAAGCTAACCCAAACAAAAACGCTGTGACGTGTTTGGAATGAATTCCAGTTTTAACTGAAAAAGTATGCGGTCGATCTAGGTAAGAAATTTTGATTAAACCTGTTAAGTACAATCCGAATAAGATTACGAGCAAACCTCCAAACCTTGAGAGCCAGATCTGTACTCCATACGCCACTGACTGTAAAACAGTGTTAAGCAAAACGCCCAAAACCGCGAAAACAATCGAAAAACCTAAAACGAAGAACAAGGAACTGAGAAAAATGTCCTTTTTTCGACTATTTCCTGCCTCAAGCGACGTACCTGCCAAATAGGACAGAAAACCCGGAATAATCGGCAAAACACATGGAGATAAAAACGAAACTAAGCCTGCAACAAAGGCAATATATAAAGAAATTGAGTTCATAGGCCGTATTATACCACCACCCTTGAAGAAAAAGCAGTAGTATGCTTAAATATAGGCTCACTTAAGCACAAATTGAGTAACGAACCAAGAATCAGAATAAACCAGCAAATCCGAGCAAATGAGCTCCGGGTTGTAGGCGAAGAAGGTGAAAACTTCGGCGTAATGTCTTTTCAAGACGCTTTCGCAAAAGCCAATAGCTTAGGCCTAGATTTGATAGAAATATCACCTAACGCCGTCCCGCCTGTGGCAAAAATCATGGATTTTGGTAAGTACCAGTACACTGAAAACAAGAAGCTAAAAGCTGCCAAAACCAAGGTTCATAACACCGAAATCAAAAGTATGCAGATCAAAGTCGGTACTGGTGATCACGATCTTGAACTGAAAGCAAAGAAAGCATCTGAATGGCTTCGTGAAGGAAACCGAGTGAGAATCAATCTTTTCCTCACAGGTAGATCCAAGTTCATGGATATGAAATTCTTAGAGGAACGAATCGACCGCGTTCTAAAACTTGTCACCGAACAATACAAAATCAGTGACTCAGTTAAGAAAAGTCCAAAAGGTGTATCTTTAATGATAGAAAAAAATTAAATCGATTTATTTAAAAATATATGAAAACAAACAAATCCTTTGCAAAGCGATTGAAAGTTAGCAAGAACGGAAAAGTCACAGCACGAAAGGCTGGTCAAAACCACTTTAACGCAAAAGAGTCGAGACGAGCACAAATGAAAAAGAGACGATCAATGGCGATTCATATGAGCAACAAAGCAATAGCAAGATTTTTAGCATAATTAAAAGTAACAAGGATATTTTAGTTAGAACATAAACCTAAACTGATTTCCTAACAAACCAACATGACAAGAGTTAAAAAAGCAGTAAACGCATTAAAGTCACGAAAAAATATGCTAAAGCAGGTAAAGGGTTACCGCTTTGGTAGAAGCACAAAGGAGCGAATGGCACAGGAAGCAATCTTCCATGCTGGTACATACTCTTTCGCCCACCGACGCGACAAGAAGAACGATTTTAGAAAGCTATGGAACGTAAAGATAAATGCTGCCCTAGGTGAAGGAGTGTCTTACAGTAAATTCATCGGCGCCCTCAAAAAGAACAACATTTTGATCGACCGAAAAATCCTAGCAAATCTAGCAGAATTCTCACCAGAAACATTCAAAAGAGTTGCATCAAAAGTAAAATAAACAAAAAACCGCTTTAAGCGGTTTTTTTGTAGCTAATTTAAATCAAACTCCTCTCCTTGCTCCGGATGAGTAGCATCGACACCGAGATAATCCCTAAGTCTCTGCACTAAAAACAAAGCGGATTTTGGCTCTCCCATTACCACAAAAACTTTCTTTAATTTCTTCTCATTAAAAGAAACGAACTCCACAAGATGATCCGAATCCTTATGCGAAGAATATCCTGAAATGGTCTCTACTTTTGCCCTGACCGCAACCTTCTGACCGTTAATAGTCACTTCTTTTGCACCATCTTGAATTTGTCTTCCTAAACTACCGGCCACCTGATATCCGACGAAAAGAATGGTGTTGTCCACCCCCGGTAAGTAATTGATTTCGTGGTGCAAAATCCTACCACCTTGAGACATTCCCGAACCTGCCATAATAATTTTTGGTCCTGAAACGTTATAAATCCCTTTGGACTCTTCAGAGTGTTGTGTGTACTTGAGCCTAGGAAATTTAAAAATATCTCTTTCAGCCAAAGCTTCTTTATTCCAGTCTTGTCTCATGGCTTGGTAAACCTTTGTAACCTCAATCGCAAGAGGTGAATCCAAAAATACCGGCACTATTGGTATCTGATGAGCTTCTTCAAGCTCATGAAACTCGTACAAAAGAACCTGTGTTTTTTCTAAAGAAAATACAGGAATAATCAAAGTTCCCTTTCTTTTGACAGCCTCCGTAATAATTTCGCCCAACTTCTTTCTTCTAGAAGACGGGTCGTCGTGATTTCTGTCACCATAAACACTCTCCATCACAATGTAATCAGCGTCAGTAATTTTCTCAGTATCGCGAAGTATAGGTGTAGGCGTATTACCCAAGTCTCCGGTGAAGGCAATTTTCCTTGTCTCACCACTTTCAATTTTGAAAGTAATTTCGTACATGGTCGAACCCAAAATATGTCCCGCATCCTTTAGAAACACATTGATATCAGGAGTTAAAGGAAAATTTTCGTGATAATTGATTGTATTCCAAATATTTAGAGCGTTTATGACATCTTTCTGTTCGTACAAAGGTAAAGTCCCTCTCCTTCTAGTTTCATCCTCTATCAGTTTGAGCGCATCCTCAAACATCAATTTGGAAATGGCCAAGGTCTCTGGTGTACTGTAAATTTTTCCTTTAAATCCTTTGGCGACCAGTTTCGGAACTCTACCTATGTGATCAATATGAGCATGAGTTACTAGCAAAAAATCGATTTCTTTTGGATCGTAAGGAAAATCACCATGATTTTCATCGTCCGAGAAATGTGAACCCTGCACCAGACCACAGTCAACCATAATCTTTTTTCCACCAACATCTAAAAGAAAATTGGCTCCGGTGACACTACCCACACCGCCGTAAAATTTGATACTAGATTTATTACTCATAATTTAGTTTTTATTTTTAACTTCAAAATATAAATATGAAACGTAGCCACCAAACATATCTAAAATAAGATCCTTTATGGTGTCCAACTTGTAACTGCCTATTGTGTTATATGTAATACCGTTTACATATTCAAATAATTCCCAGAGCAAGCCTACAAACAGCGCTCCGAAAATTGCCGACAAAAGTATTTTCTTTAGATTTTTTTTAGATTTCATTTCCAAAAATAAGGATGAAATCCACATTGAAAAAAATCCGACACATAGGCCACCAAGAAAATGAAGTGGCATATCAAACCACCAAATAAACCAGTAAAGATAGAATATAACCGCGAGTATATGAAATGTAGCAATAGAAACAACCGTGTAAAAAACCGCCTGAAGTAGATTTTTACTGTCCATTGCAAAAGTATACTAAAACCAACGTCAAAGTAAAACCGCTCCATATGGAGCGGTTTTACTTAGGGTTACCGTAGATAGTCACCTAGCTTAAAGCTAAGTGGGTGATCGCAATTAGATTGTTCAGAACGCTTCTCATCACTTCGAATCTCTTCGAGGTGCTGAGAAGCGCTCATCTCAATGTAATAATGTAGATCTCCCTTAATATTTGTTATAGAGTAACTATCTCAAATAACCCTATTGTCATTATACTCTCATTAAATACGATGCAATAGTGATTAACAAATAGAAACTTACTCTTTGATACCGTCAAGATTAACGTCGTAGAGAATTGCTTCTGAAACTAATCGATAATCAAGTAATTCTTTTTCATCAAACCAAATTCCGATCTCTCTTTTTGCTTCTTCTACTGAATCTGAACAGTGAATTAGGTTTCTGACAGCTCTGTCATCGACAGCTGAAATAGAATATGAATCCATAGTCAGATCACCTCGCACAGTCCCGACATCAGAAGTTGAAGGCTCGGTAGTACCGGTAACTTTTGTAACAACAGCGACAGCCTGATTTCCTTCCCAGACCATCATGACTACAGGTCCTGCGGTCATAAACCTCACCAATTGACCGATAATAGCCTTTCCGTATTCAATAGGCTCCTTATCTACCTTCTGACCAGAATTTTTCTTATCTTCGTAAATTTTTGTTCCCTTCTTTAGAAACCAAGCGTCGTCTTTATTGTAGTGACTCCAGAATTTCTTTTCATCACCAAAAACCAATTTCATACCAACAAGCTTTAGACCTGTTCTTTCGTAGCGCTTAATCACTTCGCCGATTAGTGATCTCTGTACACCGTCTGGCTTGATAATGACCAAAGTCCTTTCTTTTTTAGGATGACTCATAATTTTTAAGCTAATAGTTAATAGCTCGTAGCTTATAGGGTTTTTGAGGAAATTGCAACGCCGACCTACTTCTGGTACTTCTTCATAATCTCCGCTTCTACCAAACTTCTTTCCTTACCAAACTTCAAATATGAGAGCTCTTTTAGCTTGTCTGTTATCGACTTATTACCAAGAGGTGGTGGCAAGGTTTCAATATTAAATGGTTTGGCTGGACGGCCGTTCACCAAAAGTTTTAAATACGCATTGTGATTATCCAAATTTACAATGTCATGTGCACTAAAGACCGGAGCTAACTGCTTTTCCAAAAATTCTGCGTCTTCAGTCCCCACTCTAAACGTGGCGATCGAACCAACGTTACCGAAGACAGCATCGCGAATTTTTTCTTCGAGTTGCTTAATAAATTGATGAGCAACATGAAGCGACAATCTGTACTTTCTAGCCTCAGACAAAATGGTGGAAATTGAATCGGTTGTAATGTTTTGGAACTCATCGATGTAGAGATAGAAAGTTGGCAACTCTTTACCATACGAATCAACACGAGAAAGCGCAGCCATTAAAATTTTGCCGACTAAAATTAGGCCGATTAGGTTGGCGTTAATATCTCCGAGTCTTCCTTTTGCTAGATTGACCAGCAGAATTTTTTTACCATCCATAATTTCTCTGAAATTGAAACTGGATTTTTCCTGGGCGATAATCGGGCGCATAATGTCGTTGGCCAAGAAGTTGTCGAACTTCGAAGTGATGTATGGCACAATATTGGCAAGCGATGCTTCTCCCCCAGCCTTATCAGCAACCTCCTTCCAGAACTGTGTAACGATAGGATTGTTGCATCTCGATAATTTCATCTCTCGAAAAGCTTTGTTTGCAAGTACACGAGAAACATCCAAAAGAGTGTTACCAGAATCTGGGTCTTCGATTGTCAAAAGAACAGCGTTTCTGAAGTATTGTTCGAACATCGGACCACCGGCTGTTTTCATATCAAAAAGCTTGTTGAAAATACTGAGCATTTCGTTTACCACAAATGTTTTCTGCTCTGGGAAACGTCTGTCGTACTCAAGCATGTTGAGTGCCATCGGGCGAGCGGTCTGGCTTGGATCAAAGTAAATCACGTCTTCATATCGGCTCTGCGGAATCGAAGCCAAAATATCTTGAATATCTGCTCCGTGTGGATCAATCATACAAACACCGTCGCCGTTTTGAATATCCTGGATAATCATATTCTTAAGGAGTGTGGTTTTACCAGTTCCTGTCTGACCGATGACATAGAAGTGCCTTAGACGGTCTTCATTTGTCATGTGTACATTGGTTGCCACACCACGGTTATGATTGACTCCTAACAAAACTCCAGAGCTTGATAAATCCATAGGAGCGGCGGAGCTTCCCGCTTTAGCTTGTTTGAGTTGTGGACTAGATTCAATTCGACTTGAAGGAAAATGCATCATGGTTGTAGCCTCCTTTAAGTTCAAAGGAATAGCTTCATCCTCTTCAAAAACTCTGAATGAAAAATCATGAAGCAATCTTGATAGTTTTCCGCCTTTTGTAAATTGCTTAAACGAAATTTTATTTCCGTGTGTATTTTCAAATTGATTAAACGACGCTTGCAAATCATGAAGAATCGACTGAGCTCCAGCTCTGTCTTTGGCAGACGCCAAAATTCGAATTGTGGTAAGAAGCATAGGGCTACTGACTTTATTTTTTACTTGCTCAACCGCAATCTCGTCGATTTTCTTGTCCTCAGATTTTTCTTTGCTTTTACTTTTCGATGATGAATTTGTTGAACTAAAAATTGTTCCGAAACTTTTCAAAAGCTCGCCTGTAAATGTAAGTCGAACGTCTGTTGCTCTTCTGGTGGATTGTCCTTTCTGTAACTTCTCAAGCGCCTCCTTATATTTTTCCATGTAAACTCCTGGTGCTGGCCTCATTACAAATTGCACTGCTGCCCCAGCCCCTACTTTGTCGACTTTAGAAAAACTATTTAGCAAAACATTTAAAGGGTCGACTCCGAATTCTTCGTAAGTTTTTAGAGGGAAAACCGGCTTTCTTTCTGAATAAGCTATCGCACCTACAGACTCACCTTGCTCATTAAAAATATTGTAGTCATTTTTAGCTTCTTTGATTTTGGCATTGTGAAAAATAGACAAAATCTGCTTTTCAAAAAGCTGTCGTTTGCTATCGGGAACTGAAACATAAAAGATGAATTCTGAACTGCCGTTTGCATTCGCTATTTCAACTGAAAAAGATTCTGGTTCTCTTTTCAAATCAGGTGACACACTGAGCATTCCGGAATAAAACTGCTCCATTCCAGCAATCAAATCAGAAAGATCTTTTTTTTCTGTGTCCTCCTTTGAAACCTCTGGCAAAGCCACTTCGTAAAGAGTGCTGTGGAGTGCTCGACTCATTGGCGTTTTTTCTTTTAGACCTTTTACGCTATAACCAGCCTTCACATACTGAATTAAAAAACGGTGGAAATCGTCCTCAAGATGAAAATCCTCTAATCTTTTAATAATTTTTAGAGTGTTTTTAATACCTTTTTCATGGAGAATGCCGATCAGTTCTTCAATTTTTTTGTCGTGTTCTTCTGGAATCAAATCGAGCACTATAGCATTTTCCTGAACTTGATTTAGAGCATACTCCGGACTTAAAACACTATGCGCAGGTTCTTTTTCATACTGCTTTATGACATTACTAGTTACAACCTCAATTTTGTTTTCTGGCCCAACAGTCCCAGCCCGCTCGTGGTGTTTTCCCACTTGTTCACGCAAAAACTCCAACTCTTCCTGCGGAGAATTAAATATTCTTTTTTCAGCAGAAAAAGAATTATTTTCCATGTAGGAAATTATAACATCTACAGGCTAAAGCTTAATACACAGCTTAATTTTTTTGATTAAGTTCATCTCTAACGCTCTCCAATTTTATATGGTCCTCAACCCTTGCCTTGCTGGCTTTAATTTCATCCAATCGAGAAATAGTGGTTTTCAAAAAATTTATTTCGTCTTCATTTATTGAACTCATCACCTTCATGTAAATCATTGCTAGTTCGGCGTAAGCCTCACCAACCTCTTCTTTGGTAATGTTTTGTAAGGAAGACTTAATTAGCATAGCGACCTCACCTGTCTTCCTTTCGTTTAAAAGTTGTACTATTTTTTCGGTGTCAAATTTTGTCATTTATTTATATATCTTTATATTTTTCCTGCTTTATTTTGCCAGTGCTTGATCTTTTTCTTGCTTTATCTTACCAATTAATCTAGAAACCAGCACTCTTTTTGAAGCTTCTTCCGGTGGTGTGTTTAGATAAACATCTCTTAATTCAGATTCTAAAAAAGCAAGAGCTCCGTAATCACCCTTGTGACCAAAATGTTCTTTTAAATCAAGTATCGAGCGCTCCATTACGCCGTAGTCTGTACGTCTTTTACCCAAACCATCAACAATCTCTTTAATTCTTTTCCCTACCAGTTCATCAACTTTTTTTACCATAAAACCAATTCCTTCAAGAGAATTTTCATCTTTCGGTGCTTCTGCAGATTCAATTTCATCTTCAGTGAAATAAAGTGAGTAAAATGGTGCCAACTTTATTTTCCCCAAATAATTACGTTTTGCCTGAAGAGCGTAAAGAGAAGATTTAGCATCTCCTCCTCTCTCAGGAAAACTATCTTTCATATGTTTGATAGCTGCTTCACGTGCAATATCAAAGATCTCGGTTTCCCGCCCCGTTACTATGACGGCAGACTCTGCGGTGTTATACATTCTTTCCAATTCATCCTTTTTTGACTTTATTTTTCTGTAATAATCTTTCGTTTCTTGCGCTCTCAATGCACTACCCTCTATTTCTTTTAATCCAGCTTTGTGTTCATCCTCTAGTTTTTTCAACGGCGCTTTTGCCATACCAGTCAATATTGGAATGTTTCTAGTTGCGAAAAACTTCCGAATTCCTCCAATCTTATCAAACCAATCGGCTTCATAATTTCCCTCTGATAGCTCGTAAGCTTCTATTCGTTGATCTTTTTCGTCAATATCCTTATCTGATTCCGTCCAATCAAACTTATTATATGAGCCGAGCACTTCTTTCAATTTTTCTATTTCCTCGGTACCATTTTTATATACCCTTGCAGTTTCGAAGAATTCACGAAGTCGTTCTGGTGCATCTATAGCCAATCTTTCAAAATATGAAGATACTGACTCTAAATCAGCGTCCGAAACCGTGATGTCCAAATCTTCCTTTATTTGTTTTGCGTAAATACCTTTAAATTCCTTGGCAACATCCCTACTCTCGCGATACAGCCAGTATTTTTTCTCTAATTCCTCATCGTCGCTTGACCATTCAACATAACCAGGAATTCCGCTAACAAAACGTAGAAATTTCTCATCTCCTAAAATCTGGCTCATTGCCACCTTTTCTCTAATAACAGGGGGTGCATCAGAAATAACAGGAGGCTTTCCTATCTCATCTAGTTTAGGCGGAGCTTGACCTATTACAGGTGGAATTTCTCCAGGTTTTGCTTTTTCCATATCAGTTGTTGAAGTGATTAATGTGTAAATTGTATCACCTAAGGTAATTTGAGCAATTTAATATTTACTGTGTCAAAATCTCCGCCCCGCGTTCTGTAATCACAATAGTTTTTTCAAAATGAGCACTTCTTTTGCCGTCCTTGGTCTTATATGTGTAGCCGTCTTCAGCCACAAAAACTTTTTTTGTTCCTTCGTTTACCATTGGTTCGATAGCGAGAACCATACCGGGTTTTAAAACAGGGCCGTCGTGTCGACTGCCGTAGTTTGGCACATAAGGGTCTTCATGAACCTTATAACCCACGCCGTGGCCAGCTAATTCCTCCACAATACCGTAGTCTTTGTTTGCGGACCGAATATAACTTTCAATAGCAAAACTAATTTCTCCTACTCTCTTACCGGGAATTGCAGCCTTTATACCAGCCGATAGAGCTTTTTCAGTGACCTCTAATAATTTTTTTGCTTCCTCGTCAACCTTACCTACAGGCACAGTGATAGCCATATCAGTAAACATTTCTTCATGAACCAGACCCATATCAAGCGAAACAATATCTCCTTCCTTAAGAACTTTTTCTACCTCATTTGGAATTCCATGAACAACCTCATCGTTCACCGACACGCACAAAGTAGCCGGATACGGCCTGTCTGCACCATAGGGCTGGTAGTTAAGAAAAGCCGACTTATCTCCTTTTTCATTAACCAGTTTTTCAGCCAGATCATTTAAGTAAGAAGAAGTTTGTCCCGGTCTGACCTTTGCTTTTAAAGCATTTAAAATTTTGGCAAGTCTATGACCTCCCTCTCTTAAAATTTCTATTTCCTCTTTGGTTTTTATTGTAATATTCATACCTTAATTATTCTGAGATAACTGTGCCCAAAAAATTCTTACCGTCTAGATAGTTTGAAAGATTTTCTAAATTGGAACCATTCATAATAACCACCTCTAAACCTAAATCTTGAGCGTGTTTTGCTGCTATAGGATCAAACGGAGAACTTAATCCTGGTTCCCATTTTTCAGGTAATAATTTTCTGAATTCTGACCAAGATATTTTTTCGATCTTTTTGGCATCAGGATATTTGTTTGGATCTTTGTCGTAGGCGTAATCGATATTAGAAAGATTGATTACGGTAAGAGCTCCTGACTCCTCCGCCATCAATATCGCATCAAAATCACTACTGTGCCCTGGCACCCTGCCAGCACCTATCACCACAGGCTTAGTGGCCTTTGACACAGCCCCATCCTCTACAATAACTTGCTCGTGAGCTAGTTCACCAAAAATAACTCGTAACAACTCCGCGTTAATTCTTGTGGCACCAATTCCAATCCAATCCAAATCCTCTTTTGAAGGTTCAACTATAGCCTTGGCTGAATCTTGGTATTTCCTGCATACCTTGCCTCCACCTGTAATAATTACAAACTCTCTCCCATTTTGTGAAATTTCCTTTTCAATTAAAGTTTTAAATGACTTTAGAAAAGAAATATCAATTTCGTTAGGAACTATAAGTGACCCTCCGAGAGAAATAATTACCTTTTTATTTGTTTTCATTTAACTCTGTGAGTTTATTCATAATCTCGGCATGTATTGCTTCTGGTGTACCCGAACCATCGATTGAAATTACTTTTCCCTTTGTTCTGAAGACATTTATGGCAGGTTCAGTAAAATCTCTATACTCTTGAAGTCTAACTTTTATTTTTTCTAAATCATTTAAACCGTCGCCCCTGTCTCGAGCCATCATTCTCCTAATGACCTCCTCGTCGGAAACCACCAACTCGAAAACAATATAAGGTCTTTTTAGCCAACTAATAACCTCGTCAAACAAAACCGCTTCTGGTTCTTTTCTGCCAACGCCCTCACAAACGAGACTATCTGTAGGTTTTAATTTTAAAAGCGCGTTTTCAAAAAAATACGATGCGAACCAATGTGGCATCAGAAGCCCAGTATCGTAATAACTTCTGACCAATTCCCCCAAAAAGTCTTCCTGTTTTCTCAGTTTTCTAAATTCATCGCCTGTAGAAAATATTTCACAGCCAAGTTTTGATGCCAAAAGACTACTCTGAGTTCCTTTACCACATCCCGTCTTACCCATCATTAAGATTGTATTGATTTTTTGATTCATGGCATTTTTATATCACAAATATGGCTATTTTGCTAATGTAAAACAAAAGGCCGATGATTTTATCATCGGCCTTTTGTTTTAATTTTGATTTTAGTATTCCCTCATTGATAGCTGAGCTTCGATTTTCTTTACAAGATCCAAAACCACAGAAACAACGATGAGAAGGGCTGTTCCTCCGATAGCTAATGACTGGTCTTCAGTGACACCCTTCATAATAAACGGCAAGACTGCTATGAAACCGAGGAAGGTCGCGCCTACCAAAGTAATCCTTGTTAGAACCTTTGAGATGTAATCTGAAGTTGATTGACCTGGTCGAACACCTGGAATAAAGGCACCGTTTTTCTGCAAATTGGTAGAGATTGAGTCTGGGTCGAATGTAACAGCGGTGTAGAAATAGGTGAACAAGAAAACCAAAATAAAGTACGAGATGCCGTAAAACCAACCATTTGATATTAGTGAAAGTGCAAAAGAAGCTATTTGATGAACTATAGGATTTGCAACGTTTGAATATACGAAGTTGATTATCAATTGTGGGAACAACAACAATGACAAGGCGAAAATTATTGGAATAACGCCGGCTTGATTCACTCTCAAAGGCAAGTAAGTTGAAACACCTCCGTAGACTTTATTTCCACGAACTCTCTTTGCGTATGTTACAGGAATTGGTCTTTCAGCCTCAGTAACAAGAACAACTCCGAACACAATAACCAGTGCAACAATTATGAAACTGATGAGTACAGGCAAAACGCTTGGATCGAAAGATGGGTAAATGTACTTCACAAAGAATTGGCTTAGAACAGTTGGGATTCGTGCAACGATACCAGCGAAAATGATCATAGAGAGTCCGTTACCAACTCCGAATTCGGTCATCAATTCTCCTAGCCACATTAGCAATACTGAACCTCCGGTAATAACGACAATGTTTACCAATCGTGCAAACAAAGTTAAATCACCTAGTACTCCTTGTTTCTCTAAGATAATCAAAAAGCTAAAAGCCTGAAGTATAGCCAAAGGAACAGTCAACATTCTAGAATACTGAGCAAATTTTAATCTACCAGACTCTCCTTCCTCTTGATACATAGCCTTCAATTTTGGCGACATCATGGTCAAAAGTTGCATGATGATTGAAGCTGTAATGTATGGACCAACTCCCAACATAACAATTGAGAGATTTCCCAAACCTCCTCCTGAAAAGACATCTAGAAGACCTAATAGTTGGTTACTAGACAAAAGGGCGTGTAGTCGGCCTATATCGATTCCAGGAATAGGAATAGCTGCTAGAAGCCTAAACACAACCAAAAGTCCCAACATAAATAGGACCTTTTTTCTCAAAAGACTGTCTTTAAAAATTAGAGAGATTTTTTGAAAAAATGAATTCATGTTTTTATATTTCTACCTCTCCCTAAAATTTATTTTGTAGTTACTGATCCTCCGGCCTTCTCGATTTTTTCCTTTGCGCTTCCTGAGGTGGCGCAACCTGTCAAAACTATTTTCTTAGTAATCTCACCAGTTCCTAAGATTTTTACTTTTGTTTTAGAACCTGATTGCAACTTAACTAGGCCTTTCTTTGAAAGAGTCTCTGGGTTTACAGCATCACCTGAAGCAAAATGCTTTTCGATTAAATCTAGATTAACTGGAATGTACTTATCCTGGAATGATTGAAAGATATTCTTTCCTCTTCCTCTCAATTTAGGAATTCTTTTGATCATGTCTCTGATCTCAGGTCGTACTTTGTGACCAGCTCGAGCTGTTTGACCCTTACCTCCTCGTCCTGAAGTCTTACCACGTTTAGAACCGCGTCCTACTTGGACACTTTTCTTATTTGGATGAAATCTTTTTAAGTTATTGCTCTGCATGTTGGTTCAACTCGAAACTGATAAATTATAATTTGGATTAAATATTTTCTGGCGATTCAACCTTAACTGCTGGTACAGGAACGTTCTTGACTGCAAATTCTGAAAGAGCCTGAACTGTTGCCCTTGCGATGTTTAGCTTGTTTTTACTGCCTGAAAATATCTTTCCTGCTGCATCATGAATACCAGCTAGTTCTAGAACATCTCGAAGTGCACTTCCTGCGATCAGACCTCGTCTTGGAGCTGGTCTAATCATAACTCTGGCACTTGAGAACTTGGTTCGTACTTCGTAAGGAATAGACGCTGTCTTGGTCAAATTTAGTTTAACCAAATGTTTCTTAGCACTCTTTGAGGCTTTATCGATTGCAAGTGAAGTGTCACCAGCCTTTCCAGTTCCTACTCCAACTGAACCTTTTTTATTTCCCAAAACAATCGCAACGCTAAAACTAAATCTTCGTCCTCCTGAGGCGACTCGAGTAACTCGTCTAATGGCTAGAATTTTCTGATCGAATTCTGATCTCACTCGCTCTTCTCTTCCACCTTTCTTTCGATCAGGTCTTCCTCCTTGGAACCTACCTCTTCCGGTTTTATTTTCAGCCATAGGAGCAGTGGCCAAAACTTCTTTTGGCTTATCAGCGACTACTACTGGTACTGTTTGTGTTGTATCTTTTTCCATAAATATTAAAAATTCAAACCTCCTTCTCTGGCTCCATCAGCCAAAGATTTTACTCTTCCGGTATAAATATAACCACCTCTGTCAAAAACAACCTTCTTAACTTTTATATCTGAAGCCTTCTTCGCCAATTCTTTTCCGACTTCAAAAGCTGCAGAAACCTTGTTCATCTTCTTTGATTTTTTCAAGTCAATTGAGGAGACAGACACGATTGTCTTTCTAGTTACGTCGTCTATGAGTTGAGCGTAGATATATGAATTAGACCTAAAGACAGAAATTCTTGGGATAGTTGAAGTACCTGAAATTCTTGATCGAATTTTCTTGTGTCTTCTTTGTCTTTTTTCAATTTTAATTTGTGGCTTGTTCATATATCTTTAAAATTTACGGTTTAGACAGTTTTCTTTCCTTGTTTTCGTCTGATGACCTCATCCTCGTAACGGATTCCCTTGCCTTTATACGGTTCTGGTTTTTTGAGATCTCGTACAGAAGCGGCAAACTTTCCAACCAATTCTGTGTCGATTCCTGAAATACTGATGATTCCTTTTTCTGACTTAACTGTAAGTCCTTTTGGAATTTTAACCTTTACCTGATGTGAAAAGCCTAGGTTTAGAACCAATTCCTCACCCTTAACTTCTGCCTTAAATCCGATTCCTTCGATTATCAATTTTTTCAAAAAAGCAGTTGCAACTCCCTTAATCATGTTTGCACCATGAGAAGCATATGTTCCCCAGAGTGCTCTGGTTCCTACATCCTTCTTTTCTGGCTTGAACTGTAAAGTACCGTCGACGATCTCAAATGAAACGTCAGACTTAAAATCTCGAGTGATGGTTCCAAGAGGACCTTTTACGGTCAACACATTACCGTTTTTTGTTACGGTTATGCCTGCTGGGATTGCTATTGGTTTTTTGCCGATTCGTGACATATTTTTATTGTTTTACCAAATCTGAAATAAAGCTTCACCACCAACATTTTCCTTCTTTGCTTCCTTCTCTGTCAAAATACCCTTTGGGGTAGACATGATCAAATTTCCATAACCGTTCTTAACAGAAGAAACATTCTTAATCTTCTGGTAAACTCGTTTAGAAACACTTGAAATTTTTCGAGCGCCCTTAAATTTTGGATTTCCTGAAACGTAAACTAGGTTGGCCTCGATCTGCTTATGAGTTTTTTTCCCTTTCTTAGAGATGATTTCGATGTAACCCTCTTTTTCTAGAACCTGTGCGATGGCAAGAGTTTTTTTAGATAGAGGAAATACGACTCCCGGCAACTTTGTTGCGGCAGCATTCCTAATTCTGATTATCATGTCTGCGATTGGGTCTGTCATAATAAAAATTAAACGAAAGGTAATTAAATAATTGCTACTACCAAGATGATTTCTTAACTCCAGGAATCATACCTTCGTTAGCATATTCTCTGAAACAAATACGGCAAAGTCCAAAATCTCTCATAAAACCGTGCTTGCGACCACATCTAAAGCATCGTCGTACTATTCGTGTACTAAACTTAGGCTTTTTTTGTGACCTGGCTATGACTGATGTTTTTGCCATATTTATAATTAAATATCTTAAATTCCCTTAATAAACAAACAGAGAAAAAAGAAAAGCTTTTGAAAAGCTTGGTCGTAATGCTAACAAACGAATCCATCGATGTCAATCAAAAACGGCTTATTCCAAAGCTACTTTTTACCCTTACCTTCTTCTGCCTTCTTGAACGGAAAACCAATGCGCTCAAAGAAAACCAAGGCTTCCTTTTTGCTTTTTGCAGTGGTTACCACTGTTACTCCAATTCCGAAAACATCCTTCAACTCTTCATCTGTGGTTTCTGGAAACACAGTGTGCTCCTTAAGGCCCAAACTGATGTTACCCATTCCGTCGATTGAAGATGAAGTAAGACCTCTAAAGTCTTTTGTTCTTGGAAAAGCAATATTAAGAAGCTTATCTAGGAAGCTGTACATTCTTGTACCTCTTAGAGTTACCTGAACACCAACAGGGTCGCCGGCTCTTACCTTGAAAGAGGCGATTGATTTCTTTGAGCCTTTTACAGCAACCTTCTGTCCAGAAATTTTTGAAAGACGATCCTTAACAATTTCGATTTTCTTCTTATCCTTAAATGAGCCGATTCCAGAAGAAAGCACGATTTTTTCCAAGCGTGGAGCTTGCATTACGTTTTTATAGCCGAACTCATCTTTCAGAGCCGCAAACATTTCTTTTTCTTTTTCTCTTACAGTTTTCATAAATTTATTTTAATGAAGGGTTTTTCTATAGTTCCTTTCCGCTTTTTACACTGACCCTCACATATCTCTCACCAACCAATTTCTTGGATACTCGTGTTGGCTTCTTAGTATCAGGATCAACGATCATTACATTTGAAACATGGATTGGACTTGCCAAATCAATAATCTGGCCTTTTTCTCCGCCCTTTCTTGCTCTCTGGTGCTTTTTCTTAATATTCAAACCTTCGATCAAAACCATGTCCTTCTTAGGAAAAACACGAGCAACCTTTCCGGTCTTACCCTTTTCTTTTCCAGCAATCACTATTACGTTGTCGTTCTTTTTTATCATAAATTTAACAGGATTTTGCTTAAACTATTTCTGGAGCTCTAGAAGCAATAGTTTGGAAACCAGCTTCAGAAACCTCTCTAGGAATTGGTCCGAAAACGCGGCCCGCGATTGGCTCCATCTTACCCTTTTCTAGGATAACAACAGCGTTTTCGTCAAATCTAATATATGAACCGTCCTTTCGTCTAAAGGCTTTTCTCTGTCTTACAACAACCGCATGAAGAACATCCTTCTTCTTTACTGCCTTTCTTGGTTCAGCTTTTTGTACTGAAAGAACAACCACTTCGCCTAGTTCAGCGTAGCGCTTCTTTGAACCTCCGAGCACTTTAAAAATTCTTCCGATCTTGGCTCCGGAGTTGTCAGCAATATTTACGATTGATCTTGGCTGAATCATGGTTATTAATTAATTAAACTATCTTAAAATGTTTATCTTTTGAAATAGGTCGGCATTCAACAATCTCTACCAAATCACCTTCCTTCTTGGTGTTTCCAGCGTCGTGGGCCTTAAATCTTTTTGTGATCTTAATAAACTTATCGTACTTAGCGTGTTTGATAAATCGATCCACTGAAACAACAACAGTGTCTTTCATCTTGGTAGAAACAACCTTACCAGAAAGTACTTTGCCTGAATTCTTTTTAGTTTCTTCAACTTTTTTCATAAAATTATTTTACTTTCTGTGAGTTAATTTCTGTCAAAATCATAGCTATCGACTTTTTAATAGCCTGACCCAATTTTACGTTTTTAACCTTTCCAGCCATAACCTCAAAACGGAAAGTTCTAAGAGCCTCCCTCTTCTCTCTTAGGGTGTTCTTTAGCTCTATTAAACTTTTACCTTTAAACTCTTTCATTGTTTTGATTTATTAGCGGAAATTGATGTTATCTAAAATTTATCGTTTTGTCTACAGAGAGCACGGATTAAGCGGTTCGGCTGATTATTTTTGTCTTTAGGGGCAATTTTGTTCCTGCTTTTCTCAAAGCCTCCTTGGCGTTAACCTCTTCGATACCGTCAAGCTCAAAAATAACTCTTCCTGGCTTAACTTGGAAACAATATCCTTGCGGATCACCCTTTCCCTTTCCCATGCCCACTTCAGCAGCCTTTTGTGTAAAAGGTCGATCTGGGAAAACTCTGATCCAGATTTTACCTGACTTGCCAGCTGAACGTGCCAAAACCTTTCTGGCAGCCTCAATTTGTTTTGACTGAACTCTTGATAGAGAAAGCGCTTTCAGACCGAAAGAACCGAATGACAATTCAGTACCTCTAGTTTCAACCCACTGACGCTTTTCATTTCGTCTTCCGGTTTGCCACTTTCGATATTTAACTTTTTTTGGTAATAACATGGTATTAAAATTTTCCTATCTAAATCTATTTTTTTACGTTCTTATCCTTATCGGCAAAAACTTCTCCCTTGTATATCCAAACTTTGATACCGATATCTCCGTATGTCATGTGAGCCTTGTCTCTAGCAAAATCGATATCTGCGCGGAAAGTTTGCAAAGGAATCTGACCCTTCTTCAATTCTTCTGATCGGGCCATATCTGCGCCTCCAAGTCGTCCGCCCAAATAGATTTTCACTCCTTTAACGTCTCTGTTGGCCATTACCTTTTCAATGGTTTGCTTCATGACTCGTCTAAATGGCATACGCTTTTCTAGACCCTCAGCAATCATCTGAGCAACAATCGCTGAATTTGATTCAGGAGATCTAACCTCTTCGATATCAAGCTTAAGTTCTTGAGTAGTCAAAACTTTAGCTCTTTGCAAAAGCTTCAAAATTTCATTTTTCAATTTAACCGCTCCTTCACCACTCTTTCCGATAATCATTCCTGGGCGTGAAGTCTTGATTATGATTCTAAAAGTCTTCTGACCTCTTTCTATATCTACACCACTGACATACATACCTCTTAGGCGCTTCTCTAGAAATTCTCGAACGGTAATATCACCTCTTAGAAATTCCTTGTACTTTGAATCAAGTGAAAACCAGCGACTCTTCCAGTCTCTGATAATACCTAGTCTATGTGAGTATGGATGGACAGTGTGGGACATAAATTTTATTTACTTGCTTTTTTATCTTTTTTAACAACCTGCTCTTCCTTTTCTGCTAAAACAAGCTTAATCTTGCTTGTTCTCTTAAGAATTGGGAAGGCACTACCTCGTGCTCGAGGCATACTTCTTTTCATAACTACTCCAGCGTCAACTCTAAAATCCTTTATGTAAAGATTGTTCTCATCTACAGAAGAAGACTGCTTAGCATTCTTAACAGCGCTTAATATCAATTTCTTCAAAGGCAATGCTGCCTCCTTTGTTGTTACAGACAAAAGTCTTATTGCGTCTGGAACGCTCTTACCTTTTACTAGATCGCTTACCAAGCGAACTTTTCTAGGTGACTGTCTATAAGTATTGAGGGCAGCGGTAATCATAAAAATTATTTCTTATCTGATGTAGCAGCTTTAGCGGCTTGAGCAGCAGCCATTTCACTCTCCTTTGCTTTAGTTTCAAGCTCCTTCTGCATTTTACCTCCGTGCTTAATAAATTTGCGGGTTAAAGAGAATTCACCTAGTCTGTGACCTACCATATCTTCTGTAACAAACACTTCTAGATGATCCTTACCGTTGTGTACTAAAAACTTAAAACCAACCATTTCTGGAGCAATCTGACTGTCTCTTGACCATGTCTTAATAGGGCCAGAAAGTTCTGGTCTTTTTCCTGCGATCTTCTTTAGAAGTCGTGGATCGACATATGGTCCTTTTGCAATTGATCTTGTCATAAAAAATAGCTTCAAGGGTATTAGCTTTAAAACTAAAGCTAATTTAGCAATAGCTTATAAGCAATTAGCACCCTAAAGAGCGTGGCTACTATCCTAGCAGAACATGGACTAATGTCAACTCGTGTACGTCCGAAATACACCCTTTTGTCTTAGAAATGAAATTTTCAATAAAATCACTTGAGTGTTTATATCACTGTTTTGTAATTTCTTTTACTTTTACACTTTTTTGTTTCTCATAATCACCTGAGAATAAACCCCCATACGCCACAGAACGAATTGATGATTTTAAATAAAAAGCCGGCGCGACCAAGGGTCGCGCCGGCTTTTTATTTTTACTATTGAGAATTCTTCTTTCCTTTTCCAACCTTTCTTCTTGAGACAATAAAGACGTTTGAGTATTTCTTTGGTGTTCTTGATTTCTGTCCCTTTCCAACGTGCTTGCCCCAACGAGTTTTAGCAAATCTGAGTCCTCTTCCTTGTCGTCCTTCACCTCCTCCGTATGGGTGGTCAACTGGGTTTTGAGCTGAACCTCGGACTGTTGGTCGGATACCCAGCCATCGTGATCGTCCTGCCTTACCAATATTTACCAATCGGTTTTCTTCGTTAGAAACTTCTCCAACTGATGCCCAAGCGGTATCGATAATCTTTCGAACTTCTGTAGAAGGCATCTTGATGTGGGTGTACCCTGCATCCTGAGCGATAACCTCAGCATAATTGCCAGCAGAACGTCCGATTTTTGCACCTCCAGCAGGTTTTAACTCAACATTGTAAACAAAGGTACCAACTGGAATCTTTCTAAGTGGTAAACGATTACCTGGTTTAAGTGGAGCGTTTTCTGAAACAATAAAGCTATCTCCTACCTTCAAAGACTTAGGCAACAAAACATATCGTCTCTCTCCATCTTTGTAACAAACCAAACTAATGAATCCCGTTCTGTTTGGATCGTATTCGATAGTTTCAACAATTGCTGGAATTTCCTTTTTCTCAAAAGCGAAATCAATTTCTCGGTAAGATCGCTTGTGTCCACCTCCTTTATGTCTTGTTGTTAGTCGTCCGCGATTGTTTCTACCTACATGTCGTTTAAAACCTGTAGTAAGGGATTTATGTGGCTCTGACGCAGTCAAAATGTCACCATATGAAATGGTTGTCATGTGACGTCGTGATTTACTTGTTGGTCTATAGGATTTCATGTTATTTGTTTTACGCTAGAATTTAAAGATTATAGATTTTCAATCTTATCTCCTTTTTTCAAGTAAACATAAGCCTTTCTGCCTGTCTTGCCCTTGGTAATTCTTCCACGAACAAACGATCTCTTTGCTGGAACTTTTAAAATTGCCACCTTCTCTGGTACAACTTTGTAGAGGCCTGCGACAGACTTTGCTACGTCATGCTTTGTAGCAAATCTAGATACCTCAAAAACGTAAACCATTCTGTCTTCAGTTGAAAGAAAAGCTCCCTTTTCAGTCACTCTTGGTCTTATGATTGCATCTGATGAAAAATTTTTTACTTCTGTTCCCTTAACAGCAAGAGCTTTTGAAGAAGATTTTTCTGAAACCTTTTTTGGTGCTTTTACCTTTGAGTCTTTTTTAGTTGTTGTTTTAGTAGTAGCCATGGTATTTCAATTAAATCTTTGACTCTAGAGTTTTAATCATTTCTTTTGGGTCAACCACTACCAAATACTTTGTAGTCATTAAATCCATAACATTCAAATTTCGTGTCTCACCGAAGGTCATGTTGCCGAAGTTTGAAAAACCTCTTTCGATATTTGCATCCTTAGTAGGAAGAGCAAGATAGAAAGCGTTCTTTTTCTTCTTTGTTATTGCATCAAAGCCTTTTACTTTTGACAAATCATTCAAAACTACTCGAGCCTCTACAGCCTTTGGGTTTTTCAATGAAAGCTTATCGACAAAAAGAATTTCACCTTCCTTCATTTTCTTAGACAAAAGAACATAGAGAGCCTTTGCTTTCATGGTCTTGTTTATCTTTCTAGCAAAAACTTTATCTTTTGAAGGACCGTGTGTAATACCTCCACCAACCCAGATTGGTGATCGTGATGAACCGTGTCTTGCTCGTCCAGTACCTTTTTGTCTCCATGGTTTTTTACCTCCTCCTCGAACATCACCTCTGTCTTTAACATGAGCCACAGTATTTCTCTTGTTGGCCTGCATTGATACAAAAACCTGGTGAACCAAGTCAGCATTCCAAGGCAATCCGAAAATAGTCTCAGGTAATGTTACTGAACCACTTTCTTTTCCTTGCTGATTGTAAATTTTTGATTCCATAAGTATTAGTTACCTCTGATTTCAATCAAAGTTCCTCTGTGACCTGGCAGAGCACCCTGTACTAAAATAATATTTTTAGCTGGATCAACCTGAACAATCTTCAAACCCTTAACTGTAACCTTATCACCTCCCATTCTTCCGGCCATTCTCATACCTTTTGCAACACGTCCTCCGGCGCGTCCTCCTCCTCCGATACCTCCTGGTTCTCGCTCTGAGTGTTTCTGACCGTGAGTTCTTCTTCCTCCATGGAAACCGTGTCGCTTAACACCTCCCTGGAAACCTTTTCCTTTTGAAATAGCAGAAACGACAACGCTGTCTCCTGCCTTAAATACTGAAGCGTCTAGTTTGTCTCCCACTGCCATAGTAACGGCACCTTCAATTCTGAATTCTTTTAAACCAGAGAAACTACCAAGTTCTTTTACATGACCCTTAACAGCTTTGCTTAGATTTTTTGGATTTCTCTTGCCGTAACCAACCTGAACAGCAGAATAACCGTCCTTGTCGGCGGTTTTAACTTGAGTAACAACGTTTGGTTCTACTGAAACAACAGTAACAGGAGTTACCTGACCTTTGTCGTCCCATACCTGGGCCATATTCAATTTTGATCCTAGTATAAATTTCATTTTATTTACCCCTTTTAGAAATATTACTTGAGTGATTTCTAATGGGGTGAACACGGCTCGTGGCCGGTGGTTCCCTTTCATCCAAAACATCCATAAGGCAACAGTGAGTAGAAGACTAGCAAACCCTAAGAAAAAAGTAAAGGCCCCCGACGCTTTGCCTCGGGGGCTACAAAATTCAAA
>CAYSEN010000004.1:25619-36333 GCA_964430335.1 uncultured Candidatus Saccharibacteria bacterium
CTAAGAAAAAAGTAAAGGCCCCCGACGCTTTGCCTCGGGGGCTACAAAATTCAAACTTCTCAAGCACCTCGGGTTCCAGCCTTAACGGTGAATGCCTCGGATACCGCTCTGGCTGCAAAAGGCGCTGCCGGTTCGGGTGTTCCGGGTTCCCACCTGAAGGAGCTTCTGGGGTTTGTCATGTTCAGGACCAGCTCAGTGACGTAGTGCATTGGAAATGCAAGCTTTCCTTCCACCAACGCGTTGGCCAGACACTTGAGACTGAAAGCTTGGTCGGTTTTCGTGTTCACAAAAACCGCCACAGAAACAACCTCGAAACAACGTTCCGGAACCAGAGCTTTAACTCTTTCCAGAGATAGCTCCGAGACACAGAAATTGCCCCAGGCTCCCTTTTCAGGAGCGAACTGTGCGTTGTAAGTTTTCCCGCCGAGGTTCGCCACAATGCAATAACAACGGCAAATCCTGCAACCGCGAGGGATTTCTTGTTCGACCAAGTAACTTGAGTCTTTCATGGTACAAATCGGTTTTACTAATTTCAAGAATACCCTCGTTACAATCATTGTCAACATTTTATTAAAATTCTTCTTTACATAATTATTTATTTTCTATAACCTTAAATTAGTAAAGAAAGGAGCTGGCAATGCCAGAATTTAAACCGGAGCTGGTGCCAAACGACACAGAAACGCAAAAAACGTGTCCTGAATGTGGCTTCACAAAGCCTTTAGATAATGAGCCGTGCCAAACCTGCCAAAACATTGCCTTGGCAAAGTCGGGTGTACGTTCGGGAAAACGAGTTCAGACACTGATAATCAACCTCGACAAAGCCCTCGCAACACTTAAGACTAAAAAGCCAAAGGTGAAGTATGAAAAAGAACCACCAGAGCCCGAAACGCAGACACCCAAAACCTAACCCTGAGCGCGGTCACGACCTCAAGGATGACCTTTGCGCGGGACTCCCTATCTGGAGTGCCCTGCGAAGGCCAGCACCCAAATAGCCCGAACTTCGTGGCTATTTTTTTCTGCCTACCGAGTTTCCTAACTCGGTAATTAAAGTGAGGAAGTTCCAAATAAAGGACGGCGAGGAGCCGAGCGGGCCGGTTCCCGAGTCTGCGAGGGAGAGCGAGGCGAGCGGATAAGAAAAAATCCCCGCTGGGGGATTTTTTCGGTCCTTTATTTGGACTTCCGAACGACCTACATCATTTTGACATCAATATTTACTCCAGAAGGAAGTGAAAGATTGGTCAAAGATTCAATGATTTTTGCGTTTGGATTAATGATATCAATCAATCTCTTGTGAACTCTCATCTCAAATTGTTCTCGTGCATTTTTGTAGACGAAAGCTGATCGGTTGACTGTGTATTTCTTAATCTCAGTTGGAAGAGGGATTGGTCCTAAAATCTTGGCATCGAAGCGAAGAGCTGTGTCCATAATCTGCTTGACTGAAGCATCAAGAATCTTATGTTCGTATGCTCTTACTCGAATGCGTAGCTTTTGGATAGCATCCTTCTTTGCAGTAGCTGCTGCATGGACCTTAACCTTGGCGGCTGCCTTTGGTTTTGCGGTCTTTTCTGTTGTTGGTTTAGTAGCCATTTGTAAGAATTTAGGGTAACAGGGTAAACCTTATACCCTTATGCTCATTTATGCAACTATTTTTGTAACAACTCCGGCACCGACAGTCTTACCTCCTTCTCGGATAGCAAATCGTGTCTTTTCCTCAAGAGCGACTGGAGCAACTAGTTTAACCTTGAAAGTAATGGTGTCTCCTGGCATAACCATCTCTACTTTTTCTGGAAGAGTAACATCTCCGGTAACATCAGTGGTTCGAATGTAGAATTGTGGCTTGTAACCTGAGAAGAATGGTGTGTGTCTTCCTCCTTCTTCCTTCTTCAAAACGTATACTTCTGCTTCGAAGTCAGTGTGAGGAGTAACTGAACCAGACTTTGCCAAAACTTGTCCTCGGTGTACGTCTTCTTTCTTTGTACCTCGTAGCAAAATTCCAGCGTTGTCTCCGGCAATACCTTCTGAAAGTGACTTGTTGAACATTTCGATACCTGTAACGGTAGTCTTTGCAGTTGGCTTAATACCAACAATTTCAACTTCTTCACCAACCTTAACAACACCTCTTTCAATTCTTCCTGTAACAACAGTACCTCGGCCTTCGATTGAGAAGATGTCTTCGATAGGCATAAGGAATGGCTTGTCAGTATCTCGAACTGGAACTGGAATGTAGGTGTCTAGAGCGTTTGTAAGTTCAATAATTTTCTTTACCCACTCATCATCCTTTGATGTAGCTTCCAAAGCCTTTAGAGCTGAACCTCGGATAACTGGAGCTCCCTTTCCGTCAAAACCTTGCTTTGTAAGAAGGTCTCGAACTTCTTCTTCAACTAGATCAACAAGATCCTTGTCCTCAACCATGTCTACCTTGTTTAGGAAGATTATGATCTTTGGCACTCCGACCTGCTTAGCCAAAAGAACGTGCTCGCGAGTCTGTGGCATAACACCATCAGTAGCAGCAACAACCAAGATAGCACCGTCCATTTGTGCGGCACCGGTGATCATGTTCTTAATGTAGTCAGCGTGACCTGGAGCGTCGATGTGAGCGTAGTGTCTTGATGCTGTTTCGTACTCGTTGTGAGAAAGCGCGATTGTAATACCTCGAGCTTTTTCTTCTGGAGCTGAGTCGATTTCATCAACCTTCTTTAGTTTGACAGTGTTTCCGGAAAGATGAAGTGAGTTCAAAATTGCGGCTGTCAAAGTTGTCTTTCCATGGTCGACGTGACCGATGGTACCAACGTTTACGTGAGGCTTGCTTCGATTAAATTCTGCCATATTTTTTGAGTATACCTACCTAAATTAAACGCACGAGAAAGTTTGCTTAATTTATGTAGCTATACAACTATTAAATTAATAAATAATAATTGTCTTTTGTTGCCCTCGACATCAGAGCAAAAACAAAAAGAACGCGCAAAGCGGTAAGCATTATACTAGCAGAACAATGCTTAATGTCAATGTAAAATAAAAACCGGCCGCAGGCGTAAAGCCTGCGGCCGGTTTTTATTTATTTATCGATTCAAATCACTCAACATTTTCTCAAGAGCCACACGTGCAGCTTCAAGAGCTGAGGCTGTTTGTGTAATGTTTGATGACTGTGAGACTGCTGGAGTGGCCATAACGGTAAAGTTTACAACATCTCCATCTAGACCGAACCAAAGGACTGGGTACACTCCTGGTTTTGCGTCCTGTGGAACAGTAAAGGTTACAGTATCAGTACCTGACACCTTGAAATTAACCAATCCGTAGCTACCGAAATTGAAATCTCCTAGCAAAAGTGGCACCTTGGTTGGATTATCCAAAACCAAAGTAACAGTCGCTCCTGGGTAGCCGTAGGTTGGTGTAATACTCTTTATATTTTTGCTTGAGGTCACTGTAACAGTTGGACTAACAACGGTAGTGCTAGTAACCGGCTTTACAGCGCACGCCCCATTGACAGAGTATCCTGAAGGACACTTGTAGAGGTAGTTTGATACTACTCCGTTACTACAATAACCTTCTGCAACGCTAGTACACTCAGTTCCTGTACAGACTCCACCGTTTGTTCCTACTGATGCATCTTTAAAATAAGAACCCAAGCCGTTAACACGGCCGTCAGCCATACCTGCGACATCTATATTAATTCCACCATCAGAATCAGTACAAGATGTAGATGCGGTTTGAGGAACTACTGTTGTTGTTGTGTCTGACACGATTTTAAATTCTGGAGAATACCCTCTTGTATTGCCGTTCTCTACGACAAACACAAGTCCCAAACTAGCTGGCATTTCTGTGGCAACCCAATCAAATGATCTAGTAGTAGGTAAAAGTTGACCACTTCTTGTGATAACTCCGTAGATATCTGGTCGTGAAGGAGACTGCATCATAATTTGGAAACCACTGGTTGCAGAAACACCCTGTGCGTTCCATGTAATAGTGTATTTCTTACCTTTCACAAGGTTGATAGGTGCGGTTAATTTAACTCCATCTGAGTAAACGCTCACATCGCTAATGCTTACTGGAGTTACCGTCGTAGTTGTTGGATTTACATTGACCGTTATGGTTGCAGACTTTGAACCAGCGCTGTTTGAACCTGTAAATGTAATCTTAAATGTATGACCTGCCTGGCAAGCAGAAATTTTAGCAGATTCAACTTCGCTTGGATTGGTTGGATAAGTACCTGAAGCACTCTTTACTACCCAAGGAGCTGAACCGCCAGCCGTTGGGAACCACCAGCAATTTTCACCTGAACCAGAGACGGTGAAACTTGAATTTCCGTAAGTACCGTTTGTATTCCAAGAATATTTCATATCGTCTCCAACGTTTGCGTAAAGCACAGCATTGCTGTCTGGTCCGCTTGAAGTAACTGTATTTCTACCGTTAGAAGCTGTGAATGAGACAGTTGGGAGTGAAGAGTCGCTTGTGTCTGTACCAGCTGTAACTGTGAAATTCACAACGTTACTTTTTACACCCCAAGGTTTTGTATATATTTTGTAATTACCAGGCGTAATTGTTAAGTAAGAAGAACAAGGTGCGCCACTGTAGGAATTATTTGATTTACAAAGAGAACTAAAGATCTTAACTCTTATGGTCTGGTCGCTTCTTGGTGTACTACCCATACCTGGTAGAAATGCTGATTCCCCTTTATCGTTTTCAATCCAAGCATCTAAATCACCTTCAAAACCGGCTAGTTGTGTACCAGATATTTCGACAATAGTACCTACAGGACCTGAAGCAGGAAGTATTGATGTAATTCTTGGAGTTGGAGAATTTGAGTAGGTGTGACCATCATCATTGTTAGTTGTACTAACCACGCTCAAGACTTTAACCTTAACGGTATTACTTGTTCCGTTCCTGTTTACTACATACAAATCGTATACAGATCCAGGGATAAGGTTCGCCGGAGTTTTAGCGTAGATGAAATTGTCGTTATTCTGTAAAACTTGGACCTCAACACCTGCTATGAACACCTTACTATTACCTCCCCCCAAAAAGCCTTTACCATTTATCCCAACACTACTATTAGCGTCAATCTCAAAATTACCAGCCGCCTTACCTGAAACACTTGTAATTACAGGCCTTGAATTCACATTATTAGCACAACCATAAAGAGCGTTTAATTTCGCTCGTGTGATTGGCCCTACGTAACCAGTTTTTCTAATTCCGTATTTTGATTGAAATTCAACCACTGCAGCAGCGGTTGATTCGCCGAAATAATTGCTATGACCATTGAACTCCTCGGCACTAATTGTCAATCCTTCCTTAGTACTTAGGATTCTCTGCAATTCTGCCACCTCGTCTGCCATAACAGGTCCTCGCTGAAGACTAATTCCTAATTCCTGATTAAAAGTATGACAAGAACCAGTTGTTGTTGGAAGGCTAACAGTAGCAGAGGTGTTTGAGCTGTTTGAATTACCTGGCACACCGGAATTGCTACTATTTGAACTTGCGGGAGAATTTCCTTGAGCCTGGTTAAGCTGACTCTGGAGTTGTCTAATCTGAGCCATTATGGCATCGATTTGAGACTGCAGACTAGCCGTGCTTTCTGCGCTTGCTACTGAAGCAAAAAGCATCGTTGTAGCCAAGAGAGATGTTAATAAAAATTTCTTCATAAAATTGCTAATAACTAATAAAAGCGATGTTTCGGCAAAACAGCGCTTGATTTATAACCTATTTAATTGGTAAAAACTGACACGCGATTATTTTACCACACATTCAAGCTTTATCAAAAAAAATACAGAGGAGAAGTGGATAAGAAAACAGCCGCGCGAGCGAAGCTCGCGCGGCTGTTTTACTAGTAATTATTTTCTAGCGTCGATAATGGTCTGAGCCACATTTGGTGGAACCGCCTCGTAGTGGTCAAATTCCATGGTGTAACCTGCTCTTCCCTCGGTCATTGAACGCAAAGTGGTGATGTAACCGAACATTTCTGAAAGCGGTACCTTAGCATCAATCACTTTATTTAGACCTCTCTCAGTAACATCTTGAATTTCGGCTCGCTTTGATGCCAAATGACCTGTAACATCTCCGACGAATTTCTCAGGAGTAACAACCTCAACCTTCATAATAGGTTCTAGCAACACAGGTTTTGCTCTCTTAGCGGCGTCCTGGAAGGCCTGTGAACCTGCGATTTTGTAGGCGATTTCAGAAGAGTCAACATCGTGGTATGAACCGTAGGTAAGTTCGCAAGAAATGTCGGTCATCTTGTAACCCGCGACAATTCCTCTTTCCATAGCCTCTCGTACACCCTTCTCAACGGCTGGGATAAACTCTTGAGGAATAACACCTCCCTTGATTGAGTCGACGAACTCGAAGTCATCATATCTAGAAACGTTTTTTGGAATTTTCTCAGGAGCAGGCTCTAGAGGCTTGATGTTTAGTTTAACGTGACCGTACTGACCCTTACCTCCAGATTGCTTGATGTATTTGTGTTCAGCTTCGGCAGCACCTTGAATGGTTTCCTTGTATGCCACTTGTGGTTTACCGACATTTGCCTCTACAGCAAACTCTCTTTTCATACGATCAACCATGATTTCAAGCTGGAGCTCTCCCATACCCTTGATGACAGTCTCGCCTGTTTCAGAATCTGAAAATACCTTAAAGGTTGGGTCTTCATCTGTAAGTCTCTTGAGCGCAAAACCCATCTTCTCTTGATCAGCCTTTGTTTTAGGCTCAATTCTCATAGAGATAACTGGTTCTGCGAACTTGATAGGGTCAAGAATGATTGGTTTTGCTTCATCACAAAGAGTGTGAGATGTTCGTGCGTCTTTAAGACCAATGGCAGCTGCGATTTCACCGGCAAAAACTTTCTTTACCTCCTCTCTTTCATTTGCTTGAAGTCTCACAATACGTCCCAAACGTTCCTTCTTGCCAGTAGTTGAGTTGTAAATATAACTTCCAGCTTCAACAGATCCTGAATAAACTCGGAAGAAGTTCAACTGACCAACGAAAGGATCTGATTGCAATTTAAAGACAAGTGCAGAAAATGGCTCAGAATCTAGAGGTTTTCGCTCTATTGGTTCATTTGTGTTTGGATCAATTCCTTTAACAGGAGGCATGTCTACAGGTGATGGTAGATAATCAACAACAGCATCTAGTACAAGCTGTACACCTTTGTTCTTAAGTGCTGATCCGGTATAAACAGGAAAAATTTTTGCTGCGATTGTAGCCTTTCTCAAGGTTGCCTTCAGGACGTCTGCAGGAATTTCCTTACCTTCAAGATACTGATTCATCAAAACATCATCGTGTTCAACGATTCGTTCAACCAATTCAGCTCGATACTTCTTTGCTTCATCTACCAATTCAGCAGGAATTTCTGCCTCTCGAACTGAGTTACCCATTTCTCCTTCGAAGTAATAGGCCTTCATTTTCATAAGATCCACAACTCCTTCGTGGTGTTCCTCAAGACCGATTGGAATCTGCATTCGGACCGCATTTTTACTGAGTCTTTCCAAAATTGACTTGTATGAACCTTCAAATGAGGCACCCATTCGGTCGAGTTTGTTAATAAAACAAATTCTTGGAACCTTTCCTTCTTCAGCATATCTCCAGTTGGTTTCTGATTGTGGTTCAACTCCGGCAACTCCGTCGAAGACGACAACAGCTCCGTCTAGCACTCGAAGAGATCTTTTAACTTCAACGGTAAAGTCGATGTGCCCTGGGGTATCGATAATATTGAAACGATGCTTCTTTGAAACATCAGTTTTTGGCATGTATGTAGGGTTCCAAAAACAAGTGATAGCTGCAGCTGTAATAGTAATACCTCTTTCTCTCTCCTGTTCCATCCAGTCGGTCGTGGTATTTCCATCGTGAACTTCACCGATCTTGTGTGACATACCCGTGTAGTACAAAATTCGCTCGGAAGTAGTAGTTTTTCCAGCGTCGATGTGTGCAATGATTCCGAAGTTACGAACTTTCTCTAATGGGTAGTCTCGATTCATACAAATTTAATAAAAATTCTTAATAAAATTTAGTAATAAAAATAAACACAGCTAAGAGCTGAATGAAGGATAGATTACATTAAAAGTGACGAAAATGCAAAATAAAAAGACAATGGAAATCCATTGTCTTACCTAACCGAGTGAAGAGCATCATAGACTTTCACACCCTCATCGTTTGGAGAGACACCTCTACCCAAGGAATGAAGATAAGTGACCGTCATGACGTGCTGAACATAAAGCATACCCGAGATGTGTTGCGACGTTGACCGGGCTCCTAAGGTGTCGTCAAAACCTAAGAGATGTTCTGCGGTCAACGCTCGAAAGACACCGGCCACGTCTGGAGAAGCTGTCGAGGCGATTGCTTCGTTGACCTTCTTGAAGTAATCACCGTGACTTGATCGATCCAGGACCAGAGCTTCGAGGATGTGCATCTCGACTTCCTCAGCATTGTAGGCTCTTGAGAATGGGGCAAACTGAATTGTGTTTGGCGAAACTGGATGCCTCACACCGTGACCCATTTCGTGGAACAAAAATGCTGCGAAAACTCCCGAAGGGAGATTGACCCCGTGCATGATAAGACCCCAGTCACTCCTCCAATAGAGGATGAAATCGGTGCCCGTCAGTGCAACCTTCGATTTTGGGACGAAACTGATCTCAGGTACATTTCGCACCTCGCCCACCGAACCGACGACCGCCATCGACTGACTGCGGTTAATCCAGATCGAAACGGTAAATCTTGAGAAGTGAGATGCCACCTGCCTAGCTAACGGAGAGACGTCCCCATAATCCCGAATGATAGCGGAGATCTCTTCTGTCTTCGGGTTCACCAAACTCTCCGCCTCTTGTTGTGACTTAGGTAAATCCAGTAACCACCAATCGGTCCTCTGCCCGGCCTTAGAACTCAGATAACCGGCTTCCAGATTCGTGAGGGTGGCTGTGAAGCCCCGGATGGTTGAAACGTTAGTTGCAACGCCTACTGAAACCCCACCAGTCTCTGGATCCTTGCGAACAAACCGGCACAGCACTAAAGCCAGACACAGAACTCCGACTACCTTCAGAAAACCTTTCATTTCAAATACCTTTCGTTGTTGTTTGCTTTTGACAGTAAACTATCAAAATAGAAATTTGTCAAAATGCCGGCGACCCATAGGGCTACCGGCATTTTAAATTACTATCAACTAAAATCTTTGATCTGTATTAAGACTTCTTCGCTCCGTAACCGTGCCCTGTCTCCATCGCGCTACTCAACTGCTGGATAAGCTCAGTAGTTTTTCCCATATTAGAATCTAGAAAAAGAACCTTGGAATTATTTGATATGCCTATATTTTTTAGAGTATCGAGATACTGAGTAAGAGTAAGCATCGCCATCACATCCTGAGCCTTCTGTCCTGTGGCCTGACCGACTACTTCAATAGCCTGTTTCAAACCTTCCGCAATCGCAGATCGCTCAAGGGCAATTCCTTCCCCCTGAAGTCGCTTCCTTTCTTTTTCAGCCTCAGCTTCCTTGATTGCTTGAATTTTTGTAGCCTCGCCTTTATTTTCCGCAGCTTTTCGAAGTTGCTGTGAAGCAACAACCTCAGACATGGCGTCGGTGATTGCGATTGGGAAAGTAACGTTGGTAATTTGGAAACTCATGATGACCATCCCCCATTCTTCAAACTGCTTAGCGAGGTCGGCCTTAATGTGCAATGCTAATTCCTCCTTCTTTTCCAAAATTCCTTCGTGAGTTTCTTTGGCGATGTAGGTTCTTAGAGAGTTTTCGACGCTCGCAGCGATAGATTGCTGTCTGTTTTGCAAAACGTAAGCAAAATGTTTAATACCCTCCTCGCTATTATCGACTGTGTAAATTAAGTTGGTCGAGACAGTGACGATCACCTTGTCATTTGAAGGATATTTACCATCGATAGAAAAGTTTTGCTGACGCAAAGTAACATGTTCAGCAATTCTCTCGAGAATTGGGATTTTAAGATTAAATCCTGCTGTCATTGTGCGAGTGTATTTGCCCAAAAACTCAACCACAGCGACAGTGTTCTGTTCGATGATTCTGATACTGCCGAAAAAGATAACTAGAAACACAACAGCACCCGAAATGAGAAAAAATGTATTCATAAATTTTATTATTAACTATTATTTATTTCCTCCAATCGTATCAGACCCTTGCCAATAATCAAATTTAATTTGCTAATTGGATTTTCAGAAAACCTGTGGTAACTTAGGTGAAGCAAAAACGATCTCTTACAAAATGGATTTAACCTACACTCACATTATCATCATTCCGGCCACTGACGAAACGGCGAGTGACCCCGCATTTATGTCTCAACTTGTTGGCGAAATGAGCTGCTACAGAGGGTCTAGTTTCACAATTCTGCGACCAAACCCGTGTCATAGAAAAATCGACGAGACCCACCGCCATCTTTTTGAAGCCATGGCGGACAACTTAGCAAGTTTAGACATTATCACTCTCTGTAAATTCACCTACGGTTCCCCCGAGGATGCTGACGCTCTAGAACCAAGGGCTTTGGCGAAAGCACACCTCGAGGCCGCCTTTAGAAGTGACGCACCCAGAGTGGAAGTCTTGGTTCTATTGACCGAACCGAGTTTGGCCGGAATCATGCCAGAGGTCATCCTGATCGACTTTCTTGGAGATAAGGAAATCACACCAGGAGTCAAAACGATCATCGAAACTGGGGGCGCGGCGACAGTCGATTGCGCCGCGCGAAGCCGTAACGTCCTTCACCCAATGAATA
>CAYSEN010000004.1:36433-56957 GCA_964430335.1 uncultured Candidatus Saccharibacteria bacterium
GCGGCGACAGTCGATTGCGCCGCGCGAAGCCGTAACGTCCTTCACCCAATGAATACTCAGAACTAGGTTGCTCAGACAGTAGTCGATGGACACCCCCTTTGACCCGCAACTTGAACCTGACCCGCGAACTTGTTCGCGGGTTTTTATTTATAGAAAAACAGCTCTGCGACGCAGAACTGTTTTTCTTTGCAACAAAATGGTTTTTAATAGAATTTCTAACTAAGAGTGAGTACTATCTTTTTCATAGCCTAGCGAGCGCGACGGCGCGAGCTCGAGGAATTTTCTAGCAAGAAAATATCCGTGCTTTGAAAAAGACAGTGCGAACGGCCTACCAGGCGAAGTGGGCAAAGGCTTTGTTAGCTTCCGCCATCTTATGAACGTTTTCTCGTTTCTTTACGGCTTCACCTTCGTTCTTTGAAGCAGAAATTAGTTCTTCTGCTAGTTTTTCATGCATTGGTTTACCTTTCTTGCTGTTTGCAGCCTCGATAATCCATCTCATTGAAAGGGCTAGTCGTCTCTCTGGTCTTACCTCAACTGGAACCTGATAGTTGGCACCTCCTACTCGTCTTGATCGGACTTCCATTACAGGACCAGTGTTTTTTAGAGCTGTATCAAAAACCTCGATTGGATTCTCGGTCTTTTCCTTTTCTTTAATATAATCAAAAGCACCGTAAACCACCTTTCGGGCAACATTCTTTTTACCTTTCTCCATTACATAGTTAATCAACTTTGAAACCTTTTCAGAGTTGTGTACTGAATCTGGTGTTACGATATTCTTCTTTTTGGTTTTTCGTCGCATTTAAATTTAGATTAGGCTTTCTTTGGTTTCTTTGCACCGTACTGGCTTCGTCCCTTCATTCGTTTATCTACTCCGGTGGCATCAAGTACTCCTCGAACAATAGTGTATCGAAGGTTAACATCCTTTACTCTTCCCCCTCTAAGCAATACGACTGAGTGTTCCTGAAGAGCATGACCGATTCCTGGGATATAGGCAGTAACTTCCATACCGTTGGTCAATCGTACTCTGGCGATTTTTCGGATAGCTGAGTTTGGCTTACGTGGGGTCTTAGTGGTTACCTTTGTACAAACACCTCGTTTAAATGGTGAATTGAATTCAATAGGTCTATTTTTTAATACGTTAAATGAACGAGTCAAAGCAGGAGTCTTTGATTTTCTCCTTGGTGTAACTCTTCTTCTTTTTACTAGTTGGTTGATTGTTGGCACAGCAGTTCTAAGTTAAATAAAAAAGCCTTTCGGCTACGCACTAATGTACTACGCAAGCCTAAAAAAAGCAATCCCTAACCAAAAGAACCTCCTTTTTAGAAGCTAAGTCCTGTGATCAAAATAAAAATATCAGAAACCAACGGAGAAATAAATTTCCACAGAAACACAACGAAAAATATCAACAAAATGCTCCCATAACGCTCAAGCCAGTCTCTAATGTAATAGTACTTTAGGGGTAAAAAACTGAAAAGTATCTTTGATCCGTCTAGAGGAGGAATTGGCATCATATTAAACAAAAACAAGGAAATGTTTATAACCACGGAAATTATCAGGATTTCATAAAACGAAAACGGTAAAAAAATATGGAAGGAAATAACCAATCTAATGAGCAGACCAAAAATAATTGCCAAGGCGAGGTTCGAAGCTGGCCCAGCTATAGAAACTAAAAGCTCCCCCCACCTTTGGTTTTTAAAATTGTAAGGATTTACTGGAACCGGCTTTGCCCAACCTAAAATAAACTTTGAGTTAATAGAAGCTAATATAATTGGGACAAAAATTGAACCGATCGGATCTATGTGTTTGATAGGGTTTAGAGTCAGTCTGCCTGCGTACTTTGCAGTTGGGTCACCAAGAGCGTCGGCGGCGTAGCCATGACTAATCTCATGAATTATTACCGAAAAAACCAGAATAAGTATTGAAAATAGTTCAATCATAAAGTTTTACTTGCTAATTATTATAAATATGATAGCATGGCGAAACAATTTCTAACATAAAAATATGGCCAAAATTTGCCCAATTTCAAAGAAAGGAAGTCGAGTTGCTGGAGGATACAGCAACCGAACCCGTGCAACTCAGTTTAATCCTACTGGTATGGTTAGAAAGTACCCTAACCTACAAAAGAAGAGAGTTTATATTCCTGAGCTAAAGAAATCTATCAGACTAACACTCTCCACAGACGCAATCAAAACTATCAACAAAAACGGCGCTTACAAGACTCTAAAGAAGGCAGGGTTGATCTAGAGAGTTCGAAGTTAGACAAATATTAAAAAACATCCTCGGGAAGCTTCGCTTCCCGAGGATGTTTTTTGACAAAATTTTAAATAAGCACAAGATAAACGCAGACAAACGAAACCTTTAATCTAGGAGGAGACATGACCAAAGCTACAGTGGCCTACCTTCTGAAAGGAAAAGCCAAAAAGCAAAAAATTCTTCTCGGTATAAAAACGAAAAAAATCTGTCGAAACAAACTGAACGGTCCTGGTGGTAAAAACAAGAAGAGAGAAAGTTACAGAAAGTGCGTTTTGAGGGAAACTCAGGAGGAGATAGGTGTCCGAATCAGCCCAAAACACCTTCGGCTCGTCGCCATGATCGACTTTGCTGACCTGCAAAAAAACGGTTCTTACAAAGTCACCTATCGCGTCGCCTTCTATCTAGTTAGGAAGTGGAAGGGTAAGATTAAATCAAATGGAGATCTGAAAAATCTCCGGTGGTACAATTTGAAAAGCCTGCCTCTTAAACGGATGATGCTCGGGCATCCCGAATGGTTTCAGGAAGCCATTTCTGGACATTTCGTCCGCTCTCGGATCAACTATGGCCAAAAAAGAAGGCGGGTAGATTCCTTCACAACTTTTGAACGCAAACCAGCCAAATAAAAAGGTTGGTTTTTTATTCTAAAGAAAGTGTGGAAAATGCCCCGCCGAGGTACTCCGAGGCGGGGCATTTTGAATGTAAGTTTTTATTTTATTACCAAATTCTCCCCATCCGACTCCATCACAATCGTGCCAAGCTCATCTGTCCTTAAAATTTCTAACCCGAATTTTTCTAAAGTATCGAGTGTTTCCTTATGAGGATGACCATATTTATTACCCTTACCATCGGAAATGACCGCCATTTTTGGATCAACTAGCCCGACAAACTCCTCAGATGTTGAAGTGCGGGAACCATGATGTCCCACCTTGAGCACGTCACTTTTTAAATTCTTCGCGTCAATTTTATCTAAATAATGTTCAATGTTTGAGGGCGAATCTCCTGTAAACATTATCGAGGTGTTTCCGTAAACTAGCCTACCGACAACAGAACCGTCATTTGTCGCCAAACCTAAAACATCACGATCGGGAAACAAAACGTCGAAGTGAACTCCTCGCTCTCTGTCGAGCCAAATAGTTTCTCCCCTATTTACCACCGCCCTTTCAACTTTTTTATCTATAACAATTCTCTCGAGCTCTTTGTAGGTTGCCGAAGGTGAATCTGTTCCAGGTTCTAGAATTTCCTCAACTTTGTAGCTATTGAGCACATCAATAAATCCGCCAATATGGTCCAAATCAGGATTGGTGACCATAATCATATTGATAGAACGGTCATAGAAAGGCATGACCTTTCTAAGGGCCGGCAAAACATTTTTAGGAGGTCCGCCATCTATAAGCATTTGATTGCCGTTCGGTGCCTCGATAAAAATGGCGTCACCTTGGCCAATATCGAGAAAAGCGATTTTCAAAATATTTCCGTGTTTCTCATTCAAAACGGCATACCAAATAAAGCCTGTGGCTACAAAAAGGGTAATTAATAGGTAGATTCGAAGATTTTTCTTGAGTGACTCCACGAAAAAAGTATACACCCGATTTTCACTATCGTGATAGAATGAAATTATTAGTTAATCACCAAACCCATGAAAAAATTTGAGGAACAAAAGTTCGACATCCCTGCCCTAAAAGGAATTTCAGCAAAAACTATCGAGGAACACTTGAAACTTTATGCTGGTTACGTAAAACACAGCAATCTTATTCTTGAAAAAATCGAGGAGATGAAAAAAGATTCTGAGAAAAATGCTTACGCACTAGCTGAGGTAAACAGAAGATTTGGTTTTGAATTTAACGGCATGAGAAATCATGAAGTGTATTTTAGGGCGCTAGAAGGCGGCGCGAAGGTGCTTTCCGAAAGCGTTCTTCGCGCCGCAATTTCCGAGAAGTGGGGCTCCTACGAAAACTGGCTAGCCGAATTTAAAGCCATCGCCCTTACTCGCGGTATTGGCTGGGCGATGCTCTACTACGACAGAGCTTCCGGTGAACTTTTAAATGCATGGATTGACGAACAGCACTTAGGCCAACTTCAAAACTGTGCGCTCATTTTGGGCCTTGATATGTGGGAACACTCTTTCGTGGCTGATTACCAGCCATCTGGAAAGAAAACCTACGTTGAGGATTTTTTTACTAATTTAAATTGGTCTGTGGTAGAAGAAAATTTTAATAAGGCGAAATAGAAAAAAGAAAACTGACTCGTGCCTAAGCGGCAGGAGTCAGAACTTTGCCTTGTCGAAAATCGCAATCATCATCGCATCGTACACACGGGAAGCTTGATGCCAAAAGGAGATGTGAAAGTTTTTCGAGAATACGCTTTCGGAGTAGGTTTTCAGAAACGGACGTCTGGCCAACCAAGCAAAGACCCATCTCAGCCAAGCGGATTCCCAAAACGTTCCCTGAATGGAGACCGAGAGGTTCGAGCTCCGGCAAAAAGAAAGCGGCTTGGCACTTAAGCCTTTTGCCAGTCAAAACTTCATAGACAATGGCAAGTGGTCTTTCTTTTACTTTAGGACTTTCAACCCTTGAGATGTGGATAGGGCCGTTTTCGTACGCGACCGTTGCGATATATTTGCAAGGTTCGAGTGCACCGAGAACATCGAGGTACCCCTCGATGGTGAGTTTTGTGATCGAATGACCACCACCGACGAGTATCGTGTTCATAAAAACAGGAGGACTTTCTAAGCCTTTATCATACCGAAGTTTTTACTTTTTTACTATGGAAATAAATAATTACCAACAAATAAATAAAATAGGCAAATAAGGCAAGTAGTAAATTAAAGCCATGAAAGGCCATAACCGCAAACGGCAATTTTGAGAAAAACTCAACTACATAAAGTTCGTATGAGAGAAGAGCGTAAGAGATAAAGGCGAATGGAAAAGCTATGACAGTTGAAACGAAACCCAAAACACCGGTTAGAAAACCGAAAAACATTGTCGCGGGAACCACAGAGAGAATAAGCAGGTTAACAGGCAACGCAACAATAGAGAGCTCCCCCATTTTGTAGAGTAGCATCGGCAAAACAAAAACTTGAGTTGAAAGTGTGGCGACCACGACAGAGCGTAGACCAAATTTTTCGGTAATAAATTGAAAATATTTTTCTAAAATAGGTGAAACATAGATTAGAGCAAGTGTTGAAGCAAAACTTAGTTGAAACGAGGAATCGAAAACTAAAATTTTTGGGTTCTGCAAAATCATTAGAAACCCCGCAATCATAAGAGCACGAGTAATCTCATATTTTCTTCCTGTGGCACGAGCCAAAATGACAAGTAGCGCCATTAAGCTCGCACGCACTACAGTCGCTGAACCACCCGTCGTGATTGCAAAAAGCACAATTCCGACCGCACCAAAAACCTGGCCAAAATATCTTGGTAGAAAGCCGAAAAAACTAATGATTGCCTCGGCAACAATCGTGATGTTGTAACCTGAAAGCACAACGATATGAATGACTCCCGCCCTTCTAAAATCTTCGAGTAGATCCTTCCCTAGTGACTGTTTAGCACCAACCACCAAACCTCCAAGCAATGATGCATGGGGCTCAGGAATACTGGCTCTTATATTTTCCAAAAACTTATTTTTTACTTTAAGTAAAACAGAAACAACAAAATTACCGTTTTCACTGCTCAAAAGTTCAGTTTTTGGTCGGCTGATTTCGTAATAAATACCTTCCTTTGCGAGGTAACTCTGATAATCAAAAACCTTCCCATTTTCGTCAGCAAAATTTTTTGGTTTTTGTAACAACCCTTTCAGTTTTAATCTGTCACCGTATTGAAATTTTGGATACAAATCAGTCACAACGAGTGCTTTAGTAGAGACTTCTTGTTCAGAACCGCTCTGTGTCGCCGACTGAATTTCCACAGTAAGACGGACAGAATCTCTTCTCTCGTCTGGCTCATCGGAAACCTGAACTTCGAATTCTCCAACTTGGCCAATATTCCTATCGAGGAAACTATCTCCTGCAAAAAATGTCGTTGCACTAAAACGTAAAACACCTAATGCAAAAAATAGTAGAAAAGCGGAAAGAAAATAGAGCCGGCGCCCTTTGGGCGCCGGCTCTATTTTCTCCACAAGAAACACCGCACCTGCAATCAAAGCCAAAAACAACCCGAAATAAATTCCAAAATCCCAAAATGAACTTATCAAAACCCCAAAAACAAACCCACTTAAACAAATTAAAAGTGATTGATTCTTCATTTACTATCATTCATTTGAGCGATAATTTTTGCTTCGTCATCAGCACTTAAGGCTTTTTTGTATTTCGCTCTTTTCCCTTTAACTCGTGCCTCGCACTCTGCCCATGTTTTATGAGTTTCAATCTTTCCCTCTACCATACTCACATAAGAATAGGCCTTTGCGTTTGAGTGACTACTTCTAGAGCTTTTTGTTGCTACTGCACTAGAGTCTTCCTTCAAATCTAAAATATTTTTCACAGGATAGTTTTCTAAAGGTCCAAAATACAAATCAATTGCGGTGCTATCCGCAAAAGCGGTGGCAATCTCGTCACACCTCTCGTTCCCAGCAACACCTACGTGTCCTCCGACTTGTTTCCACTCGATTTTCTTTCCTTTGGTCTGTGCGAACAACTCTTCCCACAAATCTCGATTTTCAACTTCATTTTTCGTCGCAGTTTTCCAACCGTTTTTCTGCCAACCAAAAACCCACTTAGTAATTCCGTTTATAACGTAAGAAGAGTCGGAATAGACTACAGTTGGTAGTTCATAGTTTTTAGTTGTTAGAAATGAAAGGGCCTCAATACAGGCGCGAAGCTCCATTCGGTTGTTGGTGGTGTGATCTTCTCTGCCTCCGAGTTCCTTAATTTCGTGATTCCTTATTCCTGATTCTTGATTCTTTGGCGCGATTACTATCGCGCCAAACCCTCCCGGCCCAGGATTTCCTCGAGAAGAGCCGTCCGTAAATATTGTAATTCGTGATTCGTGATTCATAATTCTTGATTTAAGTATGATGATTATAACAGAAAAGAAAAAGCCCGGAATAAATTCCGGACTCGAAAATCAGGCGATGCGTTCGACGGAGTGGCCCTGGATGACATGACCTTTGCCAGCAAGGTAACCCCGGATAAGACCTAGCACACCACCTGTTTCAAGGAAATATCCTTCTCCATCGTCTTGCCCGAAACGCCCGTCGATGACGACCACGATCTCGTTGAGTTCGCTGCCATTCGAAATTTGGGGCCGGTCGTACCCCGCCTCGGTAAGCATCCTGAACAAATCAAGGAAGGCGCCTGGTTGAATCCTGTCGACGGTGACCTTAACGCGTATTTTCTTCATGTTCTGCTGTGTTTGAACTAGTGCAAAACATAAGTGAACGACTAGAATATGTCAACAATCCTCAGTCTAAGTTCGGGATAATTTTTAAACATCGATTTTTCAAAAGTGGCCACGAGATTTACTGGTTTCTCGGGCTCCACGTCTCTTCCCCAATCCTTGCTAGTCTTGAAAAAAGTAATGGCAGAAAGTTTTTTTCCGTCAGGCTTAACAAACATCAGTTCGAGATGATTTTTCTCTTTTCCAAAATGCTTTACATCTTTAGGCACAACATTTCGAAGCAGAAAAAGAGGTTTATGATTGCCGGTGCCATATGGAGCAAGCTGTTCAACAACTTTGTAGTTGTCCCAATTTACGTCCGAAAGTGAAAGCTCCCAGTCGAGGAGCTCTTTTGCGGTCGCGCCAGTCTGCGCGGACGCGACCGCTTCAAACGCATTATTTAGTTCCTCTTCTAGAGTGTGGATTTTTTCATTGGAGACCGCAAACCCACCAGAAAACGCGTGTCCACCGAATTGCAAAAAAGTTCCGGACGAAACCTTGTTCATAAGCTCAACAAGATTAGCCTTCTCGGCCGAACGACAAGAACCTTTAATCACGCCGTCACCATCCCTTCCCCAGAGAAAAACCGGGCAGTTGTACTCATTGGCACATGTGTTCGCAGCCAAACCCAAAAGAGCCGGTCTCCACTCCGGATTTCCGATTACAATTACCTTTCTTGGAGAATCATCGTAACGTTCACGAATAATTTTCTTAATTTCTTTAGCCAGCGCAGCCACTGTGCCTTTTCTTTCATCGTTAATTTTATTTAAATGTTCCGCTAAAATGTCGGCGTCGGCCTCGTCTGAAGTGGAAAGTAGCCGAAACGCGTCCATAGGAACACCCATTCTCGAAGCCGCGTTAATTCTTGGACCAATCGTAAAACCAATATCCTCTTCAGTGAGATACCTCTTTTGAACTTTTAGTTTCTCGAGGAGTTTATTGAGACCGACCCGTGGCGATTTTCTTAAAACCATGAGTCCGTAGTATGCAAACAATCGATTTTCACCAACTAGTGGCACCATATCTGAAAGTGTTGCCACCCCGACCATGTCGAGCAACCATTTCTCCCAGCCAGAAGACACAGTTGGTAGTTTATAGTTTGTAGTTTGTAGACGAGATACAAGAGCTTGGATCAATTTGAAAGTGACACCTGCGCCACAGAGCATTTTTTCTGGATACTGACACCCTTCTTGTTTTGGATTCAAAATCGCAAAGGCTTCCGGCAAAACAGGTCCGGGTAAATGATGGTCAATCACGATCACATCGATACCAAGTTCTTTGGCCCGCGCAATTTGCTCCAAATCCCCCGTACCACAATCAAGAGTCACTACCAGATTTACACCATCCTTCGCAAACTGCTCAATCGCCTCGATATTTAAACCAAAACCTTCATTGTGCCTGTGTGGAATGTAATTTTGGAAATTTTTGAATCCAATTTTTTTAAAGAAATCATGAAAAATCACTCCAGCGGGAATGCCGTCCGTGTCGTAATCGCTGTAAATAATAACTTTTTCATTTTTTTCCACAGCCTTTAAAACCCTAGAAACAACCTTTTCCATATCCTTCATTGTAAATGGATCATGAAGATGCTTCTCGTAATTCGGGTTAAGAAAACTATTTATTTCTTCAGCGTTTTCAATTCCACGATGAAAAAGCAAATGTTCAAGAAGTGTGTCGCCCTTGATCGGTCTTAGTTCGTACTTTTTCATCCGGTAGTGAAAAATGGCGTCGTTTGCTGTTAAGCAATTTTACGCCAAGTTATGTTAAGCGTAGATTTGTAAATGAAAACAAAAATATGTTAATCCCAGATGTAGCAAACAGCAACGCCATTTTCTACTACGGGGCATAAACGCCATTGTAACACAGGGCAAATTGACAAAACTCAACAAAAGAATAGTCTAGTGGCAGTATCAATGATCACCACATGAAAGCAAGTCTAAACGGAATCTTCAGAGAAACCCTCACACAAACCCGTGGGCAACTGGCCGGCGAGAAACGCAAAAAGACAGAGGCACACAAAAAACAGCTCGAAATCGAAGAACGCCTTCGACAAAGGGCGTTAGGAGCACTCAAGGAGTGCGGTAAAACACTCACCAAGATTACGAAAGAGGTTAGGAGGATCGCTGAGATCCTTCATTCCCCAAACGGAGACTTCGATAGCGAGTCAACGAACCACAAGCTTCTCACCCTTTGCCAGGTTGAGATTGCCGGAGTTTCGTATATCGCGTGCATTCAGGCTCCCAAACCTAAGGTGAGGAGACTACGAAAGAGGGCGATTTCCGTGTACTGCAAGAGCAGAGGCGATATCGTTTTCTTTCCTCTGCACCCGGACGACCTTCACACGATAGGAGTCGGAATGATCGACTTTCTCTGTTCCCTGACGGAGCCAGAGAACCTGGTCAAGGCGATTGCTAAGGCAGTTGCCAAAAACCGTTTTGAGAGATGAGAAAACTAAGTTTTGTTTGGCCGGGCGCGTAAGCGCGCCCGGCTTTTTCTTTTTCTCTCTTTTCTATATACTATCCACTACAAACTACCAACTATTTTATGAACTGTATTTTTTGCAAAATCATCGCAGGTGAACTCCCTTCTTCAAAAATCTACGAGGACGTAGATGTTTTAGCTTTTCTTGATATTAAACCAGTAAACCCAGGTCACACTTTGGTTATTCCAAAGAAGCACTTTGAAAGTATTCACGACACTCCAGATGAAATTGTGGCCAAGATGAGTGTTGTTGCAAAAAAAGTCGCAGGTTCTATTCAGAAAAACCTAGGAGCAGAGGGTGTAAACATCGGAATGAACAACGGAAAAGCGGCTGGACAAATTGTTTTCCACGCCCATATTCATGTTATGCCAAGGTACGGCAAAGACTCATTCCAACTTTGGGCCGGAAAGGAATATAAAAACAACGAGCGAGAAGAAGTGGCAAAAAAAGTAAAAATCTCCTAATCTTTTTTGAACAACGCCTCTATTCCTGGCAAAGTTTCATTGGCCAAAAAATCAAGCATTGCTCCTCCTCCTGTAGAAACGAAAGAGAATTTGTCCATAATTCCTAATTTTGAAATTGCAGTAATCGTGTCTCCTCCCCCGACAATAGACTCGGCTCCACTTTTTGAGACAGCTTGCGCCATAGATTCTGTTCCTTCTGTAAAACCTTTTTCATATGCACCTAAAGTTCCATTCCAGAGAATAAATTTTGATTTAGAAAATATTTCGGTCATATCCTTCGCAGTTTTCGGACCAGCATCAAGAATAGACTCCTCAGGCAAGACTTCGGAAATGTCTTTAAATTGCTTTTTGTCGCCATTCAAAACCACCACATCTGAAGGAATGATTATTTTTGGATTTTTTAATAACTTTTCAAAACCATAATCCTCTTCTGAGTGTTTTGATTTACCAATTTCAAAGCCTTTTGTCTTGAACAAATCATTTGCCAGCGCTCCACCTATAAAAACATGGTCGGCAATTTCTAGAAACTTGTCGACAAGGGGTAACTTTGTACCAAACTTATCGCCAGCTAATATAAAAACAAATGGCTTAGGTGGATTAAAGGCTTTTGATAAATTTTCAATCTCCTCTTCGATTAAAAACCCAGCAAAACTCGGAAGAAATTTTGGAATTCCTACAACCGAAGCGTGCTTTCTGTGAGAAACGGCAAAAGCGTCATTGACGTAAATATCCGCCATTGTAGCCATTTTTTTAGCGAATTCAGGATCATTGGCTTCCTCACCTTTGTCTCTGCGTATATTTTCTAGGAGTAAAATTCCACCAGGTTTTAAGTTCTCAAACCTCTCCGGCAATAAATCTAAACTCTCAACAAAGTCCAAATCAATAATTTCTTTTAAAAATTCGAAAGCAGGTCGCAGTGAATCGGTCTCTTTGCTGTCATTGTGACTTAAAATTACAGTTCTTGCTCCCGCCTTTTTCAAAAACTCCAAAGTTGGCAAGCTTCTCTGTAATCGAAAATCCCCTTTTATCTTTCCATCAATCACCGGCACATTAAAGTCCAACCTTAATAAAACCTTCTTTCCAGAAAGATCTTTGGCGTCCCTAAGAAAATCAATATTAAATTTCATCGGCATTTTTAATAATTTCAATAAAATCAGGGAATATAAGACTTTTATGACCGACCAAAACCCCTTCAACTCCAGCATCTTTAAAAATACTGGCTGAATTTTCAACCTCAACAGAGCCTCCGTAAAGAATTGGAACCTCGGTTACTGCTTTCTGATCATAAATATCAGAAAGAACTTTTCTAATAAAGATGGCGGTTTCTCTAATATCATTTGCGTTCATGGCTTCCTTCCAGCTCTTTCCCACCGCCCAAACAGGCTCATAGGCAATCAGAACGTTTTCAATGTTTTTCTTCGGAGTTAAAGAAAGTGATTTTACTATTTGATTTCTCAAAAATTCAAAATAAGCTCCGCCAGCGTCTCTTAAACTTTCACCCACACATAGTATGACTTTAAGACCCTGCTTTATAGCAGAGTTCACTTTTTCAGCAACAGCTTCATCGGTCTCACCAAGAGCTCTTCTTTCTGAGTGGCCTACAATCGTGTACTCAATACCTAAACCCTTAATCATTTTTGGACTGATTTCGCCAGTGAACTTACCTTCATTCTGCCAAAAAACATTTTGGGAGCCTAAAAACAAATTTTGGGAAGTTTTTGAAGAGAAAATAGGCAAATAAACAAATGGCGGACAAACTATCATCTGAACATTCTTAGTTTTGGACATTTTCCTACTGACTTTGGAAAAAATATCTTTCGCCTCATCTAAACTCGCCGGATTCATCTTCCAATTACCCACTATTATCTTTCTATTTTTTTTCATATGAGAAATTATATCACCCCCGAAGGACAAAAAACAAAACCAGTGGAAAAAGACGTATAAATCGTAGAGGAAACATGTTAAAATTTAACCAACTTTGTTCTAAATGACATCAATTTTTAAAAAAATAAAAACACGTAGCTTAGTTAAGGGTTTTACAATAATAGAAGTACTGGTGAGCATTGCTGTTTTTCTTTTGATGATGGTAACCATCTACCAAGTTGCACTTACGGTCTCAAGAGGTATAAAAAATTTTAGAGACAACACTGTGGTTTCAAGCTTGGCTGATCAATACCTAGAAATCGCTCGAAACCTACCCTACTCTCAAATTGGTACCTTTAGTGGTAATCCCCACGGCAACCTTCCTGACCTTCCGAACTCAGTCACGGAAGTGATTAACGATACAAGCTACAATATTTACTACGTTGTAAACTACATTGACGATCCAGCCGACGGCACCATTCTTGCGGGAACAGACGCCGCACCAAATGATTACAAACAAATCAAACTTTACGTTGAGAAAGTATCTACTGGTATTACTAGCAGTTTTCTTACAAACATAGCACCAAAAGGCCTTGAGGGTTCAAACAATGGAGGAGCGTTACTCATTAAAGTATTTGACGCTGTTGGCCAGCCTGTAGCAGGTGCTACCGTACACATCACAAACACAGCAGTTTCTCCCTCAATCAACTTAACCAGAACTAGCGATTCGGCCGGTAACTGGGTGGAAGTCGGTCTCCCTGCCAGCGCAAACAGCTATCACGTAGTCGTAACCAAAAACAACTATTCTTCAGACCAAACATACCCAATAAGCGTGTCGAACCCTAACCCAACTAAACCAGACGCAACCATTTTAGCTGGTACAGTTACACAAATTAGTTTTTCTATCGACAAGACCAGCAACCTAACATTTAACATCCTAAATCAGTTTTGTTCCCCACTAAACGCGATCGGTCTAGATGTAAGAGGTTCGAAAATAATAGGCACACCAAACGTATTGAAGTTTGATAACTCCTACAACTCAGATACAAATGGCCAAGTGACTATTTCGAACATAGAATGGGATAACTATGTGCCGGCCATTAACTCAAACACCTACATGATTTATGGTTCATCACCAATACAGCAAATCAGCGTTCTTCCTAACACAAGCCAAACCTATACTTTTATACTCGGCAATAAAACAGCAAACAGCCTCCTCGTTATCGTTAAAGACTCGTCGACATCGAATCCAATCGAAGGTGCAAGCGTCACTTTAAACAACGGCGACCCAGACGACGACATAACAAAATTAACCGCGGGTAGTATTTGGAACCAAGATGATTGGTCAGGTGGTGACGGTCAGCAAAATTTTACCGACGTCACAAAATACAGCCAAGACGATGATAATTTGGACTATGCGGGGGTTCCTTTAGCACTTAGATTAGTAGATTACGGCGATCAAAACTATGCGTCTTCAGGCACACTAACATCTTCATCTTTTGATACAGGTACAAACGCTACAGCCTATACAAGTCTTACTTGGAACCCTACATCTCAAGATCCCGCAACCACACTTAAGTTTCAAATTGCCACGAACAACGATAACGCTACCTGGAATTATGTGGGGCCAGATGGAACTTCCGGTTCTTACTTCACGGTTCCAGGAACAACAATAAATGTCGCGAACGGTAACAACCGATATATAAGATACAAAGTCTTTATGTCTACGACAGACAGCACAAAAACACCCGTACTTACCAGTGTTGGAATAAACTATGTTGTTGGCTGTTTTACACCAGGGCAGGCAATGTTCCCTGGTTTAAACTCCAACAAAACTTACCAAGTACAAGTCAGTATGCCAGGTTACTCAACCCAAACAATAAGCGATTTGACTGTCAGTGGTTATCAAACACTCGAAGTTTTACTTACACCATAATCATGAAAACTTCCATAAAAAACAAAGGAGTAACACTTGTCGAAATGTTAATCACGATTGCTGTAACTTCAATCATACTCGCGGGTTCATTGTCTCTCTTTAAAGTGATTTTTAGTACCGGGGTTCAGAAGCCACAGGCTCTCACCACTGTCGACCAAGCAAGAAAAACGGTCTTCAATTTTGTAAATGAATTAAGAAACGCCAACACATCAAACACTGGAGCTTACCCTATCAACTTAGCCAACGATACAGAAATAATATTCTTTTCCGGTTATGGTGCGAGCACGGGCCAGTTCAACAGAATAAGATACTATGTAGCAAACGGTGCTATCTATAAAGGAGTTGTCGTACCTACAGGAAACCCTCTCTCCTACAATACTGGAAGTGAAGTTTCTAAATTAGTACAAAGTGGCCTAGCAAGCGCCTCTACTACAATATTTTATTACTACAATGGTTCATACGGTGGAACAACAACACCATTAACACAGCCAGTGAACGTAAACCTGATTAAATACGTAAAAATGAGTTTGAATTTACTGAAAAAAGAAGAAAAAAACGCCACCACAACCTTCTCCATCGACGCAGGTACGGCAATTAGAAATTTAAAAGAAAATTTAGGTGATTAAAATGAGTACTGAAAAAATGAAAATGAAAAAAATAAGCGTAAAAGGATATGTACTAATCTACCTTCTTTTTACAATCGTCATGTTTTCTTTTATGTCAGTACCGGTAATAAATATCATCCTAAAGGAAATGCGTGTACTTACTTCTACAAATGACAAAGAAAACGCATTACAAGTCGCCGAGGCCGGTATAAATTATTACGTGTGGCGCCTCGCCCACTACCCAAACGACTACCAAGACGGTACCGGAAACGCGGGACCTTACCTTCACGACTATAAAGACTATGATACCAACCAAACAATAGGACAATTTAGTTTAACCATAACACCTCCCCCTTCAGGCTCAACCATCGTGACCATAAAATCAACAGGCTGGGCAACCGTAAACCCGAGCATAAAAAGAACTATTACGGCAAAATTTGGAGTTCAATCGATGGCTAAATATGCATTTCTAAGTAACGATATAATCTGGATAGGTAGCGGTGAATCGATTAGTGGACAGATGATGGCGAACAACGGAATTAGGTTCGACGGAACGGGAAACGCCCCTATTCAATCCGCCAAGTTGACCTACACCTGTCCAGTAAATCAGGGTAATCCATGTCCAGCTGTAAAGGATGGAGTTTGGGGTAGCGCAACCCAAGCTGTAAAAAATTTCTGGAAATTTCCCGTTCCTGCTGTGGACTTTTCATCCTTTACGGCAGATTTGGCTTCGATAAAAAGTAAAGCTCAATCATCTGGTATTTATCTAGCACCATCAAACGCACAAGGATACTCTTTAGTCTTTAACAGCAATGCCACAGTATCTATTTACAAGGTTACAAAACTACAAAACGGTCACAATGGATGGGATGTGAATGGTAACGCCCACAACGAATCCGTTGACTACAAAACCAGAGTTTTGTTGTCAACGCAAGCAATTCCTGCCAATGGTTTTATGTATATAGAAGACAAAGTCTGGGTAGAAGGGACAGTGAGAGGTAGGGTAACCGTAGCCGCATCAAAATTACCCTACAATGCTTCCACCGCTCCGACAATATATATACCTCAAAATTTAGTATATTCAGCAAAAGATGGAAGCGATGCGCTAGGGTTAATTTCTCAAAAAGATATCATTGTAACTTATGACACACCTGCCGATCTTGAAGTAGACGCCGCCCTGTTAGCACAAAATGGCAGTGTGGGTTTTCTATACTATCCAAACAATAAAAAAAATAGTATTTATGTCTTTGGTTCTATAATCACATTTGGTCAGTGGACATGGACTTGGGTAAGTAACGGAAACGTCGTGTCTGGCTTTGCAACAACAAACAGTGTTTATGATGGCAACTTACTATATTCTCCCCCACCAGGTTTTCCTGTATCTTCTGGCGGATATCAACTTATAAGCTGGATAAGTGATTAATTTACAAACATGAAAACACACAAAATAATTGCCGGAGTCGTAACATCAATCTGCCTATTGTCAGCAAGTAATTTTGCTTTTGCAGCAAAGGAGGCAAACTTTCCCAACCCTAAAAGTCTCCAGCCAATGCCCTCTCCCGATATTAAGCCTGATATATCGAGAAATGTTAACAGCGAAAACGTGCCGATTCCAATAAACGGGACAACCTACTCTTCAGACGAAGAGACCTCATTAGATGATGAAGGTATTAATTCAAATAATGAAGAAGAAACTTCCAGTGAAAACCCTCAAGACGAAACCCTAGAAAAAGAAATCAAGGCGCCTTCCTCAAACATGTGGGTTTATATAAGCCTAATATTAGCCCTAGTAGGACTTATTATTTATATTGCAAAGCAAACTCTTGGTAAGGAATAGTTTTTATCTCTAGATACTATTCATCACAGAATACATAGGTGTAATCATCGCTACGGCAAAAAATCCTACGGCCCCTCCGATGAATACCATAAGAAACGGCTCAATTATAGTCGACATGTTTTTAGTTTTTTGAGAAACCTCATCTTCGTAAAATGTCGCGACACCTGCTAGCATTTCAGAAATTTTTCCAGTCTCCTCACCCACAGCAAGCATTTCTGTAATAAAAACTGGGTAAAGATGTTCATAGCCACTAAACACGGATGACATACTAGAACCCTTTTCAATGCTAGCCTCCGCTTTTGACAAAACCTCTTTGTAGTAGGAATTCTGAATAACGTCTGAGGTAATACTTAGTGTTCTTGTGACGGAAACTCCAGAAGATAGTAGTGAAGAGATGGTCCGTGCAGTTCGGGCTGTATTGGTTTCTTTCGCTATTCCTGAAACAATAGGAATTTTCAAAATCACATAATCAATAATTCGCTTTCCAACCTTACTCTTCACAAAAACATACCCAAAACCGATTGCTAGTAACAGAATAATCAAACCCCACACTGTATGATTTCTCAAAAAGTCACTGATACCTATGACAGCTTTGGTAGAAGCTGGTAATTCTGTATTCAAATCTTTAAAGGTAGCAGTCAAAGTCGGTACAACGAAAACCAAAAGCAATCCGCCGATAATAAGCATGACAGCAAGAATAATCGCAGGGTAAATCATTGCTCCTCGAACCTTTCTTTGTAGCTCGTAAACATTTTCCATTTGTAACCCGACAGACTTAAGGGAACTTGCTAATCCACCGCTTTCCTCACCTGCCTTAACCATCGAGACAAACAAAGAAGAAAATACGGCAGGATAATCAGCCATTCCTTGGCTTAAAGTTTTCCCTTTTTTAATATCTTCATTCAAATCTGCCAAAAGTTTCCTTACGTCATTTTTCTTACTCTGCCTTTCAAGTACTGAAAGAGCTCTTGAGAGTGGCAGACCCACTTCAAGCATGGAACCTAAGTTTTTTGCCAGCGAAATCTTGTCGTGCGCGTTAATACCTCCGAAAAATTTCAACCCACTTAGAAAATTTTTCATTCCGGAATCACCTACCTCCGATGCTGAAATCACAACATCGCCATCTTTTTTTAGATCTTTATAAAGAGTAAATCGATCGGCCACCTCCCTCTCGCCTTCGTAAATCTCACCATCTTTTTTTTGAGCTTTGAATTTAAATTTCATTTTTTTATTCTGAAACAACTCTAAACACTTCTTCGATCGTTGTTAAACCTTGAACCGCTTTAAAAATACCGTCTTCTAGCATTGTAATCATTCCCTCTTTTTTGGATTGTGTTTCGATTTCACTTCCAGGAGCTCCTCTTAGGATTAGCTCCTTGATCGCTGGCGTCACCTTTAGAGTCTCATGGATTCCAATTCGTCCACTATAACCATCTTTTGACTCTCCTGACGGTTTTGGTTTATAAAAAGGAATTTTTTCCCAGGTCACATCTTTAGCTACTACTTTTTCTTCCTTAAGGGCAGTAATCACCTTATCCAAATCAACTGACTTTCCTAAAGTGGCAAGCGCCGCCTTATTCAAAAAATATTTTTCCTTGCTCTGAAACAATTTTCGTACCAAACGTTGAGCGATAATAACATCAACAGTTGAAACAATAAGAAATGGCTCCACCTTCATATCTACAAGACGAGGAATCGCCCCCGCCGCAGAGTTGGTGTGTAGTGTAGAAAGCACCAAGTGTCCGGTTAGGGCTGCGTTTACAGCAAGTGAAGCAGTTTCGTTATCTCGAATTTCTCCAACCATCACAATATCCGGGTCTTGTCTCACAAGAGACCTCAATCCTGAGCTAAATGTAAAACCGATTTCAGGCTTTACTTGAGTCTGGTTTACCCTAGCCATTTGATATTCGACAGGATCCTCGATTGTTGAAATGTTAACTTCTGGAGTGTTTAGAATATCTAGAACTGTATACAAAGTGGTGGTTTTACCGCTTCCTGTAGGTCCAGTAGTCAAAATCATTCCCGTCTTCCTCTTCATACCTGCGTGAATTTTTTCCAAAGAATCTCCATGGAAACCCAAGCCTTCGAGTGTAAATCCCGAAGCGCTGTCCTTCAAAAGACGCATGACCGTCTTTTCACCGAAATATGTAGGCAAGATAGATACACGAAAAGACACTTTTTCGTTGGTCATTTCAACCTTAAATCGTCCGTCTTGTGGCAATCTTTTCTCGTCCAATTTCAAGTTAGAAAGCACTTTAAGTCGAGCGGTGATACTGTCTGCTGCGTTTTTAGGCAGAGTCATTGTGTCGTGTAAAATTCCGTCGATTCGATACCTAACCAAAACCTGATTTTCCATCGGTTCAATGTGAATATCTGACGCGTTCTGCAAAATTGCATGCTTAAGGAGAGTATCAATAATTCTCACCACAGGCAGGTCCTCCGCCATTTTCTTCAAATCCTTTGGATCGATGTTTGTTTCCCCGTTTGTTTCTGCGACGCTTTTTAGGGTAGCTGATTCTTTTTGAATAATGTCGCCGAACTCAGCCTTCAAACTTTTTTGATACTGCAATAATCCGCTCTTTATAGACGCTGTATCGGTCAATCTCGGCAAAATCTTTAAATGGACCTTCTTTTTAATAAAATCAATAGCAGCAAGATCGTCTGTATCAAGCATTGCTACTTCGAGACTGTCCGCAGTTTTTTTGAAGGCCACAATATTATGGCTTCTAGCAATCGGCTCGGGAATTAGAGACAAAACCTCAAAATCTAGTTTTTGATCTTTCAAATCAACGAATGGTATTCCTAATATGTACGCCTGAACTTTTCTGAGATCGTCGTCTGTAATTTTTCCCTTAGAGACAAGCACACTTCCAACACTTAGGCTTTTTTCATCGGCCTCTTTTTCAGTGGTTTCAAGATCAGATTTCGAGACAAGGCCCGAGTCTTTTATAAACTCGCGCAGTTGTTTTTCTTGTATAAACATACTTATTGATTACATTATATCAAAAAAACTAAATTACTTTCTCCACAGTACAATAAAAAAGACGTACAGATTCTGTACGTCTAACCAAAAGAACTATCAGGACCAACCCGTGCCTTTACGCTTGGTCCTTGTAGCCGAACCCCAGCCAGTACCCATTACTTGTGGTGCCGGAACGGGCACAGCAGGTTCAGTCTTAGTCGGAGCTTTTTCGGGTGTGACCTCTAGAGCCTGGGTAAGTAACGGTTTTTTGCAAACCGCACAAACGAAGGTGCTAGGGTTCCTCGGGATCATATCGGTCCCCCAACCCATCACAACTTCGAACAGAGGTTTGTAAACCACAGTGGTCTTGCTCTGACAGGTGGCACAACTACCGGTGAACGATTTATTGCTCATAACTTAAATTTATGCGGGAAAACAAAAATCCCGCCCCCATCATGCAACAAAAAGTTACATAATAAGGGCGGGATTCGTATTTCGCACAAGCTTTATGCTTTGCAATTCCGATAAACCGCGGTACCACCTTAATTCTCAGGATAGCCAAAGCTTCCTGAACTTTCATTGACTCCGCTTGCGCGACATCAATTATCTCTTTTACGGGAGAACCCGGACCCTCACCTCGCTTCAGACGTATCTGACGAAGCAAAAATCTTTCTGTTCAATTGCTTGAAACTGTCTAGCCCCAACCCCCAAAAGCCTTGCCTTTGAGGAACTAGACGTGAAATTTGTTTTTTT
>CAYSEN010000005.1:0-4372 GCA_964430335.1 uncultured Candidatus Saccharibacteria bacterium
TGTGGACCTAAGGGGAATCGAACCCCTACCTCATCCATGCCATGGATGCGTTCTACCATTGAACTATAGGCCCTAATGACGGATAGTTTCTCACAATTTTTTTACCTAAACAAGAGTGCAAAATTGCCTACAAAATTGTAATATTTGATAAGCTAATTGTACTCCTATGAAAAAGATTTTTGTCGGGCTAATCATCGCCACCGCGCTCTCTCTCATTTTCTGGGCAACTTGGTGGGAGCCTTACGTGTGGCTTCGTGACAAGTTTGGTATCGAGCATGATTTTGCAAAGCTCTTGCTGTTCATAGCTCTGCTTGTATTGCCCGCGTTTTCATCGGTCATTGTTTTTACGATTTTTTGGATCGCCACCTCAGGTACTGGTCCAAGAATAGTCAGGTCATGGTCTCAATCTAAGCACGATCGATAGATCGTGCTTTTTCTTGTTAAAAGTTATTTTTTTCGATAAAATATATTAATGTCAAAAACTGGTAAGGAAATCGTATCTACTGAAAGCTACAAAGGTGTAAGGGATTTTTACCCAAAGGATCTCCTGGTGCAAAATTATATTTTTGATACCTGGAAAAAAACAGCTCAACTTTTTGGATATGAGGAGTACAGCGCTTCCGTGCTCGAGTCTGCTGATTTATATCGTGCCAAATCTGGTGAAGAAATAGTAAACGAACAAACATACACTTTTAAGGACCGCGGAGATCGTGAAGTCACTTTAAGACCTGAGATGACTCCAACAGTGGCTCGAATGATTGCATCGAAAAGACGCGAATTGTTTTTTCCTGTGAGATGGTTTTCTATACCAAACTTGTTCAGATATGAAAAACCACAAAGAGGACGTTTGCGTGAACACTGGCAATTAAACGCTGACATATTTGGAGTCGAGAGTTTACAGGCAGAGGTCGAGATTGTCTCCCTTGCCTCTGAAATTATGTATGCCTTTGGCCTCAAGCCAAATCATTTCGAAGTAAAAATAAACAACAGAAAGATAACTAATTACATTCTGGAAACCTTGATGGGTCTTTCAGTTGAAGATGCGAGAAAGGCAGCAAAGGTGATTGATAGAAAAGAAAAAGTAAGCGCTGAGGCTTTTGCTGAAATGATAAAAGAAGTTGTTCACGAACAAGACAATTTCTTACTTACTTTGCTGAGATCTGAGAATTTTGAAGAGTTTGTTTCAAGGTTGCCTGAGGATTCTGCCCTACAAAATGGAATAAACGAAGTTAAAAGTCTGCTCGAACAACTTGAAAAACTTGGGATTACAAACGTTCGCTTTGATCAGACCCTTATGCGTGGTTTCGACTATTACACCGGTATTGTTTTTGAAATATTTGACACGAATCCGGAAAACAGGCGCGCTTTATTTGGCGGTGGCAGATACGACAACCTTCTCGAAATCTTTGGTGAGGAGAAAATACCTGCTGTTGGTTTTGGTATGGGAGATGTTACCATGCGAGATGTGCTTGAGACTTACAATTTACTTCCAGAAGCCTCAAATGCGCCAATGTTAGGTATTTGTATGATTGATCAGAGTCGTTTCGATTTCGCTCACGAGCTTTCTCAAAAACTACGACAAAAAGGAGTTTCATCCATCATCGATTATTCTGGAAAGAAGTTAGGAGACCAAATTAAGCGATTCGATAAAAAAGGCCTGCCGTTTATTGTTTGTATTGGAGATGAGGAGGTTAAAACTGGAAAGTTTAAAATTAAAAATCTCAAAACTTCAACAGAAGTTTCTGTGACTGAGGATGAGATAGCAGATAACCTAAAATAATGAAAACTTATCAACTGCTTTCAATACATATATTTCTCTCCTATTTTATTTCAATCAGCATTGCTGTGCCGGTTTTACTTATAGCTTACAACGAGGACAATCCGCCCAGTCTTCTTGTGAAAATTGTAATGAGTTTATTGCTCTCATTCGTTGCCGCCTTTCTATCGTCAAGATATCTTTCGAAATTAAACTTTTCGCAACATTCATCGTGGATTGTTTCGATTTTTAGCATTTCATGCCTTATTTTACTTGCAGTAATAGCTCACCTGCTTGATCAATCATCGATTGAAATTACAATATTAATCCCACTTATATTGGGCTATTTTATTGGAACTTTATTTTTGATTTCACCTGGTAAGGCACACAAACACAAACATTCCCATGCGTAAAATTACCTTCGATATAGAAACGTCGAATTTATTTTCGGACGTTGGTTCAAACGACCCAGCCAAGCTCGATTTATCGGTTGTTTGTATTCATGATTCTGAAACAAACACCTACTCCAGCTATTTTCAAGAAGATCTAAAAAAACTTTGGCCTATTTTGGAAAAGGCCGACATGCTGATTGGCTACAACTCCGACCACTTTGACGTACCTCTTCTTAGTAAGTATTACAATGGTGATTTGTCTAAAATAAAAAGTCTCGATTTGCTAAAGGAGATCAGAGCATCGCTCGGAAGAAGAATAAAACTCGATGACGTAGCGGAGGCCACACTAGGCAAAAATAAAATAGGTCACGGACTTGAAGCGATTGTTTGGTGGAGAAATGGTGAAAAGGACAAAGTAGTAAAATATTGTATTGAAGATGTACGAATCACCAAGGAGCTCTACGAATACGCTTTGAAAAATAAGCACGTTAAATTCAAAGAGGGCCCGAATGTGCGAGAAATTCCATTAAACACAGCTGGCTGGGAGAAAATCGAGGAACAAGCAATGACATTTACACTTCCCTTTTAATTTAAATGAGTGAAGGACATAAAAAAAGTTGGCACCATAAATCAAAAGCTCACACAGCAGTTTTTTCGCTTATTTTAGCTACGATAATTATCGCATCGGGAATCGTATTTCTTTTCTTTAGTGCAAACCTTGGCAGTATCTCATTTAAGGATTTTAAGCTCATTACTAAAAGTGATCCGATAATTCATAACGTCGATTTACCTCTTAGACTGCAAATTCCCTCAATTGAAGTTGATGCAAATATTCAAAGCGTTGGTAGAGTCGCTGAGGGTCGCATGGGCATACCAAATAATTTTACTGACGTTGCTTGGTATAACCTAGGTCCAAAGCCTGGAGAAAAAGGCAGTGCTGTAATCGACGGCCATCTCGATACTGTAAAAGACGCTAATGCGGTTTTCATCAGATTATCCGAACTTAAAAAAGGAGATCAGGTTTTTGTAATCGACAAAAAGAATCAAAAGATAAAATTTAGAGTTTTAGGTAGTGAGATTTACGATGAATCAAAAGCTCCCGTCGAAAAGATTTTCGGCCCAGTTGGTTCATCATCAAGACTTAATTTAATTACTTGCGACGGAGTTTGGAATCAGAAGGTTCACAACTACAGTCAAAGATTGGTAGTCTATACTGAGCGTATCAATTAGTTTTATGTGATAAACTTGTTTGGTTAAGAAAATTATTATTTAACTTAGAACGATGGAAACACAAAAGACCGTACTAAATATTCCGATGGCGATTGTGGTCGCAGGCATTATCATAGGTGGAGCGATTTTTCTTACTCGCGGTAATCAGGCAGGATATTTGCCTAGTAATAATCAAAAAAACAATGAATCCTTGGTGGTTGATGATTCAGCAACAATTGGTTCGAGGGAAATTAGTAGTGAAGATCACATTTTAGGTAATCCTGCAGCACCAATTATTGCGGTTGAGTATTCAGATCTAGAATGTCCTTTTTGTAAAACCTACCACATCACATTACAATCTTTACTTGACCAGTACGGCAAGCAGGGTCAACTAGCCTGGGTCTACAGACATTTCCCACTTGATATGCACCCTAAGGCACCAAAAGAAGCCGAGGCGGCTGAGTGCGCTTGGGATTTAGGAGGAAATGAAAAATTCTGGTCTTATGTGGCAAAAGTGTTTTCAGTTACGCCGTCAAATAACGGTCTTGATCCTGCAAGGTTACCTGAACTAGCAACTATGATCGGCCTTCCTGTTGATAAATTTAATGAATGCCTAAGTAGCGGAAAATTTACCTCAAAAGTTAGAGCCGACTTTGAAGATGGTGTTAAGGCTGGCGTAAGCGGTACTCCTCATACTGTGCTATTTTTAGCGACCCCACTTAAAACCGAAGCAGAAAAAAAGATTTCTGAAATTAACCAAAATATTTTGCGACAAATGCAACCAGGAAGTTCACCTCTAATCACGATTGACCCATCTAAGAAAAAAGTTGGCATAAGTGGAGCATTCCAACTTGCCTCGATGAAGCAGATTATCGATATTATTTTGAAATAAAGTTTTTCCTCGTCCTTTTCCGTTGCAATACGAAAGGGGTATTTTTCGGATTTACAATAAAAAACCACACGCTTGTTTGCGTGTGGCTCGTGTTGTTTTACTTCGCGACAGGCTGTTCGAAGT
>CAYSEN010000005.1:4472-7589 GCA_964430335.1 uncultured Candidatus Saccharibacteria bacterium
GGCTTTATGCCAGTTTTCAGGGTATCCTCACCCCAGAAACATGTATGTCAAGAACCATTAACTGCGGGAACCATAACATGAAAGTATGACTATTGTCAATTTTTATCAAATCAGTAAATTCTTGAGTTTACACCACTCGCATTTATCGTCTTCGCATCTTGATGTCAGAATTTCGCCAGACCAGACTGCCCCAATCAGGCTAGTAATTTCTGTATCAAGTCGTGACGCGTCTTCTTCATTTATTGGTAAAGAAATCGTCTTGCATTTTTTCTTAGAATCTGGAACAACGAAAACCAACGCGGGAATTATATTTTTATCTCGAAATCTTGAGTCATCGCTCAGTAATTTTTTGTAAAAAACTAATTGTCTAAAATAATCACCGTTACTATTTTTTGTCTTTCCTAAAATCTCATTTTCAGACATGGCCTGTTTGGTCTTGTAATCGTAAACATAAACTTCTTCCTGATTATCAACAATAGCATCTAGTTTACCGTGAATTGGTATTTCAATTTTTTGGCCTTCAAAGTTTGTGAAGAATTTTGATTCGCTCCATGTTTCGGAGAGTATTGTTCCACCTTGATTGAAATGACCATAAAGTTCACTCACAATTATTGGTAAATCTTCAAGCAGTTCCTTCCTTACGGCATCCTTTTCAAACGAAGGCAAAAGAGACTGCTCAAAGTAGAAATTTAAGGTATCCTCAATCGTTTTTTCTATGTTTTTAGTGCTTTTGTCCTTTAGTGACCAAACATTTGAAAATGCCAAGTGCATTGCATTTCCCTTCTCGGAAGACGCCGCAGGCGCTTGGGGTAATTTTAGAATACTTTGATAAATGAATGCGCTCTGGCAGTTTAAAAAATGGTTAAGGGCGGTTACAGAAAGACCGTTGCTTATGAGTGTATGTTTTGTGTAGTCTAGGATTTTTTGAGATTCTGCACTGATTTTGTTTTCATTTTTTAATGGTACAGCCTTTTCCGCCTTTCTGGGAATAATTGTTCTTGAAGTATTGCTTTCTGGTAATTCATCTATAAAGCGAAGCGGAAGTAGATTTTTGCCGTTCTCCTCATCTGAATATAAAATCGTGACGTGTTTTTTCGCTCTTGTAAGAGCTACGTAGAATAGTCTTCGTACATCCTCAATTTCATTTTTGTTTGTGGCTTTTGGAAGAACAAAATATTCGCCCCAATTTCTTCCGATCCACGACTCCTCATTGGCGAAAGGGATGTAAACATAATCAAATTCCAGACCCTTGCTACCATGTGCAGTCATGGCTTTAACTGGCAAATCGGGCGTTCCGATGCTGATTTTTACACTCTTCATTTCAGAGGAAGCCCTGTATGCAAGCAGTCTCTTTAGGAGTTCCTTAGGGTCGGATATTTCACCCTCCTTGATCAGATTTTCAGAGAGAGTGACAATACCTCTCCAAACCTCCACGTAGGCTGGTTCTCTTGCAACAAGCACTTGTAATCCAGAGAGCTCTGCTAAATTAATTAGAAAATTAATAGGTCCATCTTTTGAAAGCTCGTGGCGAATTTTAATGAGTGCCGGTATCTTTTCGATGTCGTGAGTTTTTCCAGAACGCAAATTCTTTATTACGTTTATGGAGTCGCTAAAATTAACATTCCATAGGCCGGAGATGAGAGTTTTGGAGAAGAAATCTGTTCGACTTGGATCATAAATAAACTCAATAAGGTCGAAAAATAAATTCCCAATCGGATGATTGAAAATATCAATACTTCGTTCAGAAGATACTTTGATGTTGTTTGACTCACATATCTTAAGGACGCTTTCGAGGTCGCGATTGGTCTTGGTGATTATAGCTACGCTACTTTCCGGTTTAGCTTCAGTGATTTTTTTAATATTCTCAACTAGGGTTGCAACCATTGCTTCATGATTACCGGCTGAGACTATTTCTATCGGATTTGGTTTTTCGTCACCGGAGGCTGTCAATTTTACTCTCAAGTCTTCGTACTGGTCATCTACGTAATTATTCTCAATCATTGAGAAACTTGCATCTAGAATGTTTTGGTGGGATCTGTAATTATCCGTAAGTTGAATAATTTTCATATCCTTCCATGTATTTTGGAATTTCAAAAAGTTCTCAACTGATGCGCCCTGAAATCTATAGATGGCCTGTTTTTCGTCTCCGACTATAAAAACGTTCGGTGTATCAAAAAAATCTGCAAGTTTAGTAATCAACTCATTTTGGGAGTTGTTAGTGTCTTGATGTTCATCTACAAGAATGTAGAGGAATTTTTCCTGTAATATTCGAAGCAAAAGTTCGTCTTTACGCAGTGCGATCAGTAATTCCGAAATCAGATCGTCGAAGTCAATTTTACGTTCCTCCTTTTTCTTATTTTCGTATGCAGAGTATATACCTGAAAACACAAAGGTTCTCTCGCATTTTTCGATTTGCTTAACAAACTCTGCTTTCAGTTCCCCTTTTGTCTTCCCTCTTGTTGAATATGAATCATCATCTGATTTTATTTTTTGTATTTTATCCTTTGAATAAGCTGTCACCATTTCAGGCGTAAGAGCTTCCCTTTTGCAATCGCTAATTGAACTGATAATTTTCTGAACATAAAAATCTGGGTTGCCATAAGGTCGCAGATCATGAAATTCCTTCTGCTCGAGAAGCGCTCTTATGATACTTTCCGATTCAATTTCAGTAATTTGTGTTGTTCTTTCTAAATGAACAAAGTGGTCTTTAAATTCGTTTATGACTGATGCGGCAAAACCGTGAAATGTGTGTATTCGGACTTCATCAGCTCTGTTACCTATAATTTCGCGCAACTTAATTCTCATTGCCTTAACTCCAGATTCGGTAAAAGTAATTGCCAATATACCAGACGGTGGAGTGTCTGTTTTTCTCAAAATGTTGGCAATACGAAGGGTAAGTATTGTTGTTTTTCCGGTACCAGGGCCAGCAATAACCATAATAGGACCTTCGATACTATCGACGGCTTCTTTTTGGGCTTTGTTGAGTTTGTTATACAGTTTAAGAAATTGCGGAGAGTCCATCGCGTGATTATATCACGCTTGAATTTTTCGAAGTATTGGCTAGGCGCCGTATAATTCGTTTAATTTTTTGATTGTCTCGCTACCTAAGGTGCCGTC
>CAYSEN010000005.1:7689-9296 GCA_964430335.1 uncultured Candidatus Saccharibacteria bacterium
AGGACTTTTGATCTGATTTTAGAATTTACAAACTGAGGCTCGTAGATATAGCCGTATTCTATAAGAACGCTGGCAGGATCAAGTGTGTTGAAGGAGCCAATGGCTATCAGATCTTGATCCTCAACCACTCCTTCATCTTCTTTTGGAAGGTTACTTTCAGCATATATTGTTTTTAGCTGTTTTGAGATTGATTCAGCAATTTCCTTGCTTGCTCTGGCGTTTGAATATTGCTGTTCTGGAACGTAAATTGAGAAGCCAGAATATATTCCTGGGGCAGTACGCTTTCTGCCTCGGTAGTCATTGAAATGGAGGTGAACAACCAAATCAACGTTGTTTTCATTCGCCCATTTGTTTATGCCATAAAGTTTCAAGGAAACCTCGCTAGGCGCGGTGTTGTGGTAAATTTTATCAGCCTCGTTTGCGACCTGTCCTTTCTGGATTAGACTTTGCATTATTTGTTTTTTTGATTCAACAAATGATCTAATTTTGTCTGCATTAGTATTAAAGTAAGTAGAAAGAGTGGTGTTGTAGCCGTTTTCATCTCTAGAAATAATGACATCGAATTTGTCAGTGTACGCAAATATTCTCTTCAACTCCTTACTTAGGCTTAGGGTCATATCTGCCTCTCTTACACCCATATACTCTGTTCCTGAATACTCGTCGTCGTGCCCAGGTACGATTAGAATTCTAGGTTTTCTTTGCGGAGTTGTTTGAGATTGTGCAAATTCATTTCGGAGTGACTCAGGCGTGGTGCTTTCAACAAAAAAAGTCGATGCAGGTTGTCCTTTTATATAAGTAATGGTTTCAAACGAAAAACCAGCCTCGGCAAGCATTGGCCCGATAGCCAGAAAAACTGTCAAAACAAAAACTAATGTAAAAAAAATATAAGTAGAAAACTTATTCATGGGGAAATTTTAACATAAAACATTGCCGATTTCTCCCTTAATCTGTGTGCATTGCCATAACAAAAATTCCGCAACTTTTACGTTGCGGAATTTTTGTTAGTAGTTCTCTAGTCGTTTTGATTTGTCGTGCTGGCGAATTTTCTCATGCGCCTTTGCCTCGATTTGTCGAATTCGTTCTCGAGTTACGCCGAACTTTTGTCCTACTTCTTCAAGTGTATGTGTTACCCCGTCATTTAGACCGTGTCTCATCTCAAGAATTCTTCGTTCTTTTTCTGAAAGGTCGTTTAGGATTTCTTTAACCTGATCAGACAGAATTCTTCGTGATGACTCTTGGTCTGGGGAAAGAATTTTATCGTCGGCAAGAAAGTCTCCGAGAGTAGATTTACCATCGTCCCCTTCGTCCCCTACCGGGCTTTCTAGAGAAACAGTGTCTTGGTCAATCTTCTCAATATTGTAAACCTTATCAACCTCTAGGCCCATTTCTACTGCGATTTCCTCTGGTAATGGGTCGCGACCTAGGTCTTGAGAAAGTCTTCGGACTACCTGTTTGTACTTCGCAATGGTTTCAACCATGTGCACTGGAACGCGAATTGTTCTTGATTGATCGGCGAGTGCACGAGTAATTGCTTGTCTGATCCACCATGTGGCGTATGTAGAGAATTTGTAACCCTTTGTCCAGTCGAACTTGTCGACAGCCTTAAA
>CAYSEN010000005.1:9396-23807 GCA_964430335.1 uncultured Candidatus Saccharibacteria bacterium
ACGTTTTTCTTAGAAATTAGTTCTTCGTCATTTAAATCAAGCATTCCACCGCTTTCTAGGATGTCAATGCCACCTTCGTGAAGTTTTGAATATAATTGATCAAGGAAAAAAATATCATCTTCAACATGAGGAAATTCTTTCAAAATTTCATCGTGAGTTACGAAACCGCGCTCCTTTCCTTTCAGGAAAAGTTTTTGCGCTCTGGCATTCATGTCCTTATCCTTTTTTGAGACAGGAGTTTTTGCAACTTTTGCTTTGCCTTTAGATGCTTTCCCGGCAGAAGGAGCCTTACTTTTAGAGACTTTTTTAACCTTTTTAACTTTTGATTTAGACGACTTCTTACTTCCCGAAATTTTTTTGTTTTTTGTTTTTTTCATCGTCGTTTATATAAATTACCAAGGAATATAAATGTGCCGACACATTAACACAAATTACATCTTTTATCAATAATAATTATTTATCTTTAGTTGTAAGGTTTTCCTGTCTCGCGACTTTAATTTCCTGCTTTCTTTTTGAAAGTTTACTAATAAGAGACATGCTTTCCTCGTCTGGTTTGGCTCCTTTAACGTATAGATTGTTCATGGCGTTTGAAAGTCTTTCGTCTATCACCTCTTCTTCAAAATTTAACAAGAGTTCTTTAACGATTTTATCCAGATGATTTGATTTTTCATAGGAAAGCTCGGATTCAAATATCATTTCGGCTCTATGAACCTCAGTTTCCTTTAGTATTTTATTAAATTCTTCTTCACCTAAGATGGTTTTGAGTCCTTCCTCGATTTCTGCAGAACTCACATTGTCCTTGCTTTTCTTGTCAGAGAGCCAGTAGATTATTCCGATTATTTTTTTAGCAATGTTATTCTTTCGACTAATTTTTTTACTGACCGGGTCTTCGGTGATCTCTTGTCTACTTCCTTGATCATCAGTTTGAGCAATTTTTTTGAGCTCTGCCCAGAGTGCATCTTCCTTTATTCCAGTAGAAGCTGAAATTTTTGTAATAAAGTGAGATTGATCGATGGCACTTTGGAGTGATTTTACGTAAGGAAGAACAATATTTTGGATTTCCTTACCTAATTTTCTTAGGTCGTATTTTCTCTCGATTAAAGTTTCTAATGAGTAGTCAATTATGTGCTTTGAGTTTTTTACAATCTCTGCCCATTCGCTTGGATTTCTTAAAATTATGTCGGCCGGATCTTCATCTGTCGGCATTTTTGTCACCTTAACATCCATTCCAAGAGCGAGGGCTGTTTTGCCGTTTCTTCCTGAAGCCTTAAATCCTGCCTCGTCAGAATCGAATGACAAAATTATGTTTTTTGAAAGTCTTGTGAGTAGGCCTAGGTTTGTGACAACGTCATCGGTTTTAATGTCAGTGGTCAGCGCTGTGCCTGAAACCGCTACGGTGTTTGTAAAGCCTGCCTGATGCGACATAATCAAATCCATTTGTCCTTCCACCATTATTGAGTAATCCCGCTTTCTAATGTCGAATTTAGCCTTATTAAGGCCGTAAAGAACACGAGATTTGTTAAACAAAACAGTTTCAGGGCTGTTTACATACTTACCCATTTTTCCATCATCTAATCTCGGTAGAATTCTTCCGGAAAATCCGATCACTCTGTCCCCACTGTCAAAAATTGGGAACATGATTCTACCTCTAAACATGTCGTAGTATCCTCGATCAGCGCTTGTGGCATTTTCAGATTTTTTTACAAGACCTGTTGCTAGCACTTGTTCGGTCGTCACTCCCTTTTTCTGTAGATGTTCGTAGAGTTCTCTCCATGCATCAGGAGCAAAACCAATTCGCCATTCCTTTATTGTATTTTCCCTTACACCTCTTTTTGTGATGTAGTCCTTTGCCTCGGCGTTATTTTTCAGGCTGATTTCAAAGAATTCGGTAGCCAGTTCTAGTGCTCGGTATAATCCGTCCTTCTCACTTTTTGCCTTTGGGTTCTCTTTTTCAATTGTTACGCCAGCTTTTTGCGCCAGCACTTTAAGAGCACCGACGAAATCGAGTCCCTCAAACTGTTCAACGAAAGAAAATATGTCGCCCTTTGCTCCGCAACCAAAACAATAGTATGAGCCACGGCTGGGTGAAATAAAAAAAGATGGAGTTTTTTCGTTGTGAAATGGACAACGAGCTTTGTAGTTACTTCCTGCTTTTTCGATTTTTACATACGCACCAACAACCTCAGCAATACCAAGTTTTTCTTTGATTTGTTCTACAGAACTACTCATTTAAATAGTATACCAGAATAACCAAACCAATCTTTAAAACGATGTGGTTTGGTTTTCCAGTATGAGCAATAGATTAATTTGAAGATTCAGTTACTTGTCCTTTTTCCGCAATTTTTTCTCTAATCAAGGTTTCCTTTGCACCGCCAACTAGTCCTGTTCCTGCAGGAATTAGTCTACCAATGATGACGTTTTCCATAAGGCCTAATAGCTTGTCGTCATTTCCTCTGATTGCTGAGTTAATGAGAACTCTGGTTGTGTGTTGGAATGAAGCAGCTGACAGGAAGCTCTTTCTTGATAGCGAAACTTCTGAGATACCCATAACTACTGGTTCAACTTTTGCCTCCTCAAGACCGGCTTCTTTAGCCTTTGTGTTTTCGAGGTGTAGTTGGAACAAGTCTGTAATTTCACCAGTCGAGAATGCGGTATTGCCACCTTCTACAACTTTTCTTCGGCTAAACATTTGTCGAACGATTACTTCAATGTGCTTTCGAGACACAGTTTCTCCTTGAAGTTCGTAAGGTTTTGTAACCTCGGTAATGATGTATTCCTGTGTTTTTTCATGACCAGCGTATTTGAATAGTTCATCGATATCAACAGAACCATCTGTTATGACATCACCTTTCTTTACTCGATCACCAACCTTTACAAATGGCATACGTGAGTATCCAAGGGTGTATTCAACCTCAGCCTTCTTTTTGGTTTTTGACTTGTCAGCAACGTCAGGAATAACAGTAATTACTTTCTCCTTACCTAGGTCTTTGATTTCAGAAATGACACCGTCAACGTGAGAAATAATGGCAGGATTTTTTGGAGATCGTTTTTCGAACAATTCTTCAACTCTAGGCAAACCTTGAGTGATGTCTCCACCAACTGATGCTGTACCTCCGGCGTGGAAAGTTCTCATAGTAAGCTGTGTTCCTGGTTCACCGATAGCTTGTGCTGCAACGGTACCAACAGCTTCACCGATTCCTACCAATTCGTATTTACCCAAATCAACTCCGTAGCATCTTGCGCAGATACCATGAACTGATTTACATGTAAGTGGTGATCTCACCTTTACTTCAGTTACACCAGCGTCCTGAATTTTCATTGCTTCGATTTTGGTAATGATTGCACCCTTCTTTAGTACAACATTTCCATCCTTATCTGTGACATCAGTTGCAGCGATTCTACCCTTGATGTGTTTTGCAAGCGCTGTGTCAGCACCAAGCGAACCTCCTCGTTTGATTGTGATTGAGTCTTTGGTTCCACAATCATCTTCTGTAACGATAGTATCCTGAGCGGCAACGAACAATTTTCTTGTAAGGTAACCGGCTTTTGCGGTGTTAAGAGCGGTGTCTGTAAGACCTTTTCGAGAACCGTGGGTGGTAATAAAGTATTCGATTGGTGTCAAACCCTCCTTCATTGATGAAAGAATTGGGAATTCGATAGTTTCTCCGGCTGTATTTTGGATCAAACCTTTCATACCTGCCATTTGAGTAATTTGTGAGAAGCTACCTCGAGCACCTGAGTAAACCATGTCGTGAACAGAACCGTTTACTGGAAGAGTTTGAGGAATTAATTTTTCTACTTCGTTCTTAGCACCGTGCCAAATTTCAATATTCTTTCGAAGTTTTTCGTCCTGTGAAAGAAGACCGTCATTGTACTGACTTAGAACCTCCTCAGACTTTTTCTTAGCTGCATCGATCACCTCATATTTCTTTTCTGGAATTTTAACATCGTCGATTCCCCATGTTACGCCAGAATATGTAGCGTATTGGAATCCGAAGGCCTTTATCTTGTCCATGATAGGAGGAATGTTCTTGATTCCGTATTTGTTGATCAAATCATCAACAAGTGAAGACATTTTCTTTCTTTCGATTTCCTGATTGATGTATGGGTAATCTGAAGGCAAAACACTGTTGAATAGCAGTCTTCCTACTGATGTTTCGAAAAGTGTACCAGCGAACTCTTTGTATTTTAGGTTCTCTGTTCCCATAACCTTAATCTTGGCGCGGAATTCAACTGCACCGAAGTTAAAGGCTGTGATAGCTGCGTTTGGGCTTGAGAATGCTTTTCCTTCTCCCATAGCACCCGGAACGATTTTGGTCATCCAGTAACAACCCAAAACGATATCAAGCATTTTTGCTGAAACGATAGGATCTCCGTTTCCTGGCTTTAGAATGTTTTTGTCTGAAGCCATGATTTCCTTGGCCTCTAGTTGTGCTTCTACACCAAGAGGAAGGTGAACAGCCATTTGGTCTCCGTCGAAGTCGGCGTTGAATGCTGTACAAACAAGAGGGTGAACGTGAATAGCATTACCTTCAATAAGAACTGGTCGGAAAGCTTGAATACCTAGTCTGTGCAAAGTAGGAGCACGGTTTAGCAAAACATATTTGTCTTTTGTAATTTCTTCAAGAATTGCCCAAACTTCTGGAATATCTTCATCAATCAATCTTCCCGCACCTCGAATGTTGTATGCGAGTTCTCTCTTTAGCAATTCACCAATTACAAATGGTCGGAAAAGTTCTAGAGCCATGTGTTTTGGTAGACCACACTGGTCAAGTTTAAGCTCTGGACCAACGACGATTACAGATCGAGCAGAATAATCAACTCGTTTACCCAAGAGGTTCTGTCTGAACAAACCTCTTTTACCTTTTAGGTTATCAGAAAGAGATTTGAGTGGTCGTCTTTGTGACTGATTTAGTGCTCCTGATGGAGTGTTTCCGTGTCGGATTGAGTTGTCGATCAAAGAGTCGACTGCTTCTTGAAGAATTCTTTTTTCGTTTCTCAAGATAACATCCGGTGCATTGATTTCCTTTAGTTTCTTCAATCGGTTATTACGATTGATTACTCTTCGGTAAAGATCGTTTACGTCTGATGTAGCGTATCGTCCTCCGTCTAATGGAACCATTGGTCGAAGCGCAGGAGGAATAACTGGAATACGTGTTAAGAACATCCATTCTGGTCGGATTTCAGAATTTATCATTGATCTGGTCAATGAAAGTCTCTTGTTGATTTTGTCTTTTTCAAGAGAGCTGGCGTTCTGCAATTCTTCCTCTAGTTTTGCTTCAAGTTTCTTAAGATCTAGATTTTTACAAATTTCATAAACGGCTTCAGCACCGATTGAAGCCTCAAACAAAGTACCGTACTTCATTGAGAAGTTGTGATATGCAACCTCGTCTAGCACAACACCTTCCTGAATTCCCTCAATTTCCTTCTTTGCGGCTACAGCCTTTTCTTTAATAGCGTCTTTTGACTTCTCGTCCTGCAGAGATTTAATTTTTGATTTGTATTCAGCGTCTAGGTCACGAAGAATTTGTGCTCTCTCTTCTTCAAATACCTTAGTGACAATGTATCCAGCAAAGTAAATAACTTTTTCAAGGTCGCCAGTAGCCATTCCTAGAATAAGACCGAGTCGGCTTGGCATACTTCTTAGAAACCATATATGAGAAACTGGTGTAGCAAGATCGATGTGACCCATTCTGTCGCGTCGTACGATAGATCGTGTGATTTCAACTCCACATTTTTCACATACGATTCCCTTGTATCTGATTCCTCGATATTTTCCACAGTAACATTCGTAATCTCGATCTGGACCGAAGATTTTTTCATCGAATAGACCAGACTTTTCGCTTCTTTGAGTTCGGTAGTTAATAGTTTCAGGTTTAGTAACTTCTCCGAATGACCACTCCTTGATTCTGTCAGGAGAAGCTATTTTTAAGCTTATGCTGTCGAAGTTATTTATATTTCCAATTGTTTTTGATTTCATAGTTTTTTGTTTTACAAATATACGATTAAGGTTTTATCTATTCCTTATTTTTAGAATCGTATGTTCGTCCCGATTCACTATTACCACGCGACCTTTTGTTTTCACCGCCTAGATAACCGGATCCTTGCAAATCAACATCCAATGACAAACCTCTAAGGTTGTTTAATAGAACGTTGAATGATGCAGGAGCGTTTGATTCTGAAATCTCCTCACCCTTTACGATCGAATCGAAGGCTGCTGATCGTCCCATTATGTCGTCTGATTTGATTGTCAGGATTTCACGAAGTGTGTGTGCTGCACCGTGACCAAGAAGTGCCCAGACTTCCATTTCTCCAAATCTTTGTCCTCCACCTTGAGCTTTACCTCCTAGTGGTTGTTGTGTAATTAGAGAGTAAGGACCGATTGAACGCATGTGGATCTTGTCCTCAACCATGTGGTGAAGTTTCAAAATGTACATGTATCCAATAGCGATGTCCTGATCAAAAGCTTGGCCAGTTCGTCCGTCGTATAGTTTCACTTTTCCAGATTCTGGAATTCCTGATTTAACCAATTCTTCCTTGATTTCAGTTTCGGTTGCACCTGCAAATGGAGGCACAATAGCCTGGTAACCAGAAATTTGTGCTGCAAGACCTAGGTGCAATTCAAGAATTTGTCCAAGGTTCATACGTGAAGGCACACCGAGTGGAGTCAAAATGACGTCAACTGGTCGTCCGTCTGGCATGTATGGCATATCTTCTTCTGGAAGAATTTTTGAAATAACACCTTTGTTTCCGTGTCTTCCGGCTAGTTTGTCTCCAACTGAAACTGTTCTGAGTTCAGCAACCTCAATATGAATTCTCTTTATGATTCCAGAATCAAGCTTATCTCCCTTTTCTCTTGAGAATACTTTTACTCCGATGATTCTTCCTCGCTTACCTCCTTCCATTCTCTTTGAAGTATCTTTGACATCTCGAGCTTTTTCACCGAAGAGTGATCTTAGGAGTCTTTCTTCCGGAGTTAGTTGTGTCTCACCTTTTGGTGTAATTTTACCAACCAAAATATCGCCAGGTCGTACTTCCGCACCAATTCTTACAACACCATCCTCGTCTAGGTTTTTTAATTTTGCTTCACCGACGTTTGGAATGTCGTGAGTTGTAATTTCGGGACCTAGCTTGGTATCACGAACGTTTACAACGAATTCCTCGATGTGAATTGAGCTGAATTTACTGTTCTTAACTAGTCTTTCTGAAATGATGATAGCGTCTTCGTAGTTTGATCCAGACCATGACATGAAGGCAACCAACATGTTTTGTCCTAGTGCAATCTGACCATTATCAGATGAAGATGTATCAGCAAGAAGATCTCCCTTCTTAACTTCATCACCTAGTTTTACTGAAGGTCTCTGGTGGAATGCTGTAAATCCGTTTGTTCTTGAGAAGTTTACAAGTGAGTAAACTTTTTCTTTTCCTTTTGAATTTTTGACAGTAACTTTCGAAGCGTCTACAGCAGTAACAGTTCCTTCCTCCTCGGCTAGAACAATTCTTCCGCTATCTTCTGCTGCCTTTCCTTCGATTCCGGTTGCAACAAGCGGTGCTTCTGGTACCAAACATGGAGTAGCTTGTTTCTGCATGTTAGATCCCATGAGTGCTCGGTTTGCGTCGTCGTGGTTTAGGAAAGGAATCATCGAGGTCGCAATTGAGAATGCCTGGTTTGTTGCTACGTCGATGTAATCTACTTCGTTTTTTGACACGACTCCTGGTTTGCCGTTGATTCTTACTTCAACTTCATCAATTAAAATATTTCCATCTTTGTCATAGTCGGTGGCGGCGTGTGCAATTTTAAAGTTTTCTTCAGCCAATGCATCAAGATAGTCAATTTCCTTTGTTACTTTTCCATTTACAACTTTAGCGTATGGAGTCTCAATCATTCCAAAGTCGTTTAGTGTGGCGAAAGTTGAAAGACGCAAAATAAGACCGATGTTTGGGCCTTCTGGGGTGTGAATTGGACAAAGTCTTCCGTAGTGAGAAGGATGAACGTCTCGAACCTCGAAGCCTGCTCGTTCACGAGTAAGACCTCCAGGACCTAGAGCAGAAAGAGTTCTTAGGTGCTCTAGCTCAGAAAGAATGTTTTCCTGAAGCATGAATTGTGAAAGTTGGTTTGTTGTGAAGAATTCTTTTAGTCTAGCCTGAAGTGGTTTTGGAGAAATGAATTGAACTGGCATGGTCACATCAGGATCAACTGTAGACATTCTGTCTTGAATGTTTCTCTTGATTTGTGACATACCAACTCGAATTTTTTGTTGCATCAACTCACCCACAAATCGAACTCGTCGGCTTCCTAGGTGGTCAATATCGTCTTCGATTGCGCCAGGGGTATTGTTTAGTGTAATTATGTGAGAAACGATAGTAACAACATCATCAAGAGTGATGGTTCTTATAGCAATGGCCTTAGCATCCATGCTCTTATTAAATCTCTTGTTGAATCGGAATCGTCCTACCTTTGAAATATCGTATCTCTCTTCGCTCCAGATTGATTTTATAAATTCTCGAGCGTTATCCACTGTTCCAAGATCACCGTCTCTTAGTCTCTTGTGGAGCTCAAGGAAGGATTCATCTGCGGTTTTTGCGTGATCCTTTAGTAAAGTAGTTTCAATTACTGATTTTGCAAATTCATTTTCAGTGAATTTTGAGAAAATATCCTTATCGGTAGTAGCACCTAGGATTCTTAGAAGTGAAGAAACTGCAAATTTTCTTTTTCGGTCGATTCGTACGTAGATTGCACCGTCTGGATCCGATTCGATTTCAATCCAAGCTCCTCTGGCAGGAATAATTTTGGCTCCGAAGTATCTTCCTCCCTTAATGTCTTGAGCTGTAAATGAAATTCCGAATGATCTTGCGAGTTGCGGAACAATAACTCTTTCAACTCCAGAGATAATGAAAGTACCGTGGTTGGTCATCATTGGGAAATCAGCAAGGAAGATTTCCTGTTCTTTTACAGTACCTAAAACTTTGTTCTTTAGTCGAACAGTGCCTTTTAGAGGTGCTTCGTAGGATAGTTTATTGGCCTTAGCGTAGTATTCGTCGTACTTTGGCTCAGCAAGTTTAAAACCAGTGAAATCGAGTTCGAACTTCTTCCCAGCATAGTCTTTAATTGAAGAAAATTCTTTGAAAACTTCCTCAAGACCGTGCTTAACAAGCCATTCAAACGATTTGACCTGTGGTTCGACGAAATTTGGAGTATTGGTCAGTGGTTTTCTCCACTTGCCGAAATACTTTTTTGGTCGCTTACCTCCTGTCTCAATCGGAACCATCTGAGAAACTAAATTCTTATCCAAATCTTTTTGAGTATCCATGTTAATAAAAAATAAGCCAATAATTTTCCTACCTTGCTAATAATTAATAAAATTTATACAAAACAAAAAGAACCTTAAGTCAAGGCCTCCCAAAATTCTTGAGGGTTTTTATTTTTTGTTTTGCAAGATAAAAGGACCAATTAACCTTGTAATCCTTCGGTTTCCCCCATAACTCAGTCTTGCGAAGATAAGCGGAAGTATATACGAATCGACTCTTTTAGTCAATCGCTAATTTAGATCGTGTTTTCTACTCGAGAGTAACCTTTTCCATTACTACTTGTTCAGTAGGTCGGTCGTTTGAGTCAGTTTTTACGTTACCAATGGCGTCGACAATCTCTTGTCCTGAAATTACTCTTCCGAAAATCGTATAAAGGTGTGGGAGAGGTGTGTCTTTTAGCATGATAAAAAATTGGCTACCGTTTGTGTTTGGACCAGCGTTTGCCATGGCCAAAACTCCCTTTTGGTATCCAGTTTTGTATGAAGGAGTGTTTGGATTTAGCTCGTCTTCAAATTTGTATCCAGGACCACCCATACCTGTGCCTGTTGGATCTCCGCCTTGTATCATGAATCCGTTAATCACTCTGTGGAAAATAAGACCGTTGTAAAAGCCTTTCTCAATTAGACTGATAAAGTTTTCTACCGTCTTAGGCGCGTCTTTTGCGTAAAGCTCAAGCACGATCTTTCCTTTGTTTGTTTCGATGGTTACCTTATTCATACTTTTGTTCTGTGTGTTATTGCTAATTGGTTTGCTTGTGACTTCTTTGGTTGATGTTTCTTGCTCAGATACGGGAGTTTCGCTCACTGACAGCGTTCCTCCAGTGGAATTTACCATCACCTTGTTGCCCACATCCTCGGTACTATTTAAGGACGAATATATTCCCACTCCTATTATTCCGACAATCACTAATGACGCGATGATGTACATTACAATATTTTTTTGCATAGAAGAAATAATACTCCTTTACAATTAATTTGAAAAGACTTTTTTGGCAAAATTAAACCCCGCAGTGGCGGGGTTTAATTTGTTATGCTTTTGGTTCTTCTTTTGGAGCTTCTGCGGTCTCGGCTGGTGCTGAAGCTGGTTTTGCTTCTTCAGTTGCAGGAGCTTCTTCCTTCTTTATTGGTCTTTTTAGGGGCAGTACGTTAATTTTTTTGCCTTCAACTATCTTTTTATCAACTAGAAAGTTGTGCATAGTGCCTGAAAGTTGAGCACCTTTTGAAATCCAGTATTTAACGCGTTCTGCGTTTACTAATTTTTCACTATCCTTTCGAGAATCGTATGAACCTAGAATTTCAATAAATCTACCGCTCTTTGTGCTGTTAGTTGAATCAGTCAAAACAACACGAAATGTAGGAACGTGCTTTCGGCCAACTCTTTGTAGTCTTATTTTTAACATAGGCCGTATCCTAACAGAAACTGGGTTTAAGGTCAATCGCCTCTGTGGTTATTGTTAAATTTAAAACGATTTTCCCAGCAAAACAGGTATTTCTTAGATTTTGGCTTCTGTACAATCGACATCACATAATGTACTATGTCGTCAATACATGACTAAATCAAAATCAGACAAAAAACAGGCTATTTCAGGCTCAATCCGCATTGCTGGTAAGGCAATAGGCTTTGTTGAGCTTTTAAATCATGAAGAGGACATTTTAATTGAAACTGAGAATCTGAATACCGCATTGAATAACGATAAGGTTGAGATCGAGCTTTTACCTAAAAAGAATGGTCAAAGATTGTCTGGAAAGGTTGTGAAGGTTACGGGCAGAGCGAAGTCTCAATTTGTGGGCACTCTTGAGAAGGATAAAAACCGATTTTTTTTAGTTCCAGATGATAAAAAAGTATACAGGGACATAGAGGTTGAAAATAACCCTATTTTATCTGGTTCTCTGGGATTAAAGGTTTTGGTTAGATTTAAGGGTTGGGATGATCCAAAGAAAAATCCTGTCGGTGAAATTCTAAAAGTTGTTGGTAAAAAAGGTGAAAATAACGCCGAAATGATTGGAATTGCTCTCGAAAAAGGTTTCGACAGCGACTTCCCTTCTGATGTTAAAGAAGAAGCAGAAGATATTGCCAGAAAATTTGCAGTAATTCCCGATGAGGAAGTTCTCAAAAGAAAGGATTTCAGACAAACACTTACGTTTACTATTGACCCAGTTGATGCTAAAGACTTTGACGATGCTATTTCTTTTAAAAAGTTAGGTGAAAATTTGTTTGAAATAGGTGTACATATTGCTGACGTATCCCATTTTGTCGTTGAAAAATCTGCACTAGATAAAGAAGCAAAGGATCGAGGTTTTTCAGTTTACCTTGTTGATCGTACTATTCCGATGCTTCCGCATGAACTCTCAAACGACATTTGTAGCCTAAAACCAAACGAGGACAGGCTTGCTTTTTCATCAGTGTTTGTAGTTGATGGTGAAGGCTATGTTAAAGAAAGATGGTTCGGAAAAACCATAATTCACTCAGCGAAAAGATTTACCTATGAATCCGCACAAGATGTACTAAACGGAAATTCGAACGAGCATAAGGAGGAGTTGGAAATTCTAAACTCACTCGCTAAAAAAATGAGAGATAGGAAGTTTAAAAATGGCGCGATAGATTTCGAGCAAGACGAAGTAAGATTTGACCTAGATGAGACAGGGAAACCAATAAGAATTTATAAAAAAGAAAGATTGGATACTCATAAATTGGTTGAGGAATACATGCTTTTAGCAAACCGCGAGGTTGCTGAGTTTATATACAAGGCTCGTGAAAAAAATAAAAGTAAGGAACCTTTTATCTACAGAATTCATGATTTGCCTAATCAAGAAAAAATCGCTGAGCTTGGTATTTTTCTAAAAGCCTTGGGCCACGACTTACCAGCAACAAAGGGTAAGGTTTCCGCGAAAGACTTACAGGTATTGTTTAAGAAAATCGAAGGAAAAGCTGAAGAATCTATGATTAAGACTGCGGCTGTTCGTTCTATGGCAAAAGCTGTTTATTCTACAGGAAATATCGGGCATTTCGGTCTTGCTTTTGAGTATTACACACACTTCACCTCTCCAATCAGAAGATACGCGGATCTTTTGGTTCACCGAATTCTTTTCCATCATCTAAATGGCACAAAAATTCCTCCACACGAATGGCACTCATATGAAAAAATGGCACACGACAATTCAGAACAAGAAATCGCTGCCGCTGAAGCTGAAAGAAATTCCAAGAAGTACAAGCAGGTAGAGTACATGCAAGACAAAGTCGGACAAACTTTCACTGGTATTGTTTCCGGAGTGACTGAATGGGGTATGTATATCGAGGAGAAAAATACCAGATGCGAAGGTATGATAAAACTGCGAGATTTGAAGGATGATTTCTACGTTTTGGATCAAAAAAATTACTGTTTGTTGGGTGAAAAAACTAAGAAGAAGTACTCTTTAGGTGACGAGGTCAATTTTAAGGTTGTTTCGGCTGATATGGAGAGAAAAACTCTTGATTACATTATGGCCTAGAAAAATAAAAAGCCGGGTCATGGTTGACCTGGCTTAATGTGTTGTCACCGGATGAAGTCGTTCGTTCCGGAGTTCGAACGGTGACCTTCCACGGAACTTCTTGACGGTCCGGGAGAAGTGCCCGGAGTCCGCGAAGCCGAATTGCTGAGCCACGGTCTTCTCGGAGATACCGCCTGCCATATAGACCCCTATCGCCTCCGTGGTCCTGAGCTCAAGCTCCCATTTCTTGGGTGCGGGCCTTTCGGCTGCCTTGAAGGCACGTTGCAGGTTTCGCGTAGTCACCCCCAGACCACGAGCGATGTCGATCACTCGAACGGTCTTTCCTGTGCCGATGACCTGCCTGAGGTAGGCCTCGGCCCTCGCACACAACTCTTGTGGTTTCATTTTTTGGATGTTCCAACGTTTGCCATGATCAAAATAACTCCAATTATGGAGTTTGTCAAATCCATTGCAGTTGATTATTGACCGTTGCCGACATGAAAAGAATTTGTTCCCTACGATTCAAACATTTAGGGAAGAAGGATTTTCGAGCCTGTTGAGCTCAGTTCTCGTGTTCTTTTTGTTCCATCAACAAAACATAATTCTTGCTTTCTATCATCATCGTTACAAGGAACATACTTATACTCATATTTTTTATATGTCAGAAACGTAAGGTCGCGACTAAGTTGAAAATCTGTACCGTAAGGAATCTCAAATGAGTTTTTTTTATCCAAATTCAAAATAATACTAGACTCAATTCCTGCTTCACATGCGTAACACGATGCCTTTTTTAATGTCAAATATTTATCTTCTAAAACCTTGTCAACATATACTGGTTTTGGAGCTGATAGTGAATAAACAACGGTATGATCTTTTTCCGCTAACTTAACCTGGTACACATAATTTTCCAATGGGGTGTTACCATATCCACCAACCGAGATTGCGATATAAAGAATGCTCTTTGAATCATTATAAATGTAGTTCAAAATGTCACTTGTAGGGGTGGACTCACCGAGTTCCGGAACCTCGTATGAAAACAAGTATTGTCGAGGTTCTTTAATTGATTGCTCGACTTTTTCTCCGACTAAATAAACGTAAATTTTGTACTTGCCTGGAGAGGATACCGAAATAGGTGTATTAACTTTCTCGTCAACCAAATGAACAGGTGGAAATGAAACGTGACTAATTTGTTTTTCACTTGAATCAACTAAAGTCTTTTGAGATGTACTTTTGTTCGTCGTACTTCCACCAAGAGCAATAAATAGCAAAACTATAGCCACAGCAATAGAAAAGGTCACGACAGAAAAAACAAGTTTTTTATTTTTCATTCATCTATTGTACAAAGTTAATAGTTAAGTTTCAATTTTCACAAAATTTTTAGTAAAGATGGATTTTTCACTTGGCGACAGAGAGCGCTTCTTCAAACGCAATCGAGAGGAGTTTTGAAATTCCTCCAGATCCCATGGTGACGCCATACAACACGCCAGCGCGAGACATTGTTTCTCTGTTGTGGGTAATCAAAATTAGCTGTGAGAGTTTTGATAGATTTTCAATCATATCTCCGTACTTTTTTGAATTGGCTTCATCTAGAGCGGCGTCGGTTTCATCAAGAATAATAAAAGGAGGTGGATTTAC
>CAYSEN010000005.1:23907-49320 GCA_964430335.1 uncultured Candidatus Saccharibacteria bacterium
AGTTCCTCTATAATTTTTCTAAGCGATAGAGCTGATTGCGCCAAATCTGCCAATTCTCTTTCAAGAAAAGTATCTCTTTCAGAGGTTTCCTTGTATTCCTTTAGCACATCTTCTCCGCCTCCTGCGCCAGCGTCCTCGATTCGGATTTTCATCTTTTCAATAAGTCTTTTTCTCTCCTCCTGTGATGTGCGGTTTTCGTATTGAATTGATTCGACTGAAACATCGTTTCCAGAATCATCTTTGATTTGCACGGCTTCAAAATTGTAGACATCTCGCCCGATTAAAACGACAGCCTCCTGTAGGTTTCTTTTAAAATCATTTTCAATTATCAGAATTTTCTCTGTTTGCAACCTCAATGCCTCAAGTGCCGATCTCACACGATTTTCTTCAGCCATAATTCGAAAAATATCTCTTTCAGCATCACGGCTCGAGTCCTTTTCTTTTTCAATTGCAGACTTAAGCTCAACATATGTTTTGTTTAGCAAAATTTCCTGCTCGTTACATTTAACCAGTCTCTCTTCGAGCGAAGCTCTTTCTGATTTCAGTCTTTTTATTTCCTCCTCTGATTGAGTAATTACCGCCTGATTTACCGTGTGTCTGTGTTTTCCAATAAATTCGGCGAAAACATTTTTGACATAGGTAAAAAAAGCACTAATAGCACCTTCATCTCTCTTCTGCTCCAGTTCTTTTATCCTGTTCTCGATAGATATTGCGATGGTTTCAACTTCTTTTAAGGGAACGTTTTGATTACCATCACGGAGAACCTGTTCTTGCTCACGTCGCATTATGCGTTCCTCGCTACTGATCGCTCCTTCGATTCGGCCAAGTTCACGAGCTAAATTGTCCTTCTCGAATCTTACCCCTGTAAGATTGGTTTCCAGACTTATTATTTCCTGTGATTTTGCATCCTTGTTTGCTGATTGTTCAAGTATTTCTTTTGCTCTTTTAAGTTCATCGTGAAGTCTGTTGAGCTCTTCCGTTGGCGACTGTTTTTCCTTTTCAATTTGAGCTTTACTGAAATTTATATAAATATTTTCACGCTTAAAGTATTCCTGAGAAAGTTTTAACATTTCTGTTTTAAGCTCCTGAGTTTTCTCAATTTTTTCTACTTGTTTTTTAAGAAATTTTAAATGAGGGGCAATTTCCCTTCTTAGCGATTCGACTGATTTAATATTTTCTTCAGTTTTCTCGAGTTTTCGCTCACTTTCTTCTCTTTTGTATTGGTAGATTTTAAGACCAAGAGCATCCTCGAGCATGTCTCGTCTTTCTTTACTGTTTGCGTTGAGAATTTTATCAGCTTCTCCTTGAGAAATAATATGATGACCGGATGATCCAATATGAGCGGCGGCTAGGAGTTCAATAATATCCTTGAGCCTTACTAATGTGCCGTTTATCAGATACTCGCTTGAGGAATCACGGTAAATTACTCTTTCTAGTGTGACTTCATCGAAATCAACGTTTAAAAGTCTTTGCCTGTTATCAAATGTAACCTTTACTGAGGCACGGTTCGCTCTTGCTGCATCTCCACCGCCGTTCCAAATTAGATCCTCAGTTCGCTTTCCTCTCATGGACTTAATCGATTGCTCACCTAGGACAAATCTGAAGGCTTCAGCAGTGTTACTCTTGCCTGAGCCGTTTGGGCCGACAATTGCAGTAATAGGTGTGTAAAACTGCAATTCAGTCTTTTTGGCGAATGATTTGAATCCTGTTAGTTCTAATGATTTTAAATACATAGAAAAATTGGCAATTGACCAATCGTCTCCAAATTCTAACATTTTTACACAAATAAAAAAACCACAGAAATTAAAAAGCCGGCGCCCAAAGGGCGCCGGCTTTTTAATTTAGTTCCAACCTTTTGCTTTTAGTCCCGCTTCAGCTGCTTTTTGTTCCGCTTCTTGCTTCGATTTACCAGTTCCGGTTGCTACGCGTTCTTTTCCTATTTCCACAGCCACGGTGAATTGCTTATCGTGATCAGGGCCAGTCTCTTTGACCAGTGAATACGAAGGTGTGATTCCCTCTTCCTCTTGAGCCTTTTCTTGAAAGAAGCTTTTTGCATCTAACCAGCTCTTTTTAGCAACAATTTCATCAATTAACGACAAGACATACTTTTTTACAAATGTCTCAGCTAAGGCATATCCTTGATCTAAAAAAAGTGCGCCAATAAAAGCCTCCATTGTGTTGGCAAGAATGTATTGTCTGGCTCGGCCAGTATCTTTTGCTTCACCTTTACTAAGGAGTAGAAATTCATTCATTCCCAATTTAGTTGCGATTTCTGAAAGCGTCACCGCGTTTACAAGTGCAGATCTGTAAGATGTTAGGTCGCCTTCAGATTTATCAGGATATTTATTGTAGAGAAAGTGAGTTGAAATGAGTTCAAGCACAGCATCTCCTAGGAATTCCAACCTTTCATTATGCTCAAGACTTCCTTTTCTATTCTCGTTTATGTAAGAACGATGAGTAAAAGCCATTTGTAAAAGGCCTTTGTTTTTAAAATATATTCCCAACTGATCCTCAAATTTAGAAAAATCCATTGTCATTATCTGACATTTAGCAATTAACATTTGGTTAAAACCAAAGATCAATTGTCAAAGGTCAATTATTTATTTTCTAGTAATATGTTTACCGCTTTTGTAACGATTGGCAAAATATCGTTATAGAGATTCAAAGACACTATTTCAGCCATCTTAAACCATCTTGCATCGTCTAGTCCTCCTGAGCTACCTAATGTAATATTTTCGTACTTTGCTTCGGCTAGGAAGTAATTGACCTGCTTTCTGATCTTACCTTTTTCTGGATCAGATGCAACATATTCATTTTTTCCCAAAGCTTGCTTTATAGTCACATCAAGACCGAGTTCTTCTTTCATTTCTCTGATAGTTCCTTGTTGCTCGTCTTCTGCTTCTTCGATTTTACCCTTGGAAAGGGTCCAGTGTCCGAAAATATCGTGAACAAAAGCTAGGTAAATTTGCCCCGCGTTTTTAGCGTAGACAACCGCACCGCCAAGCTTTTGGATAGGCATTTTTTCAAAAGGAACTTCTGGTTTTCTTTTTGGCTTTTTGGAAACAGCATCTTTGCCCGGCTCACCAAGCTCTTTATAAACAGAACCAAGAACTCCGTTTACGAATTTACTGCTATTTTCTCCACCATAGGTTTTTGCTAGCTCAATTGCCTCATTGATAGCTACTTTTTCAGGAACCTCGGTTTTATCAGCAAACAAAAGCTCATAAAGACCGATTCTAAGGATATTTCGGTCGATTATAGAGATTTTTTCAATAGGCCAATCGGGTGCGGCCTTTACGATAATAGTATCGATATCTTTCCTCTTTTCAATAATCGAGCGGAGTAGTTCTCGCATGAAAGAAGTGTCACCAAGCCCAGGTGCAAATTCAGCTACATCACGCTCTAAGATAGCTTCTACATCATCGGTAGAGCGCTGTCCATTAAAATCCCACTCAAAGAGTGATTGTAAAACTGTCGATCTTGCAAGGTGCCTGTTTGCCATATACTAAGCTAACATTTAACAAGTAACCTCTAACATTTGATCTTGGCCAAATGTCAATCGCCGCTTGTCAATTGTTACTTTGCCTCTGCCTTTTCTTTTGCCTTTGACTTCTTTGCTTTCTTGTCAATTTTAGCATGAACATCAAGGACTTGAACACCCTTGTATTTGCCACAGGTTGTACAAACTCGATGTCTCAAATGAGATGCGCCACAATCCTTACAAACAGAAAAACGTGCCTCCTTCAAAGCGAAATGGCTTCGTCTGTTGTCTCTATGGGATCTGTTTGCACGCATTCGTACTACCATGGTTTGAAAGGATACACTATTTATAAAAAAATGCAAGAAAAAACCGCCACACATTGTGTGACGGTGAGCTACTCGGCTTCCTTTGGTAACTGAGCAGCGTAGGTTTTGTAGGCCTTCATGTTGGCAGAATCCGGCGACTCGCCTCCTGAAGCTTTTGCTATGACGCCGCTGTAGTTTTGCCAGACCTTCGTGAACCTCGTGCACAACACAGCGAGTGTCGCAAGAATGGCATCAACATGACAACGTATCGAGCGCCCGGGCGCGCTCATGTCAGTCAAGGCCCTACTTACCTCGACCCAGCGTAAAGGCCCTAGGTTTTCCTCAACCTCAGTGCCCTCATGCTCGACAAGCGCATGTGCTCGCAATTCGCCCACCGTTACATGGGCCGCGAAAAACACCTTGACGTGACTCTCGGTAGTCGGGTTCTTGTCATCCGGAACGACAAGAATGTAGACCGGCTCGGTGGACATGGCTTTGTATGAGAAATGTGCTGGGTCATCAGCAGCCTCTTGTGCCATTTCCCTTGAGAACGTTGACACAATCGATTCACCACCACTCACAGCTAGACCCTTTCCCATCGGTATCCGAACAGTCGTCCGGCCTCGACGGGTGTAGTTCATGATGGCAACCATCACCCTTCCATCCGACTCAATCTTCACGAACACCACTCCAACAGCATGCGATGTGATCCTTTTGGGATTCACAATTTTCCTTTCATTTTCAGGTTAATTATCTGAGGCGAAAAAGTATGGAGGCTGAATACCCCTAAACAAAGAACGCCTAAACAGCAAATTATCACGCGTAAGAGATAAAGTCAATAGTGAGTTATTAGACCAAAATTTTGGTTAAAAAGCTCTTTCTGTGAATTGTTGATAAGCCAAATTTCGCTATGGATTCGTAGTGTTTTTTTGTTCCATACCCTTTATGTATCTCGAAATTGTAATTAAGAAATTTTCTAGAGATTTTTTTCATGTATTTATCGCGAGTTACCTTCGCGACGATTGACGCGAGTGCAATTACAGCCTCTTTTTCATCCCCTTTTATTATGGTTTTTTGATTTTTATATTGAATAGGCGCTTTTAGACTGCCGTCGAGGCGGATTTCGGTTTTTTTTGGTTCAAGACCGGACTTCTCTAGCATTTTCTCTATCGAGTTTTTGATTGCAAATGAAATACCTTTGGTGTCTATAATCCTTGCGCTGGTCAAAACAACCTGAAAATAAGCGTCGCCACTCTCTTTCGCTTCGGTAATCTTTTTGAAGATAATTTCTCGATTCCTTTCTGAAAGTTTTTTTGAATCCTTAACTTTTCTGTCAGGAAAAAACTGCAACAATTTTCGTTGCAGTTTTTTCTCGACATAAAATATTGCCACTGACACTGGGCCAGCTATTGGTCCGCGACCTGCCTCGTCTATCCCTACTAGATACTGCATATTTTATGCGTTCTTAAGTACAAATAGGGTTATGATGACTACGCAAGCGACAATTCCAAGTAGGAAATAATTTGCCTGCTTTTCATCCTTTGCGATTCCCATTTTAATCAACTTCGCCGCCATGCCTGAGGTCTGAGCAGAATCACTTGGTCGGTTTATTTGAAAATTGTTTTCCTCGAATTCTACGTCTGCCATTTTTTTTGAGTGTTAAGCTGATAATGAAAACACAAATCTTTTTTTGATTCGATATATTAAATTATATAGTATAATCATGTCGCATGCCAGCTAAATTTATACACCTACATACGCACTCCCATTACAGTTTGCTTTCCGCTTTGCCGAAAATTGATGAACTGATCGAAGCGGCAAAGGAAGATGGGATGGACTCTCTGGCTCTTACTGACAGCGGAAACATGTACGGAGCAATCGAGTTTTACAAATCATGTAAATCTGCCGGTATAAAAGCAATTATCGGACTCGATGCCTATGTGGCCGTCAGAACACGACATGATAAACAGGCAGGAGTCGATAATCGTAGAACCAGACTGGTCCTGTTAGCAAAAAACTTAACAGGCTACAAGAATCTGATAAAGCTCACTACAGACGCCCATTTTGATGGTTTTTACTACAAACCAAGAATTGATGCGGAACTAATCGAAAAATACAACGAAGGCCTTATCGCTATATCCCCTTCTTTCAGCGGTCAGATTGTTGAGGCTCTTAAAAACGCTGATCAAGAAAAAGCGGAAAATTTGTTAACCTGGTATAAAAAGGTTTACGGCTCAGAAAATTTCTACATTGAAATAACACATCACCCTGAAATCGAAGGACACGAAAAAAGAATGGATCTTCTAAAGGAACTGGCCAAAAAGACAAATACACAAATGGTGGCCACTCACGATGTCTACTACATTAAGCCATCTGATAAAAAGGCTAGAGACACCTTGACTCTAGTAAATAGCAATGCGGAACTAAGTGAAAAATCATTCGGCGGTGAAAATAGTGGTGATTTTTCTTTTATCACGCAAAAGATGGCACAAAAATTTTTCAAAAATTTGCCTGAGGCGCTAGAAAACACGGAAAAAATTGCCAATGAGTGCAATCTTGAAATTGAACTTGGTAAGTGGGTCTTTCCTGATTATGAATTGCCAGAAGGTGTTAGTGCCGACCTTGCGCTTAGGCAACTTGCCTATGATGGAATCGTTACAAGAAAAATCGAAAAAACACAGGAAGTTGTCGACCGAATCGAGTACGAATTGAACGTTATTAAAAACAAGGGATACTCACCTTACTTTTTGGTTGTCTCCGATTTGTTAAGGCATGCAAAGGAAGAGAAAATCCTGAGCACAACCAGAGGTTCGGCTGGAGGTTCAATGGTTTCCTATCTTGCATACATCAGTACCGTCAATCCCCTAGAATACAAATTGCCATTTGAAAGATTCCTAAACCCAGAGCGACCTTCAGCACCCGATATTGATATGGACATTGCTGATAATCGTCGAGATGAGCTGATTACCTACGCTAGAAAGAAATATGGTAACGACAAAGTGGCTCAGGTGGGAACTTTTGGAACCATGATGGCGAGAGGCTCGGTGCGTGACGTCGCACGAGCACTCGGTTTTCCTTATACCTTAGGAGATACCATCGCAAAGTTAATTCCTATGGGCTCACAAGGATTTCCGATGTCTATCGATAGAGCGATGGAGTTGGTTCCTGAACTAAAAAAAATGTATAAAACTGAGAAGGATGTGACTGAGATAATTGATTTGGCTAAGAAAATTGAAGGATGTGCCAGACACATCTCTGTGCATGCCGCAGGTGTAGTTATTTCCCCAAGACCTCTGACTGACTTTACTCCGCTTCAGTTTGATCCAAAAGGTGAAGGCAAGGTCATTACTCAGTACGACATGTATGTAATGGAAGATGTCGGTTTGCTTAAATTTGATTTTCTTGGAATCAAAAACCTGTCCATTCTGGCAGACGCAGTTTTGCTTGCTAAAAAACTGGAGAACGTAGACATCGATCTTGACGTGATTCCTCTTGATGACAGAAAAACTTTTAGCATGCTTGCTCAAGGTATAACCGGTGGACTTTTTCAACTAAACGGAACGGGAATGACAAAGTATTTAAAAGACTTGAAACCTACGAGTATCCACGATATTAACGCCATGGTGGCGCTTTACCGTCCTGGCCCTATGGAATCCATTCCGCAATACATAGAACGTAAACATAATGCGAATTTAGTTAAGTATCTTGATCCGAGAATGAAGAATATTCTCTCGGCTTCATACGGAGTCATCACCTACCAAGATGACATCATGATGATTGCTATTGAAATGGCAGGATACTCTTGGTTGGAGGCAGACAAGCTGAGAAAAGCTATGGGTAAGAAAATTCCAGCAGAAATGGAGGCTCAAAAGGAAAAATTGATTAAGGGTTTGATTAAAAACGGTCTTTCTGAAGCTAAGACTGCGGAGCTATGGAAGCTGATTGAACCATTTGCTGCTTACGGATTCAACAAGGCTCATGCTGCAAGCTACGGAAAGGTTGCGTATCAGACTGCATATATGAAGGCGAATTTCCCCGCAATTTACATGTCCGCCGTTCTTACTGCGGATTCAGGAGATGTTGAGAAAATTTCTGAAATCATTGCTGAATGTAAGCGAATGAAAATTCCAGTTCTTCCACCTTCAATCAACGAAAGTTTTTCTGGGTTTACTGTCGTAAAAGGTGCTACTCAATCCGAAGATAAAATTCGCTTTGGTCTTACTACGATCAAGAATTTCGGCGAAGGTGTCGCAAATGCAATCATTGAGGAGAGGGCGAAGAATGGATCGTTTAAATCACTAGGTAATTTCCTTGATCGTGTTCATGAAAGGAGTCTAAACAAAAAATCTCTCGAAGCACTGATCAAGGCTGGAGCTCTAGATGATTTTGGTGAGCGAGGAATAATGCTGGCCAATATGGAAAATCTTTTGCTGTACAACAAGGAGAAAGCTGCAGCGCCTAAAAATCAAGATTCGCTCTTCGGTTCAGTTGTTGATGATGGTTCAGACACTTCAAGTCTGCGTCTAGCTGAGGCTCCGGTTGCTGGTCAATCTGACAAGTTGGCGTGGGAGAAGGAATTGCTGGGCTTATACATTTCCGGTCATCCGCTAGATAAATTTAAAGAGATTCTTGATAAGCGAGAAGTTACGATCGCCAAGGTAAAAACAGAAATGAAAGAAGGTATGGTTGCTGTGCTCGGTGGAATTATTGAGGAAGCCAAACCGATTATCACAAAGAAAAATGATCAAATGATGTTTTTGCGTCTCGCAGATCTTGGGAGTTCGATTGAAGTTGTAGTTTTTCCAAAAGTTTTTGAAGAGTTCAAGGCTTTATTAGTCGCTGAAAAATGTATCATCATCAAAGGGCGAGTTTCTAACCGTAATGATGAGATTAGCTTGATTGCTGAAAAGATTAAGGAGTTAAAGTAGAGATTTGGTCCGTTCATTCTCCCCAACTGCAACACTGAGTGTTGCAGTTGGGGTTAAAACCTACCAGTATCGATAAATATTATTAAAACGAAAAGGCAACGACCATGAACACCCAATATGCCAATGCGAAACCCAGAATTGCGATTAAGGACCAACCAATTATTGAATATATCTTTTTACTATCTTTCATGTTTTTAATTAGTTACTAACTTTCCTGATTCAATTACACATACCGCCAGCGTATTCATGTAAATATTTTATCACATTTTAGTGAATAATTTTATTTTTGCCCATACTTTATGACCGAGTGTTGCAGTTGGGATAATTCAAAATAAAAAACCGACCAAACGGTCGGTTTAGATGAAACAAAGATCCTCTGCAATGTCTCGTCGGAAATCCATTCCATCGAACCTGATACGTGACACCGCGTCGTACACCTTATCTCTAGCATGATTTGGCGTGAACCCGCGTGCTGTAACAGAGAGAACGCGACCACCGTTCGTGTAGAACTTTCCATCAACACAAGTTGTACCGGAGTGGAAGACACGTACGCCTTCTATTGTCATTGCGTTTTCGATTCCAGTAATGATTCTGCCGGTTGAGATTCCGTTCGGGTACTCCTCAGCCGTAAGCACTACACAAACGCAGTAGCCCGGCTTCCAGTGTGGTCCCGCAAGTTTACCGTCAGTACTGTAGAACCCGCCGTTTGCTGATGCAGTGAGAAAGCTAAGCAAATCACCGATAAACATCCTTGCCAATAGTTGAGCCTCCGGGTCACCGAAAACACAACCAAGGCTATGCAGTCGCAATACTCCATCGTCGCCGATTACCGCCTCCGGATTTATTGAACCCTTATACCGCATGTCACTTTCGGCACAACGATTAAGCCATTTTGTCACAACCTCCCTTTTGAAGCGATCTCGTACAGGGTCATGGATCAGCCTATGCGGAAGACAAGCTCCCATCCCGTGAGTGAGACAACCACGATTTCCTCCCTCTCTGAATTTGTAGCTCCTGATAGAGGGAAAAGTGACCAGCATTTGACCGTCGACGAGGTAGTGAAATGACGCTTCAGTTCCTTCCACGTGGTGTTGTATGAATATCTCACCACCCTCCGCTTTACCCGGGCTAATAAACAAACCACGAATTGTCTCTGTAGCTTCCTCGTGCGTATAGCAAATGATGGAACCATTTGCATTCCCTGCAATCACAGACCTGATTACACATGCACCGTCTATTTCCTGTGCGTAGTGAATTGCCTGATTTAGGTCGGTGAAGCTATCACCATCAACAATCGGGATGTCAGCTGCAGATAGGAAATCATGTGCGAAGGTACTTGATTTTCCAAATTGCGCACATTCTTGTGTCGGCCCAAAGGCCATAATGCCTGTTTCCCGCAGTCGGTCGACGAGACCAAGTGACAGTGGCTCAAACGGACCGATTACAGCAAGGTCAACATGATTGTCCCTTGCGAATTGGCACAGAGCTGTAACATCAGACTCGCCAATGGGAACATTTTCTACACAGGTACCATTTCTCAGCATCTCCTGCTGTGTACCGCCATTTCCTGGCGCGCACCAAATTCGCTTTACCTGTTCAGATTGTGCCAGTTTCCAGACAAAAGCGTGTTCTCTCCCTCCACTCCCAACGACTAGAATCTTCATAATTTTTAAATTTTGTGTGCAGTTTGCTATCTGCAGTCTATATTTTTTTTACTAAAAAACAAGCAAAGTGTTTGTCCACAGAAAAATGTTTATTTTAAATATAATTAGAATATAATATTGTTATTATTATTTAACAACAATCTTATGTTAAAGAAAGTAAGTAAAAGAAGTGGCTTCACGCTCATTGAGATACTTTTAGTAATCGGAATTATTGCGATACTAGCGACTGTAGTGATAGTTGCGATAAATCCTGGCAGGCAGTTTGCTCAAGCGAGAAATACTCAGAGAATTAGCAACGTCAACACAATCCTAAATGCAATCGGACAAAACATAGCAGATAACAAAGGAGTGTTTACCTGTGCTGCGGCTGGAGCCGTTATAGACAATACTGTTAGAAAAATCGAGTACACCGCAAACGCTGCCGCAGGTAAATCTGATCTAATCACATGTCTTGTTCCTACTTATATTTCTAGTATGCCATACGATCCTAGTGCTACAGGAGCACATGTTACAAGTGATGTAGACTATTCGACTGAATACACAGTTACAAAAGATGCTAACGGTCGCATCGCAATTTCTGCTCCGACCGCTAACACACCTTCAGAATTGAATCAAAATATTTCTGTTACCCGTTAGTTTTAATTCACAGTTTGACAATAGCTAACTTAAGTAGTACCGTTTCAAATGGTGGTAAGCTCATAAAGCCCGAAGGCGATCGATTGCAGGTTTTACCTAGCAATTCGACCGAGCAGTGATGCTCCGTCAAGGAGCCAACGGAGGAACTATGAAGCTGGTGGTCAAAAACTGGTGGGCGTTCGCGCTTCTCATCGTGTACACGCTCGGGTTCTGGTACATTGTTGCAGGTCTCATGAGGATGTTTGACTCGGAGATACTCGGCAACCCTGAGGCGTACCAGGATCAGTGGCTAGACGCGTGGTGGCAACTTGTGTGTGAAGGTTTGCGAGAGCAGACTACGCTCACCCTATTGCTACTCTCGGCCGTCGTCTACCTGATGGCAGGTGTCGTCCGAATGACACTGTGCCTCGGCATGAAATACGTGGACTCAGATGAAGATACGGTTCAATACCGGCCATTCTGGGACGCGTGGTGGTGCGAATTGTGCTACATGCTGAGCTGTTTGCGAGCGATATTTCGTCGACCGATTCATCATTGATGGATCGGTTTTTAATTTTATGGTTAAATGAAAAACTTTTTTAGTCTTGGAAATCTATATGCTAGAGATGAATTTTCCACCCAATTCCCTAGACCGAAAATTCTACCGGCATGAATGGCATTAAGCACAAGGAGAGCAAAAATATAAATAATGTGTTCATCTACTATGTACGAATGAGGATTCGGGTACGGAAATTGAAGGATTACGAAATAGTAGAGTAACATCAGAATTGTTCCAAAAAAAGCACTTAATCTCATACAGACACCGAGTATAAGCGCGATACCAATGAGTGTTAGACCCCATTCATTGAGAAAATTTGTGACCGGTAAAATTTGTGGTGATGCGAACCACTTGTATAGCTCAGGAAAATTTTTAGCGGTTGTGATATACGAAAGAGCAGACCATTTTGGATCAATAATTTTTGTATATCCAGCCCAGAAAAACATCCACCCTAGGCTAACCCGCAATAGAAAAATAAAAAGTCTTTGTAGCATATTCTTAAATTAACTTAATAAATTACTTTTTAACTAACTTCCCTCTTAAAATAATCGATGTCATCAACGTGTTCGTAACTATCATCGCAAACGAGTGTAGTGTAGTGGCAATATTGTAGGTTCTTAAGGAGAAAAGTGTTAGTACATGCCTTGCAACGTTCATACCGTATAAAAGTGAATTCTCAGTCTTGGGATGTTGCCATGTTTTTCTAATTGTTGGCACGAAGGCTATAAGATCGATCGTAACAACTGTAATAACAGAAACTGTCGGGTCTTTAGTAACCAGCCATGGGATTAGTCCAAGAAGTGCAAAAATTAAAAAATATGTATCTGTTTTAGTAACATGTTTAAATCCATATCTTAAGGAAAAAAGGAAAATAATTACTGTAAAACCCTCTGCGACGCCTGTGGGCAGGCTCCCAATGCCCCCACCCTTTGCCAGTTGACCAAAAAAAGTGACAGCAGAGACAATGGTCCACACAAGCCAAGTATATGGATGAGGTTCAACCTTTTTTCTAAACACATCTATCAAATAAGGAACATTTCCAATAATCGCAAAAATTGTCGCGATTATCGCTAGGGATTCTTTCATAATCATATTTTACATTAAAGAATCGAATGACATATCCACAGAAAACAAAAAACACGGCACTTGGCCGTGTTTTTTGTTTTTACTTTTCGTAAATTTATGAAAGGTGAGCTGAAACTAGCTTGGTCATCTCAAACATACTTACAGTTGCCTTTCCACCGAATACTACTTTTAGAGCCTCGTCAGCATTAATATTTCTCTTGTTTTTTGGGTCCTGAAGATTCTTTCCTTTAATGTACACCCATAATTTCTTAACAACTTCAGATCGTGGCATTGGACCTTCTCCTACGATAACTGCTAGTTCTGCACTAATAGTCATAGGCTTCATAAAGGCTGAATTGGTTTTTGCGGCCATATTTTTTTAAATTATTATAATTCAAACATTATAACACCTAGCAAAATAGCGTCTACTAGAACACCTTTCGAAAAAGTTGGCTACTTTTAAGGCTAAATGCTCGAGTAAAACTATCTAAACTGTGATTTTTATTGAAAAAGCAACTTGATCCTTGTCGTAGATACCTTCAGATTTTCTTACTTCAGATTTTAATGGCAACAAATATTCGCCGGACTTTTTATCTGGAAAAATTGAGGTTTTCCATGTCGTTTTACCTATTTTTGCTTCAACTGGAAGTGAACCCCAACCCTTACTTAAGCCCGTGAAATCTCTTTTTATTTGTTCAGACACCTTCCTGTCTATCGAGACAAATCTCCAACCGGCCGTCCCTGGATACACCCACACCTCAGATTTAATTTTGTACTGTGTTTTTTTCATTAGCTATTTGATCAAACCTCACTATTCTTTCGATTGTTCTTAGATGAATAACGCTAATTAGGAAAATTGCGGCGTAGAAAATAAGCCCGAGTGCACACGTAGGTAGACCCAAAATGTACGCCTTAAGACCTTTTTCAAGCATCACAGGTAGTTCTTTAAATGTGAAATATCCGGCAAAAATTACTCCCAGAAACGAAACTACACCAATAGACATTAGGCTCTTCTTGATTTCAAGCTTCTCCGAAACCATTAAAACGCTAAATATTGTCAGAAGTAAGTACATTGTAAATCCATAGTAGCAGGCTGGATAACCTAAAAAATATGGGCACGATTCATTGAATGCGCATGTCTTAGTAAATAATTTTACTGCACTTAAATAACCTGAAAAAGCTAATCCACCGAGAGATAGTATGAGCAATAGAGTTTTTGATCTGTCGTTTTTCATATATTTACAATTAATTTTTATTCTTATTCCATCTTGGAGCAAATCGAATCATGAATGTATAGAATTTTGCTAAAAATTTATTTGTTCCTCTGTTTATCATACTTTCATAGCAAACCTTCTGAAATTCCTTTAGATTGTCTCCTTCATAGCACAGCTTTCCATTTTTATAGCACAAACTACAATATTTGTCGGATTCTCTTTGTCCAAAGTCTTTTGAGAAAGGCATGAGACAACTTTCGCAACTTTTTTCTTTCATTTTTATATTAAGTTAGGCTCTTAATCTATTCAATCTCAACCAACACTTCATTTCGTGTCATCCAAGGTGGTGTCCAAGGAGCATTGTATCCCGCATAAGAAAACATACCTTTTTTCTTTAGGCTGTCTCGTTCAAGAAATTCCGTCAACTTACCTTCCATTTTTTTAATTCGATTTTCGCCTCGAAAAAATGAAAACTTTATAACAGCGACTTTCTTGACAGGAACTGAAACTAATTTTACTCTCGAGTCATTGGGTGTAGGAAGAGTCTCTAGCGTATATGATTTTGGCATACCAAAAGACACCAATAACTTGCTCTCTGCCTTGTCTACAACAACTGGAGCAGTCATGGCGATTTTTTCGTACGACTGATTTTCGGCTTGCACAGGTGAAGTCATGGCGATGCTCGTTTTTTTAGTGTTTCCTCCAAAAATATATCCTGCAACAATACTGAAACCCTTATTTAGAGCGGAATCGTACTGACCATCAACTTCTGTTTGAGCCACGATGTGCGAAGGATACATTCTGATCTCATATCCGTTCTTCTTTTCAATTACAGTGTACTCAGTTTGCTCCACGTTTGACGAGAAGTAACCCCATGCAGTCCAAGCCACTAAGACCAAGATTATAGTTATTAATATTTTCATTTTATTTATAATTAAATTTTTCTACTATCGTATGCCCAGTGGAGTAATGCCTGCCGTTGCCGACGCCGACAATTGTAATCTCCCTTTCGGCAATTCTTTATCACCTGTGCAACGTGGCGACTAATAGCTTTCCACCTTTTAATTTGCCTTTTGTCTTCATCATCGATTCTTCTCCCTTGGTAATATCTACAATACCACTCAAACCAGCCTCTTGGGTCGACATCGTTTATCCATCCTTTTTTCTTCCATACTGAGAGTGGCTGGCTTGCGTTTACTTTAAAAAAATTTAATTCTGGATTTGGTTTATCTAAATCTATTGACTGGAGTTTTGCGTTTTTAAACCAATCAGCCGGAAATTCATCAGTACAATCTTGCAAATAATTTCCTCCGAAAACACCCAGTTCAAGCATTTCCTTTGGAGTTAAGTCTGGTTTAAATTCTGGATCAAAATTTTTACCAGCCGGCTCAATCAGTTCGTAAGTGTACCCGTCTTGCATTTGATTGTGAACCGTAATTTTAGATTTCATCTTATTTTTCAATTACGTCTGATATTTCCATAAGCCTATTGTATTTCGCTACTCGTTCCTCACGTGCTAGAGAGCCGGATTTTATAAACGGGCAGGAAAGACCGACGGCTAAATCAGCGATAAAAATATCGTCTGTCTCTCCAGACCTATGAGACATGAAAGGTTTCCAATTGGCGTTTTTTGTAAGCAGTACAGCGTCTATTGTTTCAGATAAGGTACCGATTTGATTTGGCTTAATGAGAACTGCGTTTACAGCCTTTTTTTCAATCGCATTTTTAATTCTTTCGACGTTTGTGGTTAGTAAATCATCACCAACAATCATAATTTTCTCCCCTAAAAGTCTATTCATCTTTGAGAAGCCTTCCCAATCGTCTTCTGATAAACCGTCCTCAATAGAAATAATCGGATATTTTTCAGTCAGATTACTGTACCAGGCAATGAGCTCATCGGTATTTAGAACTTTTGAAATCCCACTAATTTTCAAATTATATGCGCCATCTTTAAAAAATGATGAGGCTGCGACATCAAGTCCGATTTTCACTTCGCTGTTAACATATCCCGCGGTACTAACAGCTTCAATTATGAGTTCAATCGCCTCTTCATTGCTATTGAGGTTTGGAGCAAATCCTCCCTCATCTCCAACAGAAGTAGAATAACCGCGCGCTGTTAAAATATCTCTTAATTTTGCAATAACTTCAGCACCAGCTTGTATTTTTTTTCTAAAACCTTTGACTCCAACAGGAATAATCATGAATTCCTGAATATCAAGCCCGCTGTCAGAATGTTTTCCGCCGTTAATGATATTAAATGAAGGGTTCGGCATTACAAAATTTTCCGATTTAATTAGACTTCCAGCATATTGGTACAGCTCCATTCCGCTTGTCATAGCAACAGCACGTGCAAAAGCAAGAGAAACTCCCAAGATAGCATTGGCTCCGAGATTAGACTTATTTTGTGTTCCATCAAGCTTGATTAGCAAATTATCTAAACTTCTCTGATCTAAATCCTGCCCTTTTACGCCATTCAAAATAATAGTCTCTACATTATTAAGTGCTTTTAAAACACCCATTCCGTTGTATCTGGCCATATCACCGTCACGCAATTCAAAAGCTTCGTGTGCGCCAACACTTTTACCTGACGGTACTGAAGCTACGGACATAAAACCGCCTTCAAGAAAACAAGAAACCTCAAGGGTGGGATTTCCACGAGAATCTAGTATTTCTTTTGCGCTAAGTTTTTCTATTTTGGGCATTATAGTGAATTTATATTTAGCTTTTTACCCATGTGCATCTCGGCCTCTAGCACAATTTTCTCCATTATTTTTACTGTCTCGACTGGATATTTTCCAATTGCACTTTCTTCTGAAAGCATGACCGCGTCGGATCCTTGAAGAATGGCTTCAGATACGTCTGTGACCTCGGCACGAGTCGGTGCGTCGTTTTCAACCATAGACAAAAGCATTTGTGTGGCGGTAATTACAGGTTTATCTGCCTTTTTAGCTTTTGCGATTATTTCGGCTTGAACAAACGGAATTTTTTCTATTTGAATTTCGTTGCCGAGATCACCTCTGGCTACCATGACTGCATCCGCGACTTCTATTATTGAGTCTATGTTTTTCACCGCGACTTCCCTTTCAATTTTTGCAACAACTTTTTGAGTACCGCCGTTTTCTAAAATTATTTTCTTGCACTCAAGTACATCTGAAGCGTTTCCGACAAACGATAATCCGAAATAATCCAGATTTTGCTTAATACCAAACTTTATAAGTTCGATATCCCTGTCTGTAATGCAGGAGATGACTTTATTATCATAGGTATGTCCTTTTGTTTCTTGAATTCTTGGTCCAGGCAGATCCCCAAGGATTATTATTTCCCTACTTAAATCTTGAGACACTTTTCTAACCAAATTTATGTATTCCTCATGTTTATCAAAATCTGACCAAGAAAAATTTAGTCTTGCAACGTCTAAACCATGCTTCGCCATTTCTGAGAGGATCTCATATTTAGCTGACGCTGGGCCCAAAGTAGCGACGATTTGTGATTTTGAAATTTTCATGCGTTTACTGTGGATTTAACTTTTCTAATTTCTTTAGTAATCATATGTCCACCGAGATCAATTTCGTAAATAACGACTTCTCCGAAAAGCATTTCGATATCGCGTACTTTCTCATCCGGAATCCTCTCGATATATTTCATCATTGCTCTTATAGCGTTACCGTGTGATACAACCAGCACATTTTCGCCAGCCACGACCGGCGGAACGATTTTATCTAGATAAAATGTAACTGCACGTTTATAGACCATCTTTAGGGTTTCGCCATTAGGTACAGGACAATCCCAATCTCTTCGAACTGATTCCCACTGCTCTTCGCCAATCAACTTCTCCATGTCCCACTTATTTTTACCAGTATAATCTCCGTAATCTCTTTCGTTGATCATTTCTGAGTGAACTGTTTTAACATGAAATTGCCCCATGGCATCTAGCATAGACGAAAGGGTTTCAATTGATCTGACCTGCATTGATGCAAAAGCCTTACCAATTTGAATTTCCTTGATAAGCAGTCCCATTTCTGCAGATTTCGAAAATCCATACTCGGTCAGATGTCTATCTCTCATACCTGTCCATAGACCCATTTTATTCCAATCTGATTCGTGATGTCTTGCAATAATTAGTTTAGACATTTTATTAAAATTATTTACTGATATACGGGATTAGCGGCTTTGCCTGTTTCAAAAAAATCAATAATGTTTTTGACGGCCACAATCGACATATCGTTACGCGCGCTTTCTCTAGCTGAGGCAATGTGTGGGGTCAAAACCACATTACTTAGCTTTGATAGTCCTGAAGCAAGCTTTGGCTCGAATTCGAAAACGTCTAGTCCTGCTCCAGCAATTACTTTGTTCTTAAGGGCTTTTACTAAGGCATTTTCATCTACAACCGGACCTCTTGAGGTGTTTATGAGGAAACTCGTAGGTTTCATCATTTTTAATCGGTCTTCGTTTATAAAGTGCTTAGTTGAGTCTAGAAGTGGCAAATGAATACTGACTATGTCGGCATTTCTTAGTAATTCTTCGGCTGTTGAAAAATACATTGCTCCACAGTCATTTTCAATTTGAGGATTCTTCTTAACGTCGTAATAAAGAATGCTTGCTCCAAAACCTTTATTCGCCATGTATGCCACGCGCTCACCGATTCTACCTGCTCCGAGCAAACCGACTTTTTTGTCTTTGAGGTCTGTTCCGATGAAGTTCATTGGTGACCAACCCTTATATTTTCCCTTTCTTACGTAGGCATCAGCCTCCACCATTCGAGTAGTAAGACCTAAGATTAAGGCCATAGCGTGTTCGGCAACACAATCCGATGATCCGCCTGGGGTGTTAGTGAGCATTACGCCCCTTTGTTTTGCTTCATTTACATCGAAGTTGTCGAAACCAACAGCATAATTTGCGAAAATTTTGACCGAAGGTGCGGAGTTAAAAACAACTCCATCTATTTTGTCTGTCAGGAGACTAATAACTCCATCATATGGCTTCTTTTTTAGAAGTTTTATTAAATCTTTTTGTGAAATTGGATCACTACTTCCTCCAATATCTACAACGTAACCCTTTTCAAGCAGTTTTTTTATTCCTATTTCTGGAATTCTACGCGTAATTAAAATATTTTTTGCAGTCATATGTTTTGTTACAATTATCTGGCACAAACATTTTAACATCTTTGTAATCAATTTCGTAGTAAAATTTGTTTGACTGGAAATAATTCAAGTGTCATAAAAAAACACCTCAGTATTACTGAGGTGTTTTCACAAGACTTCATTAGATATTTTTCTTTACAAAGAGGTATTTCTGAATTGAAAACTTGCCTCCACCTAATCCAACGATAGAAGCGAGGCTACCTAATACAGAGAGAGGCAAAGCGTATGACTGGAAACCAAGTTTTCTTGTCATGTATATTGCCACAATCATAATAACCATAAGATACAAGGCTGAGTATTCAACAAACAAACCAGCAACAAGCAATATTCCGCCAATAAATTCACCATATCCAACCATATAGGTTAGAAACGCAGGAATGTGCATTGAGCTAAACATACTAACTGTAGTGGTCATATCTGAAATTTTCATCCAACCAGCAACAATAAACACGGCTCCGGCCGTTAATCTAACGATTAAGGATGCAATATCTGACTTCATACTTAAAATTTTATCTTTCATTTTTTTCTTTATTTTTTAATAGTTGGTCTATTTTATAATCAAAAGACATTATTTACAATTTTTTCAAATGATAAAGCGTGGATTTATAGTTGTTTAATATTGACAAAATCCAATATATATGCAGAATACTACTCGGCTACCCAACAATAATTCGGGTAGATAACTGTACAAAATATAAACAAAGCAAACCATGAAGAAACAGAGCCTCAGCGTCGGTATCGTCGCAACCGTGCTCGTCGCCATCGCGATCCTTTTCGGATCAAATTCGGCCAAGAGCGCCCCACCCCCACCCACGTACACCGTGGAATTCGGCACGGACAAGCCGATTTCTGGCCCTGCCAGGGCAAGCTACAACTTGACCCTTCCCCAAAACCTGTTCGCGATCTCTGCGGGGTACTGCAACCAGTCTGCCGGAGCGACGCGCGTCGATGTCATTTACTACGTGTGGGGCAAGTTGCCTGGCGGTGGCTCGACATTCATCACGTACAACACGTTCCAGAACGTGACGTGTGGCATAGGCAATTACACCCAGTCACGCACGAGCAACAAATATGTTGGGTACGTGCTGAGGGCAGAGATCTATGCCTCTGGCAAGCTCGGTGACCCCAATTACTACCTCGGCACGGGCACTGCAGCTGTCTATGCCGCCGGCTACATGCCAGCTCCCGTCGACTGAAGCGTGATCAAACGGTTCAACACATCTCAAACGAGATGTGTTTTTATTTTGTTAGTTTTTCTTTGATATAATTATTTTATGAACTTATTTTTTGTCATCGCAAAGTTTATTACTCTTTTTTTGATTTGCCTTATCGCCTTATTTGTCATTGTGATCATTGTTGTTAATTTGCTCACATCACCGTCTAACGATCGAGATTGGAATGAAGACCAAAAAATACTATCCTATGCGGAAATAGATGGAAACTTGGTGTCTATTCACAATATTCGAAATTTTAAGTACGCCTCCACTACAGATTATACTGTGAATTACTACGACAAAACCTTTGATTTAAAAAAAATTTCTCGTGCTTGGTACTTAGTAGAGCCGTTTTCAGGTATTCCCGGATCCGCTCACACTTTTTTAACCTTTGAATTTGAAAATAATCAATTTGTAGCAATCTCAATTGAGATTAGGAAGCAGAAAAACGAGGCATTTCATCCTATAAAGGGGCTATTTAATCAGTATGAGCTCATGTACGTAATTGCCGATGAGAATGACGTTATTAAGTTACGATCCAATTACAGAAAAGATCCTGTTTTTCTTTATCCTGCAAAAGCTAACAAAGAGAAGGTAAAGGAATTGTTTGTAGACATGATAAAAAGAGCAAATCACCTTAAAGACAATCCTGAATTTTATAATTCAATTACCAACACCTGTACCACAAACATTGTTCACCATATAAACAAGATCACACCAAAACTTTTACCTTTGCTCAATCTGCAAGTCATTTTACCTGCAAATTCGGACCGATTAGCCTATGATCTTGGTCTATTAGACACAGAACTTCCCTTTCTAGAGGCGAGAAAAAAATACCAGATAAATGATCGCGCAGAAAAACACGCCGATAGTTCTGACTTCTCAATAAAAATTAGAGAGTAATTTATTTTTCGAGATCGAGAACCTCATCGATTCTGATCTTCTCGATAAATTCTGGCACATGAGAAACAATCACCATTGCTCCTTCGTATTTATTTAGCGCTTCAGCGATGATAGGAATGTGACGGAAATTTATGTGGTTGGTCGGTTCATCAAGAATTAGAAGCCCAGGTTTTTGCAGTACAAGCCGTGCAAACGCAACAAGTCCTTTTTGACCCTCAGACAAACTACCAATTTTTGTCCTAATCATGTTTGCATCGATCAAAAATCCTGCAGCTGTAGATCTCATGTGTTCCTCAATGTGCTTGTCCATTACCGACAAAAGTGAATCATAAACGGTGTCCTCGAAGTTTAGTGTAGAAAAATCCTGTCTGTAGTAACCCACCCTAATACCTTCCGTAATCACTGCACCGCTCGAGGTTCCCTTTGCTAGAGATTCTAGCAAAGTAGTTTTACCAATACCGTTTGGCCCTTTAAGAAGTAAATGTTGATTTCTTCTCAATTTAATATCGGCTTTTCTTGAAACTAACTTGTGAGTTTTAGGGCTAATTGTAGAAAATGCAGTGATAGTTAAAATATCTCCCACAAAGTCAGTTTGTGAAGGAATAATAAAAGGCCTAATCGTTTTATCCTCTCTTCTTATATCCACCTTTTCTTCCTCCAATTCTTCGGCCTTTTCTCTCATCCTTTTAGCCACAAGTCGCATCTGTCCTCCCTTTTGGGCGAAAAAATTCGCCTTGTCTTTATTTTCCTGTATTTCCTTCGCTAATTGAGCATTTTTTCTATTTTCTTTCTCAACTCGAGCAATAATCTGTGCTGAAACGTCAAAATAGTTTCCAACATACTGCTCAATCTTTTTTGTGAAAATATCCAAATACAAAACTCCAGTTGAAAAGGCGTTCAAAAATTCCGCATCGTGTGAAATAACAATTACAGTTTTTTTGTAATTCTTAAGAAAGGTTGTTAGATGCTCAATTCCAGCCTTGTCTAGATTGTTTGTCGGTTCATCTAGAAGTAGCAAATCTGGGTCAGCGATTAGTGCAGACGCGAGCAACAATCGAGCTTGTTGACCACCTGAAAAAGTTTTTACAATTCTGTCATGAACTTTTTCATGACCTTTGAGATTTACAACCTCGAGAACATCGTCAATTCTTGGATCAATGTCATATATTTTTTTCGAAAAACTTTTTTGAAAATATTCGCGTACGGTTAATTCCAGATCCGCGCGTGGAATGACCTGCTTGGCTGTCGCGATTGTCACCTTTTGGCCAATAATCACTTGCCCAGATTCTGGTTTAAGGACTCCCATAATCAAGGCAAAAATAGTGCTTTTGCCAGCACCATTTTGCCCCATGATAGTTATTTTAGAACCGCGTCGAACTGAACAGTCGACTGAGTCTAAAATAGACTTATTATGTCCGTATTGGAAGCTTACTTCCTCAAATCGTAAAATTACCTCATCTGCCGCCATAAATAATGGTAGATGAAATTATTTTCTCTTTTTTCTCGATGAAAGCATCGCGTGCTTCGTAGCCAATCTCTTCTTGGTCTTTCGAGAGCGCGACGTTTTATTTTTAATATCTTGTGATGCGCGTTTTGCCATAGATGTTAACTATACACTAGTTTTGATTTTTTAACTATCATTTTGCATCAGATTAAAGAAACAATAGATCCCTATCAAGATCTTCTGAATCAGTTCCCGACTGTTTTCTTTTTAAAGCTTTGTGAGTTGAGGCCAGATGCACCAATTTTTTCCCCAATTTACTTTCTAGTTGATCGATTTTTTTATGTATTACTTCAAACTTATCCGCCAACTCACGTCCGCCAAATAAATCACCTTGCGACACATCACTAGAAACCAATTCAGATAAAGTCACACCTGTGGTTCTATAGAGCACTTCTTTTTCGTGCATGGTATCAAAAAGTTCTTGCGCTAAAGTTATTATTATTTCAGGAGCATTTGTAGGTGCGGTTAATGTTGCCGATGCATTGTAGTATCTAAAACCCTGAGTTTTAAGAAAAAAGGATATTTTCTTTGGTACTAACTTATAATGTCTGGCCTTTGCGCAGGCTTCTTCTATATTTTTTGACAGTTGTGAAAGTAGAAAAACTTTATCATTTGTAATCGGAAAGAAAGTTCGAGTTTTTTGTATTGATGAATAGACAGTTTTTGGCCTAGGATCAAGCTCCATTATTGATTCGCCACGCAACTCTCTCCAAAGCACAACGTATGGCTTAGAAAAATAACCTTCAACCCAATTAAGCGGTTTATCAATAAAATCCTTGCCACTTTTAATATTTTTCTTAATCAGTGATTGAGAAGTTTGACGACCGATGCCCCAAATTTTCTCGACCGGCGTCTTCTCAAGAAAATTTGGGGCCGTCTCCTTTGTTATCACGGTCAAACCGTTCGGCTTTACCCACTTTGATGCCACTTTCGCCAAAACCTTTGTTGGCGCAATTCCAATAGAAACAGATAATCTCAGTTCCTCTGTGATTTCTTTCTTAATTTGCTCGGCAATTTGCAAATAAGACATTTTAAGGGGCTTATCAAGTCCGGTTAGGTCCGCAAAACATTCATCAATGCTATATTCTTCGACGTCATCGGCATAGCGACGAACGATATCGAACATTTTTCCTGAATAACGTACATATGAGGCATAATCACCAGGTAAAATTATTACTTTTGGAAAGTCTTTCTTAACACGATAGATTGGCATACCACGAATGACACCGAGCGCCTTTGCTTCATAGGAAAGAGCGGAAACTATTCCCCTTTCTTCCCCTGTGACAACAGGAAGACCTCTCAATTTTGGGTTTTTTGCCACTTCAACACCAACAAAAAAAGCGTCTCCATCGATATGTAAAATGGCTTTTTCCTTACGGTTTGAATTTAAATCGCCCATCAAGCAATTATAAACCAGAAAAATTACTTTTTCTTGAGTTCCTTCGCCAAATTTTCCTTAACCCTAAACGCCACAATCTTTTTCAAAAGTGTGATTGGTAGTTTGTCACCAATTGGAAATTGAATGGTTCCAGGTCCAGTCTTGAAACCTTTTAATTCTTTCTTGAATTTAACTAGAGCCGATTTAAATGGATAAAAACCGATGTGCTTACTGTGGGCAGAAAAATATACCAACCGTCCGTGAAATTTAAATAATGGCATTTGGTAGCTTATAGACTCCTCCGCTTTCGGTGCTGTCTTTTTTACGATTTTCCTAATCTGAGAAAGCATTGATGAGACTTCATTTGGGAAGCTCGAAATATATTCATCAACTGTTGTTATTTTCTTCATAAATTACTTTTTATGTGTCCAAAAATCCTTACTATATGCAGAGTATTTTATAAGCGCATTGGCGCGCTTCTCAATTATGCTTGCACTGTCATTCTCTTCAGGCAAAAGATAGATTGTTTTCGTTCCTAAAATGTAACAACCAGTAGAAAAATACCCTGGAATACTCTCGGCTGTCTGAGTAGCGCCAAAATGCCAGTCACCGCCCATACAATGTCTTTCTTGAATGTTACTTATGTACTTACAAAGATTTCTATAGTCACTAGAACTGTTTCTCTTAACCATTTTTATAGCTTTTTTAATAGTTTCTCGATTACCCGAGAGAACATCCTTTTCAATATTTATATAGCACATGTTAATGGGATCAAAATACGAAAGCGTGTTCATACCAAAATAAAGAAACAGAGAAACAATAGCAATCCCCACAATCCAAGATTTTATTTTTTCGTATTTGGTGAGAGGCATTTACTTATACATCACTATTTTTTTAAATATTCTGTCATCCTCGCGGTAACATTCGTTTTCATCAAAGGCGCGTCCTTCAGTGTTTTGTTGTACGTGACAGGTCTCATGAACAATGATACCAGCTCCTTCAGCCAACTCTCCTTGAGCAATGCTCACGTAAATTTTTCCTTTTCCAATCTTCTGACCTTCTGAGTAGAAACAACCCCCACCAAACCCCCCACACGCATTACCTGTATTTATTGTCCCAACCCGTTTGCAAACATTGTGATAATCAACAGGAGATGCATTTTTCAGCAATTTCAATGACTTTATTATTGTGTTATTACTAAACTCAAGTGATGGTGGCAATTTAATAAAGCATCCACTTGCGAAATCCGCATACAAAAAGTATCGGAACGTAATAAAAGCAATAACAACTACAAAAAAAATTATTTTTTTGACAGAAAAAGTCATCTAGTGATTTGAAGACTAAAACGACAAAATAAAGGCAGCTGCCATTATAGACACCAACTGATTAGTAAGCATAACGAAGATTTGTTTCAGCCAGTATTTTTTCTTTGTGTTGGCCCA
>CAYSEN010000005.1:49420-56408 GCA_964430335.1 uncultured Candidatus Saccharibacteria bacterium
TAGTAAGCATAACGAAGATTTGTTTCAGCCAGTATTTTTTCTTTGTGTTGGCCCAGATCACTCCCGCAACCTGAATAGGTGCTATAAATCCGATCCAAATCCAAAACGCAATGTGATAAATACTAAATGCTGTTATATAAGGCACTAAATTTGCAAAAGAAATCGTGGTAAAGAGCGTCAATCCAAATTGAAGAAAATAAAATGGTGCCATTTCCTTTTGCATTTTTTGCATTTCTTCCTTTGGCATTCCTGTACATTCCATAATCTCCATCCACCATTTGCCAAACAAAAGTGGCGAATACCAAATTGCACCAATGATAAACTGTGCTACCGCTGCCAATAAAACCAAAAGATAATTTACTTCCATGTCTTTATATTATTATTGATATTTGATAATTGTAACCTCTAAAACTCAATCACTCTACTCCTTAGTAAAGTAATCGAGCACCGCCTGAAATCCTGATAAATTTTTATCCCATTCAATACTTTCGTGAGTCTTCATTTCAACTGTAATCGCGGGAATACCAACTGAGGCCAACCAACCTTCTGAGTCTCCGGTAATTTTGTAACTATCAAAAGATTTTACCGCCGGATATCCAGCAGATTTTGAGTAAGCGTTCATTATATCGAGTGTCGCTGGCAAAATTCCATCATTGCATTCTGATGCATACACAGCATTTGCCTGGCTATGCCAAAAAATTACAGCGCTCGGATTATTCTTTTCAACATAGTTCTTTAGTGTCTCAGCCTCAGGTTCAGAGAATGCTTTTTTCCCAGCACTGACTACCTTCGACTTCCACATGCTTGTAGGGGCCCAGTTACAGCCGAAATTTCGATTCAAATCAACTTTATTAGCATTAAACCTTCCTGAGGCCAGAATTTCTGCGTCTCTTGTTACATCACTTTCAGAAAATCTCCCCTCCTTTTTTACCACCTTATAAACCCCATCCGGATTTATTGAAGGAATAATCGCAACCGACAAACCTTCCGGTACAAGATTAGGATTGTTTTTCAGATAATCTACAAACTGATACGCGAGTAAAACACTGTTCCACTCATAACCTCCATGCATTCCTCCAACAAACAAAACAAATTTTGGCCCACTCCCATAAGTGTAGACATCAATATCTCTTCCCTCGACTGATTTGCCTATCGTGACATGTTTTGGTTCGAGATCGTGACTAATTACCGCAGGAGTTACCACTTCATGTTTTTTAAAAACTCCTGAAAAATATAGCGCACAAATAGCGAAAATTGCCACAAGGGCAATAATCGCTAATGGTTTTTTGAATGTTTGCTCGGGCATTATTTAGGCAAATAATCCTTGAAATGATTTACAACAGCCTTATAGCCAGCGAAGTTTTTGTCCCACTCTATATCTTCGTGATTTGTAAGCAAAACACTAATTGCAGGAACGTTCTTCTTGGCGAACCAATTTACCATATCTCCAGTGATTTCATAGAAATTGAAACTTTCATATGCTGGATAACCTGAAGCGACTGCAAACTCACCAGTTAGCTTCTTGGTCTCATCTGAGACACCGTTGTGACAATTTGATGAAAATACTCCGCCAGCAGCACTGTACCAAACAACTACTCCTCCAATCACATTTTTATCATCCTTTGATTCAACGTAATTTTTAATTGCCTCTGCTTCTGGTTCTGAAAATGTTTTGCTACCACCGCTTACAGTTTTTGTTTGCCACTTACCTTGAGCCTGCCAATCGCAATCAAAATTTCTATTCAAATCAACATTATTTCCGTTAAATCTTCCTGATTCTACAACAGTGGCTGATTTGGCTACGTCAGCCTTAGTAAAATCTCCTGTATCCTTGCCAACTACCTTGTACAAACCATCTGGATTTAAGACGGGAATGACAGTCACTTTCAAATTTTCAGGAACGAGAGTTGGGTCCTTCTTTAGAGAATCGACTAACTTCTGTGCAACCAAAACTGTATTCCATTCATATCCTCCATGAATACCTCCGATAAACAAAAGTTCAGTTGAACCATTGCCAAAGTGATAGGCCTTGATATCCCTACCTCCTACAGATTTTCCTATGACTGTCTCGCTAGGATTTTTATTTACATTAGTATCGACTTTGCCAGTCTCATCCTTTGTTACAACGTCATTTTTTACCGAAGGAGCTTCGGATGTTTTTGGTCTGAAAAAGATAAAACCTAAAATTGCTAAAACGACAACTACAATTGCAATGGTGTATTTTTTCATAAAATTTTGATGAATCATTTAGACGCACTAGCTCTAAACGATTTCCCCACAGTTTCATCTGTGGCTAATGCCTATATTTTACCACACAGAGCAAGTGACTCATACTCAGAGATGTGTGGTAATTTATCGCCTAAACTAAGACCTAAAATAAGGTAATTTTATAATTTGCCCTTCAGATCACGAATTAATTTGAGCTTATCCCCTCTTTTGAGACGCTTAAGCTCAGCTTCACGTTTTCTAGCTTTACCTAGACTTTTGAATTTCTCATGGTACTTGAGAAAAACAGGTCTGCGAATTTTGGTGTAATGCGCACCACTTTTCAAATGATTGTGAGCATGAAGCCTTCTATCAAGATCATTTGTGCTACCAATATAAAGAGTTTTGTCAGAACACTCTAAAATATAAGTGAAATACGCCATGACCTAGATAGCCACGTTGTCGCCTTTTCCTATTCTTTTAAGATAATCCTCAATCACCTCAGGGTTATCTCCTTTTTTACAACCATCCAAAAAACCTTCTGCTGATTTGCTATCTGGAAAAGTCATATATGAAAGTGCTTGTTCACATATAGCATTGATATCAACCTTTCCGCTAACATTCGCATTATTTCCACCTTTCGTAATTGTAAAAATCCCTTTCATGTTAAATTTTTGCCAGTAACTAGAGCTTAACTCCTCCTTCAAAACTACAAATCCTTCAGCCTTGAAATACTCGCCAGCATTAAACGCTTTCAAATTTTCCGGGGCCTGACCGAAATTAACCGCGTAATAATCACCACTGTCTGACAGTGCTCCAAACTGACAATCACCAGATTTATCATCTTTAATTAGTGGTAAACAAACATATTTTCCAGAAAATGTGCTTGTTGGAACATTATTATCAATTTTATTACCTAATGTACTTTTTGATTTGTCGGCTCGCCAAAAGAAAATCACCGGAACAAGAATAATCAAAATAATTAATAGGATTAAAATTCCTTTTTTGTCGATTTTATTCATGAAAACATTTTATCATAAATTTTTTTTGCTTGAACACTGTGTTTTCTGAAAATTCATACTATAATCAAAACATGAATAAAAATAATTTGGGAGTAAGTGTGCCAAACGATTTTAAAATGGCTCTTAAGTTAAAACCAAAGGCACTAGATATTTGGAAAGACCTCACCCCAATCGCTCGCCGTGATTGGATTCTTTGGATCATTACGGCGAAACTGAAAGAGACTCGTTCCAGAAGAATTGATGTAGCATGCTCTAAATTGTCCTCCGGCATAAGACGTGTATGTTGTTTTGGTGGAATAAGTTGGCTGATCAAAAATTCACACACAATGGATAAAAAGGTTGCAAAAATCGTTCTAAAATTTCGCAAATAAAAAACCCGCAATTATTTGCGGGGCTTAGTGATTGTATCTGACCGTCTTTTTTCTGCTTCTTCAAAAACTGCACCGACGTCGATATCGACAAACATGCGTGCCCTGCTGACCATGGCGTCAACCGCGACACACAGGTCGATTATGGCCTGACTTCCGGAATTGACGTCAAGGTAGTTTCCGTTATAGAGGGCGCACATGCCTTTTAGTCGCCACTGCGCAGCGACCTTGGCGATGGCAAGATCAAGTATTGCCGACCTCGCCATCGCCTCATTTTTCCAGTACTTATTTGGATCTTTCCTCGAATAACCGAGGTTGGCAAGAAATGGCTCCAGTATCGCCATTTGTTTGGCTTGATTCTGACGAGGATTGTCTGCCATCGACTCGACGCAGTACATCCAGATCGCTCCGAGGAGCATTGTCACGGGAGAAGTAAAGAATACCATCCCTTGCCAATACACCATTCTTGATTCACCTTGGTAGAAATGGTGGTAAATCCAAATACTGCAACCCAGTAAAATCAAAAAGATGGAGGCGATGATTTTCATCTTTTTCGGGTACAGTGCCCAGATCGATTGACCGTAGTGCTCGTAGTGTCTCATTGCCTGCCTGATGTCCACATTGTTTCTTTCTTCGTATGCAGACAGGAATTTAGGGTCGATGGAATCAACCACCGATCTCGCTTCTTCCATTGTTACAGTTTCCACAACTTTCCTTAGTCTATTGAAAGATAGTCTTACGGACAAAACCAGGAACTTACGATCCCTGGAAGTGCAAGGCTAAGCCTTGTCATCTTTCAGAGCATGTGACAAAGTGCTCCGTTTAGCATTATGATATTTTTTAAGAAAATGTCAATACAAGTGTCCGAAGGGCAATGACTTGCCAAGTTAGTATGCTATTATGTCGGTGCGTTTCTTATTATTTAAAATTATGAAAAACAAATTTTCAATCTCACCTATCAATATCATTCTTTTTACCGTCTTTTTAGACGTTCTTGGACTAGGAGTGATTATTCCGATTTTGCCATTCTACGTTGAGTCGTTTAATGTTTCGGGAATAGTAGTTACTTCCCTATTTGCCGTCTTCGCGCTGTTCGCATTCTTTAGCTCACCTATTTTAGGAGCGATTTCGGATCGAAAAGGACGAAGACCCGTTCTTCTTGTAAGCCTGGCCTCAAGTGCTATCGGCTGGCTCATTTTTGCATTTTCAACAACCATCTTCGGTCTTTTCCTAGGAAGGATCATAGACGGCTTGGCTGCGGGAAATATTTCAACTGCTCAAAATTATTTAGTCGACATTGCCAAGGACCAGAAGGAACGTACGAAAAACTTGGGGCTGATCGGCGCCGTTTTCGGTGTTAGTTTTATTCTAGGACCCCTTCTAGGAGGAGTGCTTTCGACGGTCAGCATGAAATTACCTTTTCTTGTCGTTGGAGTGATGTCAGCAGTAAATACTATTCTCGCCTACTTTTTCCTGCCGGAAGTTCACCACGAGAGAAACACAACAAAACTTTCGATGAACCCTTTCGCGCCAATCATGAAGGCCATTAAAAATAAAAACATTTTACCTCTTTATATTTCGTGGTTACTGTTCGGTGTTGCGATCTCGCTCAACCAATCTATTTTTGCTCTTTATATCGCCAAGGTATTTTCCTGGGCAGTCATTGCCTCGGGTGTCCTCATGGCGCTTATCGGGGTAATCATTTCTATCAACCAAGCTTTCTTCATTCCAAAAGTTTGGCTCAAATATTTCAAGGAATCGTTTCTTATGGTTTGGGCATTTATTCCATTTGCACTGGGCTACATGATAATGGCCGTACCAAACAAACTTGTCTTTGTGTTTGGTCTCATGGTTACAGGCCTTGGACAATCTCTAATGCGCGTAATCATGACAAGCCAAATAATCGGCTTTTCTAAAAAGGAAGAACAAGGAGAAAATATGGGAATTTTGGCATCAGTCATGTCACTCTCAATGATTCTAGGACCAGTTTTGGGAGGATTGGTTTACGAGCAACACCCAAGTTTGCCGTTCATACTTGCGGGAATAATTCTGCTCATTACTTTTGTCTTTATATTCAACACTTACAAGAAAATAAAGCCTCACGAACATATTGATGTGGAACCGGTGGAGGCGATTTAAGGATGAACCTGTTTTATTAGGCTAGCCTTCAAACTATCGAGAGCTGAGAATTTGTTTAAGCTGATCTATAACAGCCTTTTCCCAAAACTTCATCGAGTACCACTTGATAAGTGGCGTGGCGATAACGCTGAGCCATTTTTTGTGAATGGTCACTTGATATGTGTAGTCGATTAAAGCTCCTTCAGGATTAGCGGAAAGCAAAAGCTCTTCATGTCCGGAAGTACCGAATTCATAACTGTCATTGTCTGAAATAAATCCTTTTCCGGGCAAGATTTGAGTTTTCATTTTCACCTTGAAATCCTTACCGAATGATTTTGCAACAGCATCCATCTCCAGATAATTTCCTTCCCTTTTTGTGACATTGATAGATTTTGCCACTTTCGGAAAACGCTCTGGAAATTTTTCGAAGTCGGTCATTATGTTAAACACCTTTTCTACAGGCGCCTTAATTAGCCATTGTTTGTGGAGAGTGATTTGGTTCATGCGTTTATTTTAGCATGAGGTAAAGATTTCGTATTAGCAAACTACAAAAAATGATCAAATTATAATAATATTTATTTTATTTCTCGCGAGAAAAGGGTGGCTTGGTTGTAGCAGTCCTTACTTACTTATTTTCACCTACAACAATGATTTGATTTTTGTACTGATCATAGTAATACTCAATTCCAGTGAACGGAACGTCAGAAAACGTTGACCCAGGTCCTTCAGGATTTGTTTTAAAACCTTCTAAATTCAACTTCTCTACAATTTCATTTGCATACGCATTTTTTTCACTATCGATATTACTAATCGTAACGTTGATTGTCTTGTCTTTTGTAAAACCTCTTACATTCATCATGGATTGAATTTCGTGCCACTTTTCATTACTCATATGTCTCTCTATGGGATGAAAATTGTTGACTATCGCATTTGCATTTGCTCCAACGGCTATCGCATTCCCACTACCATTAACATTTGTCTTGGCTGCGTCATTATTAAATAAAATAGCAAGCACAGCTGGAACAACAATTGCAGCTATTGATATCCGATGAGTTATAGTGAATTTCATTACTTCTACGTTATCACACATTACTAAAGTATCTACAATTTCCTTAGGATTATGAATATCTCTTCCTACAGGAGTAATACTAAATGGTATTCTCAAACACAGCGGAATTTGATACTCGCAACGGTTTTACTTGTATATTGCTATCAACTGCCTCACGATCAATTCGTCAGCTTTTATATACTCACCACTAAAGTCAAACCACACTT
>CAYSEN010000006.1:0-6761 GCA_964430335.1 uncultured Candidatus Saccharibacteria bacterium
GCGCCGCATGGATCAACTCGTTGGCTCATTCTTCAATAGGCACGCCGTGACGGTGTTGCACAAAATTAACAAAGTTTTTGCGAACTTTGTGCAACACCGCTCCGACTCCTTGTAAGCATATGGTTTCAGGTCTATTTCACTCCCCTCACCGGGGTTCTTTTCACCTTTCCCTCACGGTACTCGTTCACTATCGATCTCCAAAAGTATTTAGCCTTACCGGTTAGTCCCGGTGAATTCCTCCGAGCTACTCATGTCTCGAAGTACTCAAGAACAGTAACAAAAGAGATATTTTATTTTCGTGTACGGGACTATTACCCTATTCTGTGTATCTTCCCAGATACTTCCACTAATAAAATACTTTGTAACTCTTTTCGGTATGAATACCGATGTTACTGCCTTATAACCCCCGACCTTAATCGCACGGAAGATAAATCCGCCGTACGATTAAGGTCGAGTTTGGGCTCTTTCCGTTTCGCTCGCCGCTACTAAGGAAATTACAATTGTTCTATTTTCCTCCAGGTACTAGAATGTTTTGCTTCCCTGGGTATGCATTCTAAGCTTGCGCAAAGAATAATCTGCAAAGCAGATTGGGTTTCCCCATTCGGAAATCTACGGATTAACGGTTGCTAGGCACCTCCCCGTAGCTTATCGCAGCCTCGCTGCGTCCTTCATCGCCTTATTGGAGTCAAGGCATCCACCATATGCTCTTAAATTTCCTATTAGGAAATTTATATTGGTTAACAGAGAACCACTTCTCCACTAACCTCATATTTCAACCGCGCTTGTTTTTGGAAAACCAAGAACATCGCTTGTTAAAATAAACCACTTGTTCTCGCAGACTTTTACATCTACAAGATATTTAATTCTGTTACATAAAATCAATTCATGTAACAATTTTTTACCTGTTATCTTATCGTTTTCTCAACAAAAACGATAAGTTTTGCCTGTACATGATCTAACATATACAAAGCTCTGTCTCCGACGCTTGAAAAGACCCAACACTAACACTAACGTCTTCGTCGTGACAGAATTCAATTTTCAAACATCAGTCTCTCTGGAAACAAAAAACCGCTTTTGCTAAGCGGGTGCTAAACAAGGCCATATAATGGCTTTATTTAGTCCGCTGTTGCTGTTGGTTTTTTAACATATCTATCAGTGCCAGTAAGTATATATGGAACATAAATAATGTCAACGGGTTTAGTGAAAGTGGATAAGAAACCAAGAAAAAACCACCTTTTTATAGGTGGTTTTTTCTTGGTTTAAATTTTTATGAGTGATGACTTCTGTCGGAAATTTCTTGTCGAACTTTTTCGATAAACTGCGATGCGGCCTGCTGACCTCCTAGACCGAAAGATAAACCAAGTGCGATTGAAATTGCTACGACCACTCCTGTAAACAAAGTCTGAATCAAAGGTGCGGCGACTCCCAACTGTGATAGCGCTACCAATATACCGAAAATCCAAATAGCCCATCTTGCGATTGAACCCGCAAAATTTGCTGATTTAATTCCGCTCGCAACCGCGGCACCTGAAACCACTCTTTGAACTGCCTCAGCAATAACCGCTGCGACCAAGATCATGAAAGAAGCGACTATTACTTGTGGCAAATAAAATAGCACTACTTGCTGTAGAAAATTGGTAACCTGATTTAATCCCAAAACTCCGAACGAACCTACCAAAAATACTACGATTACAAACCATTTTACGAGTCCTCCGATAAAGGCACCGGAATCCAATTCAAAGCCAGCCTTCTTTAATAAAAGGTCTGCCTGTACGCTACGCAAAGCATGGTCAACCTTGATAGATTTTATAATCTGAGCAATGACTTTCGAAAGCAAATTAGCAACGAACCAACCTACAATAAAAATAACTACTGAAAAAATCAGTCTTGGCGCAAAATCAACAAAACCTCGCCAAATATCGTAAAAAGATCCTCGAATAACGTCGCTCCAATTTTGAATCATATGAATAAAATTATTAACTTATAATTATAAATAGTGTCGATCTAATCGACCCAATTCAAACTTAATTTCCTCTGTAATTATAACACCTCCACAGATAAGAGTGCCCGTATTGTGGATAACAAACCTAGGCCTTGTATTGTAAATTCAGGCGGTCGAAGATAATTTTATGAGGGTAATCAAAGACATCTCTTACCAGCTTATCTCTCAAGCTTAATCGGTATTTAAAATCTTCGGTTTCAAAAGCAGCGTATCTCAGCTCCTTCCCTATCTCAGACTCTATGCCTCTGATCACATTCTCTAAAACCGGGAAACGCATAAAGTCACCTACAACAAAAAGGTCAACACGAGTCTCATCCATGTGCATAAATACACCGGAAATCACAACCAACTTGATCTTCCCAGCACTTCCCAACCTTTTTACAATATCAGCGTATTTTACTAAAACAGTATCAATTAGAAGTGCTTTCAAGGCTGACATGTAAGGAAATGATGGGTCTAGTTGCCAACCCCCTTCTTTCTTCTTTTTGGGCGATATTTTTTTACCTTTCTTTACTACTGTCACAGCCGGGGTACTAAAAAACTGCTTACCTTTGATCAAACCGATCTTTTTTAAGATATCAATTTCATGGCGTACAGACGGAGCTGAAACCTTTGCTCGGTTGGAAATCTCAGCAGAACTAAAAACCTGATCCGGGTTAAAAAGGAACAGTCTCATTATTTTTACTTTGGCCTCGCTACCGCAGAGTTTTGATAATATTTCCATCGAAATGATTTTATATTAGGTTTAGGGTGCTAGTAGCTTAATGAAAAGTAAGGAAAAAAGCTAGTTGCAGAATAACCACTTTTCTAGTGTAGAGTTAGGTTAGGCTAACACATTTTTTGACAAAACAGCAAAAAATGATAGTTTAAGCTAAGTTCAAGTGCTGATCATGAAAATACAGAAACAAGTGAACGGCGAGGAAGCGTGGGTATCAACAAAACTCATGCCCGGAGACAGCCTCTCGTATAGCAAGTTACATAACACCTTTGCCTTTTGTCGTCCAAGCAATAAGAACAGCTTTATCTACAATGGCCCGGGAAGAATCAAGGATGACAAATACCGGATCCATAACGTAAACCTAAGTGACCCTCGTGCAATCGTTGAAATGGTGGCCGATTGTTGTGGTCTCGATTTTGAAGAGGTGAAAAGTGCGTGCACTGACCACTTACTCTTCACCTTTAAAAGACGGCCTAGCAAGGCAAGCCGCAAAGCCGTCCGCTGATCCCAAAGAATAACCTTAACAGCCTAAGTCAGGCTGTTTTTTTAAAACTAAAAACCATACGATATCTCGTATGGTTTTTGGTTGATTCAGATATTCCTCCTTTGCATATTTGCCGTAGTTCGTCAAAATCTGCACCTCCGGAAAAATTGAATTAAAGTTTTACTTTAGTTCAACCTTTCCTCCAGCGGCTTCAATATCCTTCTTTAGTTTCTCAGCATCCTCCTTCTTCATACCTTCCTTTAGCATCTTTGGAGCTCCGTCTACAAGATCCTTAGCTTCCTTTAGACCCAAGGCTAGGGCTTCTTTTACAATCTTAATGACGGCGATTTTCTGAGCACCTCCATCTTTAAGTTCTACGTTGTATGAGGTCTTTTCCTCACCTCCTGCGGCTGCACCTCCGGCTGCTGGAGCGGCAACAGCAACAGCTGCTGCTGAAACACCGAACTTCTTTTCTAGTAATTTTACCAACTCGTTTAGGTCAAGAACTGACATAGTTTCAATTGATTCTACAATTGACTTAAACTTTGCTGGAATTTCAACTTTTGTTTCTTCCATAGGTATAATTTTAATTATTAATTAAGCTTTCTTTTTAGCAACCTCGTTTAGGGCCATAACAAAACCCTGAATCGGAGAATTGATAAGGTTAACAAACTGAGCTCGTAGAGTTTGAACTCCAGGAATAAGTGCCAAAGCCTTTGCTTCCTCAAGCCCAATAAACTTACCCTCAAATACACCTCCGGTTAATGAGACTTTATTCTCAAATTTCTTTTGGAAAGAATAAACTTCTCTAGCTGGAGCTGTTGCATCTTCCCCGTATGCAATACCTAGCTCTCCTGGGAGATTAGGGATTGTGCCACCAATACCAGCTTCATTTAGAGCTTTCTTGGCCAGAGTTTTTTTAGCTACAAAATATGATACTCCTGCAGCTTTTAGACCCCTTCTAAATTCAGTAACATTAGCTACTGTTAGACCGTGGAAATTTACAAAGGCCATAGCTTTTGCACTTCCAACAGTCTTCAATTTTTCTAAGACCTCTTTCTTCTTTTCTCTTGAAATAGGCATAATTTAAACAAATTAGTATTTTTTAATACCAAACGCGACCTTTTAAAAGGCGTAAATATAGGAGTGACGGTTAAACCGTCAAAACCTAGGTGGGCGTTATGTCTTGCGACTCCCCACTGTCTTTGGCCTTGTAAGATGAAGTATACTTATTATTTAAGTATTGTCAAAAACGGTCTAAGAACTACTGGGCAACGGCTTCCCCATTAGACAGATTAGCCCGATCCACGACCTCCACCTGATAGAAACCGACGCCGAGCAAGACCACGAATCCAAAGGATACAATGCTAATGAAGCCGAATGCGAATCTAAAAAAATCCTTTTTATATGAGTTTCTCATGTATTACTATTTTAATTCAGATAGCTCTGCTTTCACAGAATCCTCAAGATCTTTACTCTTGATTAACTTAGCCTCATCTATTGCCATATTATAATACTTTTTTGCATTATCGTAATCTTTATTTGTTCGGTAATATCTAGCAATTGTAACCATAATATCGCTACTGTGTGGGTTATTTTCCAGACCTTTAACCAAAATGTCTAATGCCTTAGGCTTCTTTTCGCTATAATCCGTTGTATACAACAGGTACAAATTCTGGTAAGAATCAGGATAATCTGACTTTAGCTCTATTACTCTCAGAAGGTTCTCTTCGGCTAGTATTTTATCCTTGGCGTAGAATTGATATATGTCGGCTAAATTACTGTAAGGAACGTAGTCTTTTGGCCATCTTTTTGTTACGTATTTTAGAATTTCAATTGAAGAAGAATAATCCCCTATCATCTTTCTAATCAAGGACAACCTTAGCCAATCCTCTTCGCTGTTCGGATCCTCTTTAAGACTGGAGGTTAAATCATTGATATTTTTGGTAGCAATCTCAAAAAACTTCTGGTCCAACTTTTTTGAGTTAACTATTTTTTGGTCCAATTCAGGCAGAGGTATTTCTTTAACCTCCATTTTATTACTGACCTCAATTACCTCATTTCTGATGTCCTGTGACTTAACAACCTCGACTGGTTTTGATGTCTCAGTTTCAAGGCTCTCCTTTCCTACCATACTATTTTCAAGCAACACCTTGTCATGCCCTCTTAAGTCACGATAAATATAAACGACCAAACAGATGACCAGCACCACTGTAAGCAAAATGCCAATTATTTTTTTCGAAATTTTCATTGTCTCATTGTACAGAAACAGAACTTTCTAATCAAGAAAAATAAAGAACACCTCGGCCAGCCGAGATTAGATAGACAAATCAAAAAGCAAAAGCAAAAACCCCATCTCGCAAGGCGAGATGGGGTTTTGCTAGCTCATCCTAACTCAGTGTTAACCGAGCAAGAATCACAAGGAGCTTAGTTTGATCGGCTCTGGCTTAGACCGTTTGATGGCAAGCCTGGTAGAGCGTATCCGTTTGTCCAATCAACATCGTTCACTGAAGGTGTAGTTGTTGAGTTTGGTGACCAAATGAATGCGTTTAGAGCAGAGTTGCTTCCTGCATCGTTACCAGCAACAGTTGACATGTAATATGTGTTGTTTACTAGTGGGTATGCAGTATCACCCTTCAAGATTGTAACTACGTTGTAGTTTGTAGCACCTGAAGCTGGTGTAACTGTGCTTGCTCTAACCTCGAAGTACATTGTTGAACCAGCAGCAACCTGAATGGTTGTTGTAGCGCCAGCAACTGTCTGAGGGTAGATTGCAATATTTGGACTGCTTGCGTAAGTAGCAGTGTTTACGGCTGTTTGCATCAACTGACCTCCACTGTTCACACCTGATAGAGGTTGTGAGTATGAAGAATCGGTGAAGGCAAATACGTTAACTCCGCTTACAGTGACAGATGATGTAGCTAGGTTTACCAAGAACTTGGCAATGTTTACTGCACCGTGGCTGTCAGCAGTAACTTTGAATCTCAATAGTGGTACGTTTGAAGTAAGACCTGATGATGTCAAAGTATCCTGTGCAAGAGTTGGATATGACTTGAATACTCTTAGACCTGTACTTGCAATTGAAGTACTGCCTGAAGAGTTAACCTTGATACCTGAACCAACGCCTGTTCCGTAGGTACCGGCAGTGTCGTTAGTATCGATATCGATGTTAATCAAGTGACCTGACTTTGTTACTGAAGATGATTGACCAATTGCGGCCAAGTCAGCCTTGATAGTCAAAATCTTGTCAGTGTCTCGAAGTAGTCTAACAGGAGTGGTTAGGGTTGAAGTTGCGTAGTTGTTTCCTCCTGTGAATGTAGCTTGACCAACCTCAGTAGCACCATCAAAGATGTGTACCATTGTAAGGTCAGAAGCCGAGCTTGATGCTGTATTGGTCAAAGTTAGAACAATTCTAGTTAGATCAATATCATCATTTGAAGCCTTGAATCTGTAGGCTGCTACAGTAGCACCTGAAGAGTTTGCAGCAACAACCTTGTAGGCTGTTCCTGAAGTATCACCAGTTGCAGCTAGAGTAGCTGAACCAACAGTCATAGATA
>CAYSEN010000006.1:6861-13809 GCA_964430335.1 uncultured Candidatus Saccharibacteria bacterium
GTTCCTGAAGTATCACCAGTTGCAGCTAGAGTAGCTGAACCAACAGTCATAGATAGACCAGTTGCGCTTCCTGTTGCTGTAACAGTACCAGTTGAAGTTACGCCTGTAACTGCAAGGGTTGTTCCAACATCAGTTGTAGTCATATCCCAGTGACCGACGAAAGCTGAAGCAGCACCTGACACGTTACACTTGACTGCAATAGTCTTGACGATTCCCTTAGGAATTACAAGAGCTTGGTCAAGAGTAAAGGTATATGCCGTACCGGTTGCATCTCCGCTAGCTGGGTTTACAACATTTGAACCGGTTGTAAGAGCGGTTGAACCATCGAACAAGCGGCATGAACTAACATCGCTTGCAAGTGCTCCAGATCCGGAGAAGGTCAAGTGTGTAGGAATTGTAGAAACTCGTACATCTTCACCTGATTGTGTAGCGTCAAACTGGAAGTTTGAGAAGGTAAAGTCTTTTGTACCTGCAACCACAATCTGTGCGGCTGGGTTTGGAGCAGCGGCGATTGCCAATGCAGCTCTTCGAACAGTCATAGCGTTCATTGAGAACACAGCGTTGGTTAGAGTCAAAGTGTTACCTGTGATCTGTCCCTTAACTGTTGACCAGTCTGATGAAGGAGTGGTTGAAGCTGTAATGGTTGAACCGTTTGTCCATGTGGTTGGCAATTTACCAACCAATGTGTATGTTCCAACGCCTACTGGGTAAGTAACAGTATCTGTGAATGTTACTTTGTAGTGTGCGCTTGAGTCAGAGACAGCATCAACTGGACCTGCCACAATTGAACCGTTCTTGTCTACAAGAGAGACGCTGGTTAGAGCACCTAGGCTTGCAGATGAACCTGTAAAGTGGAATACGGTTGATTGAACTGAGATTGGCTCACCCTTGATGTCTACATCGTAAGCACCGAGAGTTTGGTTTGGAACGTTCACTGCAATGTTTGATGCAGGAGCTGCTGAAGATGACTTACTGATAGTTGTAACTGTACCTGCGTTGATAGTTACAATTGAACCTCCGTAGAATGGGGTTGAAGTTGTGAACTTTGAACGTGAAGTAGAAGTTAGAGTACCAGTTGAGTTAGCTGTTGGTGTAATACCGAAGTTGTAGGTATTACCTGATAGGTAGATGTCAGAAGCATTGTAAAGATCAAACTCTACAGTTCTGTTTGCTGAACCTGAACCTACGATATCACCCTTGATGTAAAGTTCCTTTGAGAAACCTTTCTGGATAACAACTCCGCTTGGGAAGATTGTTGTGTAGTACTTACCATCAGTTGAAAGAGTGGTTGGGTAAGAAGTACCCTCTAGAACTGTAACGACGTTTGTAAGGTCGCTTGCGCTAGCTGATCCAGTCTGATTCCATCGAACTGACCAAAGTGTAACATCCTCACTTGTACCTGCTGTAACCTTGATACCAGAGAATTTGATTCCTGTATCACCAATGTTCTTGGTTAGGTTTGAAGCTGGGTCATACTGAGAAACGTACAAAGTAGCGGTTCCTAGAGACAATGTTTCGTTGATTGTCTGTGCGGCACCTACGATAGGAAGTGAACCGGTAACAGTTGCTGAAGTGTTAATTCCAACAATTGATAGGGTTGCAACTTGTCCAGCGTAACCTTGTGCTGTTGTTTCCATGTTACCAGCAACTGTAAGTGTTCTTGATGTGCCTCGTGGAACAACAATAGGATCACCTACGTTTGTCTGATGGTTAGAGTTGAAGGTCTTTGATGTTCCGATCTGAAGTCCGTTCTCATCTAGAAGAACGATACTTGAGAATACAGAGTCATTTGCTAGACCTGTTCTCTGAACTGTAATTGAGTTTACAGTAACATCGCCATCATTTCCGGCTGTCAAAGTAACCTTAGTGAAAGGAACTCGAGTTGCCTTGTATGGAGCGATAGTAACTGCTGGCTGTACTGGGCTTGAAACTGACAATCCTGTTCCTGCTGGAACTGGAGTAACAGTACCACCGTTGTTATTTGTTGAACCAGTATTTGTTGAAACTGATGACATTGAGTTCAAGACAGCTCGTGTCTTTGGACCAACGTAACCTGTTCCTGAAACACCGTTCTTCTTCTGGAACTTAATAACGGCTGCCTTTGTAGCAGGACCGAAAGTTGATGTCTCGTTTCCAGGAGAACCAGCTCCTGAAGATGCTACTTGTGTGTCAGCACTCATGTTTAGAACCTTTTGAAGATTCATAACATCAGCACCTTTACTTCCTACCTGAAGATCAGATGAGAAAGAATAACCTGTAGCTGTACCGCCAGTGGTTGAACCACCCTGTACGGTTGCTAGCTTTGCCTGAAGTGAAGCGATAGTTGAAAGCAAGCTGTTGATCTGTGATGTAAGGTCTGAAACGGTGTCAGCCTTCACGGTAACCGCGAAAGCAAAACTTAATGCCAATGAGGCACCGAGCAAACCTGCAACAAATCTCTTTGTTTTAGATTTTGTCTGATACATAAATAATTGTAATTGCTAATTAATAATTCCCCGATCAATTTTTTTAACGAATAAAGCTAATAATTTTGATGAGAAATTATGCTTTAGTTCAAAATTTCGATTTCGACTTAAAATAGAAAATTTTGAACATTACTGAATCGTTGTTTCAAAAAATTAATTTTTGAAACAACTTTCTATTCTTTATTTCACTAATCTCGAAAGCCTCATAAAATCGACACGAGTCTTTCAAGCTAGTTGGTGAGATTTGGTCTGAGTACAACAGTAAACTGAGTAGAAGAAAAATGTGTTTCAGAATTTTAGATCGCTATTTAAATTTCAAAGTTCAGACGTATTTCCTTTATGCAACTAGACGGTAAAACAACCGTCATTCTTACCGATTATCTGAAAGCGATGAGGTCAAAGTTAAACTAAATTAAATAAATAACCTAGTAACATTTCACCCACCTTGAGCAATTATAACTCCTTAGAGATAACCTGCAAAAAATCATATGTGGATAACTGCGAATTTGGCCTTGGAAATTACGGCTAATTCGGGGCGTTAACCCTTATATAATCCACCGGGCTAGTATCGCACAGGTCACCCCTTTTAGTCAATTCATTTAAGCTGGGCCTAAACTAAGAATCCGCTTAATAAATACATCAAAAAATAGCGATAAAAATGAAGAAAATTGATACCAAAAGGCGTCATTTTTCATCAAAAATGACGCCTTTTTTGAGCCTATGTCCTTTTATGTAGAAACTTAAAATTAGGCTGAAATTAAAGAATAGCGACTCCAACGTCTTTCCCCCTCCTTCTTAAGGACACCAGCAGACACCAATTTCAGGAGCTCTCTTTGAATAGTTTTCGAACTTACACCTTTTATTAGCGCCGAAAAATCCTTAACAGTAAGCCTATCCTTAACCTTCAATGTATCTATAATTATCGACTGACGATCTACAGTACTACTAGAAGTATCGAAATGTCCTTTGTCCGATATAACTGAGGATTCCGAGCTGTCCTTTTTATGACCTCTATCCTTTATCTGTCTTTTAACAATTTCCGATTGCACCTTAACGGCGTCTGACCATGTGTAAACAAGGTGTCCTTCATTTTCAGAATTCATGCCGGCCGACACATCAGATACTTCTTGAGAGTAACCAGGAATAAATTGATCAGGATTGACTCCAAAAAAATCTCGGCCAACTGTGACCTTTTTACCTACAGTAATGTTTTCACTCGTCTGATCAAAAGCGATATTTTCTAGCATTAAATCGAGTTCGTTTTTCAAAATCCTAAAGTTCATTTCTGACACAAGGCCGGACACAAATAACACGTCGAGCTGACTGGAAAGTTTTGCAAGTTTAACACCTAAAGCATAGAGCCTTTCAGTTTTGGAAACCTCACCAGGAGTCAGTGAAAGTATGCTCTCAAGTGCACCCACACAATCGTTTCTAACACAGTATTTAATAGGCTCGAGATCTGGGAGCAAAGAGCTGACCAGATAAAATGCTGAGGTTATTTTCTCCATCTTGCGGTATACAAAAAGCAAATAACTGTCCTTTTCAAAGAGTTTAAAAATAAGGCTATTTTTGGAATTGTGATGACTGAATGGTGACACTGTGTCCTTTTTGTTTTCCATGTGTCTTTTCTTTGTCCTTTATACTTTTTAAATTGATTTTCTAGTCCCTTAAATTTCTTACTAGTAACTATAGCTCAATGTCTTTAATTGTAAACTGTCCCTTATTTCGATTTTGTGTTTAAAAATAATTTACACAGAAACACGGCCCTATTCTGGCCGTTTCTAAATCAAAATGTGTTATTATACTTAGCATATTTCTCTATATTTTTATGTCTAAAAAACCGAAAGAAAGTAACAAAAATGGATCAACAACAGCTTGGGGTGATATACCTGAAAGCACACAAAAAGGTGTGATAGCAATTACCTGTTTTGTAGCCACTACGATATTAGTTTTAGCATCTCTTGGTAAGGCAGGAGTGGTTGGTGAAAAGGTGTTTGCTGGATTTAAATACATGTTAGGACTTGGGTATTTTTTACTGCCACTTATTTTCGCAATGTTAGGTATCGCCTCAATAATGTCTGTAACCAAAAAATTTCCTTTAGTAAAAATAATCAGCGCGCTGACTTTTTTGCTTTCCGGACTTGGCATAATCGATATTTTTTTTCCGATCCAGGGAGGTATGCTTGGCAGACTTGTTTCAAACCCCGCCATCAAACTTTTTGATAAGGAGGCAAGTGTAATTATTCTTGGAGCGATTTTTGTAATTTCCGTTATTGTGATTTTTGAATCTGGAATCGCCATTGATTCTTTCTTTAACTGGTTCAGGGAATTGTTTTCAAAGAGACAGGCAAAGAAAGATAAGGACGATATGTATGAGGCTGTAAGTGCGGTAGCAAGACTGCAGGAACAGGAATCTGAGGACCAAAGAGAGGTTGATAATGCATCATACGAACAAAAAGAGAAAGAAAGACTGGACCGTAAAAAACCAAAAATTGAACCTAAAATCACAGAAGATGAAGGTGGGATGGATTTCGATAAAAAGACCGCTCCTTCCTTCCTTAAGAATCTGGGAAAGGTTTTCAACCCTCCCCCACTTTCACTCCTTGAAAAGGATAAAGGAAAGGCGGTTGTTGGAGATATAAATGCAAATAAAAACATCATAAAGAGAACGCTCCAGAACTTCGGAATTGATGTTGAGATGGACGAGATTTCTATTGGTCCGTCAGTAACAAGATACGCGCTAAAACCTGCCGAAGGAGTCAAACTTTCGAAAATAGTCGCCCTACAAAACGACCTGTCTCTTGCTCTGGCAGCACACCCACTAAGAATCGAGGCTCCAATTCCTGGAAAATCCTTGGTTGGAATTGAAATTCCAAACTCAACAAAGTCTACGGTTGGTCTAGCTACACTTTTGGCCAACGAGGAATACCAAAAATCTGAAAAACCTCTTCTTATTTCGCTTGGAAAAGGTATTTCTGGAAAATCATATTTCTCGAACTTGGCGAAAATGCCTCACCTCTTGATTGCCGGAACGACAGGTTCAGGTAAATCAGTTACGATTCACACCATTATCACTTCACTACTTTTCAGAAACCCAGTAGAAAATCTTAAATTTATCATGATCGACCCGAAGAGAGTCGAGCTAACTTTGTACAACAAAATTCCCCACCTATTAACTCCTGTAATCACTGAGGCCAAGAAAGCTATTTTGGCACTTAAATGGGCGGCCAAAGAAATGGATAGACGCTATGACATTCTAGAATCTGAGTCAGTTAGAGATATAGAGTCCTATCATAAAAACGTGCTGGCACCGGAGCTAAAGAGGCTGGAGGAAAGAAAGGGTGATGAAGGTGAAGAAGTGAAAATTCCTGAATTGATGCCCTACATAGTAGTAGTAATTGATGAACTAGCCGATATTATGTCCACCTACCCTAGAGAATTGGAGGCGGCTATCGTAAGGTTGGCGCAAATGAGTAGAGCTGTTGGTATTCATCTCATACTTTCAACGCAAAGACCTTCGGTTAACGTTATTACGGGTTTAATTAAGGCCAATATTCCAGGAAGAATAGCCCTACAAGTGTCCTCACAAATAGACTCACGAACGATTCTAGACACCGGAGGTGCGGAAAAATTGCTTGGCGCTGGAGATATGCTCTTTTTGGGAAGCGAAATGTCGAAACCTCAGCGTATACAGTCCGCCTATATTAGTGAAACTGAGTTAAAAAAGGTTGTTAATTATCTTAAGGAAAATTACGACGGTGGTGTACCTACCGAACTGAACCTCACTCCTGAAGCGGTGGCAGGCAAAAATGCCATATTCGAGTCTAGCTTTGGTGATGAAGACGGAGGATCTGAAGAAGACGATATGTACGAACAGGCCAAGGAAGAAGTGCTAAAAGCTGGGAAAGCTTCCACCTCTTATCTTCAGAGAAAACTTAGAATTGGATATTCAAGAGCTGCCAGACTGGTTGATATGCTACAGGAAAAGGGTGTAATCGGAGCCGCTGATGGAGCAAGACCTAGAGAGGTAATCGGTGCCGAGAGTACAGAAAACCCCGCTCCGGATGAGAACCCTGAAAATGTTGCCTAAACTCAAATGGACCAGACGACAAAAAGAATAATTGGCATAGTATTAACCACGCTCATAGTAATCCTTGTAGGTTTTTATGCCTACTGGCAATCAAAAGATTACATAGAAGGCTCCCGCATAACTTTTTTTGAACCGAAAGATGGATCAAGTGTTCAAACCGAAGCGGTGATAATCGAAGGAAACGCAAAAAACATCGCGTACATATCCTTAAACGATTCCCCCATTTTCGTTGATTCTAAGGGTGATTTTAGAGAAAAGATTTTACTACTTGATGGCTACAACATAATTTCAGTCAAAGCTCAGGATCGATTTGGTAAAAAAACCGAAAAAAATATTAGTGTTGTCTACAACACGAAGAATTCTGAAGAAAATACAGCCACGAGCTCCCCTACC
>CAYSEN010000006.1:13909-29010 GCA_964430335.1 uncultured Candidatus Saccharibacteria bacterium
TGTTGTCTACAACACGAAGAATTCTGAAGAAAATACAGCCACGAGCTCCCCTACCGTTAAGATTAATTAGGATACTTTTACGGCAAAATTAAAAACCGTCGTTTAAGTTCTGATGTTAAAATATAACAACTTTATAAAACATGCCGTTCGTAGGAGTCAATAGAAATATTTTTTAAATCCCCTATAATTTACCTAATTACTAATATCTAATTACTATTTTATGGCATTCGGAAAACCAAAGAAGGAAAAGGAGGCGAAGGTAGTCGGAGCAAATATAGAAGACACTCTGGAAGCAATAAAAACAAAATTCGGCGAAGACTCTATCATGAAGCTCGGGGACAAGCCTAAGGTAGATGTAAACGCTATCTCCACGGGTTCAATCGGTCTAGACGCCGCTCTTGGTGTGGGAGGATTACCTAGAGGAAGAATAATTGAAATTTTCGGACCTGAATCTTCAGGAAAAACCACCCTATCACTCCACGTAATCGCTGAAGCCCAAAAGAAAAGCGGGATCTGTGCATTCATTGACGCTGAACATGCTATGGACCCTGAGTATGCGAAGAGGCTCGGTGTAAAAATCAACGAACTTCTCATATCACAGCCAGATACAGGTGAGCAGGCACTGGAAATTGTTGAATCTTTGGTCCGATCGGGAAAAATAGACGTTATTGTTATCGATTCTGTTGCAGCTTTGACCCCAAAAGACGAAATCGAGGGTGATATGGGAGCACAGCACGTTGGAAAGCAGGCTCGTCTAATGTCTCAGGCATTAAGAAAACTGACCGCCATTGTCGCCAAAAGTAAAACCATAGTCATATTCATAAACCAAATCCGCATGCAAATCGGGGTTATGTTCGGCAATCCTGAGACCACTCCAGGTGGAAAGGCTTTGAAATTCTACACGTCAGTTCGTCTAGATATTCGTCGTATAGCTCAGATTAAAAAGGGCGAAGAAATCATGGGAGGCAGAATCCGCGTAAAAGTTGTTAAAAACAAAGTAGCCGCTCCGTTTAAACAGACTGAATTTGACCTTATGTACAACGAGGGTATCTCACGCGAAGGAGAGCTAATAGCACTCGGAGAAAAAATGGGATTTGTGAAAAAGTCCGGAATGTCTTACGAGTACATCCCTACCGACAAGAAGGGCGAAAATCTAAAACTTGGAAGAGGTTATGACGCAACAAGACAATTCCTAAAAGAAAATAAGAAAGTTTCAGAGGAAATTCTGAAGGAAATTAAAAAAAGATTGAAGGATGGCGACACCTTAAGCATGCCTGAAGCTGAGAAGGCCACCATTGAAGAGTAAAGACTCCGCAGCCAAACCTCAAATGGTACGGGGTTTTCGTTGCTACGAAACCCCTGAAATCTCGCGCCGTCGCGCTCCGAACCCCATTTGGGGTTTGACTTACTACGTTAAGATGAGAGAGATTCTCAACCCAAAAATTTGCCTTTAAGGTCGCAATAGGCTAGAATTTCGGCCATTAGTAGTAAGTTTCTAAAGCCCCATGTCATTACTCGAATACAACGAAATTAAGGAGCGAAAATACATCGTATATGAAGGCGAACCCTACGAAGTTCTAACTTCACACGTATTTCGCAAGCAACAGAGAAAGCCAGTAAACGCTACCAAGTTAAAGAACCTTATCACGGGTTCAGTAAAGGAAATTTCATTCCACGTGTCTGAAAAGGTGGAAGAGGCTGAAATCGACTCAAGAGAAGCAAAATACCTTTACAACAATCGAGGTGAGTTCTTTTTCTCAGAGCCAAATGACCCTTCAAAGAGATTTTCAATGAAGGAGGAGCAAGTTGGTCCACAGGGTAAATTCCTTAAGGCTAATACAATCGTTGAGATTTTATCATTCCAGGAAAGACATGTTGGATTCAAACTTCCTATCAAGGTGGAGTTAAAAGTTGTTGAAGCTCCCCCAGCAGTGAAAGGTGATACCGCAAAGGGTGGGACCAAACAAGCAAAACTCGAAACTGGAGCAGTCATTAACGTTCCTCTATTCATAAACGAAGGTGAAGTAATCCGAATCAACACTGAGACCGGAGAATACGTGGAAAGAGTTAACTAGACGTTAGTAATTAGGACTTAGAAATTAGATAAACAAAACTCCCTCGAGGCCATGGCCTCGAGGGAGTTTTGTTTATGTTTAGGATTCTTGTAAGAAAAAAGCCCCAAGACCTACGGTCTTGGGGCTTTTTTCTTATCTTGAAACAAAAGGTAGGAGTCCCATAAAGCGTGAGCGTTTGATGGCTTCGGCTAGCTTTCTCTGGTTCTTGGCAGTAACACCAGTCTTCTTTCGGCCAAGCATTCGAGCGTGAGGATTAAGAAACTTCTTTAAAAGCTCCACATCCTTGTAGTCTATGTACTTGATATTATTTTGTGAAAAATAGCATTGTTTCATCGGAGTAACTTTGAATTTTGCGAAAATTGATAATTGATTTTTGATAATTTTTACTAAAACGGTATATCTTCTGGGTTAATTTCATCTGCTGGGTACTCAATACCACTAGGTGAATCGGACTTCTCAGGTGCTTGCGATTCAGATTTTGAACTACTTCCTCCTGAATATGAACTTCCCCCTCCTGCACCAGCCTTTGGTCCGAACTGCACGCGATCTGCAACAATCTCAGTTCGATATTTCTTTTGGCCGTCCTTGTCATCCCAACTTCTGGTCTGAATTCTTCCTTCTACTAGAACCGACTGACCTTTCTTTAAATACTGACCAGCTGTTTCTGCTTGTTTACCGAAGACCACTACGTTATGAAAATCAGCTTGTTCCTTCTTGTTGCCGTCTCTATCCTTCCAAACACGATTAGTGGCAACACTTAAACTACAAACCTGTATCCCTGACGGCAGAGACCTTATTTCTGGGTCTCTTGTGATATTACCAATAATGATCGCTTTGTTGAGATACATATTTTTATTCTACCATGAGGGAATCAATGGTCTTGTCCAACTCGGCTTCAGAAATAGGAGTTACCTCTTTGTTTTTTGGTATTTCGCCTGTAGCGACACCTTTAGAATCGGCCTTAAATGCTGGTGGTTTTGGAGCAGTCATGGTGTTCTCTCTGACTGTCTTTACTATCAAAAATCGGATTATGTTATCGTTTCTTTCTAGAGAATTCTTTATCTTAGAAACTGCATCTGGATTCATTTCGAATTTTACCCATCCAAAGTAAGCAGTATCAAACTTTAGGTGCTTTGGACCAACAACCTTGGTCATGGTATATGACAAAGCTCGAAGTTTTGGAAATTCCTCTGAGATTATTACTGCCCCATTACTTTCCAAAAGATCCTTAATTATAGTCACTTCCGCAGGAAGCTTTTCTTCCGGGATTGAAGAAACAACATGAAAACCTAGCTCGTAAATACGATTTTCTGCTTGTTCAATTGCGTCTGTTTGAGTCATGGGTTACAGACTAACACAGGGCTTCCGTCTATGCAACCCCTTTTAGGGCTTAATTAGAGGTCGTAAAAATTAGCTGAATTTCGTGTTAAAAAATAGGCTAGCGTTAGAAATTATGGCTTTTTTGACAATTTCAATGTCTAAATTTTTAATTTTGGCGATGGATTTTACCACTTCCCTCACATTTGCTGGTTCATTCCTCTTTCCTCTAAATGGAGCTGGGCTAACGTATGGCGAATCAGTCTCAGTCATTATGCGATCAATAGGTATGATTTTTATGACCTCGTCATAGTCACGAGCAAAAGTGATAACACCCGTAAAAGACAGGTTACAACCTTGATCTAGAATACTTTTTGCTTCTTCTTGATTACCAGCAAAAAAATGAAAGTTACCGTTTACCTTTGAATGGGATTTTAGAATATCAAGCGCGTCTTTGTATGCCGATCGTCCTGAACCATTTCTGACGTGGAGCATTAAAGGCTTGTTTACACTATTGGCGACCTCGATTTGCTGTACGAACGCCTCTCTTTGTAATTTTTCTTCCTTTGCCCAATCAGAAGATTCCCCCGCCCGGTAATAGTCTAGTCCGCACTCTCCTATTCCCAAAACTTTTGGGTGACTTGCCATGGCACGATATATCGTACTATCTAAAATTTCTCCTCGCGAGGTAAATTCCTTCCCTCCCTCGCCAAGCTCTTTAATGTCGTGAAATGATTTGCTCGTGTGTACTGGATGTAAACCAATGATTGCGTAGACCCCTTTATCGTATTTTTCTGCCAATTTTATGGCGGAAAGAGAGGTGTCTTTTTGAGTTCCGACATTTACAACCCAAACATTCGCGTCTAGAGCACGTCTGATCGTTTCATCCCGATCATTTTCAAAAGCAACGAAATTAACGTGAGAATGTATATCTATAAACTCAGGCATAAAAAAATTATATCACGTCTAAACTTCTTCTTTTTTCGAGAATCTTCTCTTCTGGTATCCAATGCTTCCTAAGCTCGCCTGACAAGAAAAATGACCCTGTTATCAAAAGACAATCGCCTTCTTTCGAGACTTTTAGTGCAAATTGCAAAGCATCATTTGAATCTAAAAAAATCTTTGGACTGACGCCTTTCTTCAAATATTTCCTTGATTCTTTGACCAGCCTAATTGGTGGAGCTGGTTTTCTATCTTTTGTAGAAAACCTCGTAAAAATAATTTCGTCGGCCAAAGGAATTATCTGACTTAAAATAGACAAACTGTCTTTACTGTCGGCGATTGAACAAAGTAATATAAGCTTACTGTATTTCTCTTTAGCTAGCTTATTGATTGTAAAACTCATCTTTGAGCGATTGTGGGCGCCGTCAATGATTACCAAAGGATTACTCTGCATCTTTTCAAAACGCGCAGGTAAAACCGTAGTCTTGATTGCTTTTTCAACTAAATCATTTGAAAGATTTAGACTCGCTCCTACCCTCCTCACTAGTTTCTCATTAGGATTTTCGCCACTTGCAACTACCACACTTTCGAAAGTAGCACCGACTTTTTTAGAAATGTCAGAAAACATTTTTAGCAAAACAGGCCTCTGTTCGGTCGTGAAAAATTTTGAATCCTTCTTTATGATGCCCGCCTTATCATAGGCGATTTTTTTAAGTGTTTTTCCTAAAATTTCGGTGTGATCGAAATCAATGCAGGTGATAACGCTAACAATCGGTGACTTAATGATGTTCGTAGCATCAAATCTCCCTCCACAGCCGACCTCGAGCACCACATACTCACACTTCATTTTTTTAAAGTATAGAAGCGCCACAGCAAAATAAATTTCGAAATGAGATGGTCTGCCAAATTTACCAGAAACATACGCCTGGTCGATTGCAGGCTTAATACTTTGAACTAAATCGGAAAAAACGATTGGATCAATATACAAATCATCAACCTGAATCTTTTCTATAGGCGTCACCACATGCGGACTAGTGAATAGTCCTGTTTTTTTACCAGAAAGAAAGAGAGCTCTTGCGATCATGTTTGAGACTGTCCCCTTTCCAGATGTGCCGGTAACGTGGATAAATTTAAAATCATTTTGGGGGTTTCCTAGTAAACCAAGAAAGAAATTCATTCTTTCAAGATAAATTTTCGGCTCCACCTTGGTAACCGAACTCATATATTCGGCGAAAAGAGGTAAATTTCCTAGACTTTCTATATAGGAAACGGCTTTGTGGTATGAGTCGAAGTTGTTCATATAACGGCCAAAGCCTAACATGAAAAATCAATGGACAAAAGTCCACTTAGAAAACACCGGATTAAATTTAAGGACTAATTTTTCCTAGCAAAAAGAGGTTCGCTAGGCATTTTATTTTCCTTAACAGCTTTTTTTATTTTCTCCATGGTTAAGGGCATTATCGGATTTAGCATCCGAGCAATCGTGTAAACGTCGAGAACCAAATCCTCGATGATCTTCAAAGCCTTCTCTTTTTCAACTTTTACCAGTTTAAATGGAGCCGTTCGCTGAATAGTTTCATCAAGTTCAGTGATTTTATACCAAATAACATCTGCCGATTTTTGTACATCAAAATGTTCGAGTGATTCAAAGAAACTTTCAGGAATAGTGTTTTCAGGAATTTTTACAGGTTGATCCAGATAGGTTTCCGCCATCTTCATCACCCTACTAACCAAATTCCCCAAACCGTTTGCCAAATTGGCATTATAAACTTCTTTAAATTTATCGAGAGTGATATCACCGTCTTCAAATGGCGTTATATGTCGAGCTAAATAATACCGAACCGCCTCACCTCCATATTCTTTAATCAGAAGATCAGGATCAATAACGTTGCCCAAAGATTTAGACATTTTTTTACCATCCGAAGTGATAAAACCGTGTACCAAAATCTTTTTCGGTAGTGGCAGACCGGCCGACAGAAGCATTCCTGGCCAAATTGCAGTATGAAAACGCAGAATGTCTTTACCTATCACATGTAAATTCTGTGCGGATTCCGAGTCCCAATATTTTTTATATAAATCGTCGTGTGAAGTGCCGAAACCAAGCGCCGAAATATAATTTGAAAGAGCGTCACACCAAACATACATTTTCTGGCTAGGATTACCTGGGACCGGAATCCCTACCGACACCTTGCTTGCCGGTCTCGAAAAACTAACATCTTCAAGCCCGCGTTCAAGCAAGGCAAGAATCTCATTTCTTCTGCTTTCTGGCACGATTGTTAATTCCCCACTTTCAATCTTTTCCTTTATTGGTTTGGTATATTTAGAAAGTTTGAAAAAATAATTTTCCTCTTTTAAAGTTTGTGGAACTTCGTTGTGATCTGGACACTTTCCATCGACTAAATCCTTTTCAGTAATAAACGCCTCATGACCAACACAATAAAGACCTTCGTATGAGCGTAGTTCGATATCTTGAGCTTTTTCCAATCTTTTCCAAAGCTCCTCGGCACCTGGCCAATGAACCTTTTCATCAGAAGTCCTGATAAACTGATCAAAAGAAATGTTTAATTTCTCCTCCGTGTAAAGATTCTTAAAATTGGACACGGCTTCATCGAGATAAGTACCCACATCTTGTCCTAGAGATTTTGCCACCCTTACAATTTTTTCAGAATTTTCATCTACCCCAGTCAAAAAATAAACATCATCCCCTTTTAATCTGCGATATCGAGCTAAAATATCCGCCATGACTGTGGTGTAGGCATGGCCCATGTGAGGTTTTGCGTTTGGATAGAATATGGGAGTTGTGATGTAAAACTTGTTAGACATTTCAATTTGGTGTTATGCGACTTTCTTATCCCTCTGTAAATCATTTAAGTATTCCATTAAAATCGTGGCGGCTGGCACAGAGAGTAGTACTCCCAAAAATCCTGCTAATTTAAATCCTACGAGCAAGGCGAGTATAACTAAGATTGGTTGTACTCCAACAATCTTTTTTACAACTAACGGGTAAATCAGGTTGTTTTCAAGTTGGTGAATGATCAAGTAAATTCCAACAACAAACAAAGCGGTGGTAAGCGATCCGTCAGTGTAAGAAGCTGTGACAGCGGGAATGGCTGAGAGAATTGGACCAAAAAGTGGTATGGTTTCAAAAGCGGCAGCTAAGAAAGCGAGCAGGAAGGGATTACCGACATGCAAGGCCGGTCCAAATATGGCCAGAACAAGGTAAACAAGCAAGCCCACAACGACCGCTAATATTAGTTGACCCTGCATCCATAATCCTATTTTAACCTGTACCCTCTTCCACAAATCTAGTACGTATTTTTCGTTCTTATCAGGAATAACAAATCGCAAAAAATTCGCCACCCCGTCTTCTTGTACGGCTAAATAAAATGACAAAACGGTAATCAAGACCGAGCTTAAAATGCCTCCGAAAACCAAACTCAAGGTCTCAATAAAGCCTTGGGACAAACTCGATACCGCTGTTCTGACATTTTCGACTACCTGAGAAATAGTTGAACCGCTAGTAAATCCAGAGACAACTTGTTTTGATTGCGTTAAATCTTGTGACAAGCTTGCCACCGCTACTTTAGAATCACTTAATGATTCTCTTTGCAAAGGGTCCCAAAATGAAATCGAATCAAGATAATGAGGTGCGGATGCTAGAAAATGTGAGGTATCGTCTAATAGTGGCGGTAGGAAAAAGTAAAACAAACACACAATTATTCCCGCGACGCCCAAATACATCAAAATAACCGAGGGTAATCTTGGTATTTTATGTTTTACGAACCAGACAATAAATGGCTCCATTGCTGAAGCAATCACCACAGAAGCCAGTACCACCATTAACAAGTCCCGAACATAGTAAAGAAGCACAAAAAGCAACAAAATCACTATTGTTTTTACAATAGTTCCGGAATTGATAGTGACATGAATATCTTTATTATGGTCGTTCACGACCTCATGTTAGCACCAAAAGCAGAGAGAGTGAAGCTTAGAATTTCAAAATTTCTATAAACTTTTTTTGGTCGCTAAACGGTCCAATTAAAGCCAAGTTTAAATTTCCAGTCACGAAAATTTCTCTTGCTAGTTTTTTGACATCTTCTGAAGTAACAGACTCCACCTCTTTAGCAATAATTTCCGGAGTTTTAATCGGCTTCCTTAAAATTTCCTGCGAACCGTAATATTGGGCCAACTCATCTGAAGATTCCAAACTCAAATACATATTCCCTATCAAAAGGTCCTTGGTTTTTCTCAATTCATCGCTAGGAACTTCTTCGTTGATTATTTTTTTCAATTCTAAAATTACAGCTTCAATCGCCTCAAAAACTTTTGAGGTGTCGGCACCGACCGAAACCTGAAAAATCCCATGGTCAGTATAAAGATCAGACGTAGCTCCGACGTAATAGCACAAACCTAGTTCATCGCGCAGACGAACAAACAACCTCGAGCTCATACCCGCTCCTAAAATCGCACTTAACACTCTTAAGGTAGGTACACGTTTATCAAACACTCCAAAAGCTCTAGTTCCTAGCACAAGATGGGTCTGGTCTGTTTCCTTTTGCTTAATAAGCAATTTTGGTTCAGATTGAGACTCTAAGACCGGAATCTTTTCAGTTTTATCTACAACATTTAACGTGCTAAAAACCTCTTCGGCCTTTTCTAAAATTGAATTTTCGAAACCTCCGGAAATAATAACTGTAGTAGCACAACCAACATAAAATTTATTTCGGTATTGAATGAGCTGTTCACGATTGAAACTAGCCACTTTTTCTGGAGTACCAGCAACATTCCATCCTGCTGGCTGATCACCGTAAAGTAATTCCAAAAACAGGTCCTGAACGTGTCTTGCAGGATCGTCCTCGTACATATGGATTTCTTGAATAACAACTCCCTTCTCTTTTTCCAACTCAGATTCAGGTAAGGTTGGATTTAAATACATGTCAGCAACAATATCAAAAATTTTATCGGTCTTACTCTTGTGAGCCTTGGCGTAGTAACCAGTAAATTCCTGACTAGTAAAAGCGTTGTATTGAGCTCCAAGAGAATCTAGTTCTCTTGATAGGTCAGAAGCCTTTGGCCTTTTACTTGTACCTTTAAAAACAAAATGCTCGAGGAAATGAGATATTCCGTTTATTTCCTTGGTCTCGTATTTTGAACCAGCTTCAACCAAAACCATGACGGTAACAGTTGGGCTCTCTGGCATTGGAATACTAACCACTCTTACGCCGTTTGATAGGACTTTTTTTGAAAATTGCATACGCATCAGTGTAGCACAACAAAAGAAGTAAATAAAAAACACCTCAATTTAACGAGGTGTCTCAACTGCACAAAGCGAAATTTCAGAAAGTGTCCATCCGTAGTCAGGTTTGAAATTTAGCTTGAGATTCGGTTTGGGTGCCTCACCACAAGGTACGCAAATCCAAACAGTGTCGCAATTTGGCAATGTTTGGTGGCTGATCACCGTGTAAAGGTAATTGCCTTGATAGCCGGTCAGCGACACACTGAGACCGACCTTCAACACTCCTTCTGTTAGGACTCTGACAGCTTCTGCCAAAGCATAGACTGGCCGACCAGACTCCACAAACTCTACTTGAACGTAGGTCATAACAAAAACCCTTTCGTGAAGAACAATTTTTTATCTGCGAATCTCGCAAACAAAAACGAGCTCGTCCAGAGCTCGTTTTTGTAATTTTGTTTGGAGATTTCTAAGCAACAACATCACAAAAACCAACTCTGGAGTTAGTTACCGTGACGACTAGCATTGTTGTTACTTGTTTTCCCATCGCTTTTTATATTCTATTCAAATGTTATTTCTAGTCAAGCTTACTCTTAATGAAGGAAACCAGATCCTTAATTTCTACCCTTTCTTGCTCACCAGAATCTCGATGTCGAACAGTCACGCCGGCATTTTTTTCAATAGTGTCGAAATCGATGGTCACGCAGAAAGGTGTACCGATTTCATCTTGTCTTCGGTAACGTTTACCTATATTTCCATTGTCATCAAATTCACAGGTCATTTCCTTCTTTAGCATCTTGTATACCTCCCTGGCCTTTTCAACCAACTCTGGCTTGTTTTTGAGCAATGGGAAAACTGCCACCTTGATAGGAGCTAAATGATTAGCTAATTTAAGAACGATTCTTGTCTCGCCATCAATCTCGTCTTCATTGTATGCATCAGAAATAACAGCTAGAAAAACGCGCCCTACACCCATGGAAGTTTCCAAAATCCACGGAATGAATTTTTCACCAGTGTGCGGATCAGTGTAATTTAAGTCGACACCTGAAAATTTTTGGTGCTGGGTAAGGTCGTAGTTGGTACGATCGTGAATACCCTCAACTTCATCAAAGCCGTAAGTTGGGAAATTATACAAAATGTCCCAAGCGTCAGAAGCGTAGAAAACTAAATTTTCGTGTTGTTTCCATTTCAAATTTTGTTCTCGAATCCCCAAACTCAAATACCATGACCAACGCTCTTTTTTCATGTTTTCGTAGGCGTCCTTGTTTTCATTCGGGCGAATAAAAAGCTGAGTGTCAGCCTGCTCAAACTCCCTTACTCTAAAGAGAAAATTGCGAGGCGAAATTTCATTTCTAAAGGCCTTGCCTATCTGAGCCACCCCAAAAGGAATCTTCACACGAGTGGTGTCTATGATATTTTTATAATTTAAATATATTCCTTGGCATGCCTCTCCAGGAAGGTAGACTGGATTGGATCCAGTGTTTGTAAAATCTCCCAAATTAGACTTCACCAAAAGATTGAAGGCGCGAACAGGAGTAAAGTCATTTGAACCGCACTTCGAGCACTTAATTTTTGATTTGTTTTCAGTAAAAAGTTTATCAAGTTCAGCCTCGGTCATCTTTTCGTCTGCTGTGACACCGATTTTTTCGAGTTCCTTATCAACTCTGATTCTAGTATTACATTTTCGGCATTCTGAAAGCGGATCTGAAAAACCCTTTGTGTGGCCAGAAGCATCCCAAACCCGAGGATCCTTAAACATTGCAGAATCTAGACCCACATAATTATCTCTTGAATGAACATTTTCTTTCCACCACGAAGCCTTAATATTATTTAGCAATTCAACTCCGTATGGGCCGAAATCATAAAGACCGGCTACTCCCCCATAAATCTCAGATCCTTGATAGACAAAACCTCGTCTCTTGCAGAGACTGACAATTTTTTCCATCAAATCATTTTTTTCTTCTTTTGCCATATTTTTTATTTTCGTTACCAGTATAAACTACACGCTTATCGCAATGTTGTCCAACTTATTTCACCACCCTGCCCTGACCTGGTAGAAAACCTATGTCAGTAGTCAAATCGGTTGTTAATGGCTTTACTGTACCCGATTGAACAGACTGGCCCGCAAAATTATCATCACCTGTGGCCGTTGTTTCCGAAATTAGAGTCGGTGTCGTTCCAACTTGGCTTGCGCTCGGAGTTATCGCGATCTGGAAACTAATTTCTCTTGGTGAATTAGAAAAGCCTGTATCTGACTTAAGATCACCGACGTCCCAAACAATCGTGCCTCCGATTGGATTGTAGGTGATTTTCTCACTTGCTGGTGAAGAATTGTTTACCCATTTCATATACGAAGGTAGAGTTGCGGTTACTTTTACGTTAGACAAAGGATTAGAACCATTTGTTAGTGACCAAACAATGGTGTAGTTTGTCTCTGAATCCACCTTTGGCGGAATTGGGCCTGCGTTATTAAATACGCCAGAATAGTAAAGCGCTCTTGATGATAGGCCGAGGCTCGATGCTACCTTAACAACTTTTGTTACCGTCGAAGTAATATCTTGTGAAAGTCCGCTTTCAGTTAATCTTTTTCCTGTGACAGTAACTACCACCGACATCTGAGGACTAGCGAGCAATCTCACTTCTGATTCAGGTTTTGTGGCAAAAGAAAAACTAATATTCGCCTCGCCTTCTGGGTTTATAGTGGCAAGAGCCGGCTTTAAGGTCTGGTCCCAAGTAATTGTTCTATCAGAAGATCTATAAAAACCGTTATCGACAGTCACAGAATTTTGGTCAAAGATATTGCCGGCAAGTCTTACGGAAATTTTTGCGTCGGTGATTTTTACACCAGCATTATTACTTAAAGTTAAATCCGCCCTCATCACCTTCCCTGATTTGCTGATATGCAAATCGGAAGAATCGCCATCGATGGCCAACAGGGTTCCAATAAATGGTTTTTTGATTGTAATTTTTCTAACGCCAGTCAAAAAATTAGTACCGATAGAATTGTCGTTTGTCGGGCTCTGAGTACCGACAGAGAAATGGAAGGTTCTTTCTTCGTTATCTTGACCCGTTAGGGTACCTCTAACCTTAATGGTCTTTTTTACTCCAGCCTTAACATCTCCTAAATCCCAGAAACTGTTACTCCATGCCGGTTTAGGATCAGAATTAGAGAAAGTAAAACCAAAAGGATACTCTGCGGAAAGACCCAAGTTTTTTATGACTTGGCTAGAATTTGAAATTACGTTTATTGTAAATTCTACCTCCTGACCAGCGTTTGCGTCTTTTACAGAATCTACGGTCAAAGTAACAGGCGAAGAACTGATGGTCACTGTGTAATCCTTCTTCTTTGAAAAGATTGCATTTGAACCACTCAATCTGTATTCAACTGAAACTTTTATCACCTTAACATCTTTCTCTTCACCAAAAAGAACGGCCTGTATTTTTCTGGTGGCAATAGCTCCCTTTTTTACTGTTCCTAAATCCTCTCTATACCTTTGAAGCGAAAGGTTGGTATCAAAAGAATCTCTGGTGCCGTCTGGGTAATCGACGATAAGTGTCGAAGTTTGCAAATCGGCGTTGTTTTGGTTGGTAACTGAAATCTGTAGTGGCAACATTTCCCCTCCCGAGACAGAAACAGGACCGGTGACAGAAATGTCGACGTTGTCAGTTGAAATAATATTTCCTCCTGCAAAAAAAACATAAGATGCTACCCCGACAGAAGCCAGTAAAAATACAATAGAGGCTATGAGCATTTTTTTAAGAAACGACATGCGTCTTTCTGGATGCTGAAAAAAATAAGTTTTGTCGTTTAAACTGCTTCCTCCCCAATCCTTTGGCACCTGATCTAGATCATGAGGTCTAAAATTAGCTGGCGCTTCAGCTCGATCGTGAAAATTTTCGTTACGCGAATAGAGGTTTTCCTTAAAAACCTCTAAACTGTCCTCTGAATCTTCCTCTTTATTAAAATCTTTTCTAATATCGGGACTCATAGCCCTTTTAGTTAATCAGACCTGCATTATAACACAAAAATCAGTCCCTTAATTACAACTGGCTTTCCTTCAGTGACTTGTTTATTTCAACCAAAATTTTTTGATTTGACTCGCTCATCTTTTTTAGCAAATCTTCGCTCCAATAAGGTGATTCTATAAAACTTGAAGTATCTGGCGAAGAACCTAAATATCCGAGACTAAATAAAATTCTTAAAACTAAAATATACTCGAAGTTTCGAGCCATCTCACCGTTCAAAGAATTGTTTTTAGCGTAATTTACCGACTCATCTACGTAATTAAACAAAATTTCATTTTTCTCTTCACCAGGCAACAATCTCTCGAGTAGAGAAAAAACCCGAACGAACAACTGGAAAATGAGACTGTTCCCTGAAAACTCTCTGTACAAATCAAAATGTTTACTAGCTCCAGTCACTCGCCACATTTCTTTTCCTCTCACCAAAGAGATATCACAACATGAATAATCGTGTATTGAATACCTTAATTTGGATTTCAAAAGGCGGACTCCTTGAGCGGTGACTTTTATTAAACCTAAATCTTTAGTAAAAACCTTAAAAGAACAATTAGCTTCGCCGAAAACATTACTACCCAAAACAAAGCCTCGAGTTTGGTAGATATGATGCATAAAATATGAATTTACAAATCATTTTCTGAAGCACTCATGTCTACGATGCTTCGAAAAACAGAAGGTAGAGCGTCGACTCCATCTCTTTTTGTAAAATGACCTCTTCCCCTCTCCATCACCGCTTTGCCATTTAAAAGTTTTTGAAAAGTTAAGCTGTCAGCAAGAGGTACCAGCTCATCATTATCTGAAAAAACATTTACAATTTTCTGACAGTGACCTCTGGCCTTAGAAAAATCTAGCGGGAGCGAACTAAACTCAGCGATCTGCGGAATGTTTATATGATTCGAAAAACCAGCTACAAAAACCGCTCCGCCAATAATTGTTTTTGCTGGTAATTTTTCTAAATATCTTAAAATCGCAATACAACCAAGACTGTGGCCGACAAAATAGGTGTCCTTGTTTGGTCTCACCACCACCTGCTTTATAGCTGAGATCCACTCGGATACTTTTGGCTCGTCTGCATGAGGCATGCCGATCGAATAGACATCAAAACCTCGAGCTTTGAGTTCCCAACTAAGCCAAGGGAACCAGTGGTTGTCGGGTTTACCCTCCCAACCGTGTACTAAAAAAACCCTTTTTTGCATGTGAAAATACTAACATAAAAATATATAAACGAGGAACCCGCGCAACCTGAGTAGCGCGGGTTTGAGACAAAAGAAACCGGATGTTTCCATTGTGTCTCGCCGAATGAGACCTCAGTCCGATCAGTCGGTTTGGAACTTCACGGGGTAGGACTGATAGACTCATTTGAATGTTAGTTGATGCTGGCGCATCAACATCGCACCATTGCGGTGCGACTAACTCTTCCAGTTGTACTTCAATTTCGTTTCAAGCCGGCGAGGAGGCAAGCCTCCTCGCCGGGTGCGAGTCCGATCTTATCAGGCGTTGCAGGCCGTGGCCTG
>CAYSEN010000006.1:29110-35267 GCA_964430335.1 uncultured Candidatus Saccharibacteria bacterium
GGCCCCTGGCGATGTGTTCTGGCCGATCTTCTGGCCGGAGTCATTCTTCACGACGAGTCCGGCCTTCGGGACCGCAACCTGCTCATTGACGGGCGGGGCCGAGGCACTCACGGCGAGGCCGGCGATCATACCTGCGATCGCGATGGCCGTGACAAACATCCGTCTGGGACCGTTCCGAGCGGAATGCACGTTGGCATTCATGGGACTCCTTTCGTTGATGTTGTTTATCCAGCACCCTCCTTTGAGGGACTGCAACTAGAGTTTAGCTGCAGCTTCAAGACAATAGAACACGGCCTTGAAGCTGCAGCTAATTTGTATAACATTCTGGTTTAAATGAACAGAAAACTATTTTCTAATATACACCTATTTTTTTGAGGTGCAAGTGTCAACGCCTAGTTGTCCACAGGTTTACAAAACTATCGAGAAATTGAAATTTTTAGAGAAAAATCTTCAAAAGAAACCCCGCTACCATTATTTACCGATTCATATTTTATTTTCGTAAGCTGTGTTGAATTCTTGAGTTCAGTTTCCACCGACTGCACAAAACTCACAGCCTTTTCATCTCCTTCAACAGAAAGCTCGACAAAGTCTTTAGGATTAAGACCGATTTCCTTTCTAAGCTCTTGAATTGCACGCACAAAATCTCTTACACTTCCCTCTTTTTTCAATTCAGGAGTGATCAATGTGTCCAAATCAACTTCATTGTTCAATGATTCATCAATCTTAACTTCCTTAACATTAACCTCGTCAGCAATCAGTGTGAGCATATCCTGATTCTTTATTCTTGATTCGAGATTCTTGATTCTCAATTCTGCAAGCGGTTGCCTTATCTTAATATTAGCTTTCGCTCTAGCCTCAAGTGCCAGCGAAACCACTCTCCTAACCTCGGCCATTTCTACTAAAATTCCTAATTCCTCACCCTTGATTCCTGGTTCAATTTCTGGCCAATTCTCCAAATGAACACTCTCAAGTTTTCCACCAGACTGTTTGTACAAGTAGTCCGCGAAGAATGGCGTAAATGGTGCCATCAACTTTGAGAGAGTAAGTAAAACGTAGTTTGTAGTTTGTAGTGCAGAAAGTCGATCTGTCTTATCTTCTCCCTTAAATCGATCTCTCGAACGTCGCAAATACCACTGTGAAAGGTCGGCAATAAAATCACGAATAGCTCGGGTTGGCTCGAGCAATTTGTATGAATCCATCGATTCGGTCACGCTTTTCACAAGCTCATTTAGCTTTGCCAAAATCCACCTATCCAAAACATTTGAGGATTTTGGCGCTAAAGTGCCCTCACTTGTTAACTCCGAGGAATACAACTGGTAGAAAGCTAAAACATTTGAAGCAAGGTTGAAAACTTTTTTGACTATTTCGTCTACCGTTTTTTCGTCGAAGTTTTTTGGCTCACCGGGCTGATTGACGCTGTACATCCAAAAACGCAACGGGTCAGAACCGTATTTTTCAATCATCAAATTTGGGTCGATAACATTTCCGAGAGATTTCGACATTTTTTTGCCGTTCGCATCGAGAATGTGTCCTAGAGAAATGACGTTCTTATACGCTCTTCCCTTTCCCATCAAGACTCCGATGGCGTGAAGTGTGTAAAACCATCCGCGAGTTTGGTCTATAGCTTCGGAAATAAAATCAGCAGGAAAACCAATTGTATCGATTCTCTCGCGATTTTTAAATGGATAGTGCTCTTGTGCAAAAGGCATGGCACCAGAATCAAACCAAACATCCATCACTTCTTTTACGCGTTTCATTTCACCACCACAATCACATTCAAAAACCACCTCGTCGATAAATGGTCGGTGCGGATCAATCTCCTTTCCAGTTACTGAGTCAATGCAAACACTGGTAGGCTCTGCAAAACCTCCTAAAAGACCTTGGTGGAAACTTCTACTGCCCTCCCAAAGATTCGCGATCTCCTCAATACTCAAATTTTTCAAATGCTTCATGAGGGTCATAAGCGGACCTTCATGAGAAACAATAACTACAGTTTGGCCCTTATGTTTTTTCAAAACATCTTGAGCAAGTTTTGCCATTCGATCCTCCACCTGTTGCCAACTCTCACCAGTTTTTCCTCGTGGAGTTTTATAATATTCATCGTGAGGTAAGGCGTTGTATACAATTCTTCCTAAATTGCCTGATGGATCGTCGTGTGGTTCACCTTCCCATTCCCCGCTTCGAACCTCCCAAAGTTCAAGAGACTCGGTCGGCTTGATTCCTACCGCTTCACCGATAATTTCTGCGGTATGTTTTGCTCGGTCTACAGGAGAACAATAGATGGCATCCACGCCAATATTTTTGATTTTTTCTCCTGCTTCATGAGCTTTTTTGATACCATTTTCTGTAAGCGGAAAACCGTCTTTTGAACTTTCAAAAATTCCCAAAACATTTTTCTTACTTTCTCCGTGACGAACAAGGACCAGTCGTGTAAACCTACGATTTTTATCTTTCTTAAAAATTTCATCAAAAGATCCGACAACTTCGTGTTTGTGACATTTAGAACACTGCCAAACCGGAAGCGGAGTTCCCCAATATCTCTCTCTAGAAATTGCCCAGTCTTTTACGTCGCGTAGCCATTCGCCGAATCTCCCTTCTTTAATATAGTCTGGTTCCCAGTTTATTTTCTGGTTTTCTTCGAGTAATTTTTCTCGCAGACTAGACATTTTTATGTACCAAGAATCCCGAGCGAAATAAATGAGGGGTGTGTGACATCGCCAACAATGCGGATAGCTGTGCTGATATTTTTCTTTCGCAAAAAGCAAACCCCTAGCAGCCAAATCTTTAATAATATCGATGGCGGTATTTTCATCCTTCACAAACTTTCCAGCCAAAAATCCAACCTCTTCCTTAAAGGTTCCGTCATCTTTTACCAAATGATGTTTTGGTAGTCCGACTTTTGTACCCAACTCAAAGTCGTCCGCTCCGTACATAACAGCGGTATGTACGATTCCCGTTCCGTCAGTCGTGGTCACAAAATCTGCAGGATAGACCTTAAAGGCATTCGGTAATTTTTCTCTTTCGGCGGCAGAAAGATTGTCTTTGAGAAATGGATATAGCGGTTCGTATTCTAGACCAATAAGATCAGAGCCGTTCATTTCTTCCGACACTTCAAATTGCTGTCCTTTTAACACGGCTTCTAGCCTCTCTTTGGCGAGAATGTATTTATTCGTGATTCCTGATTCTTGATTCTTGATTCCTACCTTAACGTACTTAATTTTCTCTCCCACAGCTAATCCAACGTTACCAGGAAGCGTCCAAGGCGTAGTTGTCCAAGCCAAAATGTAGGTGTTCTCTTCCCCTTTCACATTAAACTTTACTATCACAGCCAAATCCTTCACATCCTCGTAACCTTGTGCCAACTCATGGCTCGAAAGTCCGGTTCCACATCTCGGACACCACGGAACAACTTTGTAGTCTTTGTACAATAGTTTCTGATCATTTATTTTACTAACGATGTTCCAAATCGATTCAATGTAGTAAGGTTTGTAGGTAACGTACGGTCTTTTTAGATCAATCCAGTAACCGATTCTGTCTGTAAAACTCTCCCACTCGTGAACATATTTCCAAACGCTTTCACGACACTTTTTATTAAACGCCTCAATACCGTAGACTTCGATTTCTTTTTTTGATTTTAGTCCAAGTTCTTTTTCGACAGCGAGCTCAACGGGCAACCCGTGAGTGTCCCAACCGCCCTTTCTGTGAACATCAAAACCCTGCATGGTTTTGTAGCGAGGAATAGCGTCTTTAAAAGCTCTAGCTTCAAGGTGATGAATTCCGGGACGACCGTTTGCCGTCGGTGGGCCTTCATAGAAAATATACTCGCCTTTAGGGGCAGTTTTGGCCAGAGTTTTCTCAAAAATATGATTTTCTTTCCAGAATTTAAGAGTTTCTAGCTCCTGTTCAGAAAGTTTGCTTTTTACTTGGGTTTTTTCCTTTTCCATATATTAAAAATGCCAGAATGTTGTCATTCTAGCATTTGCGGTCAACTCTCGAAAGTCTCGACTTTATTTCCGGCGCATTCCCTGGCGGTGTCCTCGTCCCACTCGACCAGGGTGTAACGACCATTTTCGTCGTAGAGACTGAAGTAGAGTTGGAATTGTTGCCCGTCATTTCGGGATACTTTCACGAGGATTATCGGGCACAAAGCGCTGGCAACCAGATACAATCGGTACCGCGCAACATGCTCAGTTGATAACAATCTGTACGAAGGTTGCAATGCAACCATGAAATGAAGTCCGTCTACATGGGCTTTACACCATGAGTACTGGATGTGTAAAAGCACCAAAGGTGAAGTTTTTGGGTTCCACATAATTTCAAATGACTGGCGTAAGATATAAACTTAAAACTGTTTTTTGTCAAAAAAAATACCCGAGCAATGCTCAGGTATTTAGGCAGTGGACACAAAATCGATTGAAGGTGGGTCACATGGGACGAGACGCGGATAGCCGGAAGAGCGGTCAATCCGAAAAAAGTAACAAACTTCTGTTCCACATGGCTTTGCACGAAACAGGGCACGAATGATCGTACCGCAACGAGTCACCGCTGGTTCCATAACCAAACTTGAAAAACGGTTTCGTGGGGCACTTGTGACCTCGTGGGTCATGATCGCTGCAATTATGCCGATCCTGTCGTGGCACAAAAATGGTAATAGTTCCATAAGTAAAAAACCAAACTCGATACATTAAACAGGGTTTTGTATATTATGTCAAAAAATGCAATCCACAGCTGTTTACATTTTTGTCGGTGATTCTATACCCAAAAGCCATAGGCCGTTTTTCATAACGGAGGCGAAAGCAGAAGTGATGGCAACTTTGTAGGCCGAGTCTTTGTCTTCTTTGTTTACGATTTGATTGTTGGCGTAGAAACTATTGAAGGCCGATGCCAGCTCGATCAGATATGTAGCGATTAGGTGTGGAGCATACTCTGCACCTGCCCTTGAAACAACTTCCGGGAAACGGCTTAGTAGTCGCTCAACGAGAGTGGTTTCTTCCGGCGCGACCAAGGGTCGCGCCGGCTCAATTCCCTCTTTTTTGGCCTTTTCCAAAATTGAATTGGCTCGAACATATGAATATTGTAAGTACGGTCCTGAATCTCCTTCAAAAGAAATTGATTTTTCGAAATCAAAAATAATATCGCCCCCTGTCGCCTGCCTTAGCACAGAATATTTGATAGCACCTATCGCCACCATTTCCGCTATTTTATTTCTTTCAAAAGTTTCGAGTTCTCGTTCCTCGATTTTCTTATGAACCATTGCCTCAACGGCCGATATCAAAGATTCGCCAGTAATGACATTCCCTTTTCTGGAGGACATTTTTCCATCTGCAAAGCGCAACATTCCATGAGCGATATGTTTGGTCCTCTCAGCAATGTTGGTATCAATATGCCTCATGGCTTCGAGCACGACTTTAAAATAGTCGCTTTGTTCGTTAGCGGTAATAACAATAGATGTGTCAGGATTCACCTCCTTGAATTTCAGTTTAGTAAGTCCGAGCTCTTTAGTTTCGTAAGTTGGCAAACCTTGAGAATTTATAAACACTCGTGTATGTAGTCCGTGTTTATCTCCCCTAAAAACAACAGCCCCGTCACTGACTTCAAAAACATTTTGAGTTAAATAATCTTTAACAATCTCAAGTCCTGATTTTGCCACCTCACTTTCAAAAAAATAACGATCAAATTTTGTACCTAACTTTTTGTATATCAATTCAAAATGTTTCAAACTTTCTTCCCTACCCTTTTTATACATTTCCTCGATCTTTTGGTCTGACTTATCGAAAATAATTTTATTGAGCTGGTCAATCTCTTGCTTTGCACCAAGATCGTCTTCGTATTCTTTTGCACCAAAAACGTAGGCTTCGCCGAGGTAAGCGATGTAATTTGATCCTTCTTTTACTTTTTGCATTCCGTAAATTGCCTTAGCAACATGAAGACCAACATCACCCTGATAGCAAGCTCTCACGGTTTTTGCGCCTTGAAATTCCACGAGTCGGCTGATTGACTCACCGATTGCGTTACTCATCAGATGGCCGATGTGAAATGGCTTGAACGGATTTGGATCGGTGTACTCAACCATGATTTTCTTGTGAGAAAGCGCCGAGTTTCGGCCGAAATTTTGACCTGAAGTCAAAATTTCGGCGAGACCCTCGACAAAAAATTT
>CAYSEN010000006.1:35367-50344 GCA_964430335.1 uncultured Candidatus Saccharibacteria bacterium
GGCCGAAATTTTGACCTGAAGTCAAAATTTCGGCGAGACCCTCGACAAAAAATTTTCTACTCAAATAGAAGTTTATAAATCCGGGGCCAGCGACTTCCACTTTTTCAACCTGCTCTGGCTTATTTTTTAAAAAGTATTTTGCGATTTCATCTGCCACTTTTTTCGGCGAGATTTTAAGCTGTTTACTGTAAGCAAGAGCTACATTCGTAGAAAGATCTCCATTTTTAAGTTCACCTGGATGTTCAAGATTAACAACAGCATCGCTAACACCGATTTCTTTTAGACCTTCCTGTATTATTTTTTTAATTTTTTCCTGAATCATTTGAAATTCCTAATTCCTAATTCTATTTACGCCCCGTACTCCCAAACTGTCCCGCGCCCCTACTCGAATCGGATAGATTATCCGTCTCAATCAATTTAGCACGAGCAAGCGGTAAAATCACGAGCTGGGCCACCTTATCACCTTTTTCAAACTGGTATGTTTCGTTACTAAGGTTTACCAAATGCACGTTGTACTCTCCGCGAAATCCAGCATCAAACACCCCTCCCATGACGTGTAAACCAGCTTTAGAAATACTACCCTTGTCTTTCACTAGCGCCACAAAACCTTCTGGAAACTCCAGAGCAAATCCGTTCATAAATCTATGGTGAACTCCGGGAGGAATCGTCGCATCTTCCAAACAAAAAAGATCCAGCCCAGCGTCCCCCGGATGAGCATAACTAGGTAATTTAACGTCTTTATGTAGTATTTTAATTTTAACTTCAAGCATAATTATTTAGCCAAAAAATCTCGGACCGCATTTGAAAACTTTTTCTTAGCTTCAGGAATTTCTCCTCCCGTATCGATCACAACATGAGGAACACCTTTGAGAAACTCCATATAGCCTTCCCTGATTTTTTTATGAAAAGGTAATTTTCTTCGATCGAAGTGATCTGTTTCCTTTTTTCTCGATGCTACCCTCTTTAAACCTAGTTCTGGATCAATATCCAGGAAAATATACAAATCTGGCTTGTGATCACGTAAATAAATTTCGCGGATATCCCAGAATAATTTTTCAAGTTGAGGCGCTTCCTGACCGAAAATTTGATACGCGTAGGTAGACGAATCGAACCTATCTGAAACGACATGCACCCCGTCTTCGAGAGCTGGAATGATTTTCTTTGTGAGGTGATCGTGGCGAGCCGCCCAAATCAAACCGAACTGGGTTTCGGGCGAAGCGCTACCAGACTCTTTATTGGTGAGCATTAAATTGCGAATTTCCTCAGCAAAAGGAGAACCGCCAGGCTCTCTGGTTGCCAGAAATTTTTGTCTGTCAAAAATTTCTGGCAAAAAACTCATCAAAGTGCTCTTCCCTGAGCCTTCTCCTCCATCGATTACTAGAAATTTGCCTTTTGATGCCATGGCAACATTGTACCCGACAAAGAAAAAAGGCGCGAGCTAATACGCACCTTTCGGACAGAACCTAGGTCCTGACCAGAAACTTCTTTCTTAACCTAAGTCCGGTTAGAGCTCTGCGGTTACGAGTCACCCTGCCTGGCCTCGCCGCATACCGTCTCAACACAACAGCGCGAGTCTCAATGTTCATTTTTCGACGTCGCATAGTTTTCCTCCCGAAATAAAATTATCAGAATATTGCAAGTAACACAATAATACAAAATAAAAAGACGTGAACTAATCACGTCTTCAACAGAGAACACTGTCGCGTGCCAATTTCGGCACAGGATTCGTCTTGCTTCGGCGTGTATTCAAGGTCTCACTCCGTCCATCTGACCTGCCCTTGAACACCCGCCACGACTCCGACCCGTCCGAGCCATTTCCTCCCAAGGAGCTTTCGCCCCTCAAGGCCCTCTTGATCTCGCGATCGGCCTCTTCTTGACCTTTGGGGCTCAGTGCCTTGTAGGTCTGTCGGATTGACCTGCACAGACGGTCAATCGTCGTTGCTTTTCCGCTCCGCGATCTTACCCTGCTCATTGGTCACCCTTTCTCCTGATTTTTCCCTTCAAACTACTCTGTATTCAGAATACCAAATTCAACTCCTCAATCAAGCTCTCAAGACCTTATCGATAGTCTGAGCAATCTTTCTAAAGTCTTTTTCTTTCTTCCCTTTAGTTGTTTCCGCAGGACTTCCCAATCTTATGCCAGAAGGATCAAACGGCGATCGCTTTTCGCTAGGAATAGTATTTTTATTACAGATGATGTTGGCCTTCTCAAGACGAGCTTCGGCTTCCTTACCCGGAATTCCTTTTCCTTCCATCCAAGTGTCGATCAAAACCAAATGCGAGTCTGTTCCGCCAGATACCACATGCCAGCCTAGTTTTTTCATTTCATCCGCGAGCGCGTCTGCATTTTTCACAACCTGTTTTGCATATTTTTTAAAAGCTGGAGTCGAAGCCTCTTTGAGTGTCACCGCTATAGCCGCAATCTGACCCATGTGCGGGCCACCTTGAAGTCCTGGGAAAATGGCCTTGTCTACAAGTTCAGAAATTGTTTTCTCCCCTATTTTTTTATCATTCCTCGAAAAGATAATCGCTCCTCTAGGTCCTCGCAAAGTTTTGTGAGTTGTTGTTGTCACCAAATCTGCGTATTCAAACGGAGAATTGTAAACTCCTCCCGCCACAAGCCCAGCAAAATGTGACATGTCCACCATAAGTAGCGCCCCGCAAGCATCGGCGATTTCTCTAAATTTCTTAAAATCTATCATTCGAGGATAAGCGGTAAAGCCAGCGACAATTAGATTTGGTTTCTCTTTCATGGCCAAATCTTTTAGCGCATCGTAATTTAGCATTTCCGTAGCAGGATCAACACTGTATGGCACTTGTTGCCAAGCCTTCCCCGTCATTGAAACTTTCTGACCATGAGTTAAGTGTCCTCCTGAGGTCAGTGTCATTCCCATGATTTTTCCACCAAGTGGTACAACAGCTAAGTAAGCAGCGAGATTAGCAGGAGAACCAGAAAGTGGCTGAACGTTTACGCCCCAATTTTCCCCAAGTCCAAATGCCTTTCGAGCTCGAGCTTGGCACAAAATTTCTAGTTCGTCGGTGTATTTTTGTCCGCCATAATATCTTTTGTGAGGATAGCCTTCCGCGTATTTGTTATCGAAAATTGAACCGAGCGCGGTGAACACATCTTTCGATGCATAGTTTTCTGAAGGAATTAGATTGATCACACCCTTCTGTCTTTTTTCTTCTAGTTTTATAAGTTTTTCAATTTGTTTGTCGATCATTGGATTTGAGATTATAAGTTAAATATTAAGAAAGTTCGAAAGGTTGAACCTCTCGCCACGACATTTCGCAAATTAAAATCTTACACCATAGTCCTCAAATTCTAGCACAGACGATTTGCAAAAGAAAAACACTAAAATTCACCTTGTAATACTGCTCCCAGAACACAGGTCGCAACAAAAAACTCGTGATTATTTTTGTGACAATTTGTAAATTAACCAAAAAGTGTATAATTAATTTATGGAAGAACGACACCCTGACGTTGTATATCTTGAACTGCTAAGAAAAATTAAAAAACATGGTGTAAAAAAAACCGACCGAACTGGAACCGGTACAATTAGCATATTCGGGACCCAAATGCGCTTTGATTTAACCAAGGGTTTTCCACTACTAACAACAAAGAAGGTTCCCTTTCAAATGATAGCTGGTGAACTTCTGTGGTTTGTTGCAGGAGACACAAAACTTCGAACTCTTCTTAACCGAAAAATACACATATGGGATGAGTGGCCGTTTAAACACTATCTGATTGCTAACAAAATTCCCGTACCTGTCGTAAATAGCGAGGAATGGAAAACAAAAATGAAAGAATTTACCGATAAGATTGTTGCAGATGATGATTTTAGCCAAAAATGGGGAGACTTGGGACCAGTCTATGGTAAACAATGGAGGAATTGGAAAACTCCTGGCGGTGGTTTTATAGATCAATTAAAAAATGCAGTCGAGGAAATACGAAAGAATCCTGACTCGAGACGTATCATTGTCTCAGCATGGAACCCATCTGACATTGAGGAGATGGCGATAGCTGGCTTACCACCATGCCATTGTCTATTCCAATTTTTTGTCTCTGACGGCAAACTTTCCTGCCAGCTATACCAAAGAAGCTGTGACACTTTTCTAGGCGTGCCGTTTAACATAGCTTCCTACTCCCTGCTGACCATCATGATGGCTCACGTTACTGGTTTAAAACCAGGAGAGTTTGTCTGGACAGGTGGAGATACTCATTTATACTTAAATCACCTAGAGCAGGTTGACGAGCAACTAACAAGAGAGCCTAGAGCAATTCCACAAGTTAGAATCAAGAGAGATGTGAAGGAATTATGGGATTTCAAAACTGAAGATTTCGAACTGATTAATTACGAACCTCATCCCGCCATAAAAGCCCCGATTGCAGTATAGAAAAATTTAGTGGTAAAATCTGCGTGAATTAACATTAATCAAAACACAAATATGGCACTGTCTGACAAAAAAATTCTGGAGGAGATAAAAAACGGAAGCATTATTATTGAACCTTTCAACCAGAAAAATCTAGCAACTTCTAGCTATGATGTCACTTTGGGTGAATACTATTTTCGAGAACAAAAACCAAACTACGTTTTAAGTCACTACAACATTTTCAACAAGAAACACACTGATTACGTTTGGGGCACGAAAGCTACTAAAGCCGAGAAGGCTACAAAGGTTTTTAAAGATTTCGCATCCTTTGAGTGGGTGGGCATATCTCCAGACGACAGGGTTATATTACTCGAGCCTGGGGAAACCATACTCGCACATACAAATGAATTTATCGGAGGTAGAAATCACATTACAACAATGATGAAGGCCAGATCATCTGTCGGGAGAAACTTCATTGAGGTTTGTAAATGCGCTGGCTGGGGTGACGTTGGATACGTAAACCGATGGACAATGGAAATAACAAATAATTCTAGACATTATGCGATACCGCTCGTAACCGGCCGAAGAATAGCTCAAATAATTTTTTTCGATACTGGTCCAATCCTGAAAAATGATTATGCCACTTCAGGTAAATATCAAACCCATCAGGATCTTAAAAAGATGAAAAAGGAATGGAAACCAGAAGAAATGCTTCCTAAGCTTTACATGGACAAGGACATAGAAAGATAGTGATTTTAAAATGTTATCTCTAATCGTTGCTACAACGGAAAACAATGTTATCGGTCACCTAAACAAAATTCCTTGGTACATGCCAAGGGATTTGAAGCATTTCGCCTCAGTTACAAAAGGTCACAGTGTCATCATGGGACGAAACACTTATGAATCTATTATAGCCCGCCTCGGAAAACCTTTGCCTGATCGTACAAATTTTGTGGTCACAAGAAATTCAGATTTCAAAGCTGAGGGTTGTATAGTGGTCCACTCACTTCTTGATGCTTTGGACAAAACTTCAGGTGAAACTGAGGTGTTTGTAATCGGTGGTTCTCAACTCTACGCTGAAGCGATTTCTAAAGCCGACAAAATTTACCGAACTCTCATACATACGAAAATTGATGGCGATGCTTTCTTCCCTGAGATTGAGTTAGATAAATGGAAATTAGTTGAATCAAAATTTGAGGCTAAGGACGAAAAAAATCCTTTTGATGCAGATTATGAAATTTATAATCGAGTCGTAAATTAATTAGTTTATATTAGTACCGATGAAACAAAAAACAGCCGGCGCCCTATGGGCGCCGGCTGTTTTTTGTTTTTTTAGATTATCCCTTAACTTCAACCCCCATTGATCGGCATGAACCTTCAATGATTTTCATAGCCTGTTCAACAGTGTTTGCATTTAGGTCTTTAAGTTTCTTCTCAGCAATTTCTCGAACTTTTGCTTTAGTGATAGTTCCAGCTTTGCTGACAACGTTCTTTCCTGAACCCTTCTCCTTTCCGATAGCTTTCAGAATAAGATTGGTTGCTGGTGGAGTTTTGAAAACGAGATCAAAAGTTCTGTCTTCGTAAACTGAAATCTCGACAGGAACGATGTCCCCTTTCATATCCTTGGTACCGGCATTGAAACGAGTGACGAATTCACCGATATTTACCTTTGCCTGACCAAGAGCAGGACCAATCGGAGGTGCTGGGTTAGCTTTACCTCCTTCAATCAACAACTTTAGCTTTTTTACTGGTTTTTTTGCCATATGTATTTTGAAACACTACTTTAATCTAAAACGACCATTCTGACAACTATTTTATTAAATCTTTTTAATTTGCAAGAAATCTAGTTCCACTGGAGTCTCGCGACCGAACATTGAAACCAAAACCTTAACCTTCCCTCTTTCGTTATCAACCTCACCAACTTTTCCTTCCAAATCTTTAAATGGACCGTCAACGATCGTAACAGCATCGTCTAGTTCCAAATCAATATTGTGTTTAACAACATCCGAACTCATTCTCTTAAACAAAATTTCAACTTCATTCTTGTCTAGAGGGACAGGAAATACTCCTGAACCAACGAATCCTGTAACGCGAGGAGTGTTTCTTACGACGTACCAAGAATCATCGGTGACAAGCATATCTACCAAAACATATCCAGGATATATCTTTTCTTCCTCCTCTACCCTCTTGCCTCCCTTAATTTTTATTTTTTTCTCAACAGGAACCAATACGTTAAAAATTCGATCTTCCATTCCTAGAGACTCGATTCTTTGTTTTAGATTTCTGGCGACCGCATTTTCATAACCTGCGTAGGTATGAATTGCGTACCAATTTCTTCCTTCTTGAATTTTTTGTTTTGACATATAGATAATTAGATTATCCTGCCCAAAATAAGCGAGAATAGGTAGTCAAACAGCCCTAGATAGAATGCAGTAAAAAATGAAATGACAATAACCACGACGGTGTAAATCATCGCTAATTTTCGAGTTGGCCAACTAACATGTGCCAACTCCGCCTTTGTTTCTTGTAAATATTCTTTAATTGCCATGTTTCTTTACTAAAAAACCCCGTTCGGGGTAACGCATTTATACTACTTCTCTATGGCAGAAAAGTCAACTAAACAAAAAGCCGCGCGGGCTTTTGGCCCGCGCGGCTTTTTTCCTTAGAAACTACCTGATTTCGTAGGTAATTGTTACGTTAGATGTGATCTTATTCATTCCTGTAGGAAGTTCAGGGGTGAATCTGTCAGCACCAGCAACCGAAACCTCTGCTTTTGAATATAGCATTGGCACTGGGTAGCCTCCTCCATTTTCAGAGAAACCTACAATTCTGACAAGAGAAACACCTAGATCCTTTGCCAACTGCTTGGCGCTAGCCTCAGCGTCGTTTATAGCTTTAACTCTAGCTTCTTTCAAAACCACGTCTTCTTTATCAACACTGAAGGTTAGACCACTGATATTGTCGACTCCGTATTCGCCCATACTTCCAATTATCTTTCCTGCGTCAGCTGTCTTTCTTACTTTAACCTCAACAGATTCTGTTACCACATAGGCGGCCAAAATCTGCTTTCCGCTATTGTATGCAGTAGCTCCACGGTATTCGTAGCGAGGATAAATGTTGTATCCGGAAACCTTAATATCCGCCTTATCAACCCCTGCCTTTTCCAGGAAAGATAGAACTTCGTTTTCACTTTTTGCAACCTTGTCCTGAGCGTTTCCAACTACCAAATCTTCTTCAGTGATACTGAAAGAAAAAGTGGCAATGTCTGGCTTAACAACCACCTCCCCTTTTCCTGAAACAGAAATGGTGGTCTGTGGAGGCATATCCTTGCCGATTAATGACCAACCTTTCATTTCAGTAACAGTTTTTGTTAACAAAAACACAAACAGGATTGCCATAACACCTGCGCCAATTTTGTACAACCTACTGTCCATTCTAGGTGAGCAATCACAAACATTTTTTTCTTGATCCATATAAATAAAATTACGCTAATAAACTTAGCCAACTTAAGATAACCTTTTTTAAGCTTTTAATCAATTTAAGAAGACGCTTCTAAAAGATTCTCAAACAACGAAAGTACCGTCATAGGTCCGACTCCGCCAGGAACTGGGGAAATGGCTTCGACAATATTTTTCACAGCCTCGAAATCAACATCGCCCACCAACTGTCTTTTCGGGATTTCATATTCAAGTTTCTCAACAGATTTAGAAACGGAATTGCGTGGAACAGAATTAATACCGACATCAACCACAACCTGTCCCTCTCGCACATAGTCCTTGGTAACCAAGTGAGGACTGCCGGCAGCTACTATCAAAATATCCGCGTCTCGACTTTTTTCTGAAATATTTTCTGTTTTACGATGACAAACCGTCACACTTGCTCCCTCCCGTTCCAGAAGTTTAGCTATCGGCGCCCCTACTAATGCCGAACGGCCTATCACTGTTGCCTTTTTACCCCGCACCTCGATGTTGTAACCTCGCAACAAAGACAGCACCCCCCTAGCCGTCGCTGGAACCACCGCCTTAGGAACCCCCTCTTCAAACCTCTTTTTATTTTCTGTAGTTAGTCCGTCCGTATCTTTGCTAGGCAAAATCGTATCGATAATTTCTTGCTTATATAAATTTTGTGGAATTGGAAGTTGCACGATCACACCATGAATATTTTTATCCTGATTTAATTTATGGATTTCCTCTATTAATTCATGGCCAGCGATGTTATTTGGAAATTTTTTATGCACAAACCCGGCTCCGATTTTCTCGGCAAATTTTCTCTTCTGTTCAATATAAGCATTCGATTCGGCTAAATCTCCAACTTGAACAACGGCAAGAGTTGGTTTCTGCCCGCTCTTTTCAATCACGTTTTTCAAACGCTCAATCCCCTTATCCCTTAGAGTTTTACCGTCTAAAATCATCATCAGCCGAGTATAGCACGAAGCTAATTTTATTTAAAAATAGAAAATTATGCAGTTCTAAACAATCTTACTAATTTCCTCCACTGTAGTCATACCCTTCAGTACTTTTTCGAGAGCGTCAGAACGCAAGGTTCTAATACCTACGTTATTCATGTAATTCTCCAGATCGCTCATCGGAGCTTTGGAAACGATAAGAGATCTGAATTCGCTATTAAATTCGAGCACCTCAAATATTCCTACTCTGCCCGTGTAGCCCGTCCCCCTACATGCCTCGCAACCCTTGCCTTTGTAAAATTTCTGAGCCGGTGAACTTAGGCCAAAATAGGCTAATCTTTTTTGGTCCGGAACGTATTCCATTCTGCATGAAGGGCAAACCTTTCTGACAAGTCTTCTTGAAATCACTCCGTTAATCGCATAAGCGATCATGCTTCGATCAATATTCATATCAATCAATCTGGCAATCGTACCTATTGTGCTATTTGAGTGAACAGTTGCTCCGACAATTCTTCCGATCAAAGATACACTTATAGCGTGCTCCGCCGTTTCTTTATCTCGAATTTCTCCAATCATAATAACGTCTGGGTCCTGACGAAGAATGGATCTCATAGCTCTCTCGAAAGTAAACCCTCTGTCTGGCTTTAGTTCAGTTTGTCTTAACCAATCGAGATGAAACTCCACAGGATCCTCGATTGTCATAATATTTTTCTCTTTGCTTTTTAGTTCCTGCAAAATCGAATACAGGGTTGTTGTCTTTCCTGAACCAGCCGGGCCTGTAATTAAAATCATTCCAGAATCTCTACCGATAATATTGTGGATTGATTCCAGTGTGTCAGGCTCCATACCGTGATCGGCCAAAGAAATCAAAGCGTCTGGCCTATTTAAGATTCTGGCCACAATTACCTCTCCGTTGACACTTGGGTAAACTGAAATTCTGACATCTAAAACTCTTTGTGAACTTTTAGCTGAAGCTTTTGGTGAATCCGAAGAGTTGTCTCCAGAAATTCCTGAATTTGCCTTAGAAAGTATTCCCTTAAATTTTTCTCCGATATTCGCCAGAGGTCCACTTTCCTTTTTATTATCATCGGAATTTACAAATTGATACAATTCAAAATGCCCGTCCTGAGGTGAGTCGTGGTTGGTAATATCAAGATCAGCTACGACTTTTATACTGTTAATTACAGATTCTGTTTGTGTTGAGGGTAAATTAAATTTATCTTCGAGCACTCCATCAATTCGAAAGCGCACCCTAAGAGAGTCAGTAAGAGTTTCAAAGTGAACATCAGAGGCGCGTTCACTTATAGCCTGTTCAAAAATAGAAGCTACTAAATCCTCAACACCTTCATTTTTCTGTGAACTCATGCACTAAATTATACTGGCACTGAGTCAGAAACAAAAGTAACAACTTCTATAATAAAGTTTTTAAGTACTCTCTTAGCTTAGGACCGATCTCTTTATGCTTTAGTCCAAAATGAATGTTAGCTTTCATGAAATTAAATTTGTCTCCAGTATCAAGCCATTCTCCTTCTAACAATTTCCCGTAAATTTTTTCTCCACGTTTGAGCATGGTGTCAAAAGCGTTCGCCAAACGTAGCTCACCTTCTAGATCCGCTTGATTTAGCTCCTCCAAAACCTTAAAGACTTCTGAAGTGACGATGTATTTCCCTGGGGCTACAATATTTGACGGAGCTTTTTCTACAGAAGGTTTCTCTACAAAAGATTCTATTTCCCAAATATTTTTTTCTATTTCTTTTCCAGAGATAACTCCAAATTTTGTGACTTCAGATTTCTCAACCTCGGTTAATCCGATAATAGGAGTGTTAAATTTTTCATAAGCATCGAGAAGTTGCTTGCAGGTCGGAATATCGCTGTCATATAGGCAGTCACCAAAAACAACCAACACGGCCTCATCTTTACCAATCAGTTTTTTAGCCTGCAAAAGAGCGTCACCATCCCCTCTAGCCACCTTTTGTCTAACATATGAAAAATGAGCTAGATCAGAAATATTTTTAATCAATTTCGAAAGTTCCGGTTTACCTTTTTCTTCTAGAGTTTTTTCAAGTCCAGGCGCCATATCAAAGTGATCTTCGATAGCTCTTTTCTCTCTACCAGTCACGAAGATAATCTCCTTTATTCCGGAAGCCACAACCTCCTCAACCAAATACTGAATCACTGGTTTGTCTACAACAGGAAGCATTTCTTTTGGCTGGACTTTGGTTGCAGGCAAAAAACGGGTTCCTAGGCCCGCAACTGGCAATATGGCTTTTGTGATTCTCTGTGTCATTTTGGAGAGTATATCAAAACTCTCAATAATTAAAACTCCTTTATTAGACCAAAAATTACAGATTAAATTAGATTATTATCCAAAACTTCTTTAACGTACTTATCTAGATCTGGCAACGACTTCATCTCATCCATACTTAGCCACTTAAAATCAACGTTTTCCGAGGTGTCTAGAACAGGTTCACCTTTAGTCTCGGCGACATATGAAAGTCGCACGATATGTTTTTCCTCGTTTGGAATAATATCCTGAGCGGCCAAAAGTTTTGGTTCAGAAATGATTTCGAGTCCTGTCTCCTCTTTCACTTCCCTTCTTAAATTCTCAATCAAGGTTGTACCTGGTTCAATTCGTCCTCCGACAATATCCCAAACACCAGAAACATTTTTATATTTTTCTGTGTTTCTTTTAACAAGCAAAAATTTCCCTTCAGGGTTTTTAAGAAAAACTTTTACGCCAACTTGAAGAGTGATCATAATTTAGAAAAATTTAATAATGGTTGCTAACGCGGTTATCCCGATAAAATTAAAAACAAATGAGAGTGGTATCAAAACAGCAACGTGAGTTTTAGAAAGTCCCATAAGAGTAAGACCGAGCTCATCTGGAAGAGGCGAAGCAATAATCAGGCCACCTAAAAATGGTGTAAACCATTTAAGAAACCCGAGATGAAATGACGGAAAAACATGATTTTTCCAAAATTTCTTCAAAAATTTCATAAGATCATCAGCAAAAACATCTCTTATGAAAAAGAACAAAATTAAATCCCCGAATACGGCGCCAAGTGCTCCCCAGAAAGCGACAAGAAAAAGAGGACCTGTGGAAGCCAGTCCTCCTAGAGCCACCGAAGCAGGAGCGATCGTAAAGGCAGAAGTGAAAAAAATTCCTGAGATAAAACTTCCCAAAATTTTGTACTCTTGAGTAAGAGTTAAAAAATTACTCACCGCCCCTATTCTCACCAAAGCCCAAGCCAAAAGAGCGCTTAGCAAAATAACGTACAAATCTTTTCTCAATCGAGAATTTCTTTTCATAGCCTTAAGTATACAACAATCTAATCAGCCTCAAATCATCATAAGAATACTGTTCATCGAGAGCTTCAAAAACTGGCGCTAATTTTTCAAGTCCTAGCTCCTTAAACTTTTTCAAAATTAAATCCACGTCCTTATGTGCTTTTTTTGAAATCAGTTTGGCCAAATCATCCTTACCAATCTCTTTTCTCATGTAAAGTTCTTCCAAATGTCTCGCAACCGTCTCCTTTGTTATCTCGCGAATTTTGGCAATTTCCTCGGCATCCTTCCCTTCTTTCCAATATGAAAGAGTAACATCATAAGTCGACTGCCCTCTTCCAGGTTTCGATTTTGAAAGGCCTTTTACTTTTTTGATTTTAACTTTTTCAATTTTTCCGCCGCAGGATTTAATAAAATTGTTCCACATCTTAAGTAGTTCTGCTGAAGATAATTTTCCGAACACCTCCTCTACTCCGCTCGACGATTCTCGAAGATTTGTATCTAGTGACAAAATTTCTGGATGAACTTGAAGTGAACGGTCGTTATAGCCCAAGAGAAACAATCCGGAAAATGACCTAACGCGAGAAAGTGCAACATAACCCTGTCCGTATTCAAAAGCGTTCGACAAATCTATGACCGCGCTGTCTAAGGTCATTCCCTGACTTTTATGGACCGTGATCGCCCATGCCAACCTTAGAGGGACCTGAATAATTTTGGCTAGGGTTCTTGAACCATCGGTGATGGTCCACTCAAGGGGTTCGACAAAAATCTTTTTTCCAAAATTTGTTTGAACAATTGGGAAACCAGTCTCGCTGAAATTTACCACCTCTCCCAGAGTTCCATTTACATAACCTAAATCAAAATTATTTTTGGTGAACATTACTCTGGCACCAACCTTTAATTCCAGCACTTCGGGCGACAGACAACCTTTTTTCAAAGCCACAACCAAAGGTTCTGGACCAACAGATTCCATGTTGAAAGTTCTACCTTCCCCTTTTAACACGTTGAGCCTCTGACTATTTACTTTGTCGACATCGATATTATGAGAATACAGTCTTGTGTGAGCTAAAGATTTTTCAGGAGAAATTTTTCTAGATGATAGAGCTAAATGTAAACCTTCGTCAATGTCTCCTTTTCTAATCGAGGCCAAAAAACTAATAAACTCTTCATCTTCTTGCCTGTGTTGTTCAGTAATATAACAAACGAGAGTTTTTGCCTCCGACCAAGACGGCGACATGAAAGCAAATTGTGCCTGTGGTTCGTCCGATCTAGACACAGGAGGTAGTTGAAAAAAATCCCCGACAAACACAACCTGCAGTCCGCCAAAAGGCTCGGAATTTCTCCTAAGAGTTCGGCAGGAAGCGTCCACTGCAGAGAGTGTGGTGGCATCTAGCATAGAAATTTCATCAATAATGAGAACCTTGGCTCGAAGCAACCTCTTTGAAAGTCTTTCATTGGTGCTTAGCTTATCCAAATCTTCTTCGGTCAAAAATTTTTTAATCCCGATGCCTGACCAAGAGTGAATTGTCATTCCGCCAATGTGCGTGGCGGCAATTCCTGTAGAAGCTGTGATTGAGGGTTCGATATCATGTTCACGCAAATATTCCACATACTTGTTTACAGTATGAGTTTTACCGCTACCAGGTTCACCAGTTAAGAAGACGTTGGCCCCGGTCTTTAAGACAGAGAGCGCTTGTTCTTGAGTCATAACCGCATTGTATCAAATTATCTGACTAGACTTTACGAAAGATTACTTGTTTGTAACGAAGGTTAGTACGTAATCACTTTGATTTAGTTTTTGACCGGACTTGCCAAGGGGAGAAGCGTTTATCAATTTTATTATCCCAAATTTTTTATCCACCCCAAAAAGCTCTATGGTATCCTCCCCCTTATAGTAATCACCGTCCAAATAAATACGAGCTTCTAGTCTGCCCGCCCAAACACATAGAGACTCCGCAGGACAACGACTGTCTTCGGTCACAGCGATCAGTTTAATATTGTAATTTCCCAATTTAGCTTTTTCCCCTACCTTGATCCGCACTTCGCCCTTAGATAAATGGGTCTTCTGACCAAAATTTATTATGCCGGTGTTGGAATTATTCTCCAGACTAATGAAGTAAATACCCTTTATCGAAAAAATTATTAAATACAAAAAGAAAATCGACAAAGCCATATAGAATCCGATTGTTTGATTTTTCATAAAAATGATAATAACACATTTTCTAAAAATTTGACTTACCTCGTATTCAAGGTATCTTAAGTCCGGACATAGGACACTACAACATGAACAAGACACACAACGCGCTCCGAATTTACGGCGCACACTGGCTGGCACTTCTGCCGGCTATTGGGAACAAACACGATGACAAATGGGCATTAACCGAGGCCGTCCGCAAAGCCAAGCAAGCGGGAGTAGAGCTATTCGAACTCGCCTGCCATCCAATCAATGGGCTAAGTGCCAAAGACACGGCCGATGCTCTCAAAACCGGTGGAATCACCCAAGCCTCGTACTGCCGGTTCTACCCGGGAGATGAGAACTGTGGTGACCCTCTTGGATCCGGAGACATCTACGAAAAGGCGATTCGAACCTTCGAAGACGACCTTCGGTTCATCAGGGACCTGCGAACTGAGGGCATCGCGGTCAGACACATGACAGGCCCAAGCTGTTTCGTCCTCGGCAAGAAATATGACCAGGGTGCTATCGCAACCGTTCAGTACGCCAGGGATTTTTACACCCGGTTTAGCTACCGCATCCAAAACATGGGTGATCTGACCGTTTGTCTCGAATACCTGCGTCCGAGTGAGGACCACGCGATTGAAAATCTCGACCGGGTTCGGGAGATCGCAAAGGATTTCCCTTGGCTTCGCTGGCACGCCGACGTCTTCCACATGCTCGAGCGCGGAGAAAATCCC
>CAYSEN010000006.1:50444-55217 GCA_964430335.1 uncultured Candidatus Saccharibacteria bacterium
TTGGCTTCGCTGGCACGCCGACGTCTTCCACATGCTCGAGCGCGGAGAAAATCCCGCTGAGATCATTCGCAAGGCAGGACCACTTCTCGGCTACCTCCACGGCCACGGAAGCAAACGCGTGATGCCGGGAATGAATGCTGGGGAAAATCCAGACGAGTGGGATCACGTCAACTGGGCAGACATCGCCACAGCACTTGACGAAGTCGGCTACGAAGGACCGATCGTCCCAGAGCCATTCGGTGAAGAGATCCGTCAGCAAGTTCCGGACCTTGGCATAGGCCTGCCTCCGGCGGCGGACCCTCTGATGTACTACACGGGGGCTCTCGAGCACCTTCGAAAAGTCGGCATTCTGTCGACCCCAACCACCTCTTAAGCAAGGTGGTTTTTCTTTACATTGAGAAACTCTTGTACATCTTTTCAAGATCTAAATCAAAATCAGAGTTGTCAGGATTTTTGCCTTCGGTAATTACTAACATTTTTTCTGAAGTCTTTATGATTATCTGTCGTATCAAAGCAGGTAATCCTTCCGAACTTTTTGAACTGTAGCTGATTATTTTTGCATTATTACCGCTTAAGACCATATCTGAAACTATTGGTTTTCCTGCGATATTAGTATTCCGACTTATCAATTTCAAAATACCGTCTACAAAAACACTAAGGGGTGTTGTTGAAGATTTTGCAAAAAGATAAGGTGGCAAAACAGCAACAGAAACTACTACCCCTTTTAAACCAGTGTGATCGGCGGGTGAATCAAAAATAGCGATCGTTCCATCTTCTTTATCATCCTCTAAATAAGTTGCGGTCCAAAGCGGTGGATAATCCATCGAGAAAACTCCGTTTTTGTCCGAATATTTTTTCCACTTAACCGTATCTTTAATCGCGAAAGATTTTACAATTGTTTCAAAATTTCTTTCATACCTTTCCGACTTTTTTTCAGTGTTTAGGCTAATCTTATAATAAGCGTGTGGAATATTAGGATTATTAAACACATACTGCACAATGTGTCCTGTTATGATCTCAGAGGTTGGCTGTGACGCTGAAACATCATATTCAACCTTAAGAGCGTCCATGTTTCCTAATTTTATTTTCTCTGGTTCAAGATAGGTAAATTTAATATCATTTGAAACTTCTTTACTATACTGCTCATAGAATTTTTGGCTGTAACTCAAAACCTTTTTAGTATTTTCGAAATTTCCATAAGCCAATTCTACATATACTACGGCCTGATTTTTTTGGATCGGCAGGTTCAAAGCTTCCTTTGTGGATCCGATTTTAAACAGTCGATATGTTTCTTCAGTTGATGTAGACACCACCCAACTCGCAGGATAATTGATTTCAAAACCTAGGTTTGGGTTCGCATAATTACTGAGCTTCTCCTCAAAGACCAGTCTACCAACTCCCGGCCAGTGAGAAATCTGATCTCGAACTTTGCTGAGTAGTGTGTTTACACTATCATGCTTAAAATAAATCACCCCAGCCAAAATACCTCCGACGACCACCAAAAAGGACACAGAAATTAACACACTTCTTAAGATTGTTTTCTGTGTCATTGCAACACCGAGAGTCTTGTCTGAATCTAGCATCCTGACTGCTGTTTGAGCTCTCTGTGAAGCTTCGACTACAAATGCAAAAGACTGTTCAATGTCTAGGTCATCCCAGCCTGCATTTAAGAGTTCGAGGCGTATATCATTTACACTCTTACCGAGCTCTTTATTTTTGCGAATATAATCCGCTAATTCTGGTTTTACCATTTAACATTGATTTACTTAGTAACATTCACTGACGTACTGGATTGGTTCTTAGACGATGAATTATCTGTCGCTGTTACCGATATAACATGTTGACCACTTGTAGATTTTGCATAACTCCAACTATAAGAACACGAGGTGGTCATACTACACGACTTTAACAAACTTCCATCAAGATAAATATTGATCATTGAGACTCCACTAGCATCGGATGCATTGGTCTGAATATTAATTTTTCCACTTCCCTTTTTTGGCAAGACAGAACCGTTTGTGGGATTTGATATTGTCACAGAAGGAGGTGTGTTATCAGGAGCCAATACAGTATAAGTGGCACTTGCTGATGATAAATAACTACTGAAGGAATTATTAACAATCTTCTCAGTAAACGCACTTGATGCAGGTGGAGCTGTGACACTAGAGGTAACTACAAATGATTGAGACGCTGATCCACCAGGATTCAAAAGAAAACTCATTTGAGTTGGAGTCTGGTTAAACCCAGTTGGCAAAGTAGGTGTGGCTACGAAAGTAGAGCTTGCACAAGATGTGCTGTCGTTATTTGTTGTCTTAATTTGATATGTCAGAGACTGACCTGCACTTCCCGACTGTGCGCTTGGAGTAATGGTTACAGTTGGATTTGAGTGAACACAACTAACCGTCCCAGTAGAACTTACAAAGTTTGCAATAGTGTCTGCCCTTTGAGCAAGGACTCTCGAACTATCTGAAACATCGGCTGTACCAAGCGGAGAATTAGTTCCAGGATAAGTTATGTTTGGATTTGAAAAATACCCTACTCTAGGAGCACCGCAGTTTGGATATGCCATCACGGTTCTGAACTGACAGGCAGGGTCAACATATCCATGGCCATAAGCATAAGGATAGGTGCTTGAATCAACGGCAGGATCATGGAGCAATCCTATGTTGTGGCCAGTCTCATGTGCAAAACTATAATTAGACGAGGCACAGGTTCTTTTGACCACAGAAAAAGCTAAACTAGAATTAGACCCGACCCATGCCATTCCACAATAAGATGAACTCTCAACAAACATACTAACAAGATCAGCCTTGTAGGTTGTTCTCAAGGAATTTACATTTTGCGCACCATTCGTGCTGTTCGTTATATCATTTAGCATAGCATTGTAATCACCTGTTCCCTCGTCGTATGGAATCTGCTCTACATGAACAAGGTTTAACCTCATAGGCAGGCCGCTATTGGCATAAGCAAGGTTGGTTGCATCTATCGCTGCCTGAGCTTGAGAAGCCATAGAAGCCCCGGCTATTACCGCTGACTGATTACTGTAAAGAACTAAAACATCAATACTTGTTCCACTATCACCTTGGACGGTTTGAGTTTGAGTAGTACCACTTGTAGCCACGTCTCCTCCCAAACTCTGAGTATCAGACAGTTTAGCTGAAGAAAGTGACGGTTCGTCGGCGATTCCTGTGAAGTCATTTTCTCTTAGTGAATATAAATTTTCACCAACCGGTTCAATACTATAACTTGACCTCTTCTTTGAAGACGGGTCAGTTAAACTTACGTTACCTGTCAAATATCCGTCCACTACAGAAAAGAGAGCCTGACCATCCGGTGCACCCCTAACTTTACCGATCCAAGTAAAATTATTTACGTTTCTCTCAACCGACCTAACCTTATCAATCGTCAAAGTCTGCCCATCAAACAAATCTATAGTGACAGTCGAGGAGTTCTTAGGCGAACGACTATTGATAAAATCAAGTTTTCCCTCTGAAATCTTGTATCTCTTGGCGGTTTTATCATCCTGCTGTCTTTTTATTGCCTTTACTGTGTCCGGAGCTAAATCCTTTTTTGTAGAAGGATCAAACAAACTTACCGAAGAGGGTTGGTCTAGATTATTGGCCATAACTCCTACCGTAGAGAGCTGGTAATCATTTGATACGATAAAAGTATTGGCTGTATATACAGAAACAAAAATAAAAATAGCCCACATTAGCAAGTTTGCCTGTGGGTGTTCGTGTAAACTTTTATACCAAGAGTATTTTTCAGAAAGCTGATTGTGATATTTTTCCATTTATAATTTAGAGATTTAGTTATAATAAAATTTTACTAAATTTTAACATTTAATCTCACCTTATACGAATAAATGACTGTGGGTAGTTTAAAAAGAGGGTTATCAATTCAATGACAACCCTCTTTTTCTAGTTTAAGAATGAAAAATTATGGTCCTTAAATTTTTCTAACACCACAGTGGTCACAATACGCTCCCCCTTCCATGCTCATTTGACCGCATGAATTACATTTGGTTTTTAAGGCGTATCCACAAACTGGGCAGTGATTCATGAACTGATCAACTTTAAGCGAACAATTAGGACAATGACCGCTCTTTAGTGCGCGCATCAAAACCGCTCGCTTGTTATAGAACTTTTTTTGAATTAGATAAATAAGCCATCCGAAAAATAGCGGGACGAGAATAAACCCAAGCCAATACAAAGTCGCCCAGACAATTTTAATTTGCGCTAGTATTGCAAAAATTTCTTGCAGAATTTTCCTTGGCAAAATTTCATAGACAAAAACAATTATTACTTGCGCGAAAATGATGCTAACAGTGGCCACCATTCCTCCCCAAATCACAGAATACTCCGAGCGCTTTGCCTTTGAAGCGTGATATCGTCTCCACAGGAAGAAGAAAACTGGTGCGACAAACAGTAACCTAACGAGAAACTGCTCAAATTGGTAGACTAGAAAATCATGCTGGTATGCGCTCGCGGTCTTCTCCAAGATATCTTTCTGTGATGTAACTGCGCTTCTTACTGAATTGGTGAGAGATTGTTCGCGCGCCTGCTCTTTTGCCAAAATTCTCTCGAGGTTGGCGATTTGTTCGTCAGCTGATATAACACCGGACTTGAGAGCGTTTCTGTCAAAAGCAGTACCGTTTGAATTGGCGATCTTCTCTAGCAGTGACACTTCATAATCGCTGACCGTTTGATTTCTGTTGTATCTCTTATTGCTGATTTGACTATTGAGTTCTGTGATATTGCTAACAGCAGATTT
>CAYSEN010000007.1:0-44906 GCA_964430335.1 uncultured Candidatus Saccharibacteria bacterium
GAATTTACTAAAGGTGAAAAGTTAATAAAATTAAACAACGCCGTTTTTAGTAGATTGCCAATTCTTGATAAGAAAAATCATAAATTGGTTTTAGGAGGGCAAGGCTCTGTTGCAGAAGCGAAAATTAAAATTTCAGATAAGGAAATCAATGTGTTTTCAACTCACATAAAACACACACACTTAGAACCCTCAGAATATCAACTCGCACAAGTAGAAGGTTTGATTTCAATTGTTCCAAAGGAAAAAAGCGTAGTGATGGGGGATTTCAATGCCGTACCTGACGGTTTGCCGATAAACAAAATGAGAGAAGTTTTTGACGCTGTCGATGAGGGGTCGGCGCCAACTTGGAGTCAATATCCAGAGGGTTGTGATGTTTGTAAGCCTCAAAAAATCGATACAAGATTAGATTATATTTTTGTCACTAAGGATATTAAATTTTCCGATTCAAAGATTGAAAGTTCTAAAGGTTCGGACCATTTGCCGGTTTCGGCTATAATAAATGTTTAGTTTGTTAGGAATTTACTGGAATAATATTATTAAATAAAAATGTTAAAAGAATTCAAGCAATTTTTGTTAAGAGGAAATGTGGTGGATTTGGCAGTCGGTGTCGTCGTTGGAGCGGCCTTCGGGACAATCGTTTCGGCGCTGGTGACTGACATTATTACTCCTTTAATTTCAGCAATCGCAAAGGTTCCAGATTTTAGTGGTTGGGTGTTCACCATAAATGGCAGTAAGTTTATGATAGGGCATTTTGTTAACACTTTGATTTCATTTATTTTAGTGGCCAGCTCAATTTTCTTTTTCGTGGTTAAGCCTATGAATTTTCTGATCGCAAGAACTAAAAAAGAACCTCCGGCAGATCCAACAACTAAGAAATGTAAAGAGTGTTTAGGTGAAATTCCGGTTGAAGCCAGACGTTGCTCTCACTGCACACAGCTTGTAGCTTAATTGTCTTTGTAGGAGTAGAATGGATTTATGAATTTTCGTCTGGTACACATCGTCTGGGCGCTAGCACTATTTTCTGTAATTTTTTCATTTTCTATGTGTTCGTACACATCTTTTTCCCATATGAATATGGGAGTGGCTCACGCTATGGATATGAATGATTCACTCGATCATAGCGACCACGCCATTTCTTTGTTTACTGCAATTATTCCGATCGAATTAACTTTATTGTTTTGTTCTTTTGCGTTTATCTTTCTTTTAAAATTTTTACAAGATAGTTCGGATTCAAGATTTGCTTACAGGAGAGTTCACTATGAATCTCGGCCACCGAACCCGATCATTTCACGACTATCATTTAGCTTAAGGTCACCACCTTCGAAATATTAGGATTTTTATTAGTTCTAATATTAAACTTATGCAAATGACTCATTATATGCAACTCTTGGCTGACAATCAGCCATGGAATCTGATTTTGTTTATGGCTATACCGGTGATTTTGGCTGAGACTGTGGCGATTACAGAACTATATCTTTTACTAACTAGAAATTTCGACGGTCTTGCTAAAAAGATAAATTACTACGCGGGAATAACTGCTGGTATCTATTTCATAGGTGTCTTCATTTATCTTCTGGTAAATGCTGTTATACCTATCACATCGGCAGGTGAGTGGAGAGGAGTAGCGGACGTGATTGCTGTTGGATTCTACTTGCTTAGCGTTATTCCTTTGGGCGGAATTGCTTTATTGGAGCTTGGAATCATTATGAAAAATGAAGATGAATTAGAGAAGTTGAAGTGGCACGCCATTTTTGTCGCTACTTTTTTAGTAGTCGCTCATGTGGCTATGATTTTCGGAATGCTCAATCCTACCGTTCTAGGTTGGCATGCATCTGAAGTACCAATGCAAAAAATGATGATGTAAACAAAAAAGCCCCGAAAGGGGCTTTTTTGTTTTGTTCAGTCTATTTTTTGATTATTGGTATAGGTTACCGCCGTAAACGTCTCCAGCTGGAAGAGTCATCATGTAGTTTGCTCGTCCACCCATCATGTATCCGCCGTGCTTGAATGAACCGTAACCTACAAGGCCTTTTAGTTCACCAACCTGTACACCAAGGCAGAATACCATAACAATGATGATAAAACCGAAAATCCATCTTACGTAATAAAAACTCTTTCCGTGACAGCTCATAGCGCCACATACTCCTTCTTCAGATGAAGAACAATCACAACAATGATTTTTTGTTTCCATGTTTTTGTTTTTTTAACTTTTAATAGCTTTTCATAGTGATTATATCACATTATAATTGTGCAATGAAATATAAGTCCGCGATTCTTGGTGTCGGTGCTATCGTTGTTTCGATTTTTGGATTTTATTTTTTCTATAAAACAGAAACGATTACCAATTTCCCATCTCGCGGTACGGACATCATTGCTTTCGGGGATAGTCTTGTTGAGGGAGTAGGCTCAACTGAGGGGAATGATTTCGTTTCTAGGTTGAGTGCGAAAATAGGCCGTCCGATTGTAAACCTCGGTCATAGTGGTGACACAACTGCCGATGGAATCGCAAGGATAAACGAGCTTAACAACTACAATCCGAAAGTTGTTCTGCTTCTCCTTGGTGGAAATGACCATCTCAAGAAGGTTCCAATAGCGACAACAAGGCAAAATTTGGCAACTTTAATCAAAAATATTCAGGGTAGAGGAGCCGTGGTCTTACTTTTAGGTGTACGCGGAGGATTGCTTAATGACCCGTTTGATACGGAGTTTGAAACTCTTAGGAAAACATACCACACTGCTTTTGTTTCTGATGTTTTAGACGGTCTTTTTGGTAAGGTCAAATACATGTCAGATGAAGTGCACCCGAACGATCAGGGTTATGAAATTATCGCCAATCGAATCTATCCGGTTTTAATCAAGTTAATTTAGTCTACTTGTCTAGAAGGTTAAGTAGAGAGATTATTGCTGAGGCTGCCATGGTGTTTACAAATGAGGTTCTATAACTCGTGCCAGCCCCTTTTTGACTCTTGTTGATGATAATGTAGATTCTGTTACTATCTCCATTTTCAGTTTTTACTGAAACATAATATCCACCTGGTGGTATACCGTACTTTTTGACATTAAAGCCCAGTTTGTTTTTGTCTGTAGGTGATAGAGGTAGGTTAAATGAGTATTTACTTTGATCAGTATTTGAACTTAACAATATCTCGTTGTTTGTGCTGAAGCGCTCCCCGTTGATTGTTATGTCAGACGTATCACTTATATTTTCTGGGCTTACGCTGTAAATATAGGGGGATGTTTCTCCGATTATGGTGATTGGGTCTGGTGAGACGGCTTTCTCAATTGGTATTGAGATTAATTTATTGTCATTGCTCGTAATTAGAAGGATTTGATTTTCATTAATTTCAAAACTGTACTGTCCAGGGAACATAATTCTAGGATTGAAATTGCTTTTTACTAGTACGTCGATTGAGGCGGCTTCACTGGTTGTGATAGGTAGGGAATAATAATCAGAAGTCGGTTGTACGATATCTCCATTTTTCAAGTTTATTTTTTCAATTTGTGCGTCCGCACGCATCATGGTCAGTTGCTGGTTTTCTGAAGGAGTTATTCGCTTTGTTAGGACAGACATTTGTCCGAATTTATAAATCGCTAATTTAGGTTTTTTAATTTTCAAATTTAATTTATAAGATACTTCCAGTTGGGATTCTTTTTTGTTCGTGTCGTATATGATTTTTGCAGTCGGCTTTTCGGTAAGAGTAATAATTGCAGAGGTGTTAGTCGGTTCTGATTCTATTACTTCAAATTTAGATGAATAGGCATAAGTTTCAGGGTTATCAGAATCACTAATCTTTATCCTGTAAAATTCGGGGTTTATTGTTTTTGGTACGTGCCAGGGGTATGTTTTACTTGGGCTTATTGAATCTACCGGAAATTTTGTTTCAATGTTTGCTATAACAGTATCTTCTCTTCGGTCTACAAGGTTTATGTCCACTTGCTTACTCTTAAAAGCAAGAAATTTAATCGGGTAAACACTATTTTTAAGTAGGGAGACGCTAGGCAAAGCAACGTCAGATATCGCCTTTTTATCATTTTTAGTATTTTCAATACTAATGTTAGCAACCAATCTTAAATCGGTACCGCTAAGTGTTATTGCATATTTTCCAGAAGGCAGGTCAGTATACTGACAGGTGTACTTTTGTCCATCGTAATTACAAATCTTTACTTTGGTAGGTAGGGAAGCGGTTATTTTGTTTCCACTCGATTCAGTGATATTTAGTGTCTCATATACACCGTAATTTTCATTAGAAAGTATTAATGTTCGATTGTCTGTTGGAAAATTTTTGCCGTTTATTGTGATGTTGACCCCAGGTTGAGCTGGTTCTGGCACAACACTTTCGATTATCGGCTTTTCTAATACTTGTACATATAAATTTGCTGGGTTCTTTGAAATTATTCCAGAGTTTAAATTAGTAATATTAATCGGTATTAAGTACCATTTCGATTCCGCGTTGTCTGGTGCTGTTATTTTAAGCTCACCATACTTTGTATGTTGAGGTTTTGAAGAGGTGTCTCCTGGGGAGTTTTGTACTATAGACCAGCTTTTGTCGGGAAGTTCAGGTGTGATTTTCATTTTGGAATCATTACAAAGCACCGAGTCGTTATTCATATAAGAAAAACTGACATATGTTTGCCCTCCTTTATAAATCGGGGTTGCAACAGCTGTCGATATTGCCGGTATTCCATAGACACATGTGGCCTTATCTACTTTCACTACAAAAGTTGATGATTTTTCATCCTCTCTGATTATTGGACCAACCGTAATTCCAGAACCTTTATCTGTGAATGGCTTATCAAGTAATTCTATGCCAGCGTTACCTACGTTTTCATACCAACTTTTGTTTGATGGCTTAGTGTTAATCAACCTTGATGACAATACTTCTTCAGCGTTTTCTTTTTCTTTGGGAATAATTACTAATAATTTTGTAATCGGTGTGGTTGTTGCGCCTTCAATGTTTAGTTTGTTCAGAGCACTGTCAAAACCTATCCCGCTTTTATAGTCGAGGTATATTCTAGGTCCGTAATCAGCTGTATTAGATTGAAAAGTTTCGGCGCTTTGGTTTTGGGATCCTAGAGTAAGGTTTGGTTGGGTTATTTTAGCAAATTTATATTTTGAATTTTTGTCCTCAAGATTGTTCAGTGTGTAGGTTCCTGACTTGCTGATTTGCAATATGTTCTCCGGTTTTATCCATCCTAATATTTCCTTGTAACTTCCTTCGTAGTGCAAGCCGTACTTACCAGTTCCCATCGCGTCGTATGTGTTACCGTATTCCACATGAAGACATTCTCCATATATTTGCTGACCATTTTTACATTCTAGTCCGTTTGCATGTAGTAAACCAAGTGAGTGTCCAAGTTCATGTGCTAATAAAAAGTCTAGATTTGACCAAGGAAAATCTTGTTCGCCCCAAGACGAATTGCTCTTATAGTTATTTAGCCCAATCCAAGCTGTTGATAGTCTAATTGAGGGATCGTTGTTGTAGACAGATTTACCTACAGAAGAGCATCCTCCTTCCACAGTTGGTACCAAAAAAACAACACGGTCAAAATTTTTAAGATCTACTTTCTGATAGGCCAAATAGTTTTTAATTGTCTGATCGCTCAGGTTTCCATAGCCACATGCGGGGTTGTCAGGGTTGTTAGTGGTGTAGTTTGGAAGGGTAATCCATCCATATGCTTTTGCTTCAAAATAAGTTTGGCCATAAGAGGCTTCTTTAATAAATTTCTGGAACTGACCGTTATTTATGTAATCTTCGGCTTCTTTTGGTGAAATAGGTTGTGATCGGTTGATGGATGAATTTACAAGAAGTACAAGCGTTCGTTGTTTGCCTGTTGCACCGATGCCGGTATTTGTAGGAGATTGTAGGCTGGCTGTACCTTTTCTCAAAAATTCATTTGCGTTTAGTCTGTAACCAGTTAATGTAACTTTTTGCCCGGAAGTGTTACCAATTTCTTCTGTAGTGTAAACTCTTACGTCATTTACCCTGTATTCGTATTTTGAATTTTCATGATTGTTAAAATCATCCACATGTCTTATATCGGTTGTTCCTGACAGGCTGTCTTCCTGCTCAATATAATTTTGGAGTTCGATTGGTTGTTTGGACCTGATGTTGTTGTTTATGGCATACTGCAGAGCAAGGCTTGGATTTTGTCTTGCCAGATTTAAAAATTCAGCTTGCCTGATTTCTAACTTTTTTAGGAGAATGGTGTATTTATTTGTGCCGTTGCTTGCGGATTGTGTGGAAACCTTCGGAGGATTATTTAGCTCATTGTTTATTTCAGATATTAGGCCAAGGTTTGAAGTTACCAAGCTATTACCGACATGTCCTGGAGATGCAAAAATACTTAGCGGAAATAAAAACAAAACAGCAATGAGTATTTTTTTCATTTGATTTTTTAAGGCTATAATCTATTAGTCCCTTTATTGTACCAATTTAATTAGTAAATGAATAAAAAACTGTACACAATTTTAGGTTATTTTTTAGTACTACTTTTAATTTTTGCCATTGTGCAATTGGCAGGTTTGTTTGCCGTAAATAATCATCTTACGGATGTTTCTGGTTCAGAAGATGTGAACAGTGATTGTTTTAGAATGAAAAAATGTATAGATGAAAAATGGTTGAATACAAAAGAGTGGGAATCACTTAAGCAGGCGATTATTAAGGACCAGGAAATAATTAAAAGCGCATCCCAAAAAGCAAATGTGTCCCCGAGGCTTGTCGCATCATTTCTTTTTGTGGAACAAATGAGGCTATATTTTGATAATAGGGAGCTTTTTGAAAAAGTGTTTTATCCATTAAAAATATTGGTTAGCCAGAATCAATTTTCGCTGGGTGTTACGGGACTAAAACAAGAAACAGCTAAAATGATAGAAGGGAATCTTTATGCCACATCGTCGCCGTTTTATTTAGGTGAAAAGTATGCACATTTGTTAGATTTTGATTCCGACAATCATGGTAATGAGCGTTTTGAGCGTATTTCTGATGATAAAAATCATTACTATTCATATTTATATTCTGGTTTATACGCAAAACAAGTCATGGAACAGTGGAAAAAAGCCGGCTTTGATATTTCTGAAAGGCCAGAAATAATTGCTACACTTTATAATATAGGCTTTGATAATTCTAAACCCAAGAAAAATCCTTTAGCAGGAGGATCGGAGATAAAAATTGGTGATCACAAATATACGTTTGGCGCTCTTGCGTACCAGTTCTACATGTCGGATGAGTTGTTGGAAATTTTACCCAGGTAAAAATATTTAGTGTATGATTATTGTATGATCAAGAAATATTTTCCTCACTTTTTATTAGCGCTGTATGTGATTGAATTTATTTTAGCGGGCATTCATCCGTTTTCTCGCTCAGTCTGGTTCGCTGAAAATATTCCAATTTTTGCGCTCGTAGTTTCTGTGGTCATTCTTTATGTTAGAAATGTTCGTTTCTCAAACACCGCATACTTTTTAATGTTCATTTTGCCTTTCTGGCACACAATCGGCGGTTACTACACATTTGAAAGGGTGCCTTTTGATTGGTTCGGTAAATTGTTCGGTTTCGAAAGAAATATGTTTGACCGAGTTGGCCATTTTGCAGTCGGTTTCTATGCTTTGCCTGTAATTGAATATCTTGTGGGAAGAGGCATGGTGGCGAAAACTTGGATTGCTACCACATACGCGATATTTTTGGTCGCGTTCGTGGCGGTATTTTATGAGTGGATTGAGTGGTGGTACGCAGTTCTTTATGGAGGAGATTCCGGCGCTGCATTTTTAGGCTCCCAAGGAGACATTTGGGATGCTCAGAAGGATATGTTGATGGATGTGCTTGGGGCAGTTCTTGTGGTTTTAGTTTATTCATTAAATAGATTTTTTAAAAAATAAAATGAATTTTATATCTTACTTACTCACATTGATCAGTCTTTTGGTTTTGGATGGAATTTGGGTCGGCTTTGTCGCCAAGAAGTTTTACGCTGAACAGATTGGTTTTTTGTATCGTGCCAATGTTCTCTGGGTTCCAATAATATTGTTTTATTTGATCTATGCTTTTGCCATTACTTATTTCGCGATTAGCCCTTCGACAACCAAGGCAGAGGTCTTGATCCGCGCACTCATTTTAGGTTTTACCGCCTACATGACGTACGACTTGGTGAACTATGCTACTATCGCAAACTTCCCACTAAAAATGGTCCTAGTCGATTTGTCTTGGGGAACAATCATGACGGCAGGCGCCGCGTTTATCGGTTTTTTGTTTATTTAGCGTTTTCCTGCGGGGGTTGCTATAATGAACTCAATTGGCAAAAGATAGTTAAAACCACTTTCTTTGAGGTTTTGAACTGACTAAGAAGATAAAAATATGAATATTCTCTTTAAAAAAATAAAAACACTTGTTATAAGTAATAAAATTAAGAGTTTTTTCATTTTATTGTTGGTAATTTTAATTGGTTGGTTTCTGTATAGTAAGTTTTTTTCTGGGGTAACCGGCGAGACGAGGTATGTTTTAGGTAACGTAAAAGTAGGTACGATTGTCTCCTCGGTTTCAGCGTCAGGTCAGATTTCTTCTTTAAATCAGTTAGATATTAAAACAAAAGCATCGGGTGAGGTGGTAGATATACGTGTAAGTGCCGGTGACCACGTTACATCAGGTCAAATAATCGCTCTTTTAGATACTACTGAGGCGGCAAAGTCGGTTAGAGACGCAGAGGCAAATCTGGAAAGCGCTCAAATTGCTCTAGAGAAATTAAAAAAACCGGCTTCAGATTTAACACTTACACAAGCTCAAAATGCTCTCGATAACGCCAAGGATTCATTGGAAAAATTATACAGTGATAGTAATACCGACATCGCAAATGTTTTTCTTGATTGGCCGAATGTTGTTTCTGGTCTTCAGGGTATATTAACCGGCACAGATATAAGAGGCAGTTCTCAGTGGAACATGGATTATTATAAAAATTCTATTGCGCAGTATGACGAAAGAGCGGAATCATTTAGAAATATAGCGTATGAGGATTATAAGAATGCAAAAACTTCATATGATAAAGTTTTTTCTGAATATCAATTACTGGCAGTAAATTCCGACAAGGAAGCGGTAGAAAAAATTATCAATCATTCATACGATAGTTTAAATTTGACCGCAAAGGCTGTGAAAAGTGCCAACGCTTTTATTCAGTTGTATATCGATGTTTATAAATTACACAATTTCACACCCAACTCTATTGCAACTACCGCTGTATCCGACATCAGCACCTATGCATCCAAGGTCAATTCCCACCTTTCTGTCTTATTAAACGACGTTAATTCCTTCAAGCAAAATAAGCAGAGTATAATAGAGAAACAGCAATCATTGAGCCAAGTAATTTCAGGGGCAGACGCACTAGATGTTAGGAGCTCAGAACTTTCTGTAACAAAAGCAAAGAACTCTTTGAGCGACGCGAAAAACAATCTCGCCAATTACTATATTAGAGCTCCGTTTGATGGAACACTAGCATCACTCAATTTGAAGAAATTTGATACTGTGGGTAGTGGTACGGTCGCGGGCACCATCATTACTAATCAAAAAATAGCGGAATTGAGTCTAAATGAAGTAGATGCTGCGAAGGTAAAGGTGGGTGACAAAGCCACGTTAACTTTTGACGCAATAGATGAACTTACTTTGACTGGAGTGGTTAACGAAGTTGATGCTGTTGGAACTGTAACTCAAGGTGTTGTTTCTTATTCTATAAAAATAAAATTTGATACTCAGGACGAAAGAATTAAGTCAGGGATGACGGTGAACGCCTCGATTATTACCGACATAAAACAAGATGTGCTAATAGTTCCTGGGAGCGCCATAAAAATTCAAAATGGAATTAGCTTTGTACAAGTTTTCACTCCGCCTTTGGTTGATGATCAATCCTCGCAAGGTGTCACTTCTCCTGTGTTGCCAAAGCAACAGGAAGTTAAGACTGGAATTTTTGATGATTTGAACACGGAAATTATCTCCGGTGTGACTGAAGGTCAACAAATTGTTACTCGTACTATTACGTCTACTACACAAACTACTCAGTCAGCACCGTCATTATTCGGTGCAGGTGGTATAAGGACCGGTGCGGTAAGAACAAATACTAATACCGGTAGATAAAAATGATCGACATTAAAAATATCACGAAAACCTACGGTGAAGGCAAAACAGCTTTTCAAGCCTTGAAAGGTGTTTCATTTAGTATTGAAAAGGGTGAATTTGTCGCAATCATGGGACCATCTGGTTCAGGAAAGTCGACATTGATGCATATTATTGGATGTTTAGATACACCCACTTCGGGCTCATATCATTTGGGTGGGAAGGATGTGTCAAAATTGTCTGATGAAGAATTGGCCTTCGTTAGAAAGGAAAATATAGGATTTGTATTTCAAGCTTTTAATTTACTACCTCGAGCTACAGTGTTAAGAAACGTAATGTTGCCACTCGTGTACGCTGAGGTCGGGGAGGCTGAGAGAGAAAAAAAGGCTAAGGAGTCGCTCGTATCCGCCGGTCTGTCTGAAACACATTTTTTGCATCGGTCAAATGAACTTTCAGGAGGACAGATACAGAGAGTGGCAATTGCAAGAGCGTTAGTAAATGACCCGTCCATAATTTTAGCTGATGAACCTACAGGGAATCTTGATACTAAGACCGGTGAGGTGGTATTGGGTACATTTCAAAAACTAAACGAGGAGAAAGGTTGCACTATTATTTTGATAACTCATGAACAGTTTGTAGCTGAGCATGCACAAAGAATTATTCATGTCAGAGACGGTTTAATTTTATCTGATAAAAAAGTTCAGGTACCTAAAAAAGCACGCCATGAAAATTAACGACGTTTTTCAAGAAACTTATACCGCTCTGTCTGCCAACAAGATTCGATCTGGCCTAACAATTTTAGGAATCGTTATAGGTATTTCCTCTGTGATTGCTATGGTCTCTATAGGTCAGGGAGCACAAAGTTCTATACAATCTAGTATTCAATCACTGGGCTCTAATTTGGTTCAGGTTACACCTGGAGCTCAAAGAACAGCAGGAGGCTTTGGAGTTAGTTCTGGGAGGGGTGCTTCAAAGACTCTAACGAATGATGATGTGTTGGCAATCGGAAATCAAATAAAAAATGTCACAGCAGTTTCTCCTGAATTAACAGGAAGATATCAGGTTACCGCAAAAGGAACAAATACTAACACTACAGTAGTTGGCGTAACATCGAGTTATCCAATTGTAAGAAATGTTCAGATTGATCAAGGTGTTTTTATTTCTGATTCAAATAATAATTCTGCCAACAAGGTGGCTGTCATTGGCCCAACTGTTAGTACAGATTTGTTTGGCGAAGGAGCTGTGGCGGTCGGTCAATCTATTAGAATAAATAAGTTGGAATTTAAAGTTATCGGTGTCACAAAAGCTAAGGGTGGCACAGGGTTTCAAAATCAAGATGATATGATTTTTGTTCCGTTGCTGAGTGCACAGAGGTATTTATCTGGTGGAAAATATGTGACTAACGTTAGTGTTCAGGCTGAAACTTCGGGAGTTATGGCTACGGTGCAAGCAGATATTACTAATCTTTTGTTGGCCAGACACAAGATTTCCGATATAACTGCCGCCGATTTTACTGTGCTTAATCAAAACGATCTTTTGTCTACAGTCTCTAGTGTAACTCAAACCTTCACGTTACTACTTGCTGCCATTGCCGGGATTTCGCTTGTTGTTGGTGGCATAGGAATCATGAATATGATGTTGACCACGGTCACCGAAAGGACCAAAGAAATTGGTTTAAGAAAAGCTATTGGTGCCACGAAGACTGACATTAGCAAGCAATTTCTTGTTGAGGCTTTAACTCTAACTATTATAGGTGGAGTAATCGGTATATTCATCGGCGTGACGGTATCTTTAGGATTAACAGCATTAGGAATTTTGCAAACTAGCGTCTCAATTTATTCTGTATTCCTCGCCTTCGGTGTTTCTGCTGTTATTGGAATAATTTTTGGCTGGTATCCGGCAAGAAGAGCTTCAAACCTTAATCCCATAGAAGCGTTAAGGTATGAATAATTATTATTAACTTTATTTTTTATGAAAAACAAAATTATAGTATCGGTAATAGTTGTTGTTGTGGCAGGACTGTCTTTTTATTTAGGTAAAGTCTATTCTGCTAGTTCAAAAACTAGCACGTCAGGCCGTGGGCAGTTTAATTCTGGACAATTTACTGGTAGCGGTAGAGGGGTAAGAGCGGGAGGTGGTTTTAGCGGCGGGGAAGTAATTTCCAAAGACGACAGTGGTGTTACTCTAAAGTCCCAAGATGGTAGTACTAAAATTATTTTAATTAGTAAAAGTACGCAGGTTATGAAGTCCACGTCAGGCAGTATAGAAGATGTTTCAGTTGGAGAAAATCTTATGGTCACTGGAGTTTCTAACGCAGACGGAAGCATCACCGCTCAAACAGTACAGATAAGGCCTGCAGTTTCCGATTTAAAGAAAAACTAAGTATCGTAAAAAACACCTATACCGAGGTGTTTTTTTACGAAATATTTATTAATCGTGCTAAACTATTGATGTAATATTTTATTAAGTAGTCATGCCAAAGGCTTCAAGGCGAAAAAATAAAACTCGCAATGTTTTGAAATACACTTCTTTGTATGCAATTTTGTTTGTTTTTTGTGGCGCTTTAGTTTTTTCTGCGATATATTTCCTAAGCTATTCTCAGTTTTTTTCAATACAATACAACTCGGCATCTCTAGATTTATTGAGTTCGCAAATTAAAAAAATACCTAAACCTGTTTTGGATAAAAGTGATTACGATAGGAGAATCTTAATGCTCTCAGGTATTGATTTTCCACTTTCAACTAGTACCGCAACTTCTACTCTACAAAATTTATCTACAACCACACCAAAGCTGTGGCCTCCTGTTACACCATATCCAAACCCTGGTGCAATTTTGCCGTTTAAAAGAGTTGTGGCTTTTTATGGAAACTTTTATTCTAGGGGAATGGGTGTTCTAGGTGAATACGATGAAGATGTGATGTTGGAAAAATTAAAAGGGGAGGTGGATAAATGGCAAATAGCTGACCCAAGCACACCAGTTGTCCCAGCAATTCACTACATTGCTGTTACAGCACAGGAAGGAAAAGGTGAAGATGGGAAATATCGTGCTCGAATGCCTTACGACCAAATCGATTACGCTATCGAGTTGGCTAAAAAAGTGGACGGTATTGTTTTTATAGATCTTCAAGTTGGTCAGAGTACGATTGAGGAAGAACTGCCAATTTTTGAAAAATATTTAAAAATGCCACAAGTGCATTTGGCCATCGACCCAGAGTTCTACATGCGAGGAGGTGCTAGACCGGGAAAATACATTGGCAATATGGATGCCAAAGAAATAAATTACGCTTCCGATTATTTGGCCAATTTGGTAAAGGAAAATGATTTGCCACCTAAAATTCTAGTAATACACAGATTCACAGTACCAATGGTGACAAATTATAAAGATATCAAGGCTCTTCCAGAGGTGCAGGTTGTGATGGACATGGATGGTTGGGGATCGCCTGAAAGAAAGAAAAACACCTATCAAAGAGTGATTTTCGGTGAACCTGTTCAATTTGCAGGATTTAAATTGTTTTACAAAAATGACTTGCGTGCACCAAGCTCTGGCCTCATGACACCCGAGCAGGTTTTGAAACTAAGACCTAAACCAATATACATCCAGTACCAATAGACAGTAGACCAATTTTTGTTTTTATTAGATAATATAGTTATGAATAAAATTATCTCTGATATAGATTTAAGACTTATCTCGTTTTTTAGAAGTGTTTCGGTTCCAGTGGCTAGGTTCGGGCTGTTTGTGGTTTTTTTCTGGTTTGGTTTTTTGAAAGTTGTCGGTCAGAGCCCAGCCAGTGCTCTTGTTCAAGCGCTTTTTGAGAAAACAATTAGTATTATTGATTTCCAAACATTTATTGTTTTGTTCGGTCTGTTCGAATGTTTGATCGGAATTTTATTTATCATAAAAGGGTTGGAAAGAATCGTAATGCCTCTACTTTTCTTTCATATGATTACTACGTTCATGCCTTTGTTTTTATTAACACAGGAAACATGGAGCGGTTTTATGGTGCCAACTTTGGAAGGGCAGTATATTATTAAAAATCTAGTAATAATTGCCGCCGCCATCGGAATCGCCGCGCATCTACATCCAAAAAGGTTTAACTAATTTTTCATTTACATTATGATTACCTATATGCTGATAATGAGTAAGAAATAGTCAGCATTTATTACCAGAATATTTTTCAAACACTTACGTATGTAAATTTATGGCCATAGAGCACAAACACAAATCAATATTCATTTCTGTTTTTGGTATATCGTTGTTATTTCTGGCAACTGCTCTATATTTTTTTAGCCAAGAGCTTTTTTATGTTAGCGAAGAAAAACCAGTAATAAAAACAGATCAGTTTAACCTTCTTGATTATAAAAACATCGCATACATCATTGATACAGAGCCTGTAAAATTATCGAACGGTTCATTTAAAGGTTTAGGGCCAGATGAACCTGTAAGTGTCGATATCTTCGGCAACGAGTCATACGGCGATCTCAATGGCGACGGCCTAACCGACGTGACCTTCACTTTGGTTGAGGATACTGGAGGAACGGGTTCGTTTTATTATGTCGCAGCAGCCCTTAGAGGTAAAGATGGTTATGTTGGAACAAACGCAGTTTTTCTCGGCGATAGAATCTATCCACAAAGTATAGAGGTACATGAAGGTCAGGTAATAGTCAATTACGCTGATCGTCGCCCGAATGAGCCATTCACAGCACAACCAACGGTAAATATGTCTAAATATCTTAAAGTCGTTGGCGAAAAGCTTACCGATATAAACATCTAAATGGTGAATTTTTTGGAAAGTTTTTTTAGAAAAAAATATAGAATCATCCTAAAAAATGAAGCTGAAACACCTCTTCAGGCTCTTGATCGATTACGAAAAAATGATTCAACTTTAAAAAATTTACCGATGACTTATGCGGGGAGGCTTGACCCTATGGCTTCGGGTCAACTTTTGATTTTAATAGGGGATGAGTGTAAGAAAAGAGAAAAATATGATGGTCTTGATAAAGAATATGAAGTCGAAATTTTGTTTGGAGCAGAAAGTGACACGGCTGATATTCTAGGTCTGGCCAATTTGTGCAACGACAAACTCAATTTCTCTATTGTGGAACTTAAGAACGAACTAAAAAGATTGATAGGTAAAATCGATTTACCGTATCCTGCATTTTCCTCAAAAACGGTTATGGGTAAACCACTTTTTCATCATGCTTTAGAAAACAATTTAGCTGGAATCGAAATCCCAACAAAAAGAGTTTCAATTTATAAGGCAAAATTTCTTGGTGTGAGAAAAATAACCAAGGATGATTTAATAAATAGTGTTATCTCTAGAATTTCGGAATTTAAACCCGAATTAGATCCCGAAAAAATTGGTAGTGACTTTAGGAAAGAAGAAATATTATCTAGGTGGGATTTACTACGCAAAAGTCTTTTTTCAGAATTTTACATTGTAAAAGTTAGGTTTGTCTCAAGTTCCGGAAGTTACATGAGATCAATTGTCACCTTACTTGCTGGGCGACTAAACACCTGCGCTTTAGCCTACTCAATTCACCGAACTAAAATTGGTAAATATCTATCTCTAAGTCGTGGCTTTGGTATTTGGCTTAAATTATTCTAGTCATTTCAACTAAAAATCAATTTTACCCCTATTTTTCTAGGGTTTTTTGGAAGTATCATAAAAAGGTAAAATAACGTATAATACAAGGAAATAAGATAAAAACATGCCAAAAGAAACATCATTTTCACACAAAATTAAAAATTTCTTCAAAACACGCCCGATTGTAAGTGTATTTCTGGTAATAATTGTAATTGCAGGAGGGTATTTTGTTCTACGACCAAAGGCTACCAATTACCAGTTTATTAAGGTTACTAAAGGTAGTATCGAAGAAACAGTTTCTGTGACCGGAAATACTGTTCCTGTTGAAAGTGTGTCGCTTGGTTTTGGAAGCGGAGGGACCATCTCTAGGGTATATAAGAGCGTTGGTGATAAGGCGGTGAAGGGAGAGCTTTTAGCTGAACTAAATTCAAATGATTTGCTAGCACAACTTCGTCAGGCTCAAGCAGACGTCGACACTGAAGTAGCAAGACTCGAAGGTTTGAAGGCGGGTGCAAAGCCTGAAGATATCGCTTCGTCACAGGCAACCTTGGATAAGGCTAAGCAAGATTTGGCTAACATGTATGCCAGTATTGTAGATGTTTCAAGTGAGGCCTTAGCGAGTGCCAACGACGCAGTCAGAACACAATTAAGTACACTTTTCTCAAATGCAGAAACCCAGTCACCTCAGATAACATTCAACTCGAGTGACAGTCAGGCGGCGATTACTTCTCAGACCAAACGCTTTCTGGCGAGTTCAAATTTAAGTAAATGGCAGACAGAATTATTGGGAATCGGTTCGGTGAGCGGTAAGGATTTAGAGCCTTATTTAAATAAGGGTGTGGCCCATTTAAATTCTGTAAAAGATCTTCTTGCTAGCGTATCGCTCGTTCTATACAGTCCAAACAGTTTGGATGCCACAACTCTCGCAACTTACAAGACAAATTTAATCACAGCTTTTGGTGAAGTGAACACCGCCACAAAAAATATTAACACCTTGGCTCAAGACATCGCTTCACAAAAATTAACAGTGGCTAAATACGAAGCAGACTTGGCTTCCAAAAAGTCAGGATCGACAACACAAGATATTAGTGCCGCTGAAGCCCAAGTAGCTCAAGCGAAAGCAAGTGTCGCGGTAGTGCAGGCAAAATTCCAAAATTCACGAATCATCTCTCCAATTAGTGGCGTGATAAATCAATTTGATGCAAAGGTTGGCCAACTAGCCACTGCCAACGCTCCTTTAGTTTCAATTATAGGAACTGGAGGCTTCGAAGTGCATGCCGGTGTTTCAGAAACCGATATTGGAAAGTTATCAGTCGGGAATAAAGTAAAAATGACTCTCGATGCTTTCCAAAACGAAACTTTTGTTGGCACAATATTTTATATTGCCCCAGCCGAAACCAACACCGCAGGCGTGATTAACTACCAGATTAAGGTTTCATTCGACCAACCAGATCTTAGAGTAAAAAGCGGTCTAACTGCTAACCTTATTATTTCTACCAGAAAAAAAGACGCTGTTCTGATTTTGCCACAGTATGCGATATTGCAAAATGACGATGGGAACTTCGTGCAAGTTTTGGAAAACACAAAAATAAAAAAATTGCCCGTTGTCTTAGGTCTTCAGGATCAAGATGGTAACGTGGAGGTAGTTTCTGGTGTGGTCAACGGTCAAGATGTCTTGAATGTTGGATTGAAAAAGAATTAGCGCTGACTTACATGATAGAAATAAAAAATCTTAAAAAATCATATGTTGAAGGTGAGAATATCACTCCTGCCCTCCAAGGTGTAACTTTTACTATCAATAAAGGGGAATTTGTTTCTATCATGGGTCCGTCAGGATCAGGAAAATCTACCTTGCTACACATTCTCAGTTTCTTAGATAGACCGACTGGTGGCACTTATACTTTTTTAGGTAAAAGTATGGACCAAATGGATGATCGAGAATTAGCCTATGTTAGAAATAAAGATATGGGTTTCGTGTTCCAATCTTTCAACTTGTTGTCGAGATTATCTGTTTACGATAATGTCGAAATTCCACTTCTGTACTCAGACTTGCCGGTCAAGGAAAGAAAAAAAAGAGTTGTTGACGCGGTAAACGCCGTAGGTCTTGAAGAGAAGTTGCTTACAGAAGCCGGCAGACTTTCTGGCGGTCAAAAACAAAGAGTCGCCATTGCACGAGCGCTAGTCGCTGATCCAAACGTTATTTTTGCTGACGAACCCACTGGAAATCTAGATTCAAAATCAGGTATGCAGGTTATGGAAATATTGGAGACTTTAAACAAAAAGGGAAGAACTGTAGTGCTAGTTACTCACGAGACTCAGACTGCGGAGTTTGCCAATAGAATTATACGAATTAAAGACGGAATGCTTGAAAGTGATACGCCGGTTTCAAATAGAAGTTTTAGACTTAAGACCTTAAAATAACATGCTTTTATCTGATGCCTTTAAAACAGCCACAAGAAGTTTGTCTCACGGAAAAATGAGATCTGTTTTAACAATGCTTGGAATTGTGATCGGTATTGCCTCAGTCATCATACTCATGTCTATCGGCCAGTCCGCCCAGGATTTGATTTTAGGTCAGATTCAAGGTGTTGGCTCAAATCTAGCTTTCATTATTCCCGGTGCACCAAGTAATGGTAAATTTGCCCCTCCTGCTTCATCTCAAGGAATTATCATTACATCTCTACAGCAAAGAGATGTTGATTCGTTAAACAGAGAACCATCGATTGTTGGCGCGGCACCAGAGGCTAGGGGGCAGGCTGAAGCTGTTTATGGCAATAACAATGTGACGGTAAGCTATCAGGGAGTCACCGCCAATTTTTTCACTATTAGAAATCTGGATATTGGTAAAGGCAGAGCTTTATCAAAAGCAGATGTGGATTCTTTGGCACATGTGGTTGTTATAGGACCAGAATTAGCTAAGACTTTGTTTGGTGAATATGTTGATCCAATAAACAAAACTATCAGATTGAAAGATGTGTCTTTCAGAGTAGTCGGTGTTCTTCTCAAAGGAGGTGACGGTCCTTTTGGAATCGATCAAGGCAATCTAGTAATCATGCCGATTCAGGTTGCGCAGAAACAAATGTTAGGAATCAATCACTTTAATGATATTTTAGTTCAGGCGAATGGAGAATATGATCTAGATTTTGTTAAAAATCGAATTAAATTTATTCTAAGACAAAATCACGGAATTACAGATGCGAATAAAGACGATTTTGATATTCGTACGCAAGAAGATATCCTTTCTTTGCTTGGAAATGTCACCTCAGTAATGACCTTGTTTTTGGCAGCTATTGCGTCTATTTCGCTTCTCGTAGGGGGTATTGGAATTATGAATATTATGCTTGTGGCGGTCACTGAGAGAACCAAGGAGATAGGTCTCAGAAAGGCAGTTGGTGCTACCGATTCAGACATCTTGAAACAATTTTTAATTGAATCGATTTTACTAACAATGACTGGAGGTATAATTGGCATCGCTGCTGGTGCGGGAATAGTGGGACTCGTTTACTTTATCATCAAAACTTTCGTAAAGTCGCTCGATTGGACCTTTGCCTTGCCACTATCCTCAGTGCTTATGGGTCTAGCTGTCTCTACTATCGCAGGACTCATTTTCGGAATTTACCCAGCACGAAAAGCTGGAAAGAAAAATCCTATCGACGCATTAAGATACGAATAATCTATTTTATTTTACTGAAGAAAGGAGATCGTCTACGTCTAATGTTTTTGTGAACATCTCAACTTCTCCATCGTTTTTCACAGGCCAAAGTTTTTTCGGTCTGTCGGCGTATAGTTCCACACCGATTCCGTCTGGATCATTTAGGTAAATCGCTTCTGATACACCGTGGTCCGCCATTCCAGTTAGAGGATAATTTATTTCAAGTAGTTTTTTTAGTGCTTTCGCTAGTTCTTTTCTGGTTGGATACAGGATTGCAAAATGATAAAGACCGGCATGACCAGGCACGGGTGGAGGCGCTCCTTCGCCGGACCAAGTATTCAGACCTATGTGGTGGTGATATCCGCCGGCTGATAAAAATACGGCCGAATCACCGTATCTCGTGGTGACTTCAAAACCTAAAATATCTCTATAAAATTTTAGTGATTGTTCCAGATTGGAAACTGTTAAGTGAACGTGTCCAATTTGGACTTCTTTGTGTATACTCATGTCATTATTATAGTTTAAAACACTGACACTTTTAAGTACTTAATTTATTATTAATTAGCGAAAATTTTTAACCTATGAAAGTAAAAGAGATTGCGTTTGTGGCCTATGCGGTGGAGGATGTCAAAAGAGCTAGAGATTTTTATGAAGGTGTTCTTGGTCTCGTGCCTGGAAGTGTTTGGGATGGAGAAACCACTGCTTTTATCGAATACTACATGGGTGAGCACACTCTCGCTATCGGAAAAGGAGCCCCAAATTTTAAGCCTGGATTGACCGGTGCAACTGTTGCCTTAGAAGTCGAGGATATTGAGGAAGCGATTAAGAATTTGAAAGATAAAAATGTACCATTTTTGATGAAACCTTACGAATCAGATTCTTGCAAAATGGCACTGGTACAAGACCCTGATGGAAACCAGATCATGATTCACCAAAGAAAAAAATAATCTAAAGAACCTCGCGCCAATAAATCGTTTCGTATTTCGGGTCAAGATTCGTGTCCGTTATTTTTATTTTAATTTCTAAATTGCTGAAAGCATTTTGATATTTTGATTTCACTTTAAAGGTTGATTCCAGAGAATTGTTGCCGAGGTTGTTGGTGGCTACATTTTTCACCTCACATGTTTGGTTATCGATTGTCATGCTTTCGTTGCCCATGTAATTACTATCTTTAAGTATTTTCAGGATAGTGATATTGGCACAAGCCTCAGCCAAATGAACTGAGGAATTTTTCAGTTCGGAAAATAAAGAATTTGTTCTTAACCAAAAGATTTTTAAATTAGTGGTTATGGCCAAATTAAGTAAAACGATCGAAATAATTGATGTGGCAAGAATGGCTGTGAATCCCGATTGATAATTTTTGTTTTTCATTAGCATTTAAATTTTCAGATAGACATTGTCTTTAAATGTTTTTTGAATAACGAGTCCATTTGTAGTGGTTGAGTTTAGGTCAAAACTAAAAATGACAATTTTAGTTTTGTTGTCATTTTTTACCTCATAAGTAAATTTCAGATCTGACACACGCACAAGAGAGCTATTAAGAGATAAAGAGGCGTTTTGAGCTATTTGTATTTCAATATTTTTGTCATTTTGGCTGGGCTCCAAAATGACAGTGGTTTTTATCGAGTCTATTTCTTTTTCAAGGCTAAGTTTATTGCCAGTTGTGTTTTTGATCGGCAAGTTTATTTCTGATGAATCGTACAGAGCCCATTTTATTTTGCCGATAATAAATTGCGCCTCTTCTTCGATTGTTGAGTTAGTTTTATTTTTGTTCATCGATTCAGTGATTGAGTAAATAGAAACTACCGCACCACTCCATATAAGACCAAAAATGGAAATGTAAATCATGACCTCTACGATGCTTAAACCTCTTTTGTTATAAATTTTTCTCATGAGCTTGAAATTACAAACAAAAGACCATCCTTGTCTTGATTGTTTGAACCTACAAATAAATAATTACCAAAACAATCCATCGTGATTCCCTTACTAGGCGAGGTTATGGTAAATGGCGTTGTGAAATCATGTGGAGTTTTTTTGTCGCTGACGTCTATAATTTCTAACTGTCCGTTCGTTTTTAGGACAAAGGCCAGGTAATCTTTTAAGATTATTTTATTGACACTGCTACCGATATCCATACCACCGATTTCAGGGAAGCTAATATTTTTTATTGAATTGTCTAAAATTTGAAAGTCATTTCCTGCGTTTGGAAATGTTTTGCCAAGATAAGTAGTGCTTCCAACGGTAAATAGGCTTTTGCCATTTCCCGCACCTGTAGGTGAATTGAATTGACCGACTTGTACGGGGTTAGATTTATCACTGATATCTATTACTTTCAATTCCTCAGTGTCTGCGGTCGCTAATAAAGCGTATTTATCTTTTATTTCAATAGCGCTTACGAGAGCGTCAATGGCAACACCTCCAACCCAAACAGGTGGAGAATTCGGAAAATCTCGAACGTCGATTATGTTAAATTCATTTCCGCTTAATGTTTTCGATAACCCCAAATAAACGTATCCATCTTTATATAAAACACTTTCGCCAATGCCTTGGCCACCAATGCCTGTGACATTAGGGACTTTAAAATTTTCTATAACCTTTGGCGTATTTTTTATGTCGATAATTTGCAGTTGAGCACAATTCTGTCCCTGGCTGCAGTTTGTAAAGTTGGCACCATAACCATTTGCCACATAGGCATAATTTCCAGATACAGAAACATCATTTAGGCCGGCTGAGACAGAAGAGTTATCTATTTTGCTTATTAGAGCTGGTGCCTTCGGATCGTTAATATCAAATACGAAAAAAGTTTCCTTGGTGTTTGCCGACGGGTTATTTGTTGTGATGAATAGTTTTCCGATTATCGCCTTTATTTTTGTGATCGGGTAGGTACCTGTTTGATCGGAAACTAAATTCGAAAAACTTGGTTCCGTATTTATAATTTTTGGAATTTTCCAATTTCCGATTGCTCTTGAATCGCACATGTTGGGATTTTTGGCGTTGCTTTTATCTGTTAAGTAAGTTGTTAATTTCATTTCTGGAGAATTGTTTTCGTTTTGCCAAGTCACGGAGATATTTAGTTTCTTAGTCAGATAATCTTGTAGAATTTCCACTTCGGTTTTTTTAAAATAGATTTTCCCGTCTACTAATTCGGTGGAACTGGTAGAGTTTATCAGCTGAAAGTCATCACTTGCCTGAATTTGATTACTGTTAACGATTTCACTTATTATTCTTTTTACTACGCCTTTCGCTCTTTCGTTTTCAAGCGTGATCTGGTCACCGAAATTAATCATGATGACGGCAGAAACCGCGGTGATTAGGATCATGGTCGACACTATAATTTCGGCTGTGATGAAACCTCTTTGATTTTTAAAGCTTATCAATCTGTCCTTGTTCATTTATTTCAATTACTGTTTCGTTTCCTGTGTTGTCTGTAAATATGATTTGGTTTGATGAAAGAGCGCTACCGGTAAGCTGTTCAAAAACCACTTGAGAGCTTGAGGCCGTAATCGCACCGTCAAATGAGTAGATTTCGTCGATAGCTTCATCTCTGTTTTGCCAACTTTCACCTTCGAACAGGATAATTTGATTACTGCTAAAATAGGCACCGTGCTTTTTACCATTGTCACAAGTCTCGGCTAAGCAAATACTGTTTTGACTTAGGGCACGGGCGCGCTTCAGGATGGCAGTTATCTCATAACCAATATCATGATTTGCGGGTTCGATTTTCTTTAAATAAAAATATGATAAATTCGCTATAACCGTAAAAATCATAATTGATATCATCATTTCTACTAGTGTCATGCCTCTAATGAATGTTTTGCGTGACTTCATATATCGGTGTAATTATTGAGATAGCTACGAATCCCACAATCACACCAAGTGAAATCATTATCGCGGGTTCCATTAGTGATGAAAGTTTTTTCGTAGTCTCGTCTAATTCTTGCTCGTACATTTTTGATAGAAAAATTAAACTATCAGGCAAGGTGCCTGTTTTTTCTCCTACTTTAATCATGCCAGTCAAAACCGGAGGGAAAAGCACGATGTTTTTATCAAACTGATTTCCTAAGCTTCCTCCATTTTGGGTTGTGGTCAAAAGTTTACTCAGCTGGTTTTTGTATAAAAGACTGCTCGTGGTTTCAGTGGTAATTTCAATCGCCTCGATTATTCTCATCGAGCCTTTTAGAAGTACTCCTAAAGTTCGGCAGATGTTGCTTAAATAATAGTTTTGGATCAAGGATCCTATTACCGGCACTTTGAGAATAGATATTTCCGCATACAGTCTCACCTTTGGTTTTTTTCGTAATGACAGGATCAGTATTAGTGAAAAAAATAAAATAAATATTAGCATCGGCCAATATTTAGTCAGAGTTTCACTTAAGAAAACTAAAATTTTAGTGCTTAGAGGTAATTTAACATGCAAGTTTTTCAGTACCGGTGTAAGTTTTGGAAATAAATATAGAGTTAAAAAACCAGTCATACCTATGGCGCCAAGCATGACGACTGAAGGGTAGAGTAGCGCCCCAATAATTTTCATTTTTAGGTTTATATTTTTTTCTATCTCATTTGAAAGGTGCTGTAGATTGTCCTCAAGGTTGCCAGTAATTTCACCAACTTTCACAAGGTTGATTGTTAAGTCATCGAACATTTGTCTTTTCATACTATGTGACAGAGGTTTCCCGTTTGATATATCTTGTATGATTGATTCCACAATTATTTTCTCCGAACTGGAAATTTGATTTTTCATTAAATCTAAACTTTCGAGAAGTGGTATACCAGATTTTAATAGTATGGATAACCTCTTCGCGAACAGAGCTTGGTTTTTTTGGCTCAGTCGAGGCTTGTTCAAGTAGGTAATTAATTTTTTGCCAGATGCCTTAATTTTTTCCTTTAAATTATTCATGAATGACTCTTAACAATTCCTCAAAAGTGGTTAATCCTTCTTGGACTTTTACAAGACCATCCTCTAGCATAGTTTTTAAACCTTCGCTTTTGGCAATTATCTTAATTTGGTCTGATGAGTGCTTACTTAGAATACTTTCTCTTATTTTCTCGTTTACGGTGATGATTTCGTAAATTCCAATTCTTCCTTTGTAACCGCTTTGGTTGCAGTTGTTACAACCAAAACCCTTATAAAATACCTGTCGTAAATTTATTCCTGAAAACATTTGCATTTTTTCTAAACTCAATACCTCATTATCATTTAGAAAATTTTGTCTTTTGCAGGAGGTGCATATTTTACGTATCAGTCTTTGGGCAATGATTATGTTTGTAGTCGATGAGATTAAGAACGGCTCAATCTCAAGATCAAACAATCGTGTGATCGTGGAAGGCGAGTCGTTTGCATGAATGGTGGAAAGAACTAGGTGACCAGTCAGAGCTGTGTTTACTGCCAGCCTAGCAGTTTCCTTGTCGCGAATTTCTCCCACCATAATGATATCGGGGTCCTGCCTTAATATTGATCTTAATCCGTTAGAAAAATTCAAACCAGTTTTGGCATTAACTTGTATTTGGTTAATGCCATCGATTGCATACTCAATGGGATCCTCTATTGTGATTATTGAAATACCTTTTTGATTGAGTTTTTTTAGAATATTGTAAAGAGTGGTTGTTTTTCCTGATCCGGTCGGCCCGGTGACCAGTATCATTCCATAGGTTTTTCTAATTGATTGGTCAATGATTTCCTGATGTTGTTTTGAAAACCCCAAATTGTTAAGTGTAAGTTTTTCCGAATGCTCAGAAAGTAATCGAAGCACTGCATTTTCTCCGTAGTGTGTAGGTGTAATTGAGACTCTGATATTTACAGGACTGTCTTTGTTGTAGAAACAGAATCTTCCGTCTTGTGGGTTTTGGTGTTCATCCGTTCTTAACCTAGAGAGAATTTTAATTCTAGAAATAATTTCCGGTTGAGTGTTTTGTGGAATGAGAGATATGTCTTGCAATACTCCGTCAATTCTAAATCTAACTTGGAGACCCGATTTGGTAGGGGAGAAGTGAATGTCTGACGCCCGAAGTTCCAGCGCAAGATTTAAAATCAAATCCGTGGTCTCGGTTACGGTATTTTTTTGAGAAATTTCTGCTAAGCCTTCTTTCTCTATTGTTGTCATATGCTCACAACAATACTATTTTCATATTAATCCAGCAAATGGTTTTTGGGGATAAAATAAAAAACCCGTACTAGACGGGTTAGAGAGATGCGACCGAAAGTAGAAGTTCCAAGTCATGTGCCACTTGCTTTGGGCTCATGAAAATCTTTCTAGAACGAATGTGCTCGGTCGGGTTCGGCACACACTTTCGAGAGCATGGCACATGAATGAGCACGAAAGGAATTCTGTGGAGCTGGTGGTCAATCAACTGCCGTGCACGAACTTGGAATGCCAGTTGGTTGCAACAAAACCCTCCCGCGTCGGTCGAGATCATGACAGTCCGATTCAGTTGGCTCCTGTGTTTGCCAAGTAGTCGCGTATGGTTCCATGACGTGAGAGGGATTCTGATTTCCGCATCGTATTCATGATTTGCGACGACCAGGGTTGGGTTCGTGCGAGGGCAGTATTTCGGGTGGTGAATCCTGTTTCTTGTGACAGATTCAAGGCGTAGACCCTCTGCTCCTGAATCCATTCCTAGGGAGATAATCCCGCAGGCGTTGTGCCTCACGGCAATCTCGAGCACATGAGCTCCACGATCTGCGTCGTTAATTGTCGCGGGGAAGATCAGAGGTATAAGGTTGAAACCTGGCACACCTCTCGTTTGCAGAATACTGATGGCGTCTGCTGTGTTGTTTCTTCGGTAGTGACCGAACGGCTTAAAGCCGGTTATGACAAGGTTTCTAGGTGTCATGCAATGTGATTTCTCAACTTACTTTAGCTAACTTGAAAATAAATGCAAATAAAAACACCATCTCATTGAGACGGTGTAGAAGGTTCAACGCAGGACACTGTTTACCAGAAGTTCCGAGATGAGATCGGAGTCGGTATCCTCTGGTTGAGGTATTCGTAAGGTACCGCGGACTCCATTGTTGCTAAGTACTCTTACCATGTGTGGGGCGTGATGAACCCCAAAGACAATTACCTCTTTACCATTTGCCGGTGAAGATGCGATTTGGGTAAGGACGTACAAATCTCTCCCTAAACCCAGATTTCGCATTATCATTGATCTGACGCCCATGTCCATTCCTTTCGGACAGAGGTTTTGATAAATCCCTCCGTATCCTATGACCCTTTGAACGACCGATTTTAACGGTCTATAGTCACCACCTAATACCGACGTGCCATTGGTCTTGAAGAGTGTCTGATAACCCGCCCAAAAGTGTGCGTTTCTTGCCTGTGACTGGCTAACATACTTTTGTTCTCGCCAAAGGAATCTCTCAGGAAGGTCTGTCGCTAGCATCTCATCCCTGATTTCTTCCCAGCAATTGTCCTTCGTGACTGTTTTTCCTCCAGAGTATTCTTCGGACCACATTTTCTGGTACTTGCCGTCAACGACATCGGCTATTGAACACTGTATCGTGGCGACACGATGAGCTTCTGCGGTGCTGATGCCGTCTGATATGTGTATCATGCCGATAACATCAATTTCACGCCCTCCCAGATTTCTAAGCGTGGCCCGGATCTGGTCGGCAGACAAGGAAGCTCGCCTGTACTTTTCTATCAGGTCAAGCATTACACTGTCGTGCGGAACCAGTTCTACGATCAGTGAAAGGCTGTTTTCAACCTTTGCGAGTGTTGTGGTAACGACATCCACGTCGTTCGATGCGGGGAACTTGATGGTCGTCCAAGTTACCGGCTGTGTTTTGACTAAAGCTTGGAAGTACTCAAGCTCGCTTACTGCGCGCTTGGTTGAGGTTGATTCGTTCTTACTACAACCGGTGAGCATGAGCAGACCGGTGAGCACGAGTGCAAAAATGGTGAAATTCATTGTGGGGAGCAGGTTTAAACTGCTCCGTACTCTATAGTATTTTTAGTAATTGTCAAGGGTAGGTATAATAAAACCGCCGGCGCCATTTGGGCGCCGGCGGTTTTATTATTTCTATTTCTCCGCCTGTTTTTCCAGTTTGTTTCTGTCAGACTTTTTCAAACCTTTCTTTCGGAGTCGGACAGACTTTGGTGTGATTTCTAGATACTCATCTTCTTGCATAATTTCAAGACCGCGTTCAATACTAAGTCGAAGTGGTGGAATAATTAAAATGGCATCATCATTTCCGGCGTTTCGGACGTTCGTCATCTGTTTGTTTTTGGTTGGGTTGACGTCCATGTCATCACCCTTGGTGACATCTCCAATGATCATTCCTTCATAAACAGGAGTTCCTGGGTCGATGTAAATTGTGCCTCGCTCCTGCAAATTCCAAATAGAGTAGGCGAGCGCTGTTCCTGTTTCCATTGAAATCATTGATCCGAAGGTGTGTTTTTCGATGACACCGGCGTGTGGTTTAAATCCGACAAATCGTGATGACAAAATTCCTTCACCTTTAGTGTCGATGACGAATTCTCCTCTGTATCCCAAAAGTCCTCTTGTTGGAATTTCAAAAGTAAGTCGAGCGACATTTTCATGTTCCTTGTGATCCATGAGAACTCCACGTCGTCTGGTCAATTTTTGAATTACAGAGCTTGCGTGTTCGCTCTTAACGTCAACTATTGCTTCTTCGTAAGGTTCAGATTTTACCCCGTCGATTTCCTTGATAATAACTTGAGGTTGAGAAACTTGAAGTTCAAATCCTTCTCGTCTCATGTTCTCAAGTAGGATAGAAATGTGAAGTTCACCTCTTCCGTAAACTCTGTATCTGTCGCCTGAGCCGAATTCAATTTTAAGTCCAACGTTAATCTCGAGTTCTTTCTCAAGTCTTTCTCGAATTTGTCTTGTGGTGACAAATTTTCCTTCTCGTCCGGCAAAAGGGGAATCGTTAACTAAGAAATCTAGAGAAATAGTCGGTTCATCGATTGCGATAGCTGGAAGCGGAGTGACATCAGGAGAATTGGTCACAGTATCTCCAATGTAGATAGTAGGAAGGCCGGCAATCATGACAATGTCACCTGCTAGTGCTTCGGCTGTTTCTTTTCGACTTGTACCTTCAAATGAAAATAGTTTTGTAATTCTTCCGGTGACGGTTTCTGATCCATCTGGTTTCTTTACAATCACATTGTCGCCCTGTTTTATTTTACCTTCGTAAATTCTTCCAACGGCAAGTCTACCCAAGAAGTTATCGTAGGCTAGGTTGAAAGGTTGCATTTTAAGAGGAGCGTTGTTGTCTTTGTTTGCTGCTGGAACTTCAGCCAAAATAGTATCAAGAAGAGGGGTAAGATCTTTAGAATCGTCGGTCAAATTCTTTTTGGCAATTCCTTGTCGGCCGATTGCGTAGATTACAGTAAAGTCGATCTGCTTTTCGGTTGCTCCAAGTTCAAGGAAGAGTTCTAGAATTTCATCGTGAACTTCATTGATGCGAGCGGCAGGCTTGTCGATTTTGTTGATGATTACTATCGGTTTAAGTCCAAGTTCTAGGGATTTTTTAAGCACGAATCGAGTCTGAGGCATAGGACCTTCTTGAGCGTCGACTAGCAGAAGCACTGTGTCGATTGATCTTAGGACGCGTTCAACTTCAGAACCGAAGTCGGCGTGACCTGGGGTGTCGACGATGTTGATTTTTGTACCTTTGTAATTTAGAGAAGCATTTTTAGCATAAATGGTAATACCACGTTCTTGTTCAAGAGCGTTTGAGTCCATGCTCACTGTGGCGTCTTTGACCATGCCTGTCTGGCGCATCAAAGCGTCGGTAAGGGTGGTCTTTCCGTGGTCGACGTGGGCTATGATTGCTATGTTTCGTATTTCCATAATTTTACGGGTTTTAATTTCGAATTTCATTCGAAATTAAAACCCTTTTATTGCTAATTTGCTACCAATTTTTATAAAAAAAATAAAAGGAGCCATCGGCTCAAGTGGACATAAGTAAAGCAAGAAAACCGCCATTTGTCAAAGAAAAAAGCCACTTACATGATATGTGAGTGGCTTGAGTGAAGGCATCACCTCGCTGGGAAATACGAAGTGGTTAATCGCACGACCGATAGAAAAAACAGGAAGGTAAATGCGATCCCAATCAACCCTGTTGTTCGTTCCGAATTCGGACCGGGCCTTATTGGGTTATTGCCTGTCTGACAAAGGAGTATGAATCCTAAATAACAGGCCAATATGATCCAGCAAATCATATCAAATATCATAAAAAGTAGAATTTGTGTTTGTTGCGGTTGTGGCTGGAGGTAGTAGAGTGAGCGTTGAGTTGTAAAGTTTTTTGGTCCAATGACCTAAAATTAACAACTCTCTTTTTTGCATATTAAAACATAATCGACTTATTGTCAATTAAATTTATTCTATAAAAAGAGGGAACTGGGGGCTCCCTCAACCGCTATTTTGTCCAACAGCGATTTGATACTCACTTATTTTCACCCTTATGGGGTGTTCGTGATCATTACCAGTTAGCACTTCAATCGTCTGGGTTTCGGGAATGTATCTCATCACTTCTACCTCTTGCTTACTGGTAATGTGCACCACTTTGTCACCCTTTTTTAGGCCAAAGGCCTCTTTTAGTTTTATGTTGCACCTCCATGTTTATCTTACCATATTTAAAATTAGGCAATAAAAAACCACCGAATTAACTCTTCAGTGGTCTGGGAACGGACGTTGGGCCTTCCGCTAGAAATTGATAGGTCTGGGCAAGGACAACACCCCCGATCCGCGCCACGACAGGGTTTTTTCTCAATTTCCTGTCTATGTCATTAACCTTCTCCTGAATGGCGATTATGGTGGAAAGTTTGGCATCTGAAGCCTCGGGATCGGTTATTCTTAATGCTGTGCAGTGAAGGATGTCGAGGCGAAGTGGCTCAAACCCGCTTTCTGTGAATACCGTCTTTGCCAAGGTGCGCGCGTTGGCAAAAATCGGAGGTATTTGGTCTGAAGCCAGAAGTATCGTGCCACGACCATCGTGGATCACGTGGTTGAAGTGTATCTCGACACCCCCAAGACAACCCTTTAGGGCATTTCGTAGGGCGTTAAATGTGAGCGGAAATCGATTCGGTCGGATGACTTCTTCAAGCCCGCCCTCTACGATCGTGGTGTGAAGGGGAAAATCCCTGTCGCCAACTAGGCACATAAGGCGCGTCTCCTCCGTGTAACCGGATGCCATTGCCCAGATGCGTTGATTTGACTCTGGTGTGAATGTAACCGCCAAGGTTACTCTGTTTTCCCACTCCCGCTTAAATCCTGGGTGGGGTGCAACCGCTCTTTGCTTGAAGAGGAGGTTTGTCGCTCGCCTTATTGAGGCATAGCGAGCGCGGAGTTTTTGAGTCGTCATTTTGTGGTACCATTTTGCTCGTCACAGAGTAATACATATATTTGATTTAGTCAATATTTGTTATTATGTAACACTTCACGCAAAAGTTCTGTTGTATAAAATGCACAAGGTCGATATAATCAAACAAATATCTAAAGCAGAGCTCTTTATGAGGGGGCTCTGCTCTGGATTTCTATAAAATGGGTTTACTCGACAACACAACTCAAAATTTAAGTTTTAAGGATAAAAGTGACGAAGAAATTTTGGCTTTGTCAGTCAATAATCCTGATTTGTTTAGCATTCTTGTTGAGCGTTACGAGGACGCTTTTATTAGAAAGGCGAATCAGATCGTGAGAAATAATCCGGACGCTGTCTATGACATTGTACAGGACGCTTTTGTGAAAATTTATTTAAATGCCGGTAAATTTAAGGTTCAAGACGGTGCTACTTTTAAATCTTGGGGTTATAAAATTTTAATCAATACTTGTTTTACAAAATATCAGAAATTAAAGAGTGAAGCGGTCTTTTTGCAGGACTTAGACCCTGAAATAGCCGAGCTTATACCTTCAAAATACGATGCTAACTCTTTCGAGCAAAAATTAGACACTGATTACGTACTTTCTCTAATATCGCGATTACCTGTAATTTTAGGCCGAGTTCTTAAGTTATATTCTGTAGATGGAAAATCCCAGAAAGATATAGCTAAAATCGAGGGAATTTCACTAGGTGCGGTTCGAGCTAGGATCCATCGTGCTAAAAATGAAATTAAAAAAATTAGCCGAGCCTCGCCAGAGGAAGGAGGCATCAATTACTAATTTTAATTAAATTAAATTATGAATATTCAAGATAAAAATTTAAAAAGTGATGTTATGAAACGGGTGTTGTTTATTTACGGGGTGAAAAGACTTCCAAGTGTTTTCTTGCCTAAATTTGCTATTTTGGCTTCTATCTTTGCTTTGACTGGTTTTTCCGTTTCGTTGCCGAATGTAATAAAAAATATGCCTAGTCTTTTTGAAACTCAGAAATTTGTGGAATTTATGATGTCTGCCTTTTTAAACACTAGATTTGTGGTTCAGGCATTCACTCTTGTTTCCTTGGTAGTTCTATTTTATATGGCGAGAGATTTGGTTAAAACTTTAAGAGGAAACTTTAGACCTGCTGTGATTGCCTAATTTAGTATTTAATTTTCTTCCAAATCAAATCGGTCATTTTTACACACAGCAACCCAACCGCTGTGCCTAGTATTGCGCCACCCAAGATATCGAGTGGAAAATGTACACCTGAGGCGATTCTAGCCAACCCCATAATGGAGCTCAGTACAAAAAACACCCACCCAATTTTTTTGTCGATCTTATAGACTATTGCTGATAAACCAAAGAAGAATGTGGCGTGACCTGAAGGGAATGAGTAACTATTTTCTGAAAGAAGTTTGTGTACGTAAGGCAATACCGCAAAAGGTCTTTCGTGGTGATAAAAATATCTAATAATTTCTACTAAAAAGAACCTGCCAATAATGGCGTTTAATGTGAGGCTTATAATCGCTTTTATTTTATGCTCATTGTCTATCTTGATTAGTAGAACACCTATCAAAAATAGTGCGACTAAGACGTAGGCTAGATCTTTCGCAAAGAAGACGATGATTTTGTCCTGCCAATCTGTAAGGCCTGCGAATTTATTTAGCGAATAAAATATATGGTTGTTTATATTTTCCATTAAGTAAAATTATACAATTTTTTTTCTAAGAACGCTCGAGTGCATCTCACCATCGTGGAGTGGAGGAATGGTCACTAGTGAAATGTCTAATTTATTTTCAGTAATAAATTTTTCGAGGCTAGTCTTTAAATTTGTCTGGTCGTATCCGAGCGCAATAGTGTTTGGCTTTTCCTTTTCAATAACTTGCCAACTGCCCAGCTCGCTATCGCCAGATATTACGGTGTCTACTAATTTTTCATTATCTAGGTTTTCAATTCTGGATTTTAGCGGATTGTAGGGGAGTACATTCTTTAGTGATTTTACAGAAGAATCAGTGGCAACCACGGCCACGAGCTTGTTGCCATAACTTTTAGCTGAGGTAAGGAAATGTCTGTGACCATCGTGAATGATGTCAAAGACTCCAAAAACCATTACTTTTTTCACTGAATTTTCCATGATTATACTTAAAGTATCTATTATGTTTTATTTTTTTACAAGAATTATGTTTGTGGTACAATCTCACTACAAGTTAACTTTAAAAACATGGAAAATTCGAACCGCACTATGATCGTAGGTGGAGTTATCGCTCTTGTTGTGATTATTGGAGTCTTGTTTTATGCTCAGAAATTTTCGGGTGGCGTAAGTAAATATGAAGGTTTCGCGCAGTGTTTAAAGGACAGTGGGGCAAAATTCTTCGGTGCTTTCTGGTGTCCTCATTGTCAGGCACAAAAGGCTTTGTTTGGCAGTGCCAAGCGTAATCTTCCATATATCGAGTGTTCTACTCCAGATGGAAAAGGCCAGCTGGCTGTATGTAAAGATAACGGAGTTACAAGTTATCCTACCTGGGTTTTTCCAGATCTAAGTACAACAACGGGAGAAGTGGCTCTAAGTGTTTTGGCAGAAAAAACCAGTTGTAAATTACCAGAATAATTTAAATAAAATGACTTTAGCAGAGACTGTTAATTTTATTTTAGGTGCTCTTACAATAATAGGACAGATTTATATTGTAGTAATGATTTTAGGTTTGGTGACAGGGAAGGGAAAGCAGTTCGTTGATTTTTTCACGGGTAAGACAGGTTGGTTTGTGTTTTTAATTGCACTAGTTTCTACACTCGGTAGCCTAACTTACTCAGATATTCTTGGTTACGAACCATGCAAGCTTTGCTGGCTTCAGAGAATTCTAATGTATCCTCAGGTTATATTGCTAAGTTTGGCAATTTACAAGAAAGAACAGAAGGCAATTTTGGACTATTCATTAGTACTTTCGATTGTCGGAGCGATAATCGCTTTGTACCACTATCTTCTACAGTTAGGTTGGGTGCCAGAGCTTGCATGTAGTGCGGTCGGATATTCTGTGTCATGTGCTCAAAGATTTGTAATGCAGTTTGACTATATTACGATTCCAATGATGGCGCTCACAGCTTTCCTTATGATTATTGTGACGATTTCCGCCTTGAAGTTAAAGAAGGATAATTAAAGACAAATAAAAAACAGCCGAACCGCTCCGCGGTTCGGCTGTTTTTTTATTATTTTTTAATATTGATAATCATCGGCGAGCTTCCTTTTGAATCGACAACTGTAAATTCTATGCGACCGATTAAATCTTTTCTTTCGGTTTCAACATCTACACGCCACTCTCCCGGAAATACCGTAGATTTTTTTGAATAACCTCTAAAACCCTCTTCTCGACCACCTTTAATATCAAATTCTACTAAGCCTGCTGTAACCCACTCTTTTTTAGTGACGTCATAATTTTGCCATCTATGAAAGATTTTCACAGAAAGTTTTGTAGGAGCGAAGACACTACTCCAAATATAGACCGCTTCATCTGGCTCTCTGTGAAATATGTCGGATGTATTCTTGAAAAATGGATACCAGCTACTTGGCTCGTATTCAAGAGAGTAAGAACCACCCTTTTCTTTTATTATTGAGTGGTATACACCGATTTCTTTTAGAGCTAAAGGCACGGGAGGAATTATGTTTGTAAAATATGCCAAATTGAAAAATAGGTATATTGAAACAATACTTATTCTTAAGGATTTTTTACTCTCGACAAATTTAAGCGGGCTGATTTTTGCGAGTAATCTTGAGAAGAAAAATATAACAACAAGACTAGCAAAACCACTTAAAATAAATATCCATGGACCCATTACTCCTAAGAGGGTCGGTAGGGAAAAGATACTGTAGGAAAGCAAAACGGTGAAAAATACGCTCGTGGGCAGAGTGATTGATAGATAGAGTTTTCTAAATAATTCATTACTAACCACAAGGAGAACCAAAAAAAGCAAAAAAGGCCAGTCGGTGGAGAATGAGGCGCTCCTTGTGTAAAAAATTAGATAGGCGCTAAACAAACTACCAAAACAAAACTGTAGTATAAGCGGGAGCCACTTAATAGCCTTTTCTGAGATTTTTTGCTTCCAGCCTTTTATGGCAGGGGGCATGTTGATGATCAATATGCTTGTAGCGGACACAATCAAGTAGGAACCAAGCATGATGTTGGCAAAAGCGTGCTCGACTGAAGTCAGCATAAAATTGTCCCAGATAAATCCTAGGATGAAGGCAATAGTTGTGCCGTGTTTTTTAATCTTTCTTGAGAAACTTTCTGATTCCATTGCCGTAAATTATGACACAAATCAGAAATAAATTGTATGTTAGATATTTGCCAATCTTATTGCGGTAAACAAAACGGCAAAACCAAGGACTGTCATTGCAGTGGTCCAAATGGTCGGGTGTGCGTGGTGACTTTCAGGCAGTAAATCACTTGCTCCAATGTATAAAAAGAATCCGGAAAAGATTGCTAGAACTAACCCCAAAACACTTTCCGGTAACGTAAAAAATAATGTAGAAAATACACCAAGTACAGGAGCCAACGAATCCGTCATTAGCCACCTTAGAGCGGTTTTAGGAGTACCACCGTTCTTCAAAATCATGTTTACGGTATTTATTCCATCTGAGAAATCGTGAGTCAAAACTGCAACTGCCACTATTGATCCAACGCTAGGGGAGACTTTGAAGGCTAGGCCGATAGCGATACCATCTAGAAAACTATGGATTGACAAACTTCCAGCTCCCAATTTTCCACGATTATTTTTGTGAGAATGCTCGTCTTCATGGTGACTATGAAATGTAATCAGTCTGTCCAACAGAAGATACAAAATAAACCCAAGTGCCATAGTGGAGGTAATAAAACCCGTGTCATAGTACTTACTACTTAATTCGAGCGCCTCAGGTAGTAGGTCAAAAAAAGCGACACCAATCACAGCCCCAGCGCTAAAGCCGAGTATTAAATGAAGCCTGTCCTTAAATTTCAGGGCAAACAGACCACCAAGAATGGTGGCTAGGAAAGTTGAAATCGTTACAAAAAATAGAACCATTTTTAAAGTTTAGTTAAAAAATCATTAACGTCAACTACCGATTTAAGTGGCAACTTTATGTAAAAAGTTGTACCTTCGTTTACCTTGGACTCAAAATTAATCGTACCTTTGTGTGCTTTCACATACTGTTCACACATATAAAGTCCGATACCGCTTCCGCCACTCAATTTTTCTCTGGCATTTTTGGCTCTGTAAAACTTAGCAAATATTTTTTCTTTTTCTTCTTCGGGAATTCCGATGCCAGTATCTTTTACGATAATGTTTAGGTGGCTAGCGTCGTTGGTAATATTTACATGAATCTCTTTCTTTTTACCCATCGTGTATTGAATCGCATTTTCAAGTAGATTTTCAAGAATGATGTGTATTCGCAGTAGGTCGACTTCAACTTGCATGTTTTTGTCTAGTTCAATGTGGGAAATCAGCTGGATATTCTTTTTTGTTGCACCAAGCGTATATTTACCGATAACTTCCTTAAATATTTTCTCAACTTTTTCTAGCCCAACCCATTCCAGTGAAATCGAGAGTTTACCAATATCTAGCAAACTAATGTCGAGCAGGTTCACTGAGTGCATTACCGTGGTGTAGATCGAATCAACGACACCCTCGAGCATTTTTTTGTCTTCAGCGGTTATTTTGTCTGCGTAATTTTGTAAGATCAGTTGAATAGCCCAACCCGTAGATGTGAGACCTGTTTTCATTTCATGAGTTATAAGGGCTACAGTTTCATCTCTGATAACGTTGTTCTTTTTAAATTTAATTTCATTTTTGATATTTAAGACGACCATTGATGTCAAAACACCAATAATTAGCGACACTATCAAAATAAATGAATTTAGATTTTCCTGTATATAAGGAAAATAAACAGGCAGAAAAACTGATTCCGCGACGATTCCGCAAATTCCACCTAGGCTATAAAAAACTACTTTTTCAAAAAGTTCCACTTTTTTAATGTTAGGATTTAGGCTACTTTGTTTTGTGAAATCTGATTCTGTTTTCTTCTAGCAAAAGTAAGGGAGCCTAGAATTAGTAGAGGTGCTAGGAATTGAAATACCGAGCTTACAGCAATGGCACCGACAAGCATAGAAGCGTTTGCTGCCACACAACATGTCACAACACCAGACCCTCCACCGATTGCTTTGATCCTCAACCAGTTTTCAGTACTTTTAACACCAAGGAAAATGATAAAGCCACCAACAACTAGACCGTTAATCAGAAGGTCATACCAAAGTGTAAAATTCATAAGAATCATTTGTCTTTCTTCTGTTTGTAAGAACCATACAAACAATCCTAATACGGCCGCCAAAGACAACAGAAAAAGTATTTTTCTTGTACCTTCAGAGTATTTGCTAAAAGGGAATTTGAGCATGTATGTCGAACCGATGAATACTGCAAGACTTGCAACATTAGCGTAAAACATATTCATTGTGTACATATCAAGTCCCATAAAGAACATGCTTATTGCCTGGTAAACCAGAAAGGTAAATAGAGCTCCAATCAACTCATTTCCTTCGCTTTTAAATGGTTTCCAAAGAACAATGGCACAGAATGTATAAAAAATTCCTGACGCTAGCATTAAAAAAACCTCAAAATTTAGACCAAATATCGACGGTCCCTCCAACATCATTGTTTCCATGTTAATAAATATGTTAATTTCTAAAAAGTGCTATTATTATATTATAATTTACAAATGTCGTACAATCGCTTTTAAAGCATTAATTACAATTAAACAACATGGCAGAAGATAATAAAAAGGCAGAAGCAGGAGTTTCTAAGTTGGCAGGTGTGAAAGTGCTGATTTTGGAGGATGACGTGTTCTTAGGGGGTGTTATATTGCGCCACATGCTCAATGAAAAAATGCAGGCAACCTTGATTGCTACAGGGGAAGGTGCCGTAGAGGAAATTAAGAAAGCTTTGCCTGAAGTCATTGTTTTAGACATATTTTTGCCAGGTATGAATGGGCTAGAAATATTGGAGGCTATAAGAAAAGAGCCAACGACATCAAAAATTCCTGTACTTGTAGTTTCTAATACTGATCAAATCCAAGACAGAGAAAAAGTTAAAAGTCTCAAAGCTTCTTTTATGATTAAGGCAATGGTCACTCCGGCAAAAATCACCGAACAAATAGAAGAGATTCTTAGAAGCGCAAAATAGTTTTTCTATTCGAACATATCAACTAGATACTGATCGATTTCTCGTTGCTCTAAATCGTAGAGGTTTTTCTTGTTATCGTGTAGGAAGGTTGCTAGTCTGATCCCAACAAATCTCCAGTGCCAAGGTTCGAACTGATAGTAACTGTTGTTTTTTGGGTAAGAGAGCACAAAGCCGTATTTGTAGGCATTCTCCGAAAGCCATTTGTAAGATGGAGTCTTTTCAATTTTCTCAAAACTTGCCCCTAGAACAGGAGTGGTTAGATCCACTGCGGTACCGAGTTGATGTTCGGAGTAACCTTGGTCGGCTGAAAATTGGTTTGCTCCAGATCCATAAACCATTTTGTAATTCTGTTTCAAACCAGTTTGATCCTTAAATGATCTGTATGCAGAAACGATGAGCAAGGGGCTGTTTGCACTATTAGCATCTGTCATCATTTTTTGTAAGTGTGTCCATGCTACGGCGTGGAATTGAATGGTCTTTTTTTGGTAGGAGAGTTCTGACTGGTTGATTGTGATTAAGGCAGCTGGTACATAATTTTCACTTAGAAAGAAAACTTTTGAATATTTTTGCAGAATTTCCTTGTCGGTTGCGTTGAGTTTCATTAGCGTGTTTACGCTAGTTTGCATTGACTGAATTTGAGAGGTGTACTCATTATTTTTCACCTGTTCAGAACTTAGTTGCTGGGCAAGTCGAGTTTTCTCATCCAGGTGAGTGGCCAATTCGGTCTCAAGAGACCTGATCTTGCCGTTCAGGTTCTCTGTAGTTGAGGCTAGTTCATTTTGGTTATTTTTAAGATCTACGCTGAGTTTCTGGTACTTGTATCCACCGAAACCAATAAAACCCAGCTCAAGGACAGCCAGGACTGCAATAAACAGTGAGTACTTAAATATGACGTTTTTCACACTGTTGAGTTTAACATATTCAAAATTTTAGCCAAACAAAAAGCGCTTAGGTCTTTGACCTAAGCGCTTTTTGTTTATTTTGTGTTAGTTGTTGTTTTCAGATTCGATTGCTTTGTATGCGCTAGCGGTATTTGCAAATCTGTTACCTTTGACAACGGCTAGACCACCGTTTGCTTCAGAAGTCTGACCTGCGATACAAGCTTGAGTTCCAGATACGCAAGCAACTTCAATGATTAAACCTTCACCAACGTCGGTTAGGGCAGGGACCCAGGTTGCTACTCCGTCGTTTGCAGTGCTCTTTGAGATAACTCGTACCAATTTGTAGGTAGCTGGGTCATCGCTTACTTTTCTTAGAAGGTTGATACTAACTTTGTTTTGACTGTAATTTTTTGAAGTCCACTTGATAGTCTGAGCTTCACCTGTTTCAAATTTTCCTTCAGAGGGAGCAAGAACCGCCAATGTTGCGGTTGGTTTAGGTATCTTACCTACAACCACCGATGAGCTGGTGTCATCACTAATCTGACCTGTGAAAATGTTCATTCCAGAGGCAACGAACAAAACTATAACCGCAGTTAATTCACACGCGATTACTAGCCAGTAATTAGGAGATTGATTTTTTTTGTGTGATTTTTTCATCCAAATTTGTCTTAATTTATAATTAAATTTACCCTAAAATACTAACATATTTAGCTCTATTTTGTCAAGTGGCCAAATAACACAGGTTTTTTATGAATATCTATACTCATATGTAGAAAAACTGTTACTTGTTTATTTTATCACGACTTGCACTAGGAGCAATGTGAATTAGATATGCGTCATTTAAATACAAAATCTAAATGAAAAACCGCGTCGCGAATGCGAAGCGGTTACGGGGAATTGGAGGTCACCTGCCGATAGTCACTCCACTTGCAGAAACGTTCTGTCCCTTGGAATCCTTGTTTCCTGGAGTCGTTCCGGCCGTGATGAGATCGAAATCCAAGTTGATGAGCTGGATGTTCTTGGCCAGCCCTTGCTCTTTGAGCCATTTGTCCGCCTCTGCGACGGCTCGAGGTAGGAATTCCTTTTCCTTGATTTTCTTCTCCTTGGGTGTCGGGTGTTCCGGCACCTTCAGTTTGAAGATCTTACCACCGAACTCTTTGTCGAGCGCGTCGAGGATTCGAATGCCCCAACTTTCCATGTCGGTGCCGGAGTAGGCGCCTTCCGTGGCTGACTCCTTGGTCTGTGCGAAGACCAGGTAGTACGTCACGGCGCCTTCGCCGTGACTGTATCTCTGGTTCACTCTCACCGAAGCCGGGGCGTTAGTGCTCTGTGCGACGGCCACGGGACCGAGGAAGCAGGTGAGGATGAGGCCGAGTGTGGCGAGGATACGGACGATTGATTTCATGGTACTTGTGTTTGAAATTCGCTGAAATCACATCGATTTCAGGCGAAAATTTTGCTATTTGGCTGTCCGCAAGCTATCACAATCTTTAATAAGTGTCAATACGCATTTTAGAGGTAATACTTACACAAATTTAATGGAGCCTATTTACCTTCCTGAGAATCTAAAGTTAGGCTTCTTTGATTAAAACTTCTGCCTACTACAATTCCAATGATTGAACCGATGATTGCTCCGGCCACAAATTCAGAAAACCAATGAATGCTGGTCGAAACACCAATTCCTACGAAGAATGCGTAGACAAGTGATGTGACAATTATCGTTTTGTTTTTTGGGTAAAGCTGAATAAGGGCAAAGGCCATGGCAAAAGCTACCGTTGTGTGTGATGATGGCCAGCCCCAAAATATTCCGTGCTCAAAAAAACCAAAATTCCAATCTCGACTATTATCTACTAGCGCATTTTCAAGAAACATTTGAGGTTGAACTCGGCCGGTAAAAGCTTTGTATGTGGATGAAATAAACCAACCTAAAACGGCAGACTGAGAAAGTGCCCATGTGGTATGAAGTAGTTCGCTTTTTTTTGTGAGCTTTGAAAAAATGTAAAGTGCGGGCAGTCCGAACATTGGTATTATTCCTCCGATGATGATAGCGGGGAAGAGCCAATTGTTTAGTCCTAAAGTTTGTACGAATTTGTAATATATCCAATCGAAATCAGAAACCACAATAACGTAAGTTAACGTGATAGCCAGCAGTTGATAAAGGATATTTTTCAAAGTGAAAACCGAAAGAATATTTTTCTTTACATTGTGAAATAAGGGCATGACTATTTGTTATCGTAGGCCTTTTGTAGAACTTCTATGCTGATTTTCTCCATCTTAAGCATTGCTTGAAATACACGATTTGATTTTTCCTGATCAGGGTCACTCATAAGTTCTCCGAGAGCTTCGGGAATAATTTGCCAAGACAATCCGAATTTGTCTTTCAACCAACCACACTGACTAGTTTCTCCTTCTTTTGAAAGATTGTCCCAGAAATAATCTACTTCTGCTTGGTCCTTGCATTCAACGTAGAAAGAGAAGGCTTCGGTGAATTTATACATCGGTCCGCCATTTAGGGCCATAATTTCTTGACCTTCGATTTCAAAATTCACAAGCATTGGGCTTGAGTTTATGATTTTACCACTCTTAAATATTGATATGTAGAATTTTGCAGCTTCTTCGGCTTTGTTATCAAACCAAAGAAAGGGAGTGATTTTTTTCATAATTTTAAGTGTTTTACCAATTGCTAAGTCTGTATCCTATCCAAATTCCCAAAAATCCGCCAATCGCTGTGAAGAATATTGAGCTCATTGAGAAAAGGCTATCACCCCAAAAACTTGGAATATATCCACCAACAGTAGAACCTACGAACATTCCGACCCAGATTAAAGATTTTGATTCCATTTATCTACAAGAATCACTTTTAATAGAACCGATGATTTGTGTGTTGTCACCACTACTATCAACACACCAACTCATGTTCTCTGAATCGGGTAGTGGTACCGATACAGCATATGAAGTTACTTTACCTGTAGTACCTTTTGAAATACATGTTGCCGGTTTATCGGTGTATCCCTTAAGTTTTTCTAGACTACCAAATACATTTTTATCCGCGAATAGTGTGTCGGCAGTGGCTTTACACTCACCAAGAGGAAACGGCTTATTTCCGTAGGAATTTTTATCATCGTATACGTACAGGGCGTTACTATACACTCCGTACATATAAGATTGGATAATAGATGTTTTGCTAGAGTTTGATTGGTAAAGGTTTTTACTTGTTTCAGACGTTATCTTGTCAATCGATACTGAATCGGCCGGTGCGCTTATGTTTAGATTTTTGTTTATGTTGTCGATGATTAGTCTACCTGTCAAAACGATTTGTTTGTCTTTTAGTTGCGTAGCTGTGTCAGGTGGTACAATCCTTGTGACCATTTGTCCGCCAGCAGGGAAACCAGAACTATCAGTCCAAATTACCAATGTGTCATTTTTATCTAGGTAATCAAATACTTGCGAGAATTCGTCACTCTTTAGGTAATCTATTGTTCCTTGGTCAATTATGTCTTGGTATTCTTTGTAATCAGGATTGTTGTTTATGAGGCTTGCGAGTTTTTCATAGAAGGGTAGTATTTTGTCTTTCTTTATACCAAGTTCGTAGCGAGTGAGGTTTCGAGACTCGATTTTTTCGTTAGATGGGCTTGATTTAAAGTACACAACTTTTTCTGAGTCAGCTAATTTTAGGACTTCTGTGACAAATTTTATGTACTTCTCACGGCTTTCCTTGTACTTTTTCTCTGATTCTGGGATCGAATCCTTAAGATATGAAAGGCTAGAATATGAACCTTTTTCTGTAGATGTGGATACTTTCGAAGTGATATTTATCCACTTGTTTTTGTAAGCACCAATGTCACCGAACAAAAATAGGCTAGGGAGGTTATTAATTCTAAAATAATATTCTTTACCAACTTTTGTTGCTTCGATGTTTACTTTGTAGTTTAGGTCACCAAAATTACCAACCGCATCGACGTTTGCTAGCCAATCGGTTTCATCCTTCGACTTTTTAGAAGAAGAAACGCTAAATGTACCTTTTGCATTCATCTCTGGTGGTAGGAATTTTAGGCTATCGCTCATTTCAACCAAAAAAGGTTTTGGAGGAGTTCGAGATAGGTACATGTAGGTCGAGCTATTTTTGGTAAATGTTACTTGCTTACCGTCAATGATAGTGTCCTTTGATATGTAGCCATATTTTTTCAAGGACGATATTGCGTAGTCGGTAGAGAAATTAATTTTCAGTTTAAAATTACTACCACCTTCGGTTACCGTGTACTCATACTCCTGTTTTGTTTCTGGGTCGTTAATGGAAATTTTTGCCGAATATCGGCTTGTTGGTTTTTTGGCAGTTAGACTTTTTATACTCGTTGGGTATGGAAGAATTTTTGTTTTGGTGCTCGAGTAGCCAGAATAATAATTAGCCTTGTAGTTTAGCTCGCTTATAATACTACTAGCATCTGTCACCCTTTGGTAATCATAAAAATAGTCTTTCTCTAATTTGGCCGAATTAGAAACCTTCTTAAGCTCAAATGGTTTTGCGTCTTTATCTCTAGGTGAGACATCTAGAGCAAACGAAGCAGAGTATGATGCAGAATTGATTTCTGCCATTTTGCTTTCAATGCTTGAGAGAAAATTTGCTTCGTCGTATTTAGGATATGAAAATGGACCAATTTTTTGAACATAAGCGAACACTGTGCCTCCTCCTATAAAAAGCACAGCCAAAAGTGGAATCAGAAGGCCTTTTAGGTGACTTCCGTTTTTTGATGGGACAGGAATCTGAATTTGTGGGGGAAGATTGGTCGGTGGTGTCCAGGCCACAGGTTCTTGTGCTGGTGTAGGTTTTGGTATTGGAATTGCGGTAGAGACTGGTGACGGTGTTGGTATGGGTATAGGAGTTGGTGTAGGTGTTTGGTTCGAATTAGGTATAGAAGAATTAAATTGAGGCAAAGGAGGATTTTGTTCTGGGTCCATTTTAATTTTTAAAATTTATAATATACATAAAATTATAACATAAATGATGAGGTGGGGGTGCGAGAGTTGTGTAGGAAAAGAAAATGCCGGCCGCGCGAAGCGCGGCCGGCATTTTCTTAAAAACTCCCTTAATTTCCTGAAGTCTCACTTAAGGAATTTGCTGAATCAGAAACTCCTTTTGGAGCCTTACAGCCAGCTGAGGCTGTTCTGTATTTTGACCAGGCGTCATTTCGAGCCGTTGTCCATGTTTTTCTGGCACTTTTCTGTGATGTGTTGAAATCTGTCCACGCCTTCTTAACTGCTGCTTTGACCTCTGCCGTTGTTGTTAAAGAGTACGCCTGTTTGAGTGCGGTTGCACGAGCAGAGTATGATGCGTTGGTGGCACTTGTAAAGGCGTTGATTGCAGTACTTATCGCTTGTTCTCTTGTGTTTACTGCTGTGCCTACACAACTAATTTTTGCGGTGTTATTAACTGCTTTTGTAGTAGCGGTAGCTGTGCTGGGAGTTGTTTCAGTTTTAGTTTCAGCTGTTGCGACTAAAGTTCCAAAACTTAATATTGAAACAAGTGCACTCGCGATGATGATTTTTTTATTCATTTATTTTGGCTAGTTAAATAATAACTAAACTATTATAGCAAAAATAAATCTATTTTTTCTGTCACTAGAATTCAAATGATTGGATTTTGCAAATTTGAAAATCAAGTCAGTATGCATTTATGAAAAAACCGCCGGTGATTTTAAACACACAGCGGTCATGCTTCTAGTTCTTCTTTGGCGCGGACACAGGTTCAATGCTGGTGAGGAAGTGACCACCGCTCTCAGATCGGAACCCGGAGTAAACGCCTTCAATGCGATATGAAATCACAACCTCGGTCTGTTGTCGCATGAGTTCGTCTACCCGTTTGGCGAGGTCTTCACTCTCGACGGTAAAGTCGAAGGGAACTGTACTGAAACCACCACTTCCGGCGTTTAGGCCGCCACGAACGATCTGACCTTCCCATGTGTCCCTGAGCCATCCTTGTTTGCTCAGTTTGACAACCTGCCCGACCTTAGTGCCGGTGCCGTGGCTGAAGTTGGTCTTGCATGGTCCAACAAATACAACAACTACCGCAAGGATAGCCATCAAAATGATGAGTTCGATCAGGGTGAATGCTCGGTATCGGTCGAGCGAGGAGTAAGAAGTTTTCATGTTTTAGTGTCCAACAGTTGCTATCGAGATT
>CAYSEN010000008.1:0-11048 GCA_964430335.1 uncultured Candidatus Saccharibacteria bacterium
AAAACCACCCCACTACCCATGATAATGCCGAAAATCTGGCCAAAATTAACGATATAATAGCGATAGACGTTTATGCCACTAAAGAAATCCTGAGTATCGGCTCCCAGCCAATATGTCAAAGGGTAGAAAATAATAAGAGTGAGAATGCCAGCTAAAGCACCGTAAATAATACCCGACACCACAAAGGGCCCTCTAATGTACTTATTGCTTGCACCAACAAGCCTCATGACAGAAATCTCCTCTCTGGCGCTATAGATTACCAGTCGGATAGTGTTAAAAATAATCAAAATCGAAATAATTACCAAAACCAAAGTAACGGCGAAACCCAACTTCTGAGCCGAAGCGATGATTTTTATCAAAACATCGATAGTTTTTTTGTTGTCTTCATAATTTACTTTCCTGATAATCATTTTACTATCAGCCGAAAGAGTATTTTCGTTTTTCAAAAAACTGGCAATGGTCTCGTACTGACCCGGTTTTTTTGCCTTAATATTTAAAACTGAACTCAGTGGATTTTCTGGAAGTTCGTCTAAAACTTCTAATCCTGAAGTGTCGTTTTCGTGCCTTTTCTTGTATTCTTCAAGAGCTTGCTCTTTTGAAACGTAATCAATACTTTTTACTTCAGGTAAAGCCTGTAGAGAATTCTTCAGAGTATTAATATCAGATTCAGAAGCACTGGTGGATAGATAAACATTTACATCAACTTTGTTTTCAATAAAAGCGAGAGAGGAATTTAAAGTTGCCAGCAAAAAAAGTACAGAACCGATCACAAACAAAGTGACAGTCATAACCAAAACAGAGGTTAGCGAAACAAAACCGTTACGCCAAAAACTGACAAAACCCGCCTTAACCACTCTTTTTATGTTAGTCCAGAGCATATTTACTATTATAACGAATATTTACCCTCTTTGTCGTCTCTAATAATTTTTCCATTCTCCATGGTGACCACTCTTCTACCAACGGAATCGACAACTCCTTTATTATGAGTAGTCAAAATCACAGTAGTTCCTAAGTCATTGATTCTTTTTAGGATTTGGACGATCTCATAGGTGTTTACAGGATCTAGATTTCCGGTTGGTTCATCTGCAATCACAATATCTGGCTGATTTACTATCGCTCTGGCGATTGCCACTCTCTGTTTTTCTCCACCAGAAAGCTCGTGAGGAAAACTCCAAATCTTTTTACCTAATCCCACTAGCTCCAAAACATGTGGAACGTCTGACTCTATCTCCTTATCGGTTCTGCCGGCAGCTTCCATAGCAAAAGCAATATTTTCATATGAAGTTTTGTTTGGGAGTAGTCGAAAATCTTGAAAAATCGTACCGATTCTTCTTCGCAGAATATTCATCTGCTTCTTTTTTAAAGACTGAATGCTTTTTGTTTCGAAAAAAACTTGTCCCTTGGTTGGAACTTCTTCGGCCAGAATCATTTTTAGGAGAGTAGTCTTACCAGCGCCAGAATGACCAACGATTGAGACAAATTCCTTTGGAGAAATTCTCAGCGTAACATCGGAAAGCGCGGTGCAATCGTCGTGGTAAATTTTTGAAACTTTATCAAAGTAAATCATAAGTAAACACGGTTAATATAGCTCTCAGTCACGATATTGTAACATACAAAAAAATTTTAAAAATAGTTTTGCCCGGACTTCTTGCGAAGTCCGGGCTTGGTCGCGAAACAGTCGCAACCATGGCTCAAGGTGCTGCCCACACGATAGTAACTTGAGCCAAGTACACAGTACCTTATGATTTTGATACACACCCTCAAATAAAGCAAGTGCCTAACCTACAAACTCTTTTCTGCTTCTATAAACAAGTCTAGGTCACCTTCTAATACCTTATCTACCTGTGATGTTTCGGCATCAGTTCGATGATCTTTCACCATTTTGTAAGGATGCAAAACATAGGAACGAATTTGATTACCCCATTCAATCGATGTGCTTTTGGACACATAAAGTCCTCGCTCGCGAGCCTTTCTCTCATCTTCACGCAATTTATAGAGTTTCCCTCTCAATATTTCCAAAGCTTTTTCCTTGTTTTGAACCTGACTTCGTTCGGAAGTTACGTGAACTGATAATTTCGTTGGAACGTGCACAATTCTTACAGCTGTTTCTCTTTTGTTTACATTTTGACCTCCGGGGCCTCCAGAACGCGCGATAGAAATTTCCAACTCCTTGTCGGGAATGACAATATCGCTCTCATCTGTACTATCTAGCTTAGGTATAACCTCAACCATTGAAAAGGAGGTGTGACGAAGTTTTTTTGCGTTAAAAGGTGAAATTCTAACCAATCGATGTACACCAGATTCATTTTTCAATTTTCCATAAACCCCCGTCCCTGAAATTTCCAAAGTGATATTTCTAAAACCACCGTGATCATTTTCATTCTGATGAATCACAGAGTATGACCAACCTTGCTTATCAAAATATTTTCGGTACATCGACAAAAGCATTGCAGAAAAATCTTCGGCGTCGTCACCTCCCGCGCCGGAAAAAATGGTCATGAGAGCACCTCCAGCGTCATAAATACCACCACCTTCGAGAGTGATTTTCAGTGTTTGTAATTCCTTAATGAGGGACTGAGCCCGATTTTTGTCCGCCCAAAAATCGGGCTCCTGCATAGCCTTTTCAATTTCCGCAATTCTTATTTCCTTTTGTTCTTTTGAATCCATAATTGTGGAGCCAGCGGTCGGGATTGAACCGACGACCCCCGCTTTACGAAAGCGATGCTCTACCAACTGAGCTACGCTGGCCGATTAGTGCATACTAATACAAAAAAATCTGGTCTTCAATGACTGCAGTTTAGTTGCTTAGTTAAAATTATTTTTTACATACCTTAGCATCGCCTCGCCATCTGCTTTTCTGTCATTTGAGTGAAGCATAATGAACACCACGGATCTTTCCTCACCACCTAGATTAATTTTAAAGGTATATAGGCCTGTCTGTTTTGCTAGTGTAGTTTCGCCGGTCTTTCCACCGATAAAATTTTCATCATCAGAAAAATCATTAAAATTACCGAGATTTTTAAACTGAATTGTGCCATAAGCACTCACCTTGAGCTTACCCGAACTTAGGTTCCACAAAAAACTTCTATTGTTCGTAATATATTTTGCCAGGGCAAACAAATCTTCGGCCGTGGAAACATTTCCATCTTCCCTTCCAGCAGGATCAGTAAAATGTGTATTGGTCATTCCTATGGCCTGAGCTTTTTCATTCATAAGTGAGATGAACTTTGCCCGGCCAATAGACTGCGCTAGTGCCTCAGCTGCTTCGTTTGAAGATTCAAGCAAGAGTGGGAACAATAATTGATAAGGTGGTATGGCAGTTCCGGCCTTGAGTCTCGATTTGGAAGTAGGAATAATCATTGAATTTGTGATAGTAATATCTGAATCTAGGTTTAAATATTCAGTGGCTACAAGTGCGGTTACTAGCTTGGTTAACGAAGCAATAGGTACAACTTTTTTTGAATCCTTACTTAAGAAAACATAACCACTGGAAACATCAACCGCTAAATACTGGTCTGCGCTAAGTGATGGGCCTTTGGCCTTAAAGACTTTTCCATCAGGCGCAAAATCCTTTTCAAAAACCAAAACAGGCGTACCGACACTCACCTCAGAAAAAATCGCTGAGGCGTCTTCATCTGAAAGACGAATGCATCCGCCAGAATACGTGGACGCTACAGGTTTGCCATCTGGATAATGTGGCCAGCCATGAATGAAGAAATTACCTTGAAACGCCATGCTGTATGGCTGGTACACTTGTCCAAATGATGAAAAGTGGTTTTTCTCTTTGGTTTCGATTTTGTAAAGTCCAGCAGGTGTTTCCCACCATGATCCTTCACGGCCTTTCGTTAAAATAGGAACCTCCTTAACCAAGTTGCCTTCTTTATACAGTGACAACTTCATCTCCGCTAAGTTGGCTGAAATAAAATTTACCTTTTGTGCAATAAATTTTTCGTGAACACTTTTGAAAAAATTAGGGTCGGAAAGTGCCGGTTCCACTCCGTATTTTAATTCAGGCTTTTGAGTGTTCGGCAAAACAGTTGAGTCTAATTTGTAGTTGTAAATTGGTTCTCTAAAATATGCGAAGGTAACACTAGCAAATAAAAATGAACCGATAATGATAAAAACAGACATTACTTCTACCCACATTGGTAATTCTGTAACTAGAAATCTTTTGAAAGAAAATCCGCTAAGTTCAGACGGATACATACTGTAATGCAATGCCAAATCTACATCTTTCTTTGGCCAGCCGTCCTCCAACAAAGAATAGATAATTTCATTTTCAGTTTTTCCTTTTTCTAATTCACGAGTAACGTGGTTAACAAGATGCTTTCGAAACATTCATTTATTATACAATAAAAAATGATATTTTTTGATAAAAGAGTATAATATTTCTCATGGATACAATGCTAGACATGAACAACATTGCACCGATCATTTTCATCTTTGTGATGTTTGTTTTCTGGGGTTTTACTTTTACAACCTTTTACCATCTCACACGATTCGGCGTAGGAATACAACCTAAAAAAATCGCGGCATCCTTCTTGCTTGGATCGGTACTCCTTTTTAGTATAAGCACAATTCTTCTTGGTTCAGTGAACATCGACTCACTTAAAATACTTTTTGAATCAATTCAATTGAACAATTTATCAGGACAAAATAATCAATAGCCATGAGAACCCTTTTTTCAATGTTTCGAGAGTCGACCAATTCATTTGACGGACAAGAAAAAGACGAAAAGGTACTGATGGTGGTCCGAAAACATCCCTTCATAGTCATCATGAGGCTTTTATCTGTGGTGTTGCTTTGTCTTATACCTCTTATACTTGGTGGCTTTTTTACCCCTTATTTTATTCAAAGCAATCTAATCGGTCTTTTCTTGTTTGTTTCAAGTTTGTGGTATTTAGCGATGTGGCAACTGGCTTTCTACATGCTCACAATGTTTACCCTCGATATTTGGATTGTTACCAATAAAAGAATTATTGATAGCACCCAGCAAGGGTTTTTCAACCGAACTGTTTCAGAACTATACCTCTCCAAGGTCCAAGATATGTCAGTGCATACCGACGGTCTCATTGAAACGCTTTTAAGATTTGGAAACATCGAGGTGCAGACAGCAGGTACAGAAAATAAATTTAAATTTAGTGCGATTCCTCATCCCGAAAAAGTGAAAGACACCATCATGGAAGCCATGAGGGTTACTCACACTGTGTAATTGGCCGTTTTCACAAAACTATCTACCAATTTTAATATTTATTTCTCTTTCTGCTTGATCAGACAAATCAAGAAAATCAGAAATATCCTTAAGACTCATTTCTCTGGGTGTATGGTCCTTTATACAAAAAACTCCAACGGGTAATTTGGTTTCAAAATCATACAGTGATTTACCAGCATAAAACCTGATAAACGGTGCCCCAACAACCATCGGGTTATCTGAAAAACGTGGATCTAGTAAAGTGTCGTTGACGACCAAAATTAATTCAGATAGTAGTGCGTGTCCACAAAAAGAGATATCTCTCGGACCCTCTTTTAATTTTAGACCCTGCACTGACTTAAACCACTCTCGTTCACTGTCTATAATAGCGATTGTAGATATCGGTACTAAAAATCTTTGCAAAGCTGCTTTTGTAATTCGGTCAAACCTTTCTTCGGAAGCAGTGTCTAATATTTTTAGACCCTCGACTGCACAAATACGATCTTTTTCATTTGGAGGAATTGGTGCTAATTTCATATTAAATATGATTTATTGGCACAACCATAAAGAACAAAAGTGACCAGCAGGACCTTTGTTCGTGTAAAATAGTGTGCTCATAGAATCTAATAATTATGTTCTTACAGAACATGAGCTTCTATGAGCTTCGCAAAATTATTATACCACAACCTCGATACCTGCAAAAAAGATAACTTCCCCGTTTGTATCCACAATTGGAGAAATCAGCAACTCCACCTCGTAAAATTCACCCGACTTCTTCTTGTTTCTCATTTTTAATTTAATCGACTCCTTTTTATTTAGAATACTATTCCACATGTCGGTGTAAAATTTTTTATTCATATTTCCGCCCCACAATTCCGAAATCTTCTTTCCAATAACTTCATCTACTAAATAACCCGTGACTGCTTCAACCGCTTTGTTTATAAACAGAATTCTCCCGTCACGGCTGGTAATTATTACCTGTTCTATCATGTCTTCCAAAATCCTGTTTAAGGTTCCACATCGCAGACATTTAATCTCCGCACTGGTTTTATCCTTCTTTTTTGCCAGCAGTTTGCCACACTTCATGCAGCGAATATTTTTGTCACCGTCCGCCAGCTCCAAGATCTTAGTCATACAAAAATTATAATATTAAAAGAGTAAAATCAAAAACGGTCGTAGTTTTGCTACGCACGTTTGACTCACCTCAACCGCTCATGTATCGCTTCGCTATCTTGAGCCGGTTGTAGGGAGGTTAGGAAACCGGATTGGTCACGAATATTTTATCGTCGTCACGATAAAATTTCTCGACCCCGGCTCGCGGTTTTGTCTGCTGACAAAACATCGCTCCGCCTTTCAATCCCGTCGTGAGCCAAGCAGTTGGCTCACTTCAACCGCTCAAGTATCGCTTCGCTATCTTGAGCCGGTTGTAGGGAGGTTAGGAAACCGGATTGGTCACGAATATTTTATCGTCGTCACGATAAAATTTCTCGACCCCGGCTCGCGGTTTTGTCTGCTGACAAAACATCGCTCCGCCTTTCAATCCCGTCGTGAGCCAAGCAGTTGGCTCACTTCAACCGCTCAAGTATCGCTTCGCTATCTTGAGCCGTTGATCGGGATTGAACCGATGACCTCGTCATTACCAATGACGTGCTCTACCAACTGAGCTACAACGGCAATTATCTTAGCCACAATAGAATATTACAATTAATCAATATTATCAATAACAATGTTGGACAAATAAAAAATACCCTGGCAGTCTAGCTGTGCAGAGTATTATGGAAAACGTGCTCTTAACCGTTCGGCAAAGTGTCTTGCGTCAGTCTCTGGTGGTGCGTGATCGAGAGCCGCCTGAGCATCCTCGGGGTTGTCAGCTACCACAGCTCTGGTAATAGTCAGCTCACACCAACGTTTAATCGCCTTCCTCCCCGCTTTAGTACGCTCGTTGGTATTTCGATATACGATCTCCGCCTGCTCTTGGGTGAGGCACGCATCGATCCACTTCAAAAGAACAAGCTCTTCAGCCTTACCACCGTCGGGTATGGCTTTTGCCTGGGCCAGAATTCCTTGGAAACGATCAAAGTGTGTGTCGAAGGAACTACTCCGGACGCATACCCGGCGCCAGTGTCTCAAAGACGAGGCATACACCCACGTATCGGGTGGGGCGTTGTAAAATGCCTGTCTTGCCCTTTCATAACTATCGGCATGCTTGATCATTGCCCACGTAGCACGAGACCACCTGGACTTATTTCTCCAGGAAGGTTTTGATGCGTAGGTAATTTTTGCACTTGATACCGCAGCAAAGGCTTCGTCAAACGACGAGGCTTTATCAGTTCTAACGAAACCAAATAATTCACCCACCACAGAGACCCCCTTTCTAGTTCTAAATTTAAGACCAAAACCAACTACAGTGAGGATACCACTCGCAAGGTGCATAATCAACACGAGGCAAATTAAAATATAGCAAAAAAGTAAAGTAGTGCAACACATTTGTAGCTTTTGGCAAAATGTGTTTTGTGATAAAATGTCTGTATGGAAACTTTAATTAAAGCTGATATTTTCTTTTTTATATCATCTGTTGGTTTTGTTATTCTCAGCATAATGCTTGGAATAGCTCTCTTTTATTTTATACGTGCTGGAAAAAACCTATACGACATTTCTGAATCTATCCATACTCATTTCAAGGAATCAGAAGAATTTTTCCTAGACATGAAGGATAAATTAGAAAACAATCTGATATTTAGAATGCTCTTCCCTACATCGCGAAGAAGAAAGACAACAAGAACCCGAAAAACACGCGATGTGCCACACGAAGAAACCGGTGAAGATAACCAAAATTAATTATTAATTAATAAAATAATATGCCAAAAAAGAAATCAGAAGGAAATGCTTTGGAATTAACAGCGATCGGTGCAGGACTAGCAGGCCTTGCAGCTACAGCTTATTTTTTCCTAGGACCTAAGGGCAAAAAACATCAGAAAGATGCGAAAGCTTGGGCGATTAAAATGAAAGGTGATGTTGTTGAAAAATTGGAACAGGCAAAGGAAATCTCTGAACCAGTTTACGAGCAGATAATAAATTCTGTTGCAGGTGATTATGAAAAAGGCATGCGGGCTGGAAAAGAAGAAATTGCTGAACTTGCCGCAGATTTGAAAAAACATTGGAGTACAATCAGTAAGACTGCCATCAAAGCAAAGAACAAATTGGCAAAGGATGCCAAAGGAGTCGCAAAAAAGGCAGGACTCTAAATTTAAGAAGGTATGAAAAATAAAACTCCGCATTATGCGGAGTTTTATTTTGCGACCTCGTTTTTGTATTTATCTATACTGTCCCAGAAGCCGTTGCCGTCCGTGTCCATTTTGTTTGGGTCAGTATTTACACACGTTGTATTAGTTTTTTGGCACACGGTTGTCTCTTCCTGATCTGTGAGGCCATCAGTGTCTGAGTCTATTACCATTGCGTTTAATTTAATTTCGGCGTCTTGCGAAGATTTTACGACCGCGAAGTTTTTGCTTAATACTTGTGCTAATTTTAGCGAACCACTATCGTCTTTTACAAAAAATAGAAGTTTTTTATCGAAGCCTAATGAAGTGCTACTGTTATTCGGTTTTAAGTTGGTATATAAAATTATCTGTTTATCATCTGACACATTATTTACAAAAACACTTTTGTCCGAAATGCCAGTAAGATTTATTGCCAAGAGAGCAGCCTTCTTGCAATCATTCAACTTTGTCTTTGCACACTCCTTTGTAGGATTTATAAGAACATCATTTAACAAAGTAACACTACCGGTTTTAGATTTTTCCTGTAGAGCTGCCAAATATTTATCATAAACAGCCCACGCCTCCTCGGGAGTAATCTTTATGATTACTGGAGCAGTCGAGGTGCTCACTTCAACCACAGGCGTTTGAACGGGGTTCTGATTCATAATATCTGAAGCCGTCACAATCGGACCTCCCTCCTTAGGGGTGTTGTTTTCTTCTGTACTTTTTGCCGAAGAATTACCGAAAGGTGTCTTTTTTATTAAAGATGAAATGGTATTTGAAACAAAAGCGCCAACCTTATCTTTCAGCTCAGGCATTAAAAAATAGACGCCTGCACTACCGCCGACAATGATTAAGAGTAGTGAAATTATTATCACCCACTTTAGATATGACTTACTCTCGGCAGGTGCAGGATTAAAAGTCGCCATACCATTACCCATGACAGGATTAAAGGCTGTTTTGTTTGGTATAGGACTAACATTTACTGGAGGCCTCTCAACTGGTGGCATGGTACTCACTGGAGCAGGAGTCATACTAGGACCCACAACTACGTCTATATCTACCCCACTCCACCCAGAGTTCTGTAACTCTGTGCGAATTTGAGCATCGGTCATTCCAAAACCTCTTGCGTCGTCGACGTATTTTTGTAAATCAGGAGTCACTGGCATGCAATAATTCTATCATAGAAATTTTTTCTAAATAGTTTTTTATCCACCTTTTTATATAGTAACCAGCTCACTTGTTTTTTCTGCTGAAAAACATAGATCAGTTTTTTGATCACTAGGCGTATTCAAAGTAATTTATTGACTCATCGTGCCGGGGTCGACCGCGACTAAAACTTTTCCGTCGAAAAGTTTTGTCTGGTCACCAACTCGCTTGTTTTTTCTGCTGAAAAAACATAGCTCCGTTGTTCGACCTCGGCGCAATCAAAGCAGTTTGATTGCTCCGGTCACGCAAAAACCGGCTGATGCCGGTTTGTTGGCGCGCCCGGCCGGGGTCGAACGCTACTCGTTCAGTACCCCGATTGGATTTTCTGTTCGTGAAGACACTCCAGAAAATGCTCAATCGGGCTTCGACCCCGGCACGAAAGCATCACATGCTTTCTCGGGCTTCGTACGCTTCGCTTCTGCGCGCCCGGCCGGGGTCGAACCGGTAACCTCTCCCGTGACAGGGGAGTGCTCTAACCAATTGAGCTACGGGCGCATAAAATATCGCATGACAAATGTAACAGATTTTTAGAAATTGGGCAAACAAAAGCGGTCTGGAAAAGACCGCTAACCATCTCACCGAAATTCCCAAAAGAAGCCCACCCCTATCATCACCCTCTCTGTGACCGCCGTGGGACTATCCCAAATACAGAGCGGGCAAACTATCTCACAGGTGGAAACTCGGACAATTCGCCCGAAGATGTCTGTTCCCTCCTCTGGCTTGTAGTCCACACACTGGTGGACGTAGTAAAGCCTAGGCCAGACCACCCTCTCCGACTCTGCCAGCCTGATTTCAGTTGGCATTTCACCAGCCGGAACTGTGGGCCACAGCAGATTGACCCTGGTTACGGCGTTGGTCAAAACCTCCACAGGCGCGTTTGTGAACCTCACTACCGAACCGGTAGAGCCCAGTATCGGAGTCGAGAACATCGACAATCCGATCGAATTAGTCTGCCCTCTTGCACAGACTATGAACCACATCACTGCTAACGCGGCGATGGTTTTCATATGTTTTGCACCGACTCACTACGGTAATTCTATCACCTTCTTAAGCCTAGGTTTTATAGGAAATCAGTAAAATGTTTTGGTCAAATTTGGAGATAAAAAATGGAGGGGTCGACCCTTGCGGGATCATTACAGGTTTCCCATTTTCTCAAAATAGGAATTTCTCGAAAATATAGGAGAACCTTTTCGACCCCCACCCGAGAGTGCATTTAGCACTCTCTTCCGTCACTAATCTCACTTTGTTCGTTGTGACGGAGGTGGGGATCGAACATTACATGTTCAGTACCCCGATTGGCTCGCTAGGAAGCTCGGCTCAATCGGGCTTCGATCCCCACCCGAGAGTGCATTTAGCACTCTCTTCCGTCACTAATCTCACTTTGTTCG
>CAYSEN010000008.1:11148-42032 GCA_964430335.1 uncultured Candidatus Saccharibacteria bacterium
CCCCACCCGAGAGTGCATTTAGCACTCTCTTCCGTCACTAATCTCACTTTGTTCGTTGTGACGGAGGTGGGGATCGAACCCACGACCCCGGGCTTATGAGTCCCGTGCTCTACCTACTGAGCTACTCCGTCGATTGCCATATAATACACAAAAATCGCCAAAAACAAAAAATCTGGCTAGAATCTTTTATCCCTTAGTAAAATATAGCCAAGTGCGCTATAAAAAATTACACCGAAGAGTATTGGCAAATCAAACGAAAGAATTGACATAATGAGCTCTTTTGTAAAAAATTCAGTGTAGGCCCCTCCCTTTAAAAGAACGAAATAATTGGCAAATCCGTTGAATGACACTAGGGCAATCGGTATTGAAATTGCGAGGGTGATAAAAGGGACCGCGAATACCCTACTAGATAAAAATTTTACGACAATGGAATACGCTATATAGAACAAAACAAAATTACTGGCAACAATACTTAGAATCGATTGATTGATTCTAAAGACCAGCGCCGGCTCATAAACAAACACGATGGCTATGAGCAGTATTCCACCTTCTAAAAATAATGAATAAACCGTGTAGGATAGAAACTCGTCGACATTTTTAACCGAAAGATACTTATAAATCGTATAAAAAAACGAAATCACAAAACATAGACTAAAAACAATAACTCCTCTTTCAAAATCAGAATTCCCAACTTGAAAAAACTGCATCAACTTGAAAATTCCAACTGACAAAAGAGTAGTAAGAAAGTTTAATAGAAATATGTACATAGTTACCGTCATGATTAAATTATATTTTATCACAAATTGACGATTTGATTTAGTAATGTTTATGTGTAATACTGTTGTCGTTATAGCGGGGTAGAGTAACAGTAATTCGCAAGGCTCATAACCTTGAGATCCCCGTGCAAATCGGGGCCCCGCAACAAGAATAAAAAATAGCCACATTTTTGTGGCTATTTTTTATTCTTGCGGGCAGTAAGCAAACTGCTTTGCTTACGTCCCGATTTGCAAGCCGGAGCATGTCGCTTTGCGACGGCGAGGAGGGGTCGCGACCTTCGTTGTGTAGCCTGTTACTTTTCTTAAAGTAACAGAGCGGAACAGAAGAGTTGTGACCAAATCGGGGCCCCGCAACAAGTATAGAAAAGCCCGCAAACGCTTCGCGTTTGCGGGCTTTTCTATATAAATACTTAAATCTAACTTAAATATAGTGAAACTCCTTAAACACTTGTTCATAGAGCCCCACAACCCTCTTCGCTTCCCTCTCAGTCATCATAAAATTACTACCTTCATGAGCAACTGCATTTCTAACCTTGTGAGCCTCCCAGGCCTGATCGATAGTAAGAAAATCGCTTCTTTCTACTGCTTTTAATTTGTCGGCTACAGTTTCTCCGTGATAACTCATCTTAGTAAGCATTTCATCTAAGACAATGTCACACTCCAAAATCGCCAGGCGCCAGTCACTCGGATTAGTCGAATGTATGTGCTCGGTAATTTTTTCCCACCTTGGATTTGAGTGTCCTTCTTCTTCATGATGACTATCAGAGTGTCCATGACCTCCAGATTCCGCGTGTGCCCCCGCCGATTCACCATGACCATGGCTTTCTCCATGCGAGTCGTGTGCGCCGTGTCCATCATGCTCGCCGTGACCATCATGACCATGACCGTGTCCGTGCATTTTTTCTAAATAGTCATGCATTATCGCGCTCGTACGAATTGAACAGTAAATAATTCCTGTCAAAAATAACAAAGACAGAACCAAGGAATAAGGCTTTATTAAAACAATAAAGTAGAAAATCTTATCAACGATTGGATCGCTGTTTGGTAGATATCTTCCAGTTAAAAGGTCGTAAATATGTTGATAGAAGCTATTTAAATCGAGAAATTTTACGCTTTCCATAATTTAATTAACCTACTCACCCAGGAAATCTTTTCCTACACGGAATAAAGTTTCTTCGCCTCCAAGTGGTGCCATAAACTGTATTCCTAGTGGCAAATCTTTCCCTTCCACAGAAGCAAAACCTGAAGGAATTGAAACCGCTGGAACAGACGCAATGTTTGCACTAACGGTAAAGATGTCGGCCAAATACATCGAGAGTGGATTGCTGGATTTATCTCCAATTTTGAAAGCAGGTGAAGGGGTTGTTGGTGTAATAATAACATCAACTTGCTCAAAAGCCTTGTTGAAATCTGAGGTTATAACTTCACGGACAGCAACAGCCTTGTTGTAATAGGCGTCATAATATCCTGAAGAAAGCACATAAGCTCCGAGCAAAATTCTTCTTCTTACTTCTCGCCCGAAACCTTGCCCACGCGTATTTTTGTAATCCTCAAGCAAGTTTTCTCCAGGCTTATACAAACCGTACTTCACACCGTCAAAACGTGCCAAGTTTGTAGAAGCTTCTGCCGGCATCAGAATGTAATAAACGGCCAAAGAATATCCAATATTAGGCAAGGAAATATCAACAATTTCATGGCCAGCTTTTTTAAGTTTTTCTAACGATTCGCTGAAATTATCGACGACAGATTTATCGATTCCTTCGCTAGATGTAAAATCTCTAGGAACTCCAATTTTTAATTTCCTACCCTTCGCGTCTTTACGATTGTAAATCGAAACATCAAGCGATGTGCTGTCATATGAATCTTTTCCCTTTATGAAATCAAAAACTATTTCTGCGTCCTCAACATTTTTGGCGATGGGACCGATAACATCGAGCGATGAGGCCATAGCCATCAAACCATGACGAGACACAGATCCGTAAGTTGGTTTTAGACCCACCAAACCACACAATGAGGCAGGTTGTCTGATTGAACCTCCAGTATCTGAGCCTAGTGCCACCAATGCCAAATTAGCTGCGACAGATGCGGCAGATCCACCACTAGAACCACCTGGAACCCTCGACAAATCGTGTGGATTCTTAGTAATGCCGTAAGCTGAGGTTTCGGTAGAACTACCCATAGCAAACTCATCCATGTTTACACGGCCAAGAAATACTGCCCCGGCTTCCTTTAGTTTGGTTATTACAGTTGAGTCATAACTTGCTACGTAGCCCTCCAAAATTTTAGAAGCTGAGGAAGCCTTTTTACCCTTTATTAAAATATTATCTTTTATTGCAAAAGGAATGCCGGTAAGCAAGGTGGCTTTACCAGATTTTATTTTCTCGTCGGCAAGCTTGGCTTGCTCCAAGACGTCTTGGTAAACCTCAATGTAAGCATTGATTTCTTTGTTTTTCTTTTCGATTTCTGAAAGATAGGCACTCGCTAAGTCAACAGCTGAAAAATCGCCATCTGTAAGGTGTTTATGCGCAGTCTTAATTGTGAGCTTGGCTAGATCAATCATAAATTTAGAGAATTTTCTTTACCTTCAAATAATTGCCTTCTCTTTTTGGTGCTGCGGAGATCAAAGTTTCTGTGTAAATTCCGCTCTCGTGAGGATTACTATCTTCTCTCATAACATTCCTAAGGATTCCAGCCTTTTTCTCTTCAGATAAATTGGCCGACACCTTCTGAACCTGATCGACGTAACCTAAAATAGAATCCATGTCCTTTCTAAAAGCCTCTTTCTCCTCTGGAGAAATGGCCACACGGCTTAATTCAGCCAACTTTTCGATGTCTTTAATGGTAATCATATTTAGAATGAGTTTAACACAAAATCAAATTTTGGTTAACAAACAAAACATATTCAAAATTTTATTTTATGAGATTCGAAAAATCATCCTCACTTAAAACCTTTACCCCTAATTCCTGAGCTTTTTCTAGTTTTGAACCGGCACTCTCACCCGCAACAACAAAACTAGTATTCTTGGATACAGAACTTGAGACATCTCCGCCTAGCATTCTTATTTTCTGTGAAGCCTCATCTCTACTCATTTTGGATAACGTACCCGTGAGTACAAAAGTTTTACCAGACAGAGGTAACTGCGAAATGTCCGTCTTTTTTGCTGATTCAATTTTTACCTGTGCGAGTAACCTCTTTACTAATTCTTGATTTTCTTCATCAGAAAACCAGTCCGTCAGAGACTTAGCGACCACCGGACCAATACCGTTAATCGCCTCGAGCTCCTCGTATTTAGCCTTCATTATTTTTTCTAGCTTTCCGAAATGGTTTTCTAAGTCGTAAGATGTTTCCTCTCCTACCTGCGGAATAGAAAGCGACGCTAGAAATCTAGGCAAACTGACATTTCTGGCTTTTTGAACTGAATCTAAAAGATTGTCTACAGATTTCTCTGCAAACCGAGGCAGAGCAAGCAAATCTTCTCTTTCCAAAGTGAAAATATCGTCAAAAGTAGATATTAAATTCTTCTCAAGCAAGACGTCGATTATTTTTGGACCAAGACCTTCCATATTGAAACATTTCTTGGAGACGAAATGATAGAACTTTCTTTTTACCTGTTCAAAAGAATCTTTGCTAACGCAGCGCCAGGCGGCCTGTCCCGGAATTCTCTCGATTGATCCATCACCGCCACACGCGGCAACTTTCTTCGGCCAAATGAAACTCTTTTCTTTTCCGGTACGCATTTCTTTTACTACAGAAACAATGTCGGGAATAACGTCTCCCGCCTTTTGCAAAATCACTGTATCTCCAACGCGAACATCGAGCCTTCTAATTTCATCTTCGTTGTGGAGTGTGGCACGAGAAACCGTCGATCCAGCCACTAAAACAGGCCTCAAATGTGCCACGGGAGTAAGCACACCAGTTCTTCCTACCTGAAGGACAATATCCTCAACAACAGTTGTGACTTGTTCTGCTGGAAATTTAAACGCAATTCCCCAACGTGGTGCTTTTCCAGTGTATCCGAGTGCCTCCTGATATTTTCTTTCATCAATTTTTACCACAACGCCATCCGCCAGATAATCTTCCTTGTCCATTTTTTTCCCCCATTTTTTCCAGTAATCTATAACTTCAGAAATATTTTCACAATGCGAGAAATGTGGATTTACTTTAAAACCGAGAGTCTTTAGTAGTTCGAGTTCCTTTATCTGTGAATCAGGCATTTTGCCGTCGTACATTGAAATATCGTAAATGAAGGTCTGAAGCTTTCGAGAAGCTGCGACACTTGGGTCGAGCTGACGAATAGAACCGGCCGCTAGATTTCTGGGGTTTGCAAAAGGTTCTTCACCATTTTGTTTTCTGATTTTATTGAGTGTCTCTAATTGCTTCTTCGACATCCACACTTCTCCTTCAACAATAATACTAACAGGAGAATTAAGTCTAAGAGGCACAGACTCGATAGTCTTTACATTTTCAGTAACATCTTCACCGACCACCCCATCTCCTCTTGTGGCAGCACATTTAAGCAAACCTTTTTCGTATTCAAGAACAATTTTCAGTCCATCAATTTTGTGCTCACAGGTATAGGTCGGCGACAAATCTTCACCTAATTCACTTTTAATAAACCTTTTGACTCTTTCATCAAATTCCATCATTTCCTCAGGTGAAAAAGCATCATTGAATGACCATTGGGTTACCTTGTGTTTAATTTTTTTAAACTCAGGAAGAGGCTTACCTGCAACTCTTTGCGATGGCGAATCTGGAGTGATTAGCTCTGGATATTTTGCCTCAATTTCTGACAATTCATGCTTTAAAGAGTCGAGTGCCGATTCAGAAATCTCAGGTTTATTCTCAACATGATAGAGGTAACGATGTCTTTCAATCGTTTCTTTCAATTTGTTTAGTCGTTTAAGAATTTCAGGATTTAATTGTGCCATAGGAATCCGGTCTTAGTAGTTTACTTTAAAACCTCTCTCAACCATAGTCGGATCATTCACATCGCAAGTATTGTGGCCTCTCGATTCGATTTCTGTGCTACTTTTACCATCTCTATCCGCATCATCCTTCCTAACAACGACTGTGGCACATCCGTTTCCAACACTTACATTAAAAGTACTCGCGGCACTGTATAAGTCCGACACAACGGCTGGGTTGACCGGTGCGCCAGGAGCACAGAAAATAGGAACGTGTGGAGTGTTGTCACCTGAGGATGTAGCAAAATGTGTTTGTAAATCCCAGTAAATACCGCACTCAAGTGCGGTGTCCGCTATGTAAAACGCCGTCTGGGATTCCTTTCCAAAAGAAGATATTATCACCTCTCTAAATGAAAGATTCCAAATAGAAATACCGATTGAAAAAAGGACAGCTGAAGCCATGATTGCAAACAGTAGTGCAAAACCAGATTTTTTTTCAGCTAAATTTTTAAAATTATTATTGGTCATTTTAATTTTCATCAATGGTTCTTTGAGTCACTAAAGTTTGAATATCAAACCTTGATTTAGTTTTTGTTTTTGCGCCAGCAGCAGTTAGGTTATTAACCTCGCCTCCAAGAGTGATTAAAACTGTAGGCTGAAGATTATCGCCGTTTGTGACTCCATCGACGTAGAAACAAAGTCTGTCTATTGTCACTTCGACTGCAGTCATGTTTGCTGTCACACCATTTTTTATTATCTGGACCGTGCCATTATTAAGGACATAGGTTACAGCAGAATCACTGTAATCAAAGAAAGAAATTCCTGTTTGTCCTGGGCTTGGACAATTACCGGCACCGCCAGCCAACTCATAGCTACTACCAGTTCTGATATTTCTGACCATACTTTCCAAAGTAAGACTGACAGCGTCAATGGAAGTTTTAAGTCCTTGCACTTTTCGGTTAGCATTCACGGCACTGAGTAAAACAGTTACCACAGCTAACATTACAAAACTAAAAATGGTGATAGAAACTAGCATCTCAATCAAACTAAAACCCCTTCGATTTTCCTTAATTTCCTTTATAGCTTTCCGATTTATTTTTTTGAAAAAACTTATCATAAATCTAAATTAATTTGCAGGATACCAGTCAAAAATCCTTTCCCTTACAACAACATTTTGAGCAATTTTTCCTGTGCTCCAAGAAACAGTCACCGCCACATCTGCGGCATAATGCGGGTCACCAGTTCTACTGACCTTGGCAATGTTTATCTTTCTTTTAAATTGGCTGTTTTTTGCAGGTGCATTTGGAGCGCCACTGTTATTTCTATCATTTCCATACAATCCGTTATTAGGATTAAAAGTTAATTGGCAGTCATTGTTTGTTACATTTCCTTCGCCGTCATCATCTTCATGATCGTGGTTACAATCTACTACCGCTCCGGTATTAACATCAAAACCACAATCATTATTTATGCATACATTGAGTCCGTTTAGCCAATTAGCGGATTGTGATCGTCCAGACAAATTGTTTGAATCTCTGACATATCTTACATACTCAATCGCCTCTTGGGCTAAGTAAAACGCCGTGACTTCATCTCTAGCATAAATTGAACTGTGAAGACTTCTTTGCGCTAAGGTAAGAGGAGCGATTACAGCAACTGACAAAATAGCAATAGCCACGATAGTCTCCACTATCGAAAAACCTGACTTTGGTCCTATAAAAAGGCTTATGTTTTTTTTAAATGATTTATTCATTTTAAATTATTGAACAGACACCTGACCACTAGCTAAAACACTTACTGTTTTAACAATTCCTTGTGGTGACACTACACTAATTGACCCGACTAGATTAGGTGCGGATTTTACCCCAGATAAATAGCCGTATACTATCGGTTCAGGATTGGGTCTTTTAAATATAATGTCCATCGCATCAACCAGGCCAGCACTCAAGCAACTCGCATTTCCAACGCAAAAATTAGAAATCACGTTTTCTTGATCAATTCTCCACATGGACAAACATTCCATGTTTGGCCTGCAACCAGTAGCGGTGTTCGCGCCGGTATCGTAAGAATTGTCACCGTTTAGATCAACAAACAGAATATATGTATTTAAACTATGTGAATCAATGTGTAGACCGTAACTTCTAGAAAAGTTGCCGGCACCTGAATTCCTAGCACCGATTCCGTAAACCTGAGCCTGTCTTATAGTCACCGCGATTTCATGAGCTAAGTTGGTAATCAAAACATTGGTTCCGAATTTACGTGCATTTACTGAAATAAGACTGGTTAATATCACAAAAATCGCTACGGCCAACATAAACTCTATCAGCGTAAAGCCTTTTTTAAACCTTCTGTTATTTAGACGTGATTTATTAAACATCGAAATTAAATACCCATTGAAGAAATACCTAAAACATCTATTTTACAAAAGTAAACAATCAGAAAGCCTAAAACTAAAAAAGGTCCTAAGGGTATCTCGCTCTTCATTGTAAGGTTTTTCACACCCAAACTCAACATCAAATTGTTTATTTTGCCTGTATTAAAAAGTTTGGAAGCCAACAAAATAAAAAGCGAAACAAAAGCTCCAATCCAGAACCCAATGACGACGCCAGACAAGCCACTCGATAGTCCTAAAAACCAGCCCATACCTAAAACAAGCTTCGAATCTCCGAGCCCGATCCATTCACCTTTAGATATTACCCACAAAAGAGAGAGTGGTAAGGCGATAATCGGACCGGCGAGTAATTTAAAAATAACAGGAAAATGAATTAGTGTGGAAATGTCATTTTCTAAAACAATCAGCAGTAAAGAAATAATGCCAAAAAGAACAACGAAAAGATCTGGAATAATCTTGTGCTTTAAGTCATACACAGTAATAACGACCAGAATAGACAACGCAATCAGATTTAGAATAAAAATAAAATAAGACAGATTAAACAAACCGTATACAGTATTTAAACTAAACAACAGATCAGAAAATTTGTAATAAACAAGGGTAAAAATTACTCCAGTAAAAAATTCTACAGCCGGATACTGAGCAGAAATCTTACTTTCGCAAAACCGACACTTCCCTCCTAAAAAAATAAAACTGAAAAGTGGAATAAGGTCGTACCATTTTATAGTTTTACCACACGAGAAACATTTTGACCTTCCATCTAAACCTGCACCTGTGTTGTAACGCAAAATAACCACATTAAGAAAACTGCCAACAATCGTCCCAAATACAAAAAAGAAAAAAGGGATTAAAATTTCCATGTCTATATTATATATGAGTTTTATTCCAATATCACGAAAAAACCCCGATTTTCGGGGTTTTTGTTTTAGGATGAGACATCAAAACATTTTTCTCCTGTTGCTCCCCCTCCAGGTTGAGCAGCCGCTCCAGTTCCGTCACACGCTACACCAGTTCCGTTAAAATCTGAAGTTGCTGTAACCGCTGTCATACATGCGCTTCCTGCGGGTGAGGCCACTGTTCCACCAGAAGCATCCCTGTCGTCAATCAAGCCGATATTGGTCGTCAATTCCAAAGCCGCTCCTAGATGATAGTCGTTACAAGTAGAGTTTAGAGGTACATAAGCATATGATCCCCCGTTCGGTGGAACTGGTATATTTGGAATATAGGTAGGTACCAATCCTGCTAGTGTTCCAGGAAACTTTCGATTAACGTCGAAGTAAACCTCAAGAGCTATTTGAATATTCTTAATATCAGAGACTCTTTTCGCATCGCGGGATTTTGATCTAGTGGTATTAAGATTAGCCAAAATTACGCCCGACAACACACCTATGATTGAGATGACCACGAGTAATTCAACCAAAGTAAAACCAAAACTGTTTTTTAATGCACCCTTCCTACCTCTTTCTGAAATTAATTTTTTAAACATTTTATATATTATTAAACACAACCCTGGAAACCGAGTTCAGTTAGCGTACAGGTAACTGCAGGAGTTTCGCCTGCCGCGACTATTGTAAATGTATCACCAGTCACTTGGTCTGAAGCACCGGTGTATGTCCAAGTACCAGGCAACAGGCCCCAATTACTATCAGATCCAGCACAAACAGGTCCAGCACCCCCGTCTTGAGTGTCGGCCGTCGGTAAATCAATGGGCACATCCTCATCTACACATAAGGCCAAAGCTGAGCCGAGACTTTTAAGAGTGGCCGTAGCGGCACCAATTCTAGCTTTCACTCTTGCGTTTGTAACACTGTTTAAAACAGCCGAAGATAATATACCGATTATGGCGATGACCACTAATAATTCAACGATTGTAAATGCTCTATTTTTTGTGTTCATTTAAATAAAATTAATTAGCACCCAGCAAAAGCTAGCGAGGTTTCGGTCATCGTAGCTGATGTACATGCTCCACCGTTTGTTGCACCAGTGAAAGTAATACTGAATGTGCCGGTACCGTTTGCTCCACAGTTCTGTGCACCTACAACACCTTGAGGATGTGCGCCTGCAGCGGGTACATGTGTAGCTGGAACCAAAGTAACATCGCTACAAAAACTAATAACCGCAGGACGTAAGCTAATCAATTCTGTCTTGTAAACAGAAGATTTTGATTTGACCCTTGCGCCGTTTAGACTGGTTAGAACCACCGAAGACAACAACCCGATAATCGCGATGACAACGAGTAATTCAATGAGCGTAAAACCCGACTTTTCGTTCGCAATTTTATTTAGCATGTTCATAGATATCATAAATAAGTAACTTCTAAAAGTTGTTTAATTATAGCACAAAATTGCAAACGCAAGACTTACCAACTGGTGGATTACTAAAATCCATATGTCATAGGGCTAACTGACAAAAATATAAGTATTGCTGGGACAAGCACTAGATAAAAAATAAATTTTTCGAACTGTTCTACGGAGACATTGTTTAGCTTATGGCTTATATACGGCCACAAAACCACAACCGCTCTCGGTAGCATAAGTAATGAGAACAGCAACGAGGGTAAATACGTATACATGAATAAGTGCCTAGAGACTAAAGTAAACGGCAAGTAGTTGCCTAAAAAGGCGACTACGAGAAACGTATTTACTTTATCTGGCATGTTTCTTTTTAGTAGTGAATTTAAAACATTAAATAAAACTATCAAAAAAGAGATAATACCTAGAGACCAAACAAATGGGTTGCCGTAAAAAATAATCAATCTTGCATTTACCTTCTGACTATACCAACCAACAAGACCGCTCATTGAAAGTGGCCACCTAGCGACACTACCAGTGTCGTTTGTCACTCTCCTATCCACTTCACCTTCGTCACCAGCGTGCGTTATGTAGGATATTTTTGAATATTCTACAGTTGATTTAATTCTCTCTTTTAAACTACTGTCTGGACCAGGAAATACAAAAGATTTGATAGCCTTAGTATGGTAAAAACTTCTGCGTAGATCTACACTACCTTTATCCATCATTCCGAAATAAACATAAAAAGTTGCAAAGTAGGCAATAATGCCCGTTGCCAAAACAACTGGTATAAAATACCATTTCTTTTTTAAAAACAGCCAGACCAAACCTGCGGCCAAAAAGCCGAAACCTGTCCACTTTATTGAACCAGACAGTCCTAATGTAAAACCAGCAATAAGTAGACCGATTATCCTGCTTATCCAATGATTAAACCTTAGAGAGATTAACAAAAACAAAATTCCCGTCATCCCAAAGAACAACAAGAAACCATCTGGAGAGATAGTACGGCTGTACATTATGAGGGTGTTATCTAACATCGCCAGGAAAGCTAAAGTCGCAGACAAATATTTGGAAGATCCAAGTAATCTAGAAATTAAATAAAGCTCTGTAACCAAAATCGTACCGATATATATTTCTGCCAGTCTAATTGGTTTATATGGAAAATCACGAAAACCAAGATTAAATCCGATCAATAGCAAATTTGGATAGCCAACACCTAAATCCGGAACGAGTGCCCTATATATCATCCAACTAAGCGGAGGGCTCGGCTCAAAAAAAGGGGTTCTGTTGATAGTTGTTGTAGTAAAAAAAATAGAAACACCTTCGTCTGCGATGGTTGAGTCAGGATAATCAAATGCGGGAACTCTCAATAGTAGTGCGCAAAATAATATGGCTAAAGTTATATATAAATCCGACTTATGTGACTGGATAAAATTAATCATGTTTTTTAAATTTTAGCCTTAAAATCCAAGGAGTGATTAGTCCTTCAATAATAATCTTCCAAGAAATTTTGGAATACCCATTTAACCTACTGCCGAAAACTATTGGAATCTCTACCCATCTGTGGCCATCTTTTACCGCCTTAAATTTCATCTCCATCAAGCATGCGAAACCTTTAGTTATCATATCACCTCTTAAAATCGAGGGTAGTACATTAACTTTAAAGGCAATAAAGCCGGTAGTAAAATCTTTTATCGGAATACCCATAATAATCCTTGCGTAGGTATTTCCTAGAAAACTGAGCATTCTTCTCTTTAAATTCATACCAGGTGCTGAACCCCCTTTTATAAACCTTGAGCCTATTACTACACTTGCATTATTTCCAGCGTCGATAAACCGACGAATATATTCAGGACTATGAGAGAAATCTGCGTCCATGATTATTATCCAATCAACATCATGCCTTTGTAATATATTTTTAAAAGCTCTTTGATAAGCAGATGAAAATCCCAATTTTTTCTCCCCTAGCAAAAGTGAGACATTACTATTTTTCTTACCTTCCTCAATAACCAGTCTAAATGTTCCATCAGGAGAACTATCATCCACCACCAAAATTTTAATTCCTTTATATAAATCTGTAATTTTTCTAACAAGTTCGATTATATTTTCTGCCTCGTTGTAAGTCGGTACGACGACTAGGTATTTACTGTAGTCCATATGATATAAATTTATTCGATCATATTACCACAATCGGCAAAACAAAAAACGACCCAGTGGGTCGTTTTTTGTGTGTGAAATATTTTAAACACTTAGCAACCTGCGAAAGCAAGAGAAGCCTCAGTCATAGTAGCTGATGTACATGCTCCACCGTTTGTTGCAGCACCGAAGGTAATGCTGAATGTTCCTGAACCTGCTGAACCACAGCTCTGAGCACCGATAGTACCTAGTGGGTGTGCACCTGCAGCAGGAACGTCTGTTCCGGCGACCAAAGCAGCCGAATCACAAGCACTAATAACTGCTGGTCTTAGGCTGGTCAATTCTTCCTTGTAAACTGATGACTTTGCCTTGATTCTTGCGCTGTTTAGACTTGTCAAAACAACTGAAGAAAGGATACCAATGATTGCGATAACAACTAGCAATTCGATAAGTGTAAAACCCTTTGATTTATTCATATTAAATATTAATTTATAAAATTTATAATTATTTTAAATTTGCTTTTCTCTCGACCGCCCATTCTTGGAAAGAGGGCATTGCTTACTGTACAGATATTATACTCCATACATTAGCAGTTTCAAAGCAAGTGTGGATAAGTACTATCCTTCCCTCTACTGATTAGCCGAAATGTTGTAAATCGGAATCAAAACTGAGGCGAAAAGGAAGGCTACGGATAGACCGAGAGCAACAACCATGGCTGGCTCAATCAGTCCGATCAGTGTATCTACCGCATTATTTACTTCTCTGGTGTAAAAGCGAGACAATGTTTTTAAAATGTTACCGAGCTCTCCGGATTCCTCGCCCACTTTCATCATTTGAACCATGATCCCTGGGATTTCTTTATGCTTACCCAGAGCTTCTGAAACCGGGCTTCCTGACTTTACCATTTCAACTGCGTCATTGAGAATAATTTTATACACCGCGTTATCTACCACAGCTGAAGTAATCTCAAGAGCCTTCACAATAGGAATAGCAGATTGGAGCATTGTGTTTAAGTTGTCAGAAATTCTTGAAAGAAAAAGTTTGGTGAGAAGTGTTCCGAAATATGGCAAAGTTAATTTAAATTTATCCACCACTAAACCTCCCTTTTCAGTTTTACTCCACTTCCAAAGGAAATACCCTCCAACCCCGACAAAGACCAGAAGGAAAAGTCCGTAGTGAATGAAAAAGTCGCTTAAACCCATAACCGCTCTTGTGTAAATCGGAATCTCTTGACCTGAATCTTTCAAAATCGCAGTTAGGTTTGGAATAACCATCACAAGCATCAAAACCATAACAACAATAAACACAACAACGACGAAAGCTGGATAGATAAGTGCATTTCTTGCTTTCGACATGATTTCATAAGATCTCTCCAAATAATCCGCCAGATAGCCGAAAGTTTCATCGAGCTTTCCTGCCTCCTCGCCCGCATGAACCATGTTGACGTAAAACTCAGAAAAAACCTTTGGATGTTTTGAAAGAGCTTTTGAAATTGAACTTCCGCCCTGCAAATCATCTGCAATCTCTAGGAGTTTTTCTTGAAATAATTTATTTTCTGTCTCTGCAGCAAGTAGTCGGAAAATTCTCAAAGCTGAAACTTGGGCTTGAAACAATGTAGCCATTTGTCTAGAAACCAAAACAATGTCTTTGGTTTTGATACCACCGAAAAAACTAACTTGGGAACTAAAAACAGATTGATTCCCTACAGGTGCGATCGATGAAATCACAAAACCTCTTCTTTGAAGTGATGATATGGCAATATCAATAGTCATCGCCTCAATCGAACCGTTTGAGTTTTGTCCTTTGCCATCTACAGCTTGATAGTTGAATAACATTTTATTGAAATTATAGAAGATGCTCTAGACCTTTTGGATTAATTGAATACGTGAAAGCGTTTTCGGTAGTAATTTCGCCTGCTTTTACCAAATCTGCTAGCGACCTGTTCATATCGATCATTCCCTGCTGATAACCCGTTTCAATAATACTGCTAATTTCAAAAGTTCGTTTTTCACGAATCATGTTTGCAACAGCGCTATTATTGATAAGCAACTCATACGCTGGCACTAATCCTCCTGAAACTCTTGGAATTAGCCTCTGAGAAAAAATAGCAGCCAAGCTACCAGCAAGCTGAACTCGAATCTGATCTTGTTGACCTGGTGGAAAGTTGTCGATAATACGGTCGATGGTTTGTGCGGCGTTGTTTGTGTGAAGAGTAGAGAGAACCAAGTGACCAGTCTCAGCGGCCGTGACAGCAGTCGAAATGGTTTCGATATCGCGCATTTCTCCGATCATAAGTACATTTGCGTCCTCTCTAAATACGCTATTTAAAGCAGTATGAAAATCTTTTGTGTCTACACCGATCTCTCTTTGATCAACAATCGACATCTTGTCTTCATAAACATATTCGATCGGATCTTCAATAGTAATAATGTGTTCAGCCCGTGTGGTATTTATATATTCAACCATCGCAGCTAGAGTGGTAGTTTTACCGTGACCAATCGGGCCGACAACTAGAAAAAAACCTTGGTGTTTCTGTGCAAAAGTTTCAAGAGCAGGAGGTAAAGCCAAATCTCCAAAACCTCTAATCTTTTTCGGAATCAATCTCAAGGAAATTGCCACTGCACCTTGCTGAAAAAAACTATTACCTCTAAATCTTGCTTCCTCCTTGTACTTATATGAAAAGTCCATTTCTCTAGTTTGCAAAAATTTCTCCAAACTCTCTTTTGTTAGCAATTCAGCAAGCAAACCCATGGTGTCGGCCTTGGTTAGTTTTGGTTTTTTTACAAGTGGAATTAAAAAACTCGAAACTCTAATGGCCGGAGATCTTCCTTCAGACAAATGTAAATCTGAAGCACCTTCTCTGATAACGTGCTGTATCAACTCTTCTAATTCTTTTGCGTAATCAATGGCCATAAAATAAAATTAAATAACTAAATCTTTAGAAGAATTATCTCGAGGCGCTACACCAACAACCCTCGACACTTCTGCAACAACTTCTGAAGGTACAGAGCTTGCTTTCACAATGTAACTTGAAATTCCAAGTTCTTTTGCTTTTTCAATATCTCCTGGTTGATTCTGGTTGCTCAAAACTATAATGGTGGCTTTCGGCAACATATGATCTCTTTGAATAATTCTTAGCAGTTCCATTCCATCCATAACTGGCATCACCATATCCAAAAGCAAAATGTCCGGCTTAGCACCTTCCTTAATTTTATTTATTGCCTCTTGTCCTCCCACAGCAGTGTCAACTTCATAGCCAGAATTCTTAAACTTCATTGAATACATATTCAAGAGAAATTGATCGTCGTCGACTATCATAACTTTTAGATTTTTTTCCTCTGCCATATTTTTATTATATCAAACTGATAATGTTTTAATTTATTTTAAAGTTTATTAACTTCCTCTATTGGTATTTCCTTTCTCAAAGCTTTCACCATCGCATCTTCTTTTAGAGTAAACATTCCTTGATCTCGTGCTACTTTATATAAAGAAGCGTCGGTTGGACTTTTTAAAATAACAGCTTCCAAATCTTTGCTCATTTGTAATATTTCAACCACCGCAACTCTTCCCCTTGTTCCTTTCGGGCATTCAGGTGAAGGAGCAACTTCCAAAACTGAATTCGCAACAGGAATCTCCTTCTTATATTCTGCGGGTAAATCTTGGAAACTTTTTTCAATCATTACTTTTAGACTACCGTCGACAGGAACCTCCTTGCCTGAACCAGGACAAATAAGTCCTACAAGTCTTTGGGCAATCGCGAGAATAAGAGTTGGTGCGATTAGGTATGGATCAACTCCCATGTCTATAAGTCTGGGTATAACACCGACAGCATTGTTGGTGTGAATAGTAGAGAGCACAAGGTGACCTGTAAGTGCAGCTTGGACAGCCAAAAGAGCGGTCTCTTTATCTCGAATTTCTCCCACCATTATGATGTCTGGGTCTTGTCTCAAAATAGATCTAAGTCCTGTAGCAAATGTGTATCCAATTTCCGGATGGACTTGAGACTGGTTCATTCCAGGAATGTTGTATTCCACTGGATCTTCTAGCGAAATGACGTTCTTACTCTCTCTATCAACTTCATTTAACATAGAGTACAGAGTGGTGGATTTTCCTGAACCAGTTGGTCCTGAAATCAAAATCATACCGTACGGTCTATCAATGGCGTCCATGATTAACTTGAGATTTCTCGGTGAAAGGCCCATCTTGCTAATTGGGCTTAAACCTTTTTCAGTATCGAGAATTCTCATAACCACCTTTTCACCGTAGTATGCAGGCAAAGTAGAAACACGAAAGTCGATCTTTCTTCCTTCAATCTTTGCAGAAAATCTTCCGTCTTGCGGTTTACGTTTTTCATCCAAACGCATGTTTGAAAGAATTTTAATTCTAGCTACCACCGAAGGATAAATTTTTGCCGGCAAAAACAAGCTGGTATTTAATACACCATCGACTCGAAACCTAACACGAACCTTCTCACCCATACTTTCTATGTGAATATCTGATGCGTTACCTTCTGTGGCGTAATGCAAAATCGTAGCGACTATTTTTGTAACAGGGGCATCTTCAATAATTCTGGTTTCTTTGTTTTCAGAATCCTTTTTGGAATTCAGTTGTACTGCCTCGTCGCCAGACGAAAGTTCGTTTTCGAGCTCAGAAAGCGCCTGAGTAACTTCCCCTGAAAGGCCTTTGTATGATTCGATAACTTTAGTGAAATCACTTTCAGCGATCAGAAACAACTTAAAAGGCAAATCAATTTTGGTCGAAATGAAGTTTAGGGCATCCCTGGCTTCCAGATTGTCAGGATCCATGATACCGACTTCAAGCACCTTATCCTTAAGACCGATAGGAACAAATTTGTAATACCGAGCAGATTCTTCTGGAATATATTTCAGGACATCAAAAGGAACGCTGTAACCAGCGAGACTCTTGTAAGGTATTCCGAAGTATTCCGCTTTGCTGGTCACCACCGCCTCGGCCTTCACTCCTTTTTTTTCGAGTATCTTTTCAATATCAGCCCCTGTTTTAATAGCCTCCTCTTGAATTTGAGTGACGTCACTTTTCGTGATAATTTTTTTATCGGCGAGTATATCTAGAATGCTCATATTACAAACAAATGAATTTACTTTGATTTCGTGGTCTTGTTACTATTTCCAAAAGCGGTTGCGGGTAGATTTGCATTACTACTAACAGTTGAAGAACCGAAACTGCCACCGAAATCTAGGAATGGGTTATTTCTTCCGTATGTCTTGCCTAGAGGTTGAGGTTCTATAGGGTAAGACTTGTCATCCAGACTGGTAAACACTGGGTTATCAAAAATCGAGAAGTCTAAAGAAATCACTTGCAACTCGGCCAGGGTATTAATAAGTTCTCTTCCTACAACACTTTCGCTTGAGGTAGTTAAGGCAGAAACAGGAGCGGCATTTGGGTCCGTGGAACCATTATCTGCAATAAAAAACTTATAGATTAAAAACAAACCTATAAATATACCGACAAAAAGAAATATTTTTTTATTGTTCTGAAAAAATTCCATTTTATTTCAAATAGTAGGTTTTAATACTGATAGAATAATTAAAAGAATCGATCAATATGTCTTTGGTTTTAGTAGTTGCCGACAAGCTGTGGTTGGTAGCACTTGAAGTTTCAGGCAAACCGAACGAAACAGCGGTGATGTCCACAATTCTCAGGCTTTGCTGTAGTTCACCGAGGAATTTTATAAAATTTCCATAAGAACCCGACACATTGAAACTTAATTTAATCGAATCGTAGAGGTTGTTGTCTGGACCAAGACCTTGAGAAAGAGCGTTCATATCACTTTCGTTTACAGGTGAAGGTGCCCCACCATCTGTTGGATTAGGACTAGAGACCTGTGAAGGCTTCGTTTCATCAGCTCCTGGGGCCGACAAAACAATGTTAGAAAGTGACATCCCGTACTTGGCCGCAACGTTATTTATATCAATAATCAATCGGACAGAATCGATATGATCTGGGATAAGTTTAATCAGTTTGTTACTATCGTCTTTTTTTAGCGTGCTTAATTTTGCTAAAAGGTCGTCTCTTACTTTAGCCACTTGTGTAGCTTTATCCAAAGCGTTGAGATACTCAGCCTCTTCTGATTTTAATTCGACGATACTTTTACCTTCATTGTTAGAACTTCCGGTTACGCCAGAATAAGTTGGACTTGTGTATCCAAAAAACAACCAAATGGAACCTATAATTATTGCTATTGGTAAGATGGTGTTCATATATTTGGCTCGTTGTTTGTCTGTTGCTGTTTCTCAGCATTCACATTGTTTTTGTAATACACAAACGAAGGGTCAACCGTTGCGGTGAATTTAAAAACAATATTACCTTTTTGATTTGGATTAAGATCTGAAAAAGCAGGATTCTTCAAATGTTTTTCCTGGCTAAAAATGTCTGCTTGAAGAGCGATCGATGTAAAACTTTTCGCCTGGCCAGTTAGAGTAAGAAGACCTTCGTTTTTATCTCTAAGTTTGTAGTCAAAGCTATCAAATTTTATAGTGGCCAAGGCGTCGTTTTCTAGCAAACCAAAGACCGGAGATACTACCGTGTGGTTGTTTATGATGCTATTAGCAGACTTAATTCTCTTGTTTAACCTGCTTATATTTTCTATAAAACCAGGTTCGAAAGATTTCTGAGAGTCTCTCAACTGCTTATCCATGTCCGTGATTTTTGTGACTAGGATTTTTTTATAGGCAAAAACTGCACCAGCTGCACCGGCAGAAATAATTAGAATAATTATCGCAATCAAAAGTGCCAATCCTATAGGAACGGAGTGTGAAGGTGCACTCGTAGCCTGCGGTAAATTTTTTTTGGGAATGAACGATGTTTGAAATTTAGTATCCATATTGCAAGAGAAATTAGAAATCAAAAGCTATTTTACGTAGATTGTTCTAAATACAATAAGCTCAATTCTATTTCACCTAGTATGAATATTATAGTACCAAAACGAAAGTAAACCTATGTGTATAAACGCCATTTAGCCTAATTCCTGAAGCCTCCTAAGAGCAACACCTAGAGCAACGGCAAATTCTGGCCCAGCACCCTTTAGCACTGGGTCAAGGAAGGCCGGAGCTTCAACTTTTGAAAACGGATCAGCCACGACAACCGACACTGAGAAACTCTTTTGTGCTAATTCGTAAAAACCTTTTAAATTTACTCCTCCACCTGTCAAAATTATATTATTAATTGTTTTATTGTATTTTTTCTCAAAGTTTAATAGGACCCTGTTAGCTTCAGAGAAAATAAAATTAAGGTTGGCGGTAACCACAGGATTAATATTTGCCCCGCCCTGCTCGTAATTTATTCCAAAATTTCTTTTTACTGTCTCGGCTTCGGTGATAGTAATATTTAGAGCCCTAGAAATAGCCAAGGTAATATCCTGTGAACCTCTGTTTATAGTATGAGAAACCCTAACTATTCCCCTGTCGATAATGTAGAGCTTTACCGAACCTGCACCGAAATCAAAAATCATAGCTGTAGCATTTTCTTCTTGAAGAACTGCTCGCATAGTGCTAAATATCTCAATTTCAAAAAAACTTGAATCCAGTGCTGTTTTACGAACAATGTCCTGATAGCGATTTATAGCTTCATTGTGTATGGCCACCACCAGCACGTCCACCTTAGGTGTCGTAGGCAGTGGATCTGCAGGACCGGCCGGAGTAACCGTCACAGTCCTCTGTTCCTCCTGAGGAATTATCCACCAATCCAAAACCACTTCTGTTACAGGGACAGGAATGTACTTTCTAGCTTCAAGTGGGATCATGTTAGCCAACTGCGCAGGAGGAGCAGAAGGCATTTCAATCAGTGACACCAAGCTGGAAGGTAGAGGAATAGACAAACCACATTTTTTTGTAGTCGTGTTTGATTCACGCAAAACATCGTTAAGCGCTTCCGACAATTTATCTGCAGGTAAGTGTGTTGCTCTACCGACCTCTAATCCAGCATAGGGTCCCAAAGCTAGCTCGCCGTATGTTTCGAGTATTGCCCTGCCAGCCTTTTTTCTGAGTTGGATAATTTTAATCGAGGACGCTCCGATATCAACACCTAAAACACTGTCACCTGACTTTTTAAAAAGCTCAAGAATTGATTTGAGAGGATTTTCCATATGCAAAATACCTAGACTGTATTAGTATAACATATAAGATAATCCTCCATTCCACTTAATGAACAACCTAATTGAAAAGATATTAGATTTCATTTTCCCAAGGTCAGAATTGGTTAAAGAAATTGAAAACATGTCTCAAGAAGAGCTGATTTCTAGGTCGCCAAAATTAAAATTATCAGATTCTGATATTTTGAGCGTTTTCGAATACAAAGACCCACTGATCAAACAAGCAATATGGGAAATAAAGTATAGAAAAAATAGAAAAATTACTGAGCTTTTAGCCAAATGCCTTTACGATGAATTACTTTTCTGCCTCAGTGAGAAGGAAAATTTTCAGAATTTCCACAACCCAATACTTATACCGGTTCCCATATCTAAGGAGAAAATGAAAATTCGAGGATTTAACCAGTGTGAATATATAGCAAGTAAGTTAATGGAATTCTCGGATACGAACACTTTTACAATTAACAATAAAGTATTGATTAAAACCACAGACACTCAAAGCCAAACGAAGAAAAACAGAAACCAGAGACTTAACAATCTTAAAGACAGTTTTGCGGTTACCGACGAAAGCAAAGTATGTGGAAAAAACATAATTTTGCTCGACGACGTCACCACCACAGGAGCGACCTTAAAAGAAGCGTCCAAAACTTTAAAGAAGGCTGGGGCGAGAAAAATATTTTGTGTTACTCTGGCACACTAGCCTAGCTGGTTTGTATTATCCGACGAAGCCTGATTAGGATTTTGAGGAATCTTTGAAACTGTTTCTAAAGAATGTTCAGCCTCTTCTTCCTTTTGAGCTATTTTAAATGCCCTTCTTAGGTGTCGCACGATATGGTGACCAAACAAATAGTGAGTAATTAGAATTACAAGTCCAAGCAAAATAATAAATAACAATATGTAGACCATGTTGTCCTTTATGAATTTCTCGATCACAAGGGGCGCCACAATATCAACAGCTTCGTCTCTTACATTTCCAGCTTTATCTATGGCCCTTACAATCACGTGAAGTTTCTCCTTTGATTTAAGTGGTACCTGAAACGGACTTTCTGTTTGAATAAACACAGGAGAAACGTTTTCGGATTTGGACTGATCGATTATTCCAACTTCGTAGTGATCAACCCCTGAGAGACTATCAGTCGTGACAAACGACAGAAGTGTCTTTTGAACAAAGACTGAAGAAGCTACAAGATAGTTTACCTCTGGCGTAAACTCTGCAGGAGGTGTGGAGTCGATGCGAATTAGGAAATGGCCCACCCCTCCCCAAATTCCTTTTTTATGTGCCTTTATGTGAAAATACCACAAACCTTCGCTAAGTTTTTCGTATGACTTGGTTGTATCATTGCTGGTAATGGTATTTTCTGGAACAGTGTTTGGCTTATTATCTAAAACGTAACTAAAACCATCGACATTTGGATCTCTATCCCAAGATAAAACAGGATTATTATTGTTGTACCACACATCTTGGAATTGATGTGTCTCTGAATACACACGGACTCCGTCCGGCGCCTTAGGAATAATGGAAAGGTCAGCTTTACCCAAATTTACCAGAGTATCTGTTCCCAAACCGTCATTTTTTAAAACTTTTGAATTTGAACTAAAAGTAATTCTTGCATTACCGATTTTTTTGGCCTTAAAAGTTATAGTCGCCACAAGTCCTGATTCGGTTTTCATCCCGTTGGGTAAAACTCCAACATAAGATGATGTTCCTCGAACGTTATCGTAGGTAGGAGGTTCCGCCCAAACACCGATTACCGAGGTACCACCAAGAGGTCGAACTATAGCAAGTTTTGACGGGTCGAAGTTTACATAAACCTGAAGACCGTTAACACTAAGACCTTTGGTATTAAGTAGAACTTGAACATCAAACTGCGAGCCCTCGACAAAACCGCCAGAGCTAGGAGAAAGAGTCAGTTCTGTTCTACCTAACAAAGAACTTGCGTTAACAGAAATATTTTCAGCAAAAAGACTAGTGGCGCTACTAAACAAAAGGAGTGCGGTAAAAATACAAAGCAATAACTTATTTTTTAAAAAACGTAAAAACATTTTACATACCTTTTATCTCGTCTGTGATCACCTTCTCTGCATCATCAATATCTTTTTTCAAATCCTTTACTGTTACTCGACCAGATGAATCACCTTTAAGATGTGAGTGGCCTTCTACATCTTCCCTCAAAATATCAAAAGCTTTCGATACAACCTTTTCGGCTTCATGAACTTCCTTATTTAATCTAGATCTTCTGTTTCTGTCCTTTCTAAGATGAAGGTAGGATCCGATTATTAGATAAATCAATGACAAAATCAGTAATATAAGTGCGATTAGAAAAATAGGATCTAAATCTGAAAAAATATTCCCCACTACAATCATTATTTCATTTGAAGGATGACTATGGACCTGATCTTCCTGAATCATTACAGCAGAAACACTGTAGTTGCCGTGCTTCAATGACTTAGGAACCAGAAGAGTGAAACTCCCCGATTCGTCTGATTTACCTGTAATAAATATTTTTATACCTTTTTCAGAGACAAAAGTTAGCAAAACATCTGAGTTAGGATATTGAGAAACTCCAACGATTGCCGGTTCACCATATTTCGAACCTTCCATTATTTCCGGAGGTTTAAGTGTTGGTGGTTGTTGTGGTATCTCAGGAACAACTTCAGGTTTTTTTACTTCATTGACCACAGGTTTTTTAACCGGAACAACTTTCGGAATTTCAAAATCATATGAAGCTCCGTTTAATTTTCCAGTAATATCTGTACCTTGGCCATCATTGGCAAGAACTTGCCCGGACTTAAATGAAACGCGACCGTTACCATCTTTAATTGCATGAAAAGTAATTGTTGCGACGGTTCCTGTTCCTCCACTAAAACCATTAAGGGCAACACCTTCTAGTTTAATGGTGCCTTCAGACTTAGAAATAACCGGCTCGGTAACCCAGAAATTTAAAATGGAACCAGTCTTAGACACAGAGTCGAGTGACAGGATTGATGTGGGGAACGCTACTTCGGTCGAAATGGCGTTGGTAGCAACGTCACTGTTTAATTGAATCCTCACTACCACCTGATCACCGACCTTAAAGCTTCCTGACCCGGGGACTATAGACAAATCGGCAGCAAAAATTTTGCCAGGTATAAAACTTAAGAAACTAAACAACAAAGCTATGACAAATTTTTTCGCCATTTTTTATAAATAAGGAAAACCAAAATGATTACTAATATTATAAACAATATTCGGTAATCTCGATACACACTTCCTTTGAGAACAACCTCTCTTACATTACCCGAATTATCAAAAGCCTTAACATATATGTTTTTACCCAGCGACTGGTCCTCTAAAACATAGGGACTTTCCACTTTCTTATAGCTACCCCACAAACCTTCTCTTAATTCGTAATGATCTATTCCAGATTTTTTGTCCTGTGTGGAAAAGACCGCAAAGTATTTTCCATCAAACAAACTTGAATCCTTAGCAACAGTAACAGCAAAATCCTCCGGCAAATCTTTGTCAGCCACTTCTTCAATCTTTTTGCCCGATTCACCTTGATCACTGATCCTAAAATCAAATGCTGTAATTTTTAATTTTGCATCCTTTCCCAAACCGTCATTTAGTAAGGCTCTGGCTTCTTTAAGAGTCACTTCTCCCTCGCCGACCAACTTAGAATTTAAAACTACTGAAAACAAATATTGCTTTTTGTTGGCAAAACCATCTGGTGTAATACCAGAAAAGATAATTTTTCCACCTTCAAGTTTCGGTCTTTTAACCCACAAAGAAACAGCAGAGTTACCGTCCCGAATTTCGACAACATCTAAAAGCTGAGTGGGTACAATCAGTGATCCTTCAACCGCATTGATACTATCTTTATTAGGGTTTAAATAGACGCTGAGCAACCACTGTGAATTTAAACTACTTTCGTGCGATTCAGATTCAATTTTAATTTCAGCAGCAAAAGAAACAGCTGGGACCAAAATTCCAATAAAAATAATCAGCGCAAATATTTTTTTGTGTAATTTGTTTTTCATATCAACCTGTCCAGTAATAAGCCATAATACTAAAATCAACCAAATCGACTTTCCCGTCTCCATTTAGGTGTTGCTTCTCTCTTAAGGCAAACTCAGTAGACAGAGGCCTCTTGTACCAATATGCTGCAATAGAAAAATCTACCAAATTACACTTGCCATCGTCATTCAAATCACATTTAACCAGTTTAGTTTTTGAAGTTGCAAAAATATTTTTAAGTCCAACCGCGAAACTCGCTAAATTACTGAAACTACTTATCTCACCTTTTATTGAGGCCTTTGATTTGGTGCTGTGATTACCGTACTCCAAAACTGAAGTATCAAAATTTTTCAGATATACACCATTTGCATCCGATGACGTCTTATCAAAAAATTCATTTTCTGAATTAACATTTATTATGATTTCGGCAGATGGTGTACTTTGACCAAAAATCACGATATTTTCCCCTTTTTTAACCTGTGATTTATCGACGGCAATAGTTGGTGCGATAAAAATTCCTCCCACTGTCGTGGTTACACCTGTAGTAATGTAAATTGGAAAAGTAAAGTGACTAGACTTTAAACCGTTTTTGTCTTCACCATAAACTGAAAAGTTGTAATCACCCGCCGACAGATCGGTAAGCTTAACATTAAAATTGCTATCCGGACCCGCGATAGTTGTCACCGCTAATTGTCCGTCTTTTAAAATACTAACCTTGCTTAGGGGGTACGCTCTCCCTGAAAAAATAACTCCAGTTTCGCTTACCGAAGACGGCACAGGACCGCCACCGGCCCCTCCTCCACCACCTCCGCCGCCTCCTCCTCCACCTCCGCCTCCACCACCACTTCCTCCACCTGAACCAGCAGGTGTGGCAGACACTTCGGTTGAAGTTGCTATAGAATTTCCAAATGAATCTTTTACCACGACGACAAAGTAGTAAGTGGTGTTGTTTGTTAAACTAGGAATTGTGGCTGACGTAACATTACCAACCGAGGTGTAGGAATAAGGACCGCCGGCAACAGATGATTGCCCTACGTTATAACCACCAACAGTCCAACCCAAAAAACCTGAAGATGCTGTCCAAGAGAGTGCCACTTGAGCGTCACCCGCAGTTGCTGATACGGCTGGTGTAGAAACGTAAGGGTAGGTCAAAAATCCTGGATTTAAGTAAAAATTATTTGACGTACTTGTTCCAACCGCGACCTGCGAAATAACACTCCAAAGCTGGAAACCAGAAGACGTTGCATAACCTGATGGCACAGCCACTACAGGATCTAGTACTGAATATGAATTTGAACTGTATTGATCTGCAATGGTAATTCTAAAAGGTAATATTGTGATGCTCAATAAAATAAAAAACCAAAGAGATAATTTCAAACCTGGCCTTAAAACCTCAAACATAGCGTAAATAATATCACGCCCCGAAGTAAAAAGTTAAGTAAATTAAATGTCACGTTCATCCTTTTTTACTTTTTCAAAAACAGTTTTTGAAATATCTTTGATGGTAACAGCCATATCAGGAATACTTGATCCCTTTGTCATAACACAGAGAACGTAAGGATGCTCAGGATAATATATTATTCCGCAATCATGAAGTTGATTATCCTGTCCTTCTGAGAGCCTTTCACCGAATTTATGTGCGACCTTAATCTCACTAGGTACTCCCGAAACCAAGCCGTCAGAAAATTCTGCCTCTGATAGCATTTGGAGGGCTTTTCCAGAGTTGTGTTTATTAAGGAACGAAGCGTTGTATAGTATCCTAAAGAAAGATGCGTATGTTTGAACAGTCAATGTGTAACCCGCATTTTTCGGCACTTTTATGCCTAGCTCTTCATAAATACTCACAAAATCATTTTCATCAACCAACTCCTTTAACAACAAGGCCGCATTATTGTCTGAAAAAATAATCGCGTGTTCGATCAATTCTCCGACACTGTAAACTTTTCCAACCTCGATAGGATTACTTGGCTTATAAAATTGTTTGTTTTCTACCGCACCGCCGTTAAATAAAAAACTCTGATCCAAAAAGCTGGCGTTACTTTCTGATTTTTTAAAAACGCTAATCATTAGTGGTAACTTCAACAAACTACCTGGAATAAACTCCTCTTGTTCGTTAATTCCGAACACAGGACCAGCGTTTAGATCCCGGAAGTAGACACTTACATGCTTAACGGCCGGTGTATCAATCTTTACTTTCGAAATATATTCGTTAATTGAGTTTTTTAAATCACTAGCAAATTTATTTGAAAAGCTTTTAATACCCTCGCTTTGTAATCTAGGGTTAAGATACTCATTAATCGACGACAGGTCATTTACCTTATACCTGGTTTTATTAAAAGGGTTACTTAACATTTCAATCCCATTTTTTGAGCGTCTATCACTAAAAAATTTCTTGCCCCCCAAAATATACCCAACAAGATAAAAAATTACCGATAACAGTATTGCGATAACGATAAAATAATTAATAGAATTTTTTTTATTATCCTGCTTGTTATTCATAAGCGACATAAAATTATTATATGTATAGTAACTCTTATGAGTATGACCAGCAACACGTAAGTACCATAGGAATCCTTTACTGATTTACTCCAAAAACCACTCTCAATGTCCCAGATTGAGTATTTTAATTACTAGCACCGTTGTTGGTTGTAGTCTCGGAACCTGAAACCACCTCACCGCCTGACGCCGTCACCACATCTGTATTATTGACTGGAGTGCTGGTTGAAACAGGCGCAATTATTGGTAAAGAATCATTTCTAATATTTTCAACTATCACTGATCTTGTACTAGTGGCGCTATTTCCAGCTTGATCTGTTGCTGAATAAGTCACAGTGTAGGTTCCTGCGCTTCTAGTATCAATACTGTCACCCGTAACAGTGATTCCTAAATTGTGGTCTATGTTATCAGTCACAGTAGCACCTAGATCAACATAACTAGTACCAACGGATATTTTTGCTGGATTAGCACCATTTATTGAAATTACAGGTGCGATGTTGTCAGAATTTCCTGAAGGAGTTGTCGTTGATTCCGTGTTTGTGCTCGATACAGGGGTTGTGGTTGAATTGTTGGTTTGATCATTATTTACAACAGTTGAGCTTGGATTTGTTACCGTAGAACTATTACTGTTACTGCTATTTGTAGAACCAGTGCTCTCGATTATGACTCCGCCTTGACTGTCATTAGCCTTGTATGAATTGATTATCATCCAATCAAATGGCACACTGCTTACAGGGGCAGTAATAGTTGAAACCACGAATCCTTTTCCTTCATCAATTCTCGTTACTGAGAATGGGCTGACAACTGAAACCCTTGGTGTTACAAATATTTTTGAAGTTGATGCTACTTGAGTGTTGAGAACCAAAATCGACATTGCTCCGGCTGGGAATATATTCTGCCCGACAGCCTGATTTTCACCAGAAGGCAGAGTGATTTTACCATCAGGGATTACAGTAATAGTTGAAGCGAACAAATTCTTGAATACTCCAACTTGTGCAACTACCTTACCCATGACTAATTTCGCAGTATTTAGTCCCTTTTCAAATACTGAATCAGCCATATCAAGCATTGCTTCTGGAGCGCTCTTTACTACGGCTCCTAGATCTGCAATAGCATCGCTGATACCCATATCAAAGTTTGGCTTCAAATTAACAAGAATATTTCCCTTACAGAATGAAAGTGAATCCGTAGATGTGGCCATCGCCATAGTTGAACTTGCAACAACAGGGTCAATACCGTCACAGTAACCATTCCCGTGAACTGGATCAAAATCTTCCAACGCTCGTCCCAAAATGTATCCAGGCCTTGAAGCTCTCATACCATAACCCTCAACATTTGATGAAGTGATTCTATCGCCTTTCTTTATTGCACCATTTGCCAAGGTAACCTTTACTGACACCCTACCGAACTCTCCGACCAAAACTGATGATTTGTTAGAATCGTCAGTTAGCACATGTGAACTCATACTAATTGCTCCGATAATATTTGAGTCGTAAGGTTTTGAACTCAGACTAACGTCTGCACCGTTTTGCGCACCAGAAATAATCATTCCTTCGGCTAATTTTTCTTTATCTGAACCAGCCGTATATCTCAATGCCATACTAGAACCTCCTATTTGATCTAGAGGTGTATCTTCTTGATCTAAAGAAACACTAGGTTTATTTACAACACCAGAAGGAGTTGTTGTCTTATTAGCAAACGCAACAGGAGGGTCATCGATCCAAACTTTAATATACTGAATATCAAGATCATTGATACCCAACGTGTGTGCGATGGTATTTTGATAGTTACCAACTCCGATCGAAACCATAGGCACCAATGCCGTCACAGGCATATTTTGACCGCTAAGTATGTTTGTTACCTGACCGTTAATTAAAAAGGTTGCTGTACCAGACGATGAAGGAGATGATGAGGCCACCTCAATTCTTAATCTTTGAAATGCTGTTTTGTTTCCTGTTGTGGTCGTGGCAACACCAGTATCTTGCATTGTTTCTCTTCCGTTCCTTCTGACAACAGCAAACCAGTTTGAAGTTGAGCTTGAAATAAAGTAAATACCGTTAGTTGGTAATGCATCTCCACCTGTCGCATTAAATGCGAGGTTAGTAAACCCAACAAAGTAAGTACTGGTTGAAGTGTAGTTTGCAGATGGTGACATTCTTACGCGAGCCTCAAACACTGGAGAAGAAGTAGCAGCTGCAATTGCGTTCGCTGCACGAATGCTTCCTCCTGAGGCAGCCGCGGCATCGGTCACGTTTCCAGCACGCAACCTTCCGAAACCAGGATAACCTCCATCTGGTGAGATTGTACCTCTGGTATCAAAGTCGAAGCTAAATCCTGCACAAACACCGGCTGCGTCTGCTGTTGGAGCAGTACCTCCAGCTACCATGCCTCCAGGGTTGTCACAAGACAAGTGTGTCCATGTGCTGTAAATTCTTCCAGCAACAGTAAACTGGTCTCTTAAATTTCCCCCAAATGGTGAGGTTGTACCGATAGCAACACGAGCAAAGTCCAATGTACCAGTTGTAGTTGATGTTACGAATAGTAGCGGGTAAGCTTGTGACAAACTACTGGTAGCCACTAGCAATTGTCCATTTGGATTCGTCGACTCAATGTGTAAGGTTGCCTGTGGAGTAGTAGTTCCAATTCCAAAATTACCGTTTTGTTTTATGATAGCTCTAATACTTGTTGAAGCTAACCCTCCGGTCACAAACCTTAGATCAGCAAACGGATTAGTTGATGAAGCGGTACCGATGACTAGACCAGCATCTGAATTTATCAAATATCCGTCAAGTGGGTTTTCTGAATTTTGAGCTACTTGTGAGTACCCTGAGTTGTTGATACCCATATCCAAATAGTATGTTGTCTCTGTACCAATATCTGCGGTCGCAACGAAATCAGACGAGGCCTTATTTCCAGAATTTCTATTCTTCAAATTAAACTGAGTGTAATCATTAACATTTGATTCCACATAAACAGGTGTAACTGATCCAGAACTGTCGACTATAGATAATTTCGCAAAAGGACTGGTTGTACCCATACCAATTTTCCCCGTTGAGTTAATTGTCAAAAATGGATTTAAAGTAGATAGGCTATCACTTGCACTACCGATAACCAGTGATCCTTGAGTAGAGGAAGCGTAGAAATGTTTTAGGTCTACTCCAGCTGAAGAGTCAGACAACACTAACTGCGGTCTTGTCGATGTAGAAATTTGAAAAGCACCAAACGGAGAAGACGTACTTACTCCAATCTGGCCGGTCAATTTATTGTAGATAAATCCACCTGCTCCAGCCAATGTCGCTCCATCATTAAACTGGAATTGAGTATCGCTTCCAGCTGCCGCTGCCGCAGCTGCGTTTATGGTACATTCCGTGACAGAAGTTCCGTTGTTATCGGCACAAGACACTCCACTTCCAGTGAAATTCAATTTTGTTCTGACAGTTAAATCAACTCCTTCATCTTGAATTGTCGCATATCCGCTTCCTCCTCCAGAACCCACACAAGTGCCGTCTGGCATCAAGAAACAACCACTGGTGAGTCTAATTCCATTTGCAAAAGTTGAGGTGGCCGTAGTTGAAGTGACACTCAACAAATTAGTTGAAATTCCTCCTTCAAACGTTGAAGTTGCTGTTGAAGTTGAAATCAATGAAGGCAAGGCCAATGTTGAATACAATGTTGAACCTATCTCAGAGAAGTTTCCTACACCGGCAACTGCAAAAATTGTACCTGGAGTTGTAGTCCCAATCCCAATATTAGCTCCCGAAATATTAAG
>CAYSEN010000009.1:0-15405 GCA_964430335.1 uncultured Candidatus Saccharibacteria bacterium
TTCCCCCGCCTCCCAAGCCAAATATGCTTTAGGTGCGCCTAAATGAGGAGTCCCAAGAAAAATTAACTGATCAACATCATGTTTGTATTTATCTGATTGAATGTATGACCGAGCCACTAAGCCTCCCATTGAGTGAGCGACGATATCGACCTTTTCACATTTACAAATCTGCTTAACACTCGCGATTTTACCCATGAGCTCTATAGACGAAGTGGCGTTTGATTGTCTCCAATTGTAAGGAAAGGTGAACAAATCTTTACCATCCACATAGCCATTTAGGCGAAGAGTATCTAGTAAATTATCGTAGACATGAAATATTGGGTCGATCAGCCACACTCCATTTTTTTGAGCAGAGCCAAGCAGGCCCGGGATTACTATCACCGGGTCAGGTTTTGCTGGAGTTTTTTTGTTTTTAAAAGTACAAGTGATTGATTGGAATGGATTGACCAAGACCCTGATACCGTTTGGGACATCGCTCACCGCCGAAAAACCATTTGGGTTTTCGCATTTGACCTCAGGAAGTTGCCACCCCTCAACAGGAGTCTGAATGATATTTACATAAGCTCCAGTTCCCACAATTGTGCTTAACATGTTTGCACCACTTCCTTGATTAGTCTGAATACTGAAATTCCCTTGATCGTATGTAACGGGACTACTTATTGAATTCACAGAATAATTAAAATCAAATTTCCCTTCTCCTTCCTCGACATTTTCGACCACGTTTATACTTGAGATTGGTGCAAAAATGATTGCGTGAGATTTGATTGGTACAAAAATTATTGAAGCTAAAATAATAAATAAATATTTTTTGATTAGGCACGGAAAAATAGAAGTGTTCATGTTTTTATCTTATTGTTGTTACTTAGTGACAACAATAAGATAAAAACATCTAACAATCAAATTTAAAGCTGTGGACAACAAAAAAACGCCTAGGGCGTTTTTTTGTTTGACTTTGTAATTATTTAGAAAAAGTAAGTGTATAGAAGTATACAAACAATTAACAGAACTAAACCCGTGATCATTCCCGCTATACTGTGATTATTTCCTCTTACTTCCTCTTTCTGTTTTAAAATTTTTGTGTAGGTTGAACCAACTGGAAATGGGTCCTGTTTTATGCTGACCTGTTTTTTAATAGTTTCAGGTTTTGATACCGGAGCCTCTTCAATAACCACTTGTGGTTTTTCTGCAAGTTTCGATTCGGTTTCTGGCGCTCTATTTAGAAACGCGATTCCCCTATCAATATCTTCGGCACTCCACCTTAGTGCGTCGAGCATTACTCGTGCAGTATTTTCGCCGATTGGAGATGCGGATTTTTTTATCTGCAAAAGATAATCGATTTGATCATCGGTTAACATTTGATAATTATATCAAGCTTAAGCAGATTGTTATGCACACTAAAAATATTTTTATGACTTAAGCGCTTTTGAATGCTTCGTACTCCAGGCGTATAGTGCCACAGTAGCTGCGGCCGCGGCGTTTAGTGACTCACAGTTTGGGTTCATTGGGATTGATAACAACTTGTCACAAAGTTCTTGTGTTTTTTCTCGAATTCCTTCCGCTTCATTACCTAGAACAAAAGCTGTTGGTAACTCGAACTCTTCTTTTGTAATTGTAAATCTGGCGTCACCGGTTAATCCGTACACTGCAAAACCTAAGTCTTTAAGTTCCCTTAAGGCACTGTTTACATTTGAAATCGAAATAATCGGCACTTTAAAAACCATCCCTGCGGAAACTTTTACCACCGAACCTGTAATTTGGGCTTGATTGTGTTCAGGAATTAAAACTGCGCTTATGCCAAACGCTGCGGCTGATCGAATAACAGCTCCGACATTCTGAGGATCGCTAAGCTCACCTAAAACTACAACCGAGGTGTCGTTATCAATTTTAATTTTGTTTGAAAAATCTTCGAATGGAATAATTAGTCTGTCGATATAAAGAAGAGCAATAATACCCTGATGTGCAACAGACATATCAACCTCTCTTGGCATTTTTCCGCCATTGAGAACCGAGGTTCTAATGTTTGCTTTTTTGATCAAATCACGCACCTTTTGATCATCAAATTGCTGAGCAAGAAAAATCTCCTCAATGGCATTGGGTGTACTCATAAGAGCTTCGGACACCGCGTGTTTGCCGTATATGTAGACTTTTGAATGAATCATGTCGAGAGTATATATGAATATGGTCTAATTTCAAAATTGATATAGTTTTCCATTCATGCATAATGTATATCATGAAAAGAGACAGATTTAGCACAAAAGGCAAGGATTTTTGGAATAAGGAGTATAAATCCGCTGGCCATCTTGCCCTATCTAATAATCCTAGCGAGGACTTCATGAAATTCACTAGATGGCTACTTCGCGAACACGGAAATGAGTTCCTAAGTAAAAGAGCCTCTGCTCTTGATTTGGGTTGTGGTAACGGACGCAACTTAATCTACCTTTCACAAAACTTTGGCGTAAAAGGCCTAGGAATTGATATATCAAAGGAAGCAATAGAGCAGGCAAAATCTATGAGTGCGGATTTGCCTTTGGAATATATTGTGGGTTCTATCGCTACGGACCTCCCTGTTCCCGATAGTTCGCAAACATTTGTCATGGACATGATGACCTCTCATTTTTTGAAACTAGACGAGAGAGAAAAATTAATAAGTGAAATCGCAAGGGTTCTAAAACCAGGAGGATGGTTGTTTTTAAAAACCTTTCTAAAAGATGAGGATGAGCATGCTCAAAGGCTCATAAAAGAAAATCCGGCCGAAGAAAAAAATTCTTACATTCATCCCAAAATTGGTTTAGCTGAACATGTCTTCACCGAGGACGAGATTGAGAAATCGCTAAAGGATAAATTCACAATTGAAAAAATCACAAAATCTCACGGTCATCTAAAAAACGGACAGGCGTTTAAAAGAAGAAGTATGTCAATTTACGCTCAGAGAAACTTTGATTAGTTTGCAAAAAAGCGCCCCGACGTGAGTCGGGGCGCTTTTTTTTCGAGCTTAGTAGCTTGATCGGCGATCATCACCACCTCTGTCAAAACCACCTCTTCGTGGAGGTTTATCTGACATAGGGCGAGCCTCGTTGACGGTCAATGTTCGACCATCAAGTTCAGTTCCGTGCATGGTTGATATTGCCTTATCAGCATCTGCATCTTCCATTTCTACGAAACCAAAACCTCTCGAGCGGCCGGTCATTTTGTCGTTGATAATGTTTGCTGAGATCACATTTCCAACCTTTGAAAAGGCGGACTTAAGACCATCTGCAGTCATACCATAAGACAAATTTCCGACGTATAGCTTTTTTGCCATGTTGAGAAATTTTCTATCTAATAACTTAAGTTTACAAATTGTAAACTTATCCATCGTACGACCCCCTTTCTCAACTCATGCCACAAGCTTTAAAACTTAGAATCACTTGAGAAAACTACGACGCCGACACTATAGCAAAACGTCACATAAATGCAAGATGAAGAAAAATTAGAGAGAAAATTACTTCACCACAACTTTTATTTTTCCTTCGGAGCCTGGGAAAGTCCTGCTCCAAAACGGCCAAATTAGGGCGTCTACTCGAACAATAGTAGGATCATCTCCTACAATAGATGCCAAACTCTTCTTTTCCTTGCCAGCCAATTTTTTCACAAGCTCTTTTGAATTGACATCCCAAATAATATTTACATTACCCTTCAGAGAAAACTGAATATTGCCAAATAAATTCGCTCCAGAATTATTTTTTTCATCTACCTTGAAGGACAACTTATCTAGGTCAAGCACCTTTACAGGTAGATTGTCATACCCTTGAATTGAGTTTTGCGCGATGTACTTCTCTAGCTCTGCCTTTTTAATATAGTAAATCGTAAAATTGACCCTCTCTTTAACAGTGACAGTGTTTTTAGCAGAATCAGAAACGGTAGACACTAACTCTGAATTGTATTTGTAACCATCCTCAAAAACTGTGTAGCCTTCTTTAACAACAGATTTCATTTCTGCAGTTAGACTTTGCAAAATTTCTGAATCAAGTGTCGCTCTGGCTTTTTCTAAGTTCGATGAAGAAATTGTTTTTTCCACACCGATTTTGCCACCCGTCATTGGAGTTTTAGATTTTGCATAAAAGTTTGAGTATCTCTGTGGATTTGATTTAAAACCAGGAATTGTGAAATCTGTAAGACCAATGTTATATTCAGCACCGGCAGACTCAGCGAAAACCGAAACTTCGATACTGCCCGGTGTTGATTTTTGAGAAACAACTGTTTTACCCGGAATCGTTATTGAATCCGCAATTTTATAAATCAAACCATCAGGAGTTTCGAACCTAGTATTTTTTACTAGTCTTTGTGGCGTAGTGCTGTAATTATTATAAATAACAATTTTACCAGTTGCTCTTGACTCAACTTTCTTCTGGCCTTCTGCGGGCACAGTGAGTTCTTTATCTCTTGTTAGATTTGAAGCAACGTAGGAAATCTCTCCATCTACTGGTTTAAGTTTTGCTGTGACATTTAAACCGACAGGGACACTTTGTGTTTTTGCGGTTACAGTTATGGTCGCACCAGAAAAAATATTGCTAACTACATAAACAAGAAAAGCAAAGGCAACAAAACCAACTATCCAAATGGCCCATCTAGGAAACGTACTGTTCTCTGTATCTTCCCAATGATTTTCTTCCTCCTCACCCTCTTCTCCTCGTCGACTTTCGTACTCAAGAGTTTCAGCTTCTAAGTCTTCTCTTTCTTCCTCGTCGTACTCCCTTTCTCTTTCTTCTCGGTCGTCTCTTTGGCTTCTTGTTTGACTACGAGAAAGCGGAATATCTCGGATACTTCTCCGATTACTCTGTGGAACGACATCTTGTACTATATTTTTTGGCATCAGTTTTACTTGAGAAAATTAGTTTAGTGTAATTTTAACTCCATAAACAAATATTAACAACTCCAGAATTATTTTTCTTTCAATCCCTTTCTAGAATTTAGCGCAAAACTTGCTTCAAGCGCGAGTATTGGGTCAAGCGAGAAAAAATCTTTTGTGCCAAGTGGCAAATTCATCAAATGGTCAGTTGTTATTATTTCAAAAGTATCGCCGGTTACAGTAAATCTCTTCGATTCGATACTCTTTAAAAATTCTTCAAAAATGGCAACGTAGGGGCCGTCCTCAAATAAAAACACTGTCCGAGGTAAAAATGTTTCTGCTGAAAAAGTTGAAATAGCGTTACTAAAAAGTTCGAGCCATGAAGCTTTAGATTCCTCGATTGCCTGACTAACCTTCTTTCTATCAGATTCACTACCCTTGTTTGTGTTATGAAGATTGATCAACCCTTCCAAAGTACACGTGGCGTGGTTGTCGCAGATATTATGAAGCGCTCTTAGGAGATTGTTATGACCTAAAGGCAGGCTGACAGTCTGTACAATATTACTTCTTTTAACAATCACAACATCTGTTACTTCACCGCCAATATTAATAATCATAAAATCCTCATAGTGAGGAAAAAGATCGCGAATGGAAACAAATGATGCCAATGAAAAAGTATGAAATTCGAATGGTACACCACCGAAAGACTTAGAAACGAGAGATTTTACTTTCTCCACAACATTTTTCGGCGCAATACTTGTAAAAATTCTTAACTCTAGTTCCGAAACTTTTTGACCATACGGATGACTGGAAGGATAACCATTTAATCTCATCTCAATAATTCGATGTTCGAGCAAAGAAATACTATCTTCCGAGTGCTCACCTATAGAAACACTGGCCTTAAATGAGTTTTCCTCTTTGGAAATTATATCTTCAATAAATTTTTCATTTACCAAAAAAGCCTCATCACTTGCTGTATGAACACTTTTGGTTTCAGAGATATGCCAAGGAGATGACAAAACTGCTGATACACAACCCACTTGATAATTCACTTTTGAAACTTGATTTAGATGATTTAGTCCATACTTTTCCAAATGAAGCATTACCAAACTAAGCGCACGCAACATCGCTAAAAGTAAATTCTCTCCGGTTAGGACCTTCTGAAAGCTGATTGGCTCCCTTGTAGTGTAAAGCAAATTAGCGCTACCCGTCGGTCCGATTTCAAAAATTCCTCCACCAACAGTCTTGCTACCAATATCAAGAACAATTTCTACTTCTTTTTTTGGATTTCGAGAAAAACTGAAAAAATTCATAGAGAAATTATATCATATGAATTTTTGTTTTTGACTAGCCTATTATCGAACCTGCCAGCCCTTTTTAGCCACAGCATCGTAAACAGAGGTCATCTTTGTGTTCACTTCCTCGTCGGTAAGGGTTTTATCATTCGATTGAAATACCAACCTAAATGCGTAGGAAATTTTTCCTTCCTTTTCAAAGCGGTCGAAAAGTCCAGATTTCACAACATAGTTTCCTAAGTTTGCTAAAATTTCATTCAAAACCTCCTCAGATGTGGTTTGTGCAGGTACGAAAAGCGCAATATCTCTGACAATAAATGGAAAAACAGAAAATGCCTTGAATTTTTCCTCACTAATTTTTGTCATTGATACATCCCAATCCGAAACTTCAGGCAAAGTGGAAAAAATTTGATCTAAATTACATTCGAAAATTCCATCCTTGGTTTCGCCCGAAAAATCTGCGCCAACTCGCTCAGATAGGGTCTTCACTGCCGAATCTAGAATGCCTGATATTTTCTTTTTCGGTCCTGCCACTCCAATAACAAGAAATGGCTGTTCCCCATTTTTTGTAAACGCCTTACCGATTTCGTACATCTTTGTAATCTCCGTACCAAAAAGTGGAGAATTTAACGAGTTTGATATTAAAGATTTTGCGAAGTTGGTTTTGAGATCTGGACGGGCGTAACTTTTATCATCGGCGAGCGGTTTTTCAATCGCTTCAAAACCTTTTTCGCCAAATGAGGAAGTCATCACTTCTGAAAAACCTTCTTGCTGTAAAATTTCTCTAATTTTCCATTCGTAATAAAAATTCTTAGGAATTTCAATTTTGTTTTCCGATTTAGGAGGTATGACCGAAGGGACCTTGTCATAACCAACAAGTCGTCCGATTTCTTCTACAATATTTTCCGGAATGGTTAAATCCAATCTTTCGCTTGGGATAGCAAGCTCTAATAGATTGCCATTTTTAGCGACAGAAATATTTAGTTTTTCTAGCTTCTCAACAATCTCAGTTTCAGAAATATTTACAGACAATAAATCTGTTATTTTTTTGACATCAACACTGATTGCTCTCGATTCCGCTTTTTTAGGATACTGATCAACCACCTCTCCGAAAACAGCCCCGTCACATACTTGGCTTATCAAAAAAGAAAACTGCTCCATGGCTGTTTCTGTATTTGATATTGATGGTTCATTTTCAAATCTTTTAACAGCGTCTGTTCTTATACCAATCTTATTTGCTGTCCTTCTTAACAAGGAAGGTTCGAAGTGGGCTGACTCTAGTATTAGCTCTGTAGTATTTTCACTTACACCTGCTCTATTACCACCTTTGATTCCAGCAATACCAAGAGGACCTTCATCATCGGCAACAAGAAGCATACTTTCGTCTAAAGTAACTTCTCGGTTATCAAGAGTAGTAATTTTTTCACCCTTTTTTGTTCTTCTTATACTTAGACCACCTGAAACTTTTTTTGCATCAAATGCGTGCAATGGCTGGCCAACATCAAACATCACGTAGTTTGCAATATCAACAATATTATTTATTGAACGTTGACCGATTGACTCAAGCCTTTCCACAAGCCATGCAGGTGATGGACCGACTGTCACATTTTTAACAAGTCGGCCTTCATAACGAGGACAATCTTTTTCGTCTTCAATTTTAATTGTTAGTCCAGAATTATCTACAGAAGAGACTTTTTCGACTTCAGGTAAAATAATTTCTAAACCTAGTACAGCAGAAATATCCCGTGCTATTCCACGATGACAAAGAGCGTAATGCGCTCGGTCTGGTAAAACCTTTATGTCTAGAATTGTATCACTGCCTTTTTGTTCAACGCTCTCTAATTCAAATGCTGAAAAAGTTAAAATCTCCCCCAACTTTTCAGGTTCAGGTAATTTTTCTTTGAAGTATGTTTGGAGCCAATTATATGAAACAAGCATAATTAGAACTGATTAACTAATCTAAGGTCGCCGTTGTAAAACATTCTTACATCTGGAATACCATATTTGAGCATGACCAGTCGGTCGATTCCACAACCAAAAGCAAAGCCACGGAAACCTTCTGGGACACCAGCGGATTTCAAAACATTTGGATGTACGAGACCTGCTCCTGCCATTTCAAGCCATCGGCCTTTCCATCTCATGTCTACCTCAACAGAAGGCTCAGTGAACGCAAAGAAACTTGGCCTGAAGCGAATAACGACATCGTCTCCGAAGAATTTTTTGAAGAAAAATTCCAAGGTTCCTTTCAAGTGAGCCATCGATACATCTTTGTCTACGTACAAACCTTCAACCTGAAAAAATTGTGCTTCGTGAGTTGCATCAGTGGCTTCGTTTCTAAAAACTTTTCCAGGAACAACGATTCTGTAAGGCGGTAAAATTCCTTCCTTGAGTTTGTTTTCCATGTATCTGACTTGTACTGGACTGGTGTGAGTTCTTAAAAGTTTTTTCTCACCCTTAATCCAAAAAGTATCCTGCATATCTCGAGCTGGATGATCTTTGGGAATATTGAGAGCATCAAAGTTGTACCATTCGGTCTCCATCTCCGGTCCAACAGCTACAGCAAACCCCAATTCCGCAAAAATTTTTCTTATATCGAAAATGGCTTGACTTATAGGATGAATGTGTCCCAAATTGGTATTTTTTTCCTGATTCATTCACACATATTACAACGATAATGGCCTAATTGAAAGTTCGTATTTTTCCTTGAATATATAGCGGAAATCAACTAAACTGAGGGTATAAACGGCAATTAAGCCGTATTTCCTTCATGAACAGCCTTTCAAACCTGACACTTTATGTCACTTTTTTTGTATCCTTATATTTTGAGGTCTTTATTCTTATTAATTTTCTCGAAAATAAGTCCGAAATTAAAAAAGGAAAAAAATACTCAAAAAACCTCTCACCGAGCGTCACTATTATTGTGCCCGTATTTAATGAAGAGAAAACAGTCACCAAAACTGTTTCTTCCCTTCTTAATCTCGACTACCCAAAGGATAAGCTAAAAATATTCATCGTAAACGACGGTTCTACCGACAGCACACCCCAAATAATCGAGAATTTTAAAAATTATAAAAATGTTGAAATTCTTCACAAAGACAACGGGGGTAAACACACAGCTCTAAACATGGCGATCTTAAAATCCAACAGCGATTTTATAGGATGTTTGGACGCAGACTCTTTTGTAATGCCAGATACGCTCAACAAAATCATTCCTCATTTTGAGGATGAAAAAATAATGGCTGTAACTCCAGCAATTAAAATCCACGAACCAGACAAATTCATAAAACATGTACAGAGCAATGAATACAACCTGGGTATTTTCATGAAAAGAATATTCGGCTCATTGGACTCCATAACTGTAACACCTGGACCATTTTCGATTTTCCGCAGACAAGTTTTCGACAACCTGGGCCTGTTTAAGTCAGCCTACAACACAGAAGATCTAGAAATCGCCATGAGAATGCAGAAAAATCACTACAAAATCGCCAACGCAAACGACGCAGTGGTTTATACCGTAGGACCAGATTCAATTAAAAAACTTTTTAAGCAGAGAGTTCGATGGATTCATGGTTTTCTATCAAACAGCATCGACTACAGATCAATGTTCTTGAAACCAAGCTACGGCAATCTTGGTTTGTTTATTCTACCGATGGCCATAGTAACAATACTGCTGTTTTTTGCTTCGGTAGGTCTAACTCTAATAAATTTCACAACTGCAATTAAGGAAAAAATCTTTGAAATAAAAACTGTTGGGTTTAACTGGGCTCTGCCCCAATTTCATTTTGATTGGTTTTTCATTAGCACTGATTCAAAAATTTTCCTTGGCTTAATATTGTTTGTAACCACCATTCTGTTTATCCAATTTGGAAAAAATATCTCTGAGGAAAACAACAAAAAAATATCGATTCACACAATCTACTTCCCTTTTATTTACAGTTTTTTCTCATTTTTTTGGCTATCAAAAGCCATCTACACTGCATTAATTTCTAAGAAGACAACCTGGAGATAACCATGAAAAAAGATATAAAAAAGTATATATACGCGTTCATAATCACATCTATAATTTTTGTGACAGCCTTTTATCTAGGAGACTATTTCAGCAACAAAAAACTGGACGTTATAAAATCTGCCGAAAATAGAATTGCGGTTGATATTTTGTCTTCAGAAACACAGTTTTCTTTGCTCGGCGAACTATCCTGTAAAGACGCGGAAAATTCAACATTACCAGCAGAACTAGACTCTTTAGGAGAAAGATTAAATTATAGCGAACAGAAAATTGGCGCTAATGACCCTGAATTCATAGACCTTAAAAAGTATTACTCGTTGCTTGAAATTAAAAACTACGTATTACTAAAAAAATTGCGTGACTGTCCTAAACCACAAACAATAATCTTGTATTTCTACTCGAGCGACTGCCCCGATTGTGACCGAGAGGGTTATGTCTTAACTCGCCTTAAACAGCAATATCCTGAACTCAGAGTATACTCTTTTGACTACAACCTCGACCTGTCTGCATTAAAAACCCTGGCCTCGGTATATAATATTGGCAAAACCTTACCAGCAGTTGTCATAAAAAATAAAGCGTATGAAGGTTTCCAAAGCCTAGAAACTCTAAAATCCTTAATGCCAGAACTTAAAATGAGCACTTCTACAAAAAATTCAAATTAGTAATGTTCAAAAAAAACGGAAAAGTAATTCTCATAACATCGGGTTTTGTATTTTTTTGTGTCTCAACTTTTCTACTAGTACAGTTTGTAACTAGACCCATATACATTTTCCTTTCACCTCATCTAGACGATGCCGTCTTATCTGCTGGCGGTTTAATTTTGGAAAAGACAGAGCCAAAATTAGTAGTTACTTTCTTTGCTGGTGAGCCAAGTCAAAATGTCAAAAAGCACTGGGATACAATTTCCGGATTTAAAAACAGCTCGATCGCAATGACTAAGAGGAAAATTGAAAACGAAAAGGCATTAAAAATTCTTGGCTCAGATCTTACAAATCTAGACAATTTGGACTTTCAATATAGAAAAGACCTGAAATCAATAAGTAATGAGAACTTAACGCAAAAAATTAAGGATCAAATTAGCGATATTTTAAAGAGCTATAAATATCGAAATATTTATATATACGGACCATCGACCTTCGGCAAACACATCACGCATCTAGATCATCAGATTCTTCATGATGCATTTGCATTTATTGCAAAATCTACACAAGGAAAAAATATTCACTTTTTCCTTTACGAAGATTTTCCATACACATTGAGATTTCAAAGAGGTAGCGATATTAGCCTAAAAAAATTTATAGAAAATCATGACGGGCTAAAACTATCACAACTTGAATTTGAACTCTCAAGCACCTCTGTATCAACAAAAACAGAGGCTATAAAATCATATGATTCACAAAACACTGCATTTATGAATCTCAACGAAGACATAATCAGTGAGAGCGAGCTATTCATGCACACAAGATGTGCCGAAACCCTCAAAAAACCTTGCGAGGTGTACTACTCAATAGAGCACTAAACATGACTCCGCTGTTCAAGCCCGAACAAAAGCAAAGCTGTTTGCTTTTTGATTCGGCTCTCTCGTTTTACTCGGAGCCGCCTCTCGGGCTTTCCTTCGACTTAAAATTTTTCGCCAAAAATTTTAGTCTAGTCACCAGCTCGTCTGTTTTGTCTGGTGACAAAACATGACTCCGCTGTTCAAGACCGAACACAATCCAAGCAGTTGGATTGTTTAGTCTGTCACTCGATTCTCTCGTGAGCCGCCTCTCGGGCTTGAACCGAGGACCTACAGTTTACAAAACTGTTGCTCTACCAACTGAGCTAAGGCGGCTTAATACTGATCTTAAATACTATAACAAACTAACTTGCGTCATTCTTGTTTTCCTCCCTCGATTCTGCCACATCTTTCAAAAAAAAGGAAACTACTCCGCGGTTCTCCAATTTCTTTCTTCCGTTTAGCTTTTCAGCCAATTCTTTGTAGTGTTTGGAAACAAAAAGTCCGGCAGTACCCACCACATGAAAAACTCCGTGCGACATTATAGCCAGAAACTTTCGAATATTTTTAATGTTTAGCTTAAATGCAAAGATTCTTCCCTTTCTAACATAGTGACTCAAAAAAGGATCGGCAACAACACTTAACCTGCCAAGTGGAGTTAGTCTACCGGTCTTGATCTCGACTATTTTAAGAGACAGTTGCGTCAACACAACCGCTGACGAAAACAGAACAATAATCAAGAAAAAAATTTGCATAGAAATTGAATTTACTTCTCGAGAACACCGAACCTAGCGAAACGAGCAACTTCAATCTTCTCACCGAATTTCTGAATAGCAGCCTCTATCAAAGCCTTAATTGTCATGTCTGGATTCTTAATATATGACTGGTTCAAAAGAGTTAGGTCGCCAAAATATGACTGTAACTTGCCTTCCATGATTTTCTCCTGGATGTTTGCTGGTTTATCAGCAACTTCCTTTGCAAAAACTTCCTTGGCTTTAGTCTTAGCTTCCTCGTCTACGTCTTCTGGTTTCAAGTATTTTGGGTTAGAAGCAGCGATATGCATCGCGATATCATACGCTAAAGCTTTAAAACCTTCGTTTTTAGACACGAAATCTGTCTCACACGACAATTCCACCATAGAGCCGACTGTGCCGTTACTATGGACGTATGAAGCAATAACACCAGCTCCAAGAGTTCGGTCTGACTTCTTTGTTGCAATGTCCGCACCCTTCTTTCGCAAAAGCACCATGGCTTTTTCCACATCACCATTTGCCTCCTCGAGGGCCTTCTTGCACTGCATCACAGAGATACCAGTGGCGTCACGTAGGTTTTTAATCTGTTCTGTTGTAATCATATTAAAAAATTAAATAGAAAACTAACCGCTATTAAAGACCAAGTAAAATAATACCACTAGAAGGTGTTAAGCAACAACCTTTTGCTTCTTGAGTTTTTCATTTCTACCCTCCTTGTATGCCCAAACTATTTGGTCGATAAAGAAAGAAATACTGCCAATAGAGGCATCGTTTCCAGGAATAGGATAATCTACTTCTTTAAGATCGCAATCTGAACCTGAAAGTGCTATTACAGGAATACCTGCTTTTCTTGCTTCAGTGACGGCAATGTTTTCATGTCTTGAATCAATAACAAACAAGGCCTTTGGTAGTTCCTTCATCGGAACAAGTCCTGAGAAGAATCGGTCAAGCTTATCGATCTGTCTGTCGATCAAAAGTCTTTCCTTTTTTGTGTACTTGCCTAATTCACCCTTTTCTCTCTTTGCACTCAAATCTAGGAATTTTTCAACTCGTCCTCGGATTTCTTTAAAATTTGAAAGTGTACCTCCAAGCCATCGGTCTGATACGTAAGGCATATCAAGAGACATTGCTGCTCTTTTTATGACCTCTCTTGCTTCATTTTTACTACCAACAAAAAGAATTTGTTTACCCTCAGAAGCCAAATTTCTTACAAAGTTTTTAGCATCCTCTAGGGTTACGTTTGTCTTTTCCAAATCGAAAATTTCCACTCGATTCTTTACTCCAAAGATATATGGAGCAACTGTTGGATGTCTTCTTGAACGAGAAAAAGCAAAGTGAGCCCCTGCTTTAAACATTGAATCTATTAACTGCGTATTGTTATTTTGGTTTTTTGTTTCTGCCATGGAACATGAATATAGCAGATAATTGTTTGGCTTGCAATATGTGGTAATACTTACCAATAAACACGCAAACTAGCCAAATAATTCGAAACCTGCACAAAAAATTCTGTCCTGTAAATTATTTAGCAATTTCAACACTTTTAGCCTGCAAAGTGTCTATAATCGGACCGATATTACCCTCGAAAATGCCTGCAATATTGTGCCAAGATTCCTTTATTCTATGATCGGTAACTCTATCCTGTAGCACATTATAGGTTCTTATCTTTTCAGACCTATCGCCCGTACCGATTTGATTTTTCCTAACTCCTGCGTACTTTTTCGCTTCTTCTTCTTCCTTTAGAGCCTGTATCTTGGCAGACAAAATAGAAAGCGCTTTTTCTCGGTTTTTTGCTTGGCTTCTCTCAGAAGTACATCTAACATCAAGACCTGTAGGCTTGTGTATCAACCTCACCGCTGTCTCAACTTTGTTAACATTTTGACCTCCAGCACCTCCTGACCTTGAGAACTCCATTTCCAAATCAGTCGGGTTAATCTCAACGGTCACCTTCCTTCTAATGGGCAAAACCGCAACCGAGGCTGTGGAAGTATGAACTCTACCAATTTTTTCTGTAGCAGGAACTCTCTGAATTCTGTGAACACCTGTTTCGAACTGTAGTTTCTTATACACATCATCTCCGGAAATTTCAAAGGAAGCTTCCTTGTAACCGCCCAAAGAACTGTTCGATTCAGACAAGGTTTTCCATGACCAACCAAGAGTTTCAGCATACCTCTTGTACATAATCGACAATTCTTCAGCAAATAAGGCTGCCTCCTCACCTCCGGCGCCAGCTCTCACTTCCAATACAACATCATTTGGAAAATCATCTGCGCTTTCCTCTTCTTTTAGATTACTTTCCATTTGCTCCATTAGACTTTTCTGCTCTGCATGAATGCCAACCAGCTCCTCATCAGCCATCTCTTTTAAAGATGGGTCTTTTTCAACCATTTTCATCAAAACATCCTCTTCCTTTATAAGAGTTTCGTATCTTTCAGCAAGATAAGATGTTTTCTGATTTTTTTTGTAAATTTCTAAATCCATAAAAGTAAAAAGACCTTGGGCGGAAAGTACTAGACGCCTCAAAAAGAGGCCGAATACTTAATCGCCCAAAGTCTTTTACGTTAAGCCTTTTTTGAAGCTTTTTTAGTAGTGGTCTTTGCGACTCGTGATTTAAATCGTTCAACTCGTCCAGCGGTGTCTATAACCTTGTCATTTCCAGTGTAGAAAGGGTGGCAAGCGCTACAAATTTCAACAGAAATCTTTTCTTTAGTTGATCCAACAGTAAAGGCGTTACCACAAGCACAGGTAACTTTTGCAGTTGGGAAATATTCAGGATGTATATCTTTTTTCATAAATTAAGTATTTAAAATAAGGTAAATGCGCGAAACTATTGGAAACAATGAGAGTCTACCAGAGTTAATACAATTTGACAAATGATTGACAGTAGCTCAATTTGATGTGATTATACAACAAGTAATCACAGAAACCTCAACGAGTCACAAATCTTGAAAACACAACACATCCTTGCTCGCAAGGGCTTCACCTTAATCGAGCTGTTGGTCGTCATTGCCATCATCGCCATCCTCGCCAGC
>CAYSEN010000009.1:15505-35085 GCA_964430335.1 uncultured Candidatus Saccharibacteria bacterium
ATCATGTTTTCCTGAATATTTTGAGCGTGAGTCATGACGCTGTTAGCGTAAGATTTACCTCGAGTTTTCCAAGCACTTCCAGCATAATATTTTGCTGCGGCGGTTGATTCAGCTGAATACCCACCCTTTCCAGCACCAAGATCTGCAAGATAAATACCAGTAGCAAAGAAGGCGTCATGTGGTATCCACGGATCAGGAATTAACACGCCCGACATAGCAGAGATTTTCTTTTCGTAAAGAGCCCAAGTAGAAGGAATAAATTGTGATGGACCCATCGCTCCTCCATATCCTCCCGGCTGAGGACAAGAAACTGGCTTAGTTTTTGGGTCGAAACCTAGTCGGTTGGCTAAATCAACAAACGGAGTCACATCTCTTCCCGGCTTCATTACACCTTTAATGGCCTTTCCTGTATTTTTCCCTACTCCATCACCGTTTGTAAGGTTGGTGACCAAACATTGTCCAACATTCTCACCTAGATTGGTTTCCTGAGTTAAAATTGCTAGTAAAAACGCAGGTCTAACTCCGGTTTTTTTCTGAACCTCAAGAGCGTAATTAAATGCTGTCCCGAAAGGAATGGCGGCGGTATCTCTAAGTGAAAATAATGCTGACCTGATTTGAGCAGCTCTTTTCTGTCTGTCTGCTAGTATTCCCTGATAAGTTTTCTCCTGATTTTTGTTGATAGCCAAAAGTGCCTGCTTTTCTTTTTCGTTTTTCTGAATAATTCTCTGTTGGGCCTCCGCCGATTTTCTAGCGTCTATTTCCGCAGCTTGCTTTTTACTCAACTCCTCTTTTTCAGTCTCTGTTTGGGACTTGATTTCCTTTACCTCTTGTAGAGTCTCATTTAATGATTCGTTAATTGCTTTAAATGAATCCAGATCAACAAAAAACTGACTAAAATTTTTACCGCTTAAAAGTACTTCCGCTAAAGAATATGACTCCATCTCATTTGACCTTCTGACAAGTTCAGCTAAGTACTCAAGTTGCCTATCGAGCTTTTTTGTTAAATCATCAATCACGACCGCCTTTTTGCCTATGTCTTTTCCTAGCTGTTGAGCGATAATATTTTTAGCACGAATAGTCGCTTTCGCTTCTGCAATCTGTGCATTTAGAATATCGATGTCTCTGGAAATCGAGGCAGTTTCGTTTTGTTTGCCTTCCAAAATTTTTGCCCAATAGGCAATGTCTTTGTTGGTAGCATCAAGTTCAGCCTGCAATTCTGCCTGGCGTTTTGCTACTGCGTCTGCAGATTGAGCATTAACAGTTCCATGCAAAACAAAAAGCCCGACAACAATAACAGAAACCACTCTTAATTTTAGAGAAAGTTTTTTCATAAAAAAAATTGTACCGACACTAGTAATTCTACTACAATTTTGGGCGTTCAGAAACGTAACAAAAAAGCCCCAGAGGGGCTTTTTTGTTTTTTATTTCTTTTCTGGAGCTTTTTCTGCGCCGGCTGCTGGAGCTTCGCCCGCAGCACCTTCCTCTTCTTTCTTACCCTTCTTCTCAACTTCAATTGCAGATAGATCAACTGGAGCAACTTCTGCCACTTCTTCCTTAGGTTCGTAAACTGAAGCGACAACTTCGTCTGGCTTTTGTACCAAAACAACTCCTTCTGGTAGAGAAATATCTTTTGCCAAAACCTGACTGTCAAATGTAGTAAGTTTTGAAATATCCACATTCAATACTTGAGGCAAATCCTTTGGAGTGGCTTCGATTTCCATTTCGCGCATAACCTTAACCAAAACTCCACCCAAATCCTTAACAGCAGGAGCAACACCTGTAAATTCCAATGGAATCTTAACCTTAATTTTTTGACCCTTCTCGAATACGTAAAAATCTGCATGTCTAGGAGCATCAGATAATGGATCCTTATCTACATCGTAAATAAGAGAATCAAGTTCCCCATCTTTTGTCTTTAGAGTAACAATGGTTGATTCACCAGCCTTCTTCAAAACCTTCAAAAATTCAACCGTAGAAACGCTAACAGGGGTTGAAGCCTGCTTTTTTCCATAATAAACTGCTGGCATCTTTCCAGACGCTCGTAAATCAGCCAATTTTTCCTTGGCCTGTCGAGGTAAAACTTCTAAAACGATTGGGGATTTCATAGGTCAACAGTATACATGAATTAAAGGCTGGGTCAACTCCCACCTATCCTAGCTTGTTAAAAATTTTCAACTTTTCTAAAACCACCTTTTCCATCGCATTTCTTGGCTCTTTTAGGTACTTGTATGGTGAAATTTCGTCAGGATTATCGTGAAGTGATACGGCAAGAGCCTTTCTGTATGCCACACGCAGTTCAGTATTAATATGAATAATTGCCACCCCAGATTCTATCGCGCCTTCAAAATCCCTGACAGAATTCCCAGAACCGCCGTGCAAAACAAGAGGGATATTAACTGATTCAGAAATATCTGCGATTCTTTTTAGATTAAGCTCGGGATCTTTTCCTTCAGACAACATACCGTGAATGTTTCCTACAGCAGGAGCAAGCATATCAACTCCGGTTTCCTCAATAAATTTCTTAGCTTCATCGGGCTTGGTCAAAAATTCCTCAGAAATTTTTACTCCAGCCGGAATACCTTCGAGAATTTTTGATGATTTGCCAATAAACCCGAGTTCGGCTTCGACTAAGATGTTTGGATTTACACCTTTAGCATAATCGACGCACTGTTTGGTGATTTTTACATTTTCTTCAAACGGCAATTCAGTCCCGTCAAAAATTACAGCATCAAAACCAGCGTCCACGGCTTCCTTTACCTTTTCAAATGAATACGTATGGTCGGCGTTAATAAAAACAGGATAGTTAAATTCCTCTCTAAGACTTCTGACAATCGCCGCGACCTGCTTAACTCCCACAAAACTTCTCTCCCCTTCAGAAACTCCTATAATCACTGGCACGTTTAGGCTCTTAGCAGCATTAAAGACCGCCCACACCCCTTCTAGATTTGAAATATTAAAATGTCCGACAGCAACTTTCTTAGCTTTAGCTTCAGTTACAATTTCTTTTAAAGTTTTCATAGTGCGATAATTGTAACACAAACATTTTTTCTAAACACCACTATTTATCCTCGAGTTTTAATTTGATATAATTTCTCTATGTTTTTAAAACAAATTGATTTTCTCGCTATTGGTGATATTACTACCGACGCTTTTATTAGACTCAAGGAAGCTAGCGTTCACTGCAACTTCAATCACGAAAAATGTGAACTTTGCATGGGTTTTGGTACAAAACTTCCTTACGATTTCGTTGAGGTTGTAAAAGCCGTTGGAAACTCTGCCAACGCAGCTGTGTCTGCTGCTAGACTAGGACTTAATTCGGGATTAGTGGCACAGATTGGTACCGACCAAAATGGAAAGGATTGTTTGGACGTCTTAAAAAAGGAGGGTGTTTCTACACGCTGGATTGAAAAACACCACGGCATGGAGACGAATTATCACTATGTACTATGGTATGAATCAGAAAGAACAATTTTAGTAAAACATCAGCCATACAAATACAAACTTTCCGACATCAGAAATCCAAAGTGGATTTATTTAAGCTCTTTAGGTGAAAACACCCTAGACTATCAAAATGAAATTTCTGAATATTTAAAAAATCACAAAGATATTAAACTCGCTTTTCAGCCAGGCACTTTTCAAATAAATCTAGGGCACGAAAAATTAAAAGATATTTATCAAAGATCTGAAGTATTTATTTGCAACAAAGAAGAATCACAAACCATCCTAAAAAATGAGACTAACGACATAAAAGAACTTTTGCAAAAGATGCACGACCTTGGACCTAAAATTGTCCTCATTACCGATGGTCCAAATGGCGCCTACGCATACGAAAATGGTAATTTCTGGTTCATGCCTATCTATCCAGATCCAAAACCAGCATACGAGAGGACTGGCGCTGGTGATGCTTTTGCCTCAACTTTCGTAAGTGCCCTGGCACTTGGCAAAAATGTAGAAGAAGCACTACGATGGGCACCAATAAACTCAATGTCTGTTGTCCAATATGTTGGTGCTCAAAAAGGCCTACTTGACCAAAAGTCAATAAAACTGTACGATAAAAACAGTCCAGATAGCTACAGAATCAAAAGATTGTAGCGGAAAGGCACTAATCATGACCGCATTGTCAGCGCCGGTAAATCCAGGTGTCGCAATCGACAGGTTGGTGCAACACCTTGAAGACTCGTTGGTTAGAAATGACGACGACGGTGGGACACTCCACCGTGACGCGTGCAACCTTCGAGCAGCTACCCACCGAGCGATCGGCAAAATCACCCGCCTTCGCGGGTACGTACGCCTTCGTCGTGGTGCTCAGAACTGAATTCACAGCCCTTCGCTTTTAGCGAGGGCTTTTCATTTCTAAATACTATTTTTATTTTTAACACATCGAAAATCGGTGCTATTTTTTCCTTAACAAAACCTTCTTGACCGCAGTCTTTATATGCTGAGTCCCCATCCCATAGTGTTCAATAAGCTCCTCTGGTGTGCCAGATTGTCCAAATTTATCTTGAACTCCAATAAATTCAATCGGAACTGGTGCCTTTCTTGCCAAACATTCAGAAACAGCTGAACCAAATCCGCCCGCGACCTGATGTTCTTCCACCGTCACAATCGCCCCGGCCTCATGCGCTAAATCTACCAATGCCTTTTCATCGAGAGGTTTAATTGTCGCGAAATTTAAAACTTTAACCCGTACACCTTCGTTTGATAGCCACTTCGCGGCCTCGAGCGCTTTATGGACCAAAGCTCCGGTGGCCACAATCCCGACATCAGCTTTCATTTTTTCTGGTGCGAAAAAAACCTGTGCCTTTCCTATCTCAAAAGGAGTGTCTTCTGTGGTCATGACTGGAGTCTTCTCACGTGCCAATCTTATATAAACCGGTGTTCCATTTTTTGCCGCAGCTAAAGTGACCTTCTTAGCCTCAATCGAATCACAAGGAGAAAGCACAACCATTCTTGGTAAAATTCTCATAATGGCGATGTCTTCGATGGCTTGGTGTGTCCCTCCATCGGGACCGACAGAAACGCCTGCGTGCGACCCAACAATTTTTACCGGCCGGTCGTTGTAACAAACAGTGGTACGAATCTGCTCCCAACTTCTGCCAGGGCTAAACATGGCATACGAAGAACAAAAAGGTATTTTTCCCATTGCGGCCATTCCTGATGCTACTGTCACCAAATTTTGTTCAGCTACTCCGATTTCAACAAATCTTTCCGGAAATTTTTTCTTAAACAGGTGCATCTGAGTCGATTCTGTAAGGTCAGCACAGAGTCCGACAACATTTTTGTCAGCTTCTCCAGCGATTAGCAAGCCTTCTCCAAAACCCTTTCGGATTGGAATCTGTTCAACATCTTTGTCGAACATTTTAGAATTTAATTTTAAAAGTGTGTTCAGCATTTTAGCAACCGATAAATCTTTACTGAGTGAACAATTTTAAGATACCAAATTTACTACGTGGAGTAACAAAGTTGTCGAGAGAGGCATAAGCATTCCAAAGCTAAGAAAGGCTTTTAGATTAAAAAGGTTGTTCTTAGGAAAATCTTTTGAGCAATGTAACCAATATCCGCCGAAGAAAAACATTATGATAAACAAAACGTACCAAACACCAGCATGATCAGGAGTTAAAAAGTACAGTTCCTTGAGTATTGCAATTACGACGTCTAGAAAACTATTTAGTCTTGTACCTTTCTGTAAGGTGACAAAAATCGCTCCAAAAAATGATAGAGAAAGAGTGAAGACAAGATATGACAAAATGAAAAATACAAACTTTCTAGTTTTGTCTGATAAATTATTATCTCCAAAGTTTTTTATTGCGATCATTTTATTAAAAAACTACTGATGCTCGCCCTTTATTGTACCACCTAATGTCCTAAGTGCTAAGAGGGCCATCTCTGCTTCTTCTTTGTTTGGTGGTTTACCATGCCATTCGAATTTCTTTTCGAAAGCCGGAACACCCTTTCCTGGGATGGTGCGCGCGATAATAACACTCGGCTTATCAAAAACAGCCTTAGCCTTATTTATAGCCTCATCTATAGCCATAAAATTGTGGCCGTCTATTTCTTCGACGTGCCAATTGAAAGCCCTGTACTTATCTGCAAAAGGTTCGACGGGCATAATGTCTTCTGTAAAACCGTCAATTTGAATATTATTCCTATCCACAACTGCAATTAAATTTCCGAGTTTTTCTTTACCGGCAAGCAACACAGCTTCCCAAATATTTCCGGAGTCATGTTCGCCGTCGGACAAAAGTGCGTAGATAAATTTACTCGAAGACTTCCCTTCATCGATTCTATTGGCGATTGCCATACCAACAGCTTGGGACAACCCGGAGGCTAGAGGACCCGAGCTTGTTTCGAGTGACGGCAAAAATTCTCGATGCGGATGACCTTGAAGAGGAGCGCCAAATTTTCGCAAATTGTTGAGCCAGTATTTTGGAAAATATCCTGCTTCTGCCATGGATGCATAAAGCACTGGACAAATGTGTCCATTCGACAAAACAACCCGGTCTCTTTCCGGCCAGTCAGGGATTTTGGGATTGTGCTTCAGTCCGTAAAAAAACAAATAGGTAAAAATATCTGCCATGCCAAGTGGACCCGCTGTGTGTCCCGAACCAGCTGTAACAAGCATTTCGATAATATCTTGTCGAATCTTGTTTGCTTGAACTTCTAAATCTTTTACAGTTGATTCGTGTAGAGACATTATTGTATTTTACTAAACTCCTCTAAATTTTCTACGACAGAATTTCCCTGCCAAAGAGCCGAACCGACAACCAATCTATTTGCCCCAGCTGATACCAAAGCTTGTGCGTTATCTAGATTAACTCCGCCGTCGATGCTAATAACATGATCTAGATATTTATGTCTTAAATGTTTGATTCGATCGATAGTCTTTTCATTAAATGGTTGACCTTGCAAACCTAAACTCTGAATATTCCAACCCATGCATTGGATTATTGAAACCTTATCAGCGATCGCCTCTATTTTTTCATCGGGTGTATCGAGCGCAATAGAAACTCCCAAATCAACACCTTGAGGCATCGCCTCAAACACACTTTCGAAATCCGAAACTCCTTCAATCTGGAAAATAATTCTTGATGCCCCTGCGGAAATCCAATCAGGAATAATATCTTCCGGTTTTCTTACCATGAGATGCGCCTCGAAATCTAAATCCTTCCAAAAAGGAAAACCGGCTTCTTCATTGACTATGCTTTCAAAATATAAATCACTTTTTGATGGTGACTGGTATGGCCAGCTTCTTACATGTGCCAGGCTACCGTCTAAAACATCTATCTGTACAATCGGCACAAGTTGAGATAAAGACGACATCTTGTCTTCTAGGTCCTCAATATTTTTTGCAATTATCGCGGGAATTATATCAACCATGTTATTTAAACCATTTCGTCGATTTTTTTAATTCTGCGAACATGCCTCTCCTCATTTAAAAATTCAGTGTCGAGCCATAATTTTAATGCTTGAGTAGCCTCTTCCTCGTTCAAAAATCTTGCGCCTAGAGATAGGACGTTTGAATCATTGTGCTCCCTTGAAATCTTAATCTCGTTTGGTAATTCCCTATTATCCTTTGGTGCATACTGACCATTGAAAACTACTGCTCGAATACCTTTAAAACGGTTAGCGACCATAGCTTCTCCCTGACCAGAACCCCCCAAAATTACCCCTCTTGAATCTTTGTCAGACAAAACAGCTTTAACCACTGGTACAACATAATCCGGGTAATCATCGAGCGGATCGTATTTGTCTGGACCTAAATCAAAAACCTCGTAGCCTAGAGATCTTGCAAAAGTTACCAGTTTTGATTTCAACATAAAACCGGCATGATCGCTTCCAAAATAAATTTTCATACAAATATTCTAGCACAACTTGTTTGTGTTTTTACACCTTAGAGATATTCTTATATATAGAATATGAGCACTGACAGAGAAATACCGGTAGAACTCACCGACCAGGAGAGAGTGGTGTTACAAGTGTTCGTGGGTGGCAAACCGAGAAAAGAAATTGCCAATCAACTTGGTTTGACGATATCAGAGGTCAACAGACACGTTCGTAGAGTACTTACGAAAATACGGACAGCATACGAAACAAGCGGTATGACATCCGCCAAAGTCATGATGCTGTTCGCGTTTACGAACGGACTGGTACCACCTCTGGAATTAAAGTCCAAAACAGCCAAATAAAATGACGGCTGTTTTTTATTGCAATTTTAGTCGGTTTTTTGTAGCTTATTTCATAGTACAAACGCACAAATGAACACAAAATTATCAAGCAGAGAGTTGGAGGTGGCCAAAATACTCGGTCAAGGCCATCAAGTGGGTATCGTTGCGAGCATGCTCGGTTTGTCTCGCTACACAGTCAATACTCACGTAACCCAAGCCTTCGAGAAGGTCAAAGCACACCTTATTCCGGGCACGGCCCCAGATTTGCCAGAGAAGGGCCATCGTCCCAAAATAGTCCTGGTCTACAGGTACGCCTGGAACGAGGAGCGGCCCAAAGCTATCTTTGCTGACAAAAAGCACGAGGTGCTGAGCGACAGGGAAAGTGAAGTGGCGACACTCCTCGCCTCAGGATACTCGGCCCGTCAGGTCGCTCGGAGAATGGGTATCACCACATACACGGTAAACGCCCACATACAATCGGCGAGTCTAAAACTGGGCGAGTCTTTGGACGATAATTCGGCAATCGGTGCACATAGTCGAATCTACATTCTCGTCAGGTACGCCTTCGACCGAGGCTTGGCCAAAGAAATTTTTAAGAACCCAACTCCCTAGATCCGCACTCTCACTCGAGAGTGTTTTTTATTGCAATTTTAGTTGGTTTTTTGTAGCCTGTTGCTCAGTACACATTTTGTTATGCGAGAAATCTGTCTTACCGAGAGACAATCCGAAATCTGTCATTTGTTGGGTTCTGGCCTGACCGTCAAGGAAGTGGCGGAGGGAATGAGGATTTCGAAAAACACGGTCCAGAACCACGTGAGGTACGCACTTAGAACATTAAGAATTCACCTTTCACACGAGATGGGTGCAAAAGTACAGCAACTCAGGGTTCCACTCTTATGGAGATATGCCTGGGACATAGAGCTCGTCGCAAAGGTATTCTCTGGCAAAAATGTGCTCAGTGAAAAGCACACGAAGCTTGCGGTTGCCCTTGCAAGTGGCCGGTTTATGAAGTTCGTCGCTTCTGAGCTAGGTATTACCGTATATCAGGCTCAGGGTCGACTACAGGAAGCCGAAAAAAGATTCGTCCCATCTTGTGGGAAATCAACAGGAAGTCCCGTGGACTGAAGATAGGTGGCACACGCACCTACATTGTGTCCAAATACGTCTACGACCTAGGGCTCGTTCAAAGGATTTTCTGACACGTCGCCGAAACTCACCCGCTTATTCCTAGGCGGGTTTTTTATTTAAAATCTAAAGTTGATCTAGTAAACTTTTTGAACAGGAACATTGCAGTTAGCCTTAACCCATTCGCTACTGTATTCATTGATTTCTTTGCGTACTCCATCCATAACATAATATGACGACGGTGCAGATCCCGGCATTTCGTTTACTATTTTTTCATCAGGACATTCTTTTAGTCTGTCTGATGATCTGTTTGATGAAATAAAATAATAAAAGAGATACCCCAAAATACCTGCAACTAAAATCGCTACTACTATTTTGAAAGTTTTTTTCATTTATATTAGTTTACCTGCTTTCACTACATGTCCCACTATTTCACAATTTTAATAAAACGAGCTGTCTTTCATCGTTCAGATTATATTGCAGATCATGTATATTTTAACAGATAATTCACACTCGGTATCAAACCTGCTTTCTTTCGGTAAGAACATACTTTCCATTTTCAATACTGAAATAGTACTTTTTACCAGTACTTATATCATCTACAAAATAGGGACTATTTCCACTTTGCCAAATTTTTACAAGTCCAGATGAATTTTCATTAACAAAATTCTGAAAATTAATTTTACTTACCTCCTTGAATTTATTACCATTTTTTATTAGATAATTTGTACCACCACATCTATAATTCTCAAAAGCGAGTTTATCATCATTCAAGTCTTTAAGCATAGTTGAAAAATCTTCTTGTGGAGTAACCCCATTATCTATTTTTTTAAAGAATTCAGCACGAGAAAAGTATTGTCCCGAACCGTACCCATCATAACAGGTTACATTATTCCTCAAATAAGCATAGAAGCTGACTACTAGAATAATTATTACAATTCCACTTATATAATATTTTTTCACATTTTTAAATTATTAAACCTACCTCACTGCTCACCTCTTTAAAATCCGAGAACTCAGACGCTAAAAGATAGTATGTCAGTGTTCTTATTTCTTATTAAATTACTCTTACTCGGTATCGAAACCACTTAAGAATAGCAATCTATTTGGAAAGATTTTCAGCCAGATATTTCTTTAGGAATTTTATCTTCATAAATGGGTTTCTCCACAAAACCCAACTTTGCGGATACTCTGGAGTCACATTTTGACCATCGATATATATTTTTGTGTCCATATTCAAAGATTTTCTTGGTGTATATCCAGGAAATATTTGATTGAGTGAAACATATCTAACAACCTCTCCCATACCGGGTAGAAAGGAACCATCAGTAATTTCAACTAAATGGCCATTTATATTTCCAATCAAAGTATTTAATTTTCCATATGGTATAAAAAAAATCTTATTCGTGTAGGAGTGTTTAAGAGAATATTTATTAGCTAGAGTATTAAAAGCCCTAATCCTTCCCCTTAGTGTTAAACCTATTACAATATAATGCTGAACTATGACAAAAATACTAAAAAAGAATACGGCACCAACAACATACAAGGATTCATTACCAGCAGTAAAAACAATTTTTGATCTAAATAAATAAAAAATTGTACAAACTATTGCTATCACCGAAACAATTCCTGCAATTTTATCCGATTTTTTCATAGAATTTATATTAACTTCCCCGCTTCAATCACATGTCGAACTAGAGTATGTGTATACCCCATTTCATTATCGTACCAAGCCATTACCTTTACGAGATTTCCTCCGACGACTCGGGTCATAGTGAGGTCAGCTATTGCTCCCTCAGGTCTTCCCACAATATCTGTAGAGACAAGTTCTTCGTCAGTTGCATCGTAAATTCCCTTCCATCGTTCAGACTTCGCTGCTTTTCTTAAAACATCATTTACTTCCTCAACAGTAGTATTTTTCTTTGCAATAAAAGTAATATCTGCAACTGATCCGACTGGTACGGGAACTCTGATTGAAATTCCATCAAACAAACCCTCTAATTTTGTAAAAGCTTTTGTTACGGCAACAGCTGCACCAGTGCTCGAAGGAATAATATTAAGTGCCGCCGCTCTTCCCTCTCGCAAACCTTTTTTACCAGCAGGCGCGTCTACTAGTGCTTGAGTAGCAGTGTAAGCGTGAACAGTGTTTAACAGAGCTTTTTCAATTCCAATAGCTTCGTCCAAAATTGCAATAAGCGGACTTGAGGCGTTTGTGGTACATGAAGCGTTTGAGCTTACAATACATTTACTGAGTTTTTCTTCATTAACTCCCATTAAAACAGTTGCGCCTTCTGGATCAGCGTCTTTCACTGGAGCGGTAATCACAACTCTTTTCGCGCCCCCTGTAATATGGGCTTTGGCCTTTTCAAAACTTGTGAAAAATCCGGTTGACTCCACTACAACATCGACATTTAAGTCCTTCCAAGGTAATTTTGCTGGTTCTTTTTCTGACAAAAATTGTACTTTCTGTCCTTTGACTACTAGACTTCCCGCGTTCACTTTTACGTCCAAACCACTTCTGCCATAAACTGAATCGTAGTTTAAAAGGTAGGCCATGTTGTAAATATCACCCAAATCATTTACAGCCACCACTTCCAACTCAGGATTTTCCATGGCTGTTTTTAGAAAAGCTCTTCCGATTCTGCCAAGGCCATTTATGCCGACTCGAATTTTTTTCATAATTTTAAAAAATAATTATTATTGAGGAAATTATACCAGTAAAATCTCACATAAAATAGCCGTTCGTTATTATTTGCTCTAAAAACATTGACATGTTATAATTTGCGTGCCTTTGTGTTGAATAGTTGCTCTTGGTTTTAAACCAAGGGAGGAAAGTCCGAACACTCCCCTGTTTACAGGGAGCAAGGTAGCGGGTAACGCCCGTCCGGAGCAATCCGAGAGGTGCGAACAGAGACGTTTTTTGGCGAAAGCCAAAGAATTCCGACTTCGGTCGGAAAGCCTTGATAGAAATATCGAGGGTGCAACGACAAAATCCTTACCTGAGTGCAAGGCCGTGCCTGTCGCAAGACAGGAGTGCCGCCCGAGCCCGCAAGTAATTGCGAGCCCAGACAAATAACTATTCAGTTGCGCAAGCAACGGACAGAATTCGGCTTATAGGCACAAAGCAAATGAAAGCCGCCGCCCGTAAGGGCGGCGGCTTTCTCTTTACACTTAAAATAGTGCTAAACTTCTCTCAGTTATTGAGAAGTTTTTTATGGCAGACAATATACCATGCAGACACTGCGGGTACACAGAAACTCTTCATTTACGCCCACAAGATGCTGATGAGCCGGGAATACCAATTGAAGGGTACCCTGTTAGTCTCGAGGACTGTAACGGTTATGAACCGAGCGACCCAGAACTTGCCAGAAGACTTGCTGAAAGAGCCAACAAGGACGAGCACCTCAGAGAGATGGCAAGACGTGGTAATGTATTGGGGAGCTAAAACAAATCCCCGCGCACCGAAGGTGCGCGGGGATTTTTCTTTTTTTAATGGAAACTCGAGTGTGATTAAAATTTTTCAGATCCTACCCCAGTACTAAATTTTGCGATTTTTCAAAGAAGTTAGCCCGCTTCGCCCGAAGCGTACACGTTATACGCGCACGCGGGCTAGTTTGCAAAACAAAAACCAATCCTAAATTTTTATAGGAAAGTAATGAACGGCAAAATTAGTACGGGGTTAAGAAAAATATGGTCGTCCCGCGCCCAAATAAACGGGCGCGGGACTTCCTATTTTTCTAAACCACTTCGCAGACGCCAGCAACACACGCCATCTCCTTCTTCACCTCAGTCTCATCCTGTTTTTCGTAAGTAATAATTTTTGAGAAGTCTATATGAGAAATTCTCTTTATCATTTCATTGTAGGTCTTCTCGTCGATTGGTTCATAAGGAGCTAGTTGGTAGACATGGTTGTCTCTAGGCAAGAATGAAAGTCCTCCGATAATATCCCAATGAGAGTAAAGCCAATTTGCGACCTCAATCCATTCGTCTTCACCTACAGAAATTGTGATTGATGGGTTGTGTTCTGTAAAATTCTCTTTCAAGAGTTTCCAGTGTTCCAATTGTTGTATCGCTGTTAGGTCGTCTCTAAAGATTGATCCGCCTGGAGCCTTAACTGGAAATTCCAGAACATATGTAGTCGCTGAATCGATAGACTGACCAACTTCTGGATGATATGGAACACCTTGATCCTTCAACATCTTAAACAAGGCATCGGTAGCAGAAATTCTAATTCTTCTAATGTAGAAAGGAGAATGTCTTGGGTGCATACCTGAAGAACAGTCTACTGTTTGTGACAGGGTTCCAGATGGTTTTACGCAGGTAATACAGGTGGAAGCGTTGATACCGAACTTTTTAGCATAGATCTGATTGGTCTTAATAGCTTCAGCTTTCAATTTTTGCAAAACTTTTGCATCTCTTACGGCTGGACAATCCCATTGACCGGTTATTGAAACTCCTAGCAATCTTTCCTGTTCACAATGTTCTTTCCACTCCTTAGAAAGATATGGGAAGTTTGTAAGTGAAGATTGGTATGTTCCTAAAATAGTAGCCAATCGAATCTTTTTTAATAGAGTTTTCTCATCATCTTCTTTTCGTGCCACAACCTCTGACAAGTTGCAGAATTGTTTGGACTGCAAAATGATTTCTCCGCAAGGATTTGTTCCGATCGATCCAACTATCGTCTTACCGCTCGGATCAAAGTATTCCTTCAAGACCTCCAATCTCCTTTCTGGCAAAGTCTTAGCTAGCGAACCTCTGTTGAAAATTCCTCTTTCTCCAGAACCGCTATTCATAAGTGCCACCCACTCGTTTAGAAAATCGTTATTCGATGGTTTTTGTAGATAAACAGCTGAGTTGTTTGCGAGACTTCTTTGTGGCTCTGTAAGATAGAACTGACCTCTCTTTGAATCGCGAATATCATTGTCATCCAAATCTGATAGAGAAATCATGGCACTTCTTCGTACGCCTCCTGACACAACGCAATCACCGATCATACAGATGATATCGTGAACATCTAGGTTTGTGAGTCTCTTTCCTTGTCTCTTCAAAATCTTCTCTCTTGTGAAAGCTAGAAGTCTTCTTATTGGATCTGGGCCAGAAGACTTGCCTCCCATAGTTTTAAGTCTGGCTCCAGCTGGTCGTAATTGAGAAAAATCAAATTCAACGTCATTGCCTGAAACCCAAGCGTGAGTTCCCAAAATGAAAGCGTCGCACCAACCTTCTTTACTGTCATCAATTACGTGGTTTTGTAATTTCTTGCCTGTTTGAAGTTTTATTTGTGGAAACTTTTGGACGTTTTGACTTTCAACGGACCAGCCGGCTCCAGTTCCACACATTGAAACATACATAATTTCTGCGATGTCGCGGAAGTTTTCAGGAGCGATAAATGAACAGTTGTAGGCACAAACATTGGTTTTTCTAGCCGCGGCTCCAGCAAATTGTAACAATCTCATTGAAGGCATTGCTTCATGATTTAGAATCCCCTGTCTTAACTCTTCGTATTCGGAATCCTTCAATTTCTTGCCGGCGTTCTCCTTCATGAAATCTATATATCGCCCGACGGTCTCAATCCAAGTCTCTCTTCTGCCTTCGGCATCAATCCACTTTGAATACGTTCTATAGTAGACAAACTCACCTAAAGGATTTCGGAAATATTTTTTACTGTCTGAAGCTAACTTTTTAACTCTCTCAGGAACATGAAGACCTTTTTCTCGTAATTTAGATCTTTTTTCGCGATACAAAATGTATGACTTTGCCGTTTTAACATATTCACTAAGAATCAATTCCTTTTCTACAGAATCCTGAATGCCTTCGACTGTTGGAATAAAATTTTTATGCTTTTTAACAATTCTGATCAGATCGGCAAGAACTTTATTCGCCACCAAGCGAGCTTCCTGTTCAGATCCTTCACCTGTGTGAATCATTGCTTTGTTAATCGCAGTCACAATTCTATCTAGATCAAAAGGCGCAACAGAACCGTCGCGTTTTTGAACGTTCTTGACCCAAGTTATTTCCTTTTCCACAGACTTCTTATTGGTTGCCATAGTGCTGAATTTTTACGAGTAAATTTTAAATTATTTTTCTGACTTTTGTTTCTACATTCTACTATTCATAATCAAAAGAAAAAACAGTGGACAAGCAGAAAATTAGCACTCGGCGATACAAACAAAAAACTGTAAAATTTTTCTCAAAATTACTGTTGGAAAATATACTTAATTTAAAACCAATATTTAAAAATTTTTAAATACAACATTATCTCCAATTTTTAAATTATTTTTTTCAATAAAATCGGAATTGGCTTCCAAAATAATATGAGTTGAGGTTGTTGGTAAAAAAACTTCAGGATAAGAATCCGGCTGAGCATCGTTTTTCATAAAAACAATTTTATAGGAATCGTCGATCCACAAAATATCAATCGGAAAATTCATGTCCTTCATCCATATTCCGTATTTATCGGGCCTCTCGAAAAAGAAAGCCATCAATTCATTGTCCGCCAGCTTCGGTCTACCACTAAGACCCTTACCCCTCTGTATATCATTATCTGCTACGTACGCCTTATACAATCTGTGTCCTATAAGCACTTCGCCTCCGTAGGAACCATGACCTTTATATTCGTAGTTGTCCTTTATATGTAGTCCGGCGTAGGTTATAAAGGACAACAGTATTACTGTAATAGCGGTTCTAATTATTTTTTTGTTTATCATTTTTGTAAGGTTTTTCTTTGAAAAATTTATTGCATTCTAATTATATTATTAAAATGAGTAATTTGAAATTTTTGAAAATCTGTTTTCGAATATTTTTCTTCTAAAATCTTTACTTTTAGTTTGTTAAGAAAAATTTTGTAGCTGTTGATTATAGTTTAGGCATATCGATGATATAATGTCTGCATAAATTATGAACAACTCTTCATCACAACTTCCCTATTTTGAAAAGAGACCTTGGGGCTCATTTACCAAATTTTCTGACAATGAAAAAGTGACTGTAAAAATTATTACCGTCGAGCCAAATCAAGCTTTTAGTCTTCAGACACATGCGCACCGAGATGAATTTTGGAAAATACTTTCAGGTAATGGTTTCGTAACCCTAGATGACAACTCTCTCCCTATAGAGATCGGGGGTGAATTTAATATTCCAAGAGGTACCAAACACAGACTAACCGCGGGCAGTGCAACCGTATCATTCCTAGAGATTGCTAGAGGAGATTTCGACGAAAATGACATCGTGAGAATTGAGGATAACTACGGTAGAGTTAAGGCTAAATAGAATCAATTTAAATGGTTCAAACAACTGATTCAACTTTAATAATTGTATTCCTACTTTTTGTATTCTTTGTTTTTATTGTTGCTACAATTATTTTTAGGAATCTGCGGAAAAATTATCTCAAACACGAACAGAAACCAGCATTACTAAATCGTTACGAAAATAACCCGATCATTTCTCCCAATGAAGAAAGATGGTGGGAGTCAAATGGTACTTTTAACCCGGCGGTTTACGTGGACGACCACGGTGTTGTTCACCTACTTTACAGAGCAATTGGTGATGATGGCGTCTCTCGATTTGGATACAGATATAGTCATGATGGCTATGATTTTACAAAAGGTCTGCCTTACCCAGCGTTCACTTTTGATCTTCTAGATCAAAGATTGCAATCATCTAATCAAAATTACGATTTTAAATTATTTCCTTCAGGTGGTAGCTGGGGCGGAGTTGAGGACCCTAGAATGGTAAAAATCGGCGACAGAATATACGTAACATTTAACACGTTCGATGGCTGGAACTTTATTCGTATAGGTGTCACCTCTATCAAAGAGACTGATTTTTTGAGCGGTAAACTGAATTGGAAAAAGCCAATGATCATTTCTCCGAAAAATCAGATAAATAAAAATTGGGTTTTATTCCCAGAAAAAATAAATAATAAATTTGCGATTCTACACAGTATTTCACCTGACATTCAAATAGATTACGTTGACCGCCTAGAAGACCTTGGTTCTGGAGTGATTACAATACATAGTAAATTCAACCAAAAATACAGAAAGGATGGTTGGGATAATTGGTGGAGAGGGGTTGGACCACCTCCAATAAAAACCGAAAGAGGCTGGCTCGTCTTCTACCACGCAGTGAGCAAAGACGAAATGCATAAATACAAACTCGGAGCACTCTTGCTTGACCTTAAGGATCCGCAAAAAATAATCGCCAGGTCAGATCAACCTCTTTTAACCCCTGACCATTGGTACGAAAACGAATGGAAAACTGGAGTTATATATTCTTGTGCCGCAGTACTTAAAAACAAAACGGTTTACGTCTACTATGGAGGTGGTGACAAATATACCTGCGTCGCAAACGCACCGCTAAGCAAAATCTTTGAGTCATTCGACTCAAAGACCAAGAAACCACAGAAATTAAGAAGAAAAGTTTAAACTAAATTTAACAAAACATGTTCATACTAGAACGAGAAGAACACAATCCGATACTGTCACCCGTGATAGAGCACGACTGGGAATCTCAGGGGGCATTTAATTGGTGCCCTTTTAAAAATGATGTAAAGTCTAAAAAAACTTTTGCTGTTTACAGAGCTCAATCTGACGCGAAAATAAAAGACGGGGTTCGTCGTTCAGTTTCCTCGATTGGAATTGCTGAGAGTTCTGATGGCATTCACTACGAAAACCGAAAAGAATTTATTAAACCCGAAATGGAATGGGAAAAATTCGGATGTGAAGACCCTCGAGTTACCACTATCGGTAAGACACACTACATGTTCTATACAGCACTCTCAATGTTCCCTATTCAAAAAGACGGTATTCATATTGGTTTAGCAAAATACGACGAGAAATTAAACCTTTTGGAAAAACACCTGATCACACCATTCAACTCCAAGGCAATGGCTCTTTTTCCAAAAAAAATAAATGGTAAATTTGCCGCACTCTTAACTATCAAAACCGACGAACCGCCTTCTGAAATTTGTTACGTGGAATTTGAAAAGGAATCTGATATGTGGTCACAGGACTTCTGGGCTAATTGGCGTGCCAAAGCAATGGATTACAGTTATAAAATTCGCCGTACTGATAACGAACAAATCGAACTCGGTGCTCCACCTATACTCACTAAAAAAGGCTGGTTGGTGATTTACTCTCACATTCAAGGATATTTTCACGGTAACAGATCCTTCGGAATCGAAGCGGTGCTTCTAGACAAGGATGATCCTAAAAAAATCATTGCCAAAACTAAAGGAGCTTTCATGGTGCCTGAAGAATACTATGAAAAAGTTGGACAAATACCGAACGTAATCTTCCCTACTGGAGCCATGATAAAAGATGATATGCTGGAAATTTACTATGGAGGCACAGACACGCATTCTTGTATCGCTAGGGTAAATTTGGATAAATTCCTAAATGCAATGGAAGGTAAACCTGTTTTATTCTCAAGAAGCAAAGAGAACCCGATCATAAGCCCAAGAGAAAATAAGGATTTCGAAGCCGGAGGAACATTTAACCCGGCGGCTGTTGAAGTTGATGGCAAAGTTTACATTTTCTATCGCGCTGTTACCAAAGATAATTACTCCACATGGGGTTTAGCGGTTTCTAAAGATGGATTTAAAATAGACGAGCGTTCAGAAAATCCAATCTATTCGCCTCGCGCAGACTTTGAAAAACATGGATGTGAGGATCCGAGAGCCACCCTCATCGGGGATCGGGTCTATGTTTTCTACACCGCCTACGATGGTAGTACACCTAGAGTTGCAGCAACATCGATTTCTAAAGACGATTTGTTGAGCAGAAAGTGGAACTGGGAGATGCCGAAAATAATCACCTATTCCGCAGTTTCAAATAAGGACGCGTGCATCTTTCCTGAAAAAATTGATGGCAAATACATGATAATTCACCGAATGGATGACATGATCTGCGCGGACTTTGTAGAAACCTTAAATTTTGAAAACGAGCCAGTTAAATCATGTATACCGATAGTTCGCCCGAGACACGGAATGTGGGACGGTGCTAAGACAGGATTGGCTTGTCCGCCGATCAAAACTGAAAAAGGATGGCTTTTCTTCTATCACGGAGTATCGACCACCACACACTACAGAATCGGTGTAGCTCTCTTAGACCTAAAGGACCCTACAGTGGTTTTGTCACGAAGTGTATTCCCAATATTTGAACCGACCGAAGTCTATGAACAAAAAGGTATTGTTCCAGGGGTTGTATTTCCTTGTGGAGTAATTCAAAGGAAAGAAAAATTGTATTTCTACTATGGCGGTGCAGATTTTGTAGTCGGAGTGGCTACAGCTAAAATTTC
>CAYSEN010000010.1:0-5790 GCA_964430335.1 uncultured Candidatus Saccharibacteria bacterium
CGGACCTCGACCGTGAGTTCTTGAAATGGGCGCAAGAGGCAATGGCCAAATGCGCTCCAGCTGAAGCGGAGACTCTGAGAGCGGAGATCATCAAGATCGCCGAAACTCGCGAGAGCCTCAAAAAGCTCATCGCGGAAGGACTTCCAAAGCCGAAGGATAAGCACCATGACGAGGGTCACGGTGCCCCCTCTGCCCCGCCAAAGATACGCCTTCGAGATCAAGTCGGGGACTGGCTGGACACTAATCTCCAGCCGGTAAACGAAGACCTTGCGCGTCGAGTAGCCATTGCGCAACTCGAAAAATCACGCCTTGCGCGTGAGCGTGAGGCGAAAAAAGGATGGTTGAGCCGGTTGCTCAGCATCCCCCTCACGATCGTGAAAGCGATCTTTTTCCCGAAGTAAAACAATTTCAAAAAACCCAAAACGGCGAGCTAAACTCGCCCAGTCCGAAATGAAAAACTTGTTCAAGACTGTAGGTTTGTTAGCCCAGCTGCTCGGGCTCAATGCCCAGCAGGTCAGGGCAAAGGTCTCGGCAAACACCGAGACATACTTAAAAGGGGTGATTAACCTCGCCCTGATTGCGATCCTGCTCCCGCTGCCATTTGTGGTTTTGGGAGTGATCATCGGCCAGTGGGATTGGTTCCCAGAATTGGCCGGGTTCGCCACCACCGCTTTCTTCGGGAAGCCTACTGGTGGAACAGTGAACTGGATCCTCAGTCTCCCTTTCGGGATGAATGGCTCCAGTATGGTAGCTGGAGCGGGGCTTTGGTGCACCTTCTGGCTCTCATTGGTGGCGATTTACGCGGCACCACTGGGAATCATCGTTGACATGGTGGTCAACGGTACACCTCAGGGTCAGGAACACGGCCTCGTCGGGCTTTTCAAGAAGCTCATTCGTAGCGCTCGCCTTTCTGGCGACCGCTACATCGCGTTCGCCAGGGGAATCTTGGTGTGGGAGAGCTTTGCTTTCCTGTGCCTCAGTATCATACCTTTGAGGAACAACCTCGGGTTGGTACCGGTATTTCTGCTCGCAGTGGCCACACTGATCCTCATGGCCTTCCATTTCAACAAGGATGGAAAGGTGATCAGGTGGATCGGCTGGTGGACTACGATCGGAGTCGTGGTCCGGTGCCTATCGCTCTTCTTGTTCCCGAAACTCACCAACGATGCGATTATCGGGTTCGTGAAGAGCACGGACGGCATTATGACGATCGCAGTGATTGTCATTCTTGTTGTACTCGGACTCATAATCTGGGGAATAAGCAGGAAATTGTTTGGCGCAAAGACCACCGGTGGTGGTCACGACGCCCATGCCCCGGCCCCCGCAGCTCAGGCTCATTCAGCTCCTGCTGGTGGTGGTCACGGAGGAGGTCATGGTCATGGCCACGGCGAAAGTAAGATATGGAAGTGGGTCAAGGGAATACTGGCGTTCGCCTTTGTTCTCTGGGTCATCAGTATGATCTTCACTACGGTCAACGTACACACGTTGAACCGGGCACAGGCTGGTGTAACGCCAGTCTCCACGCCAACCGTCACCTACGTGACGTTAACCCCGAATCGGTCTGAAAGGATCGACATTCGGCCGAACGAGCTCCTCAGGTTCGAACCCGTTGAACGCGGGAAGAACATGTGGGTTCAATACGAGGGCGAGGTCGCACCTCACCTCGACTGGAAAGGTCGAGTGGTGACAAATGCTCCAGTGGAGGCTCACTGGAACTCGAGATTCGTAACCTTGACCCCTGAGGGCAACACGCCCTTCGTGGTTGAGGTGAGACGAGGGATTCACGCCCTAAATCAGTAAATTCACAAGCGAGAGAGACTTCGGTCACTCTCGCTTTTTTTATTGTCCAAAAGAATGATTTTTTGAATACAAAAAAAAACGGAGCTTGGAAATTCCAAACTCCGTCGTGTTAGTGACTGACTCGATAAAACCTTTTTGGGGCATCGAGGGTCACTGTGAAATTTTGATTGCCTGATAGGTCGGAAGTGACTTCCCCGACCTTCACCCAATGAACGAGGTCATCCGAAGCCTCGACCGCGTAGGTGGTGCCAGGTGTGCCACCCTGAGTCGTGATCACCCCACTTAGGGTAATGGCCAACCTCGGGATCTCTTTGTACGAGGCGATCGTGCCCCCTGTTGGATTGTTACCCGGAGTATTCTGGTACTCGCCGGTTGTACCATTCGCCACCGAGTTGGTGGTTACTTGGTACTGACCAAGCGTTCCTCCTGGATTGGATGTGGCAGTGTTCGTGTAGTAACCGGTGTTTCCAGCGGAAACAACCGGTTGATTGGTTTGGTAGGTACCAACCGTGCCACTGGTGTTGCCACCGGTGGTATAACCGTAACCTGGGGTAGTTCCCCAGCAATCACACCACCAATCCGAATCGTGGCCAAAGGTCGAAAGCGACATGGTGATGGCAACAATGACGGAAAAAATAAGCGATTTCATGGTTCAATTGACTGGCCAAAGAATATCAATATTCTGACGTTTTGTCAAATATATGTATTGACAATATGCTGATATTTGTTATAATGTACGTGCAAAGTTAAGCATTAATACTTAACGGAAAACATATGAAAAACTACCTTAAATTAACTAGCATTCTCCCATTAGCTATTTTGCTCTTAATTCCTGCCGTATCATCCGCAGAAACTATTGCGGGATACCAGTCTTACTCATCATCTAACGGTGGTGGTACAACTGCTCAATATCAATCAGCTAATGCATACAACTCTAGTGGTTCTACTGCAAGCTATTCTAATTATTATCAAGTAAATTCAGGTGGTAGTTCTCCTTACAATAATAACTACTATCAATCAAATACAGGAGGAACAGTTGCGTACAACAACTACAATTCTGCAAATACTGCGAGCGTAATCGCCTCTCAGGGTAATTACAACCAAACAGCCAGTGTTGTAAACTCTTATCCTAATCTTCCGAAAACTGGAGGTGGAGGTAAATCACAAACAATCAAAACGCCAACAGTAAAAAGTAAATTGAGCCTCTGGGCCACAATTTCTGGAATCTGTTTACTAACAATCTCGCTTTTCATTGCTTTTAGAAAAAACGAGGAAAAGGAGTTGAATATTAAAAATTAAAAATAAAAAACCGCGCGAGCCGATCGGCTCGCGCGGTTTTTTATTTTTAGAGTTTAGTCACAGTGTTAGCAATAATTTCCTTAATGACTATTGCAGAAACCATGATAACCATTCCGATTATTCCCCAGATCATTTGCTGTGAACCTTTGGCACGAGCTTCGGAGTCGTCTGCGGCGCCTACAAAGTTTTTGGCTCCCCACACAAATACCAATCCTGCGAGAGCAAACATCAAAAATATCAGCGGCTTCAAAATGAAATCGCTGATATTATTGACGAGTGTATTAACAGCACTCATGATAGTAAAATTTAGAAGCCAGTACCTGGATTAACAACTGGAATACCGTTGTTGATTGCAGCATTCTTTGCACCAGAAGCATCTGTACCGAAGCTATTTACTAGGATAGTAACTAGTCCCCATACTGAGAGCATCAAAAATACTCCGATGACGCCCCAAATAATGAACTGCTTTGCAGTTGCACGTGCCTCTTCATCACCTGCTGAAGAAACGAATCCAAAGATACCGTAAATGATTACCAAAACGGCCAAACCAACTAGGAATGGAATAATAAGATTTATTACACTCTGTAGTCTGGTAATAACCTGACTAATTGTTGTCATTGTTCCAGCGCCTCCTGCTTGTGTGATTTGTGCAAAGGTTACAACTGGAAGCAAAAACAATGATGAACCGACGAGAAACTTTTTCATTCTAATTTAATATTAATTAATAATTTAGGCGACCTTTTTAATTTCAATGTATCCATTATAACTCCTCTATGCCAAATAACAATCAAACTGTGGATACCTTCGAATCTATTTTGGGGTATTAATCGTCTCTATTTTAGGCAGTGAGGGCATTTTCGGCAATGAATTATTTAGGTTAAAACTGTTTACCAGAATATTTACGAGACCCCAAATAGACAGCATGAGAAATACACTGATTACCCCCCAAAGCACGAACATTCTCCCCTCCGCCCTTTTCTCTTCATTACTACCGTCGCGAACATATCCGACTATTCCTAGGATAATGATAAACACGGCGATTCCGATTAGGAATGGGATGATTCGACTACCAATACTGTTCATGCGGTCAATTAACTCGAGCACAGTAGTAGGATCCGTTGTAGGCTGGCCGTTGTTAAATGCAGGATATGTCTGGGTAACTATTGCGTTACTGTTATTGAGATTAAAAGTATTTAATAGGATAGTAACCAACCCCCATACTGAAAGCATCAAGAATACCCCAATTACTCCCCATGCAATGAAATCTCTAGCTTGTTTCCTCTTTTCTTCATCTGCAGAAAACGAAATGTATCCCAAAATTCCGTAGATAATGATAAATACAGCAAGGCCTACAAGGAAAGGAATGATAAGGTTCATTAAATTACCCAAACGTGCCAAAACTCCGCTGATATTTGTTAGTACCCCACCGCTATCCTTTGGTGCTGAGTAAGTGGTGTTATTCTGAGTAACGTTACTACCGTTTCCGCCTGAGTACGTGGTAAAAGTACTTGTGTAAGTGTTTGAATTGCTATTGGTAACCCCACTGGTAGATTTCTGACTGTCTGGACTTCCTGTACTTGGATCAAAACTGCCAGACGGGCAAGCACCATTTACGGGCTCAACATAGTCACCATTACCGTTAACACAAACTGCATACAAAATACCTACACTATTGGAAAACAGAACAGTAAATAAAAAGACGAGGGCGAAAGCAAATCTAAAAAAATAGCGGAAGTTTTTTATCATAAGTTTTTATTTAACTCCTAAATAAGATTTGGCAAACAAATTAACTATTCCCCAAAATGAAAATATTATGAACATACCGATTAGGCCGTACACGATTAACTGCTTTGCTTTGCCTAGTCTCTCTTCGTCCGCTCCAGCGCCAACATATTTAAGTATTCCTGTGATAAGTCCAAAGAATCCGAAGCCGGCAATGAAAAAAGTAATAGGGTTTAAAATCGTAATGAAGTTGTTTACGAATTCTGTAAGATTTGTAGGAGATTTCAAAGAATTGCCCAATGGACCAAGTACAGGGGCCTGAGCCACCAACTTTGCTGGCAAAATTACCAGCAAAGAGGAGGACAATTTAAATGTTTTGATTATTTTACTACGCATGAGAGCTTGGTGGTGCTTAATTGACTAATTGTACCGCAAATGACGGTTGAAAGTAATTTGGCGCCAAGCAAAACAGCAATACCGATAATGGTCCAAAGGAATGCATTCTTTGCTTTCCCCAATTTTTCTTCGTTTCCACCGGCCATGACCATGAGGAAACCTGAGTAGATTAAAAAGAAAATTGAAAGCAGGCTGGCGATGGGTAAAAGGGTGTCGAGAAGAAGTGTAATGAAACCAGCAATGGTTTTGGTCTCACCGAGGGGATTTGGGATTGTAGGAACGTTTCCAACTACTGGTGGATCGGCAAAAACTTTTGTTGAATTTAGAAAGACAAAAGCAAAGGAAGTGACAGCCCAAATTAGTTTATTTATTTTCTTTGAAATCATGTTTTTAAAATTACAAAATATTTACTCCACCACTTTCATTTCTAAAACTATCACTGATTAGTCCTGCGTTTATGGCGTGAACAATGAGCCAAGCAGAAATCATTATGAGAAAACCTACCAAAACTTTACCGAAAATTGCTTTAGCCTCATTTATGCGACCCATCTCCCCACCCGCAGTCATCATCAT
>CAYSEN010000010.1:5890-12804 GCA_964430335.1 uncultured Candidatus Saccharibacteria bacterium
GCAACCTCAATCGCCTCACCTACCTCTCTCTCACCACTGGTTATTGACTCGATCATTCTCTGGAAAATAGCTGAGGAATTGGCAGGGTTTGGATTTAGCCATGCCCTAGCTCTGATTGCGGAATTGTAAAAAATCGCCTGGTATGGATCGCTCGGATTGGCCACGAGCATACTTCTTCTTACAGGTGGTAGACCAGTTGCCTTGCTGTAAAGCTCAAGAGGGGCGGAATCTGTAATATACAAAACATTTTTGATTGAAGCTGGACCATTTGAGGAAGTTCTCAAGACCGCAAGACCTTGCATTTTACCAAAAGTGATTAGGTTCTGAGCACCTTTTGGCTGAGGGAAATATGTGACATCAAAATTTAAATTTGGATTTTTGTTTTTTATCCTGTCGGCGTCAGAGGCGAAACCAAAATAAAATGCTAAATCACCAGAAGCAAACATGTCGATTGAGTTTGGCAGTGATCGGTTCCATGAATAATCAGGTTTTACAGGGTTAGCGAAATCAGAATAGAAGTTAATTGCGCCGATTGTACTTAAACTTGCAGGCGAAAGTGTGCTTACGAGACGACCGGAATCAAAGGCAGTGATTGGATTTTTTGCTTGAAGGAAAAATGCCGAAACTAATTCTTGAGCGTTGCTTATGTTTCTGTACTCACCCAAAGATACGGCGCTTTTTATGATATTTAAATTCTTATCTTTCTTTGTAATCTTCTGTGCTAAAAGAATGAATTCATCCCAAGTAGATGGCGGTAGAGAGACACCTGCATTCGAAAGCATGTCGCGGTTCCAATACATCACAAGAGGGTCGATAGAAAATGGTACAGCTAGAATTCCGTTACTATCTAAATAGAGTTCAGATTCCTCCACAAAAGTGTTTTTAAAGGTAGGAAGAGGAATGGTGTTGTATGAAATAGGCAAAATCTTATCTCTGTATCTCATAATCAAATCCTGTGGCAACAAAATTGCATCAGGTCCAATGCCTGAAGCAATGGCTTCGATTAGATCATGATCAAATGTTTCAGATCTTTTCTCTACGTAGGTAATCTTTAGGCCTGAACTACCCTGAATTAAGTTTGAAATAGCAGAAGAAAAGCCGGCATTTGGTATAGTTCCCCAAATCGTTATAGGTACAATATCCTTTTGATTTGAGTTCTTAACTGTAGCAATGACGACCAAACCACCGACGATAGCAATACCGAAAATTGAAAGTAGGATTGCTTGGAAAGGAGTAAATTTCATGGATCTGTAAATTTATGACTAAATTAAAACAAACTAACTAACCACGTTTAAATATTATACCATAATGATGTGCACCGGCCTTTATCTCGCGTTCAAAAATAAAACCTGCCTTTTCGAAAACACTCTTTGCCATTTCAGGACTAAAAACATGATGCGCTTGAGGACCCATACCACCGTATGATTCTTTCCAATCAACAACCAAAATCCTACCGCCCGATTTTAAAATTCTTTTCGCTTCAAATGGCAAGTGATCCTTGTCCTCCAACTGAAACATTGTGTTACAAACCAAAACAGCATCCACTGAAGAATCGGCCAATCTGGTTCCACCCAATTTTTCTATATTTCCCCACAGTGTTTCTATGTTTGTAATATGGCTTCTAATCGCCTCATTCTTAATCTTCTGCAACATGTCTTTAAGAATGTCGATTGAGTATATCTTGCCTTTATCACCAACCATTTTTGAAGCAGTAAAAGTATAAAAACCTGATCCGGAACCAAGATCAGCTACTTTATAACCAGGTTGTAATACAAACTGCTCTAGATTTTTTTGAGGGTCGGAAAACATTTATACAGAATTAAAAACCAAGAAATAGTAATTAAGAATTATTAGTTCTCTTTTCACTATTCTTATTTCTTAACTCTAGAACTATTATACCCTAAACTGAGAAAATTACTGAAAAATGTGGAAAACTATAGACACGTTAGAGAGGCAATAGTGTCGCCTTCTCTTAATTTCATTATTCTCACTCCTTGAGTTTGTCTTCCGATTACTGGAATTTCTTTTACATCAACACGAATCACCTGACTCTTCTTTGAAATAGCAATTACCTCCTCAGTTTCAGTCTCGTCTATAACTTTTGAAGCAATTAGGACACCCGTCTTCGAGGTTATTTTGGCAGTTTTAATACCTGTACCTCCTCGTTTTTGCACTTTGTATTCTTTTAATTCGGTTTTCTTTCCATAGCCATTTTCCATTATCACTAGAAGTGATGGATCTTTTTGGCCTTTTTTAATTATATCCGCTCCGACAAGAGCGTCATTCTTACTCAATCGGACAACACGGACACCGCCAGCGTTTCTACCCATTTCACGAATATCGCCCTCTTTAAATCTAATAGATTGGCCATTTTTTGTAACAACAATACAATCATCACCCTTCTCTACAAACGAAGCGGTAATCAGTTCGTCGTTGTCTTGCAATTTGATTGCAATCAGACCACTTCTTCTCACATCATGAAAATTCTTTGCTGCTACTTTCTTTCCAACACCAGTTTTCGTAACCATCATCAAAGACAAGTCTGATTTTTTAATTTCCTTAGGCATTGCCAGTATGCTGGTCACTTTTTCGTCTGATGAAAGAGAAATGAAGTTGGCAATTGATTTTCCACGAGTAGCACGCTTTCCTTCAGGAATCTCGTACATCTTTACTTGATAAGCCTTACCCTTGTCCGTGAAAAATAGAAGATCGCTGTGAGTGGTTGTAGTAAGGAAATTAGTAACAAAATCCTCTTCTTTTGTATCAAGATCCACGACACCGACGCCACCACGCTTTTGTTTTCTGTACTCTTCTGGATCAGTACGTTTTATATATCCGCCTTTGGTTAAGACCAAAACACTCTCCGTGTCTGGAATCAAATCTTCCTCAGAGAAAGTGCCAGCGGATTGTTTTACAACCTTGGTGCGTCTTTCATCTCCGTACTTTTCCTTTACCTCTTTTAGTTCGTCTTTAATAATACCAAGGATTTTCTTTGGACTTGCCAAAATTTCCTTCAAGGTTTTTATCAATTCTTGAACAGCATTTAACTCGTCCTCGATCTTCTTTCTCTCAAGGCCGGCGAGTCGAGACAATTTCATTTCCAAAATAGCTGTAGCCTGAATTGTTGAAAACTTAAACCTCTTTATCAAATTTGCGTGCGCCTCAGTAGTGTCTTTAGATTTTTTAATAATCTGAATAATCTCATCGATATGATCGAGAGCTTTCTTTAATCCAAGCAAAATGTGTTCCCTTTCTTCTGCCTTTCTTAGGTCATATTCTGTTCTTCTTCTAATGACAGTTACGCGGTGCGTCACAAATTCCTCAAGGATAGCCTTAAGTGACAAAGTCTGAGGAATACCGTCCACGAGAGCGACAACGTTGTAGTGAAAGGCCTCCTCAAGCTGTGTGTGTTTGTAAAGGAAATTCAAAACCTTTTCAGGGTAGGCACCTTGTTTCAAATCGATTACAACTCTAATGTCTTTAGTTGATTCGTCTCTTAAGCCTTTAATACCTTCGATTTTTTTGTCGCGAACAAGATCAGCAATTCTCATTATGAGCTCGGCCTTATTAACACGATAAGGGATTGAAGTGATAACAATCTGAAATACTCCAGATTTGTTTTCGATAATTTCTGCCACTCCACGAGTAACAACACTTCCTCTTCCAGATCCGTAGGCGTGCTGAATATCTTTAGAACCAAAAGCAATACCGCCTGTAGGAAAATCTGGACCCTTTATGAATTGCAACAAATCTTCTGTGGTTGCGTCCTTATTTTCAATAAGGTGAACTGTGGCATCAACAACCTCACCTAAATTGTGAGGTGGAATGTTGGTAGCCATACCAACGGCGATTCCCAAAGTTCCATTTAATAGTAGGTTTGGAACAACAGAAGGAAGAACCACTGGTTCATTTTTGGTATTGTCGTAGTTTGGTCTGAAATCAACAGTCTCCTTATCAATGTCTCTCAATAGTTCAGCGGAAATTCTGGACATTCTTGCCTCAGTGTATCTGTGAGCAGCAGCAGGGTCACCGTCTATAGAACCGAAGTTACCTTGGCCGATGATAAGCGGATAACGCATTGAGAAATCCTGTGCCATTTTGACCATCGTGTCGTAGACAGCGATGTCGCCGTGAGGGTGATAATTACCGATAACTTCACCGACAACGGTTGCTGATTTTCTAAATTTTGCTGAAGCGGTCAAACCCATTTGGTTCATCGCAAACAAAACTCTTCGGTGTACAGGTTTTAAACCATCTCTAACATCTGGTAGAGCTCTTGAAGTAATGACAGACATTGCGTAGTCGAGGTAGGACTCGCGCATTTCGGTACTAATACTTCTTGGAACCAAAGCTTTTGATGGGTCTCTTGGTTCTTCCTTTTTGTGATCTTTAGAATCTGCCATAGCTACGAAATATTAACAAAAAAGTAATAAAAAAGAAAGCAATAAATATGGCTTAATTTGGTATTAAAATTGATAAAACACTGACTATTCCGACTCTTCTGTGCTCGATGATACACTGCCGAACATGCCATTTTTTACACTCTTAACAGTGTCTATAAAACCATTGATACTAACCTTGATATCGTCGATTGGTCGCAACTGTTTATCAACAGCAATACTGTCCTCGTCTGAAATATTCGGTAAAAAATTAAAGGTTGAAAGCCAAACCAAAACAATTATGCCTGTGACAGAAGTGGTTGTTAAAAACAAAACCCTTTTTCTGTATTGAACAGGTTTCTTTTTAAGGCTTTCAATAAAATCGTTCATAGCAATTAAGCTTGAGATTCGAGGACAATCACCTCTCCTTCTTTACCCTCTAGATCTTTTTTCTTAAGTGTTAGTTTATCAACCGGCTTGGTTCCCTCTTCACCAGCCTCCTTTAGGAAGGTTTTCAAATTTTTATCGTTCACACCTTCGTAATGTGTAGGAATAATCAAACGTGGTTCAAGCTTCACAGCCAATTCGTAAGCAGCTGCTGGTGTTAGTACCCCCTCACCACCGACAGGTACAAACAAAACATCAATATCATCTAGGGCTTCTTTAGTTTCGACAGACAAATCTTTCGTGTCTAATGCTCCCAAGAAACAAAGATTCATACCTTCTAGGGCCATACTGTAAATAGTGTTGATTCTTCTTTCTTTAGAGTCGGCACCTAGTCCGTATTTTGAATCACTCTTAAAGCCTTTAATGAATATGCCTTTGATTTCGTATTCTCCCGGACCAGTAACAGCAAACGGGACTCTTTCGCCGTGAGTCACATTTTCAAATCCATTAAAATCCTTGTCATTTAAACTCGACAATGCGATATCTGCGCCAAAACGAGAATTTTTCTGTTTTGAGTCTTTGCTAGGCGGATTGATTGCAATAACTGTTTCTCCAAACTGAATTTTATAAGCCTCCAAACCTAAATATGTAATTATCATAGCTAGAATAGTAAATAGAAAATGACAAATAGTAAATAGGACAATTCTAAAAATAAATTATGAATGAGTAAACGTAAAGTCCCAAAAATAGATTGAAAACATTGCTCAAAGTCAAGTTTTATGTATAATACGCAGATGCCTGTCCGAACCAATCGGATGCTTAAAAGCAAAGGCATTTAACAGACTAGTTTGGAGTTAACCTAAGAGATACATATCGCTTAGCCTCCTCACTAACCATTAATAATGAAAAAAGACAAAACGGCTAATCCAGCCTTAAAGGAAGTTGAAGAGTTAATAGACGCTGGTATAAAAGAAACCTCATCAAAAGTTTCAGAAGAAGACAAAGAAAAAAAGGAAACCCACATGGGTAGACTCCTAAAGGAAACTGTAAATCCTCCAGCAGTTGGAGACCTTGTTGAAGGTACCGTACTTAACGTCGAGAAAGCAAAAGTTTTCATAGATTTGCCACCTTACGGAACAGGTATTATTTACGGTCGCGAATACATTAACGCAAGAGACGTAATCAAGAAGGTTTCAATCGGAGACAAGATTGCGGCCAAAGTTGTTGATGTCGAGAACGAAGAAGGTTACATTGAACTTTCTCTAAGAGAGGCTCGACAGGCCATGATCTGGAGCGAAGCCGAAGCTGCAATTCGAGACAAGAAAACTCTTGAACTTACAGTTAAGGAAGCAAACAAAGGAGGACTTATTCTTGAATGGCAAGGTATCGCAGGATTCCTACCTGCTTCACAGCTTAAATCAGAACACTACCCTCGCGTCACTGACGGCGATAAAGACAAGATCATTGAGGAGTTACGAAAACTAGTTGGTGAAAAGATTTCAGTTTCAGTAATTTCAGCCATTCCAAAAGAAGGAAAATTGATTTTCTCTGAAAAGAGTCCTGAATCAAAGGATAAGGAGAAGATTGTTGGAAAATACACTGTCGGCGATGAAGTGGTTGGTGAAATCACAGGAATCGTTGATTTCGGAGTATTCGTAAAAATTGAGGAAGGACTAGAAGGCCTGGTTCATATTTCAGAAATTGATTGGGCCCTTGTAGAAAATCCAAGACTACTCTACAAAGTAGGACAGAAAGTAAATGTAAAAGTAATCGAAATTAAGGACGGAAAAATTTCACTTTCAATCAAAGCTCTTAAGCCAAACCCATGGGTTGAAGCTTCAAAGAAATACAAGAAAGATGATGTTGTTAAGGGTGTAGTGATTAAATTCAACAAACACGGTGCACTAGCCTCAATCGAGGAAGGAGTTGCCGGACTGGTTCACATCTCTGAGTTCGGTACAGAAGATAAGCTTCATGCAAACCTAGAACTTGGAAAAACTTACAGCTTCAAAATCACCTTCTTTGATGCCAAGGAACAGAAAATGGCACTTTCTTTCACAGGAGAGAAGAAATAAAGAGAAAGTTTGAAGTTGATAGTTTATAGAAAATAAAATAGCCGGCGCCCAAAGGGCGCCGGCTATTTTATTT
>CAYSEN010000010.1:12904-32982 GCA_964430335.1 uncultured Candidatus Saccharibacteria bacterium
TTTTACAAACTTCCTTGCTTACTTATAGCAATATCTCTACCCTCCTCTATAATCATTTTGAGTGATTCGTTTGTGAGTTTGCACAATTTTTTAAGAGTTGCCTGTTCGTCAGCAGAAAATTTTCCTAGAATTTTTTTCTCGACAGCTTCCTCGCCTTTTGGTTTTTTGATTTTGCCCGAAGAAGTCTCGGCAGAGATTCCAACTCGAATCCTGATAAAGCCTTCCGTTTTTACAGCCTTGATGATCGACTCAACTCCCCTGTGACCACCTGAGCTTTTATTGAAAGAAATTTTATATTTTCCGAAAGGAATATCGAGGTCATCGTGAATAACAATCAGATGTTCTGCAGATTTTACACTTTTCACCAGTGGTGCAACTGACAAACCGGACTTATTCATGAAAGTTTCTGGCTCGACAAGAACTACAGATTCACCGCAAACCTTACCCTTTGATACCAAGGCTTTTAGCCTGCCATCATTTTCCCATTCAGGTAAATCCGAAAAAACCCTAAAAGAATCCAGAATAATTCTTCCGGTATTATGTCTAGTGTTTACATATTCCTCACCTGGATTCCCCAGTCCAACTATTACGTATGACATTTCTGAATATTATCACAAAATAATTGCCGACACTATTATGACGCCTTAGTACTTGTCTCGAAATATTCCGGCGTGTTTATTGCCATCCACTCAAGCAATTGTCTCATGACATACAGCGCACCAATTGTGTTTTCATAAGGACCTTTTTCCATAATAATCGCAAAGGCATACTTGGGTTTATCGTATGGGAAAAATCCGACGATCCATGAGTTAACTAGTTTCTTAGTCGAACCCAACTCGGCTGTTCCTGTCTTAGCACCAATAGTTACCTGTGGAATATTTAGTCCTTTCGCGTTTCCACTTAACACAGCTCGTTGCATACCCTCCTTAATTACATTCAGTTGTTCGGCCGTAAATGGCAAAACTTTTTGACTGCGAATCGCCTCGACTTCTGTTGTTTTTATTAGTGTTGGGTTCAACAATCTACCGCCGTTTACCAAACTCGACACACCACGGACCACTTGCATTGGTGTAACTTGAAAACCGTATTGGCCGATTGATGTGTTGTATGTATCTCCAATACGCCAAATATCACCTTTGAAATTTTGCTTTTTCCATTCCGGGCTAGGAATCGAACCTGCCTTGTCTAAAAGAGGATTATCCTTTGACAACTCTCCAAAACCAAACATTCTCATGTATCTTTCGATCGTCTCGATACCTAAACCTTTTTGATCCTCAAAACCTCCACCGATTTCGTAAAAATAGACATCTGAAGAAACCGCCAAAGCGTCACGCATGTCTACCCAACCTTGAGGTCGCCAGTCGTTAAAAGTGCTTTTCTTTGTTGGATCAAATGGATTGGGAATTGAAATAGAACCGGTACTTAATATCTTTTTATTTGGATCAATAACACCCTCTTTAAGTGCGGCAAGTGCAACAAAGGGCTTAACAATTGATCCCGGAGTATAGAGCCCGTCTGTCACTCTATTTAGGAAAGGTGTTTGTTTACTCTGAAACAATCTACTTATCTCCTTTGCATTCTTTCTCTCAGTCATGACGGTCAAATTGTATTCAGGATAACTTACCGAAGTAATAATCTCGCCACTTTTAACATCCATAATCACACCGGCTCCTCCTTGAAAGCCAATATTATCCGACGAGGCCTTTATCAGTTCATACAATTTTTCTGAAACCCTAGCATCAACTGATAGATTTAACGTCGTCCCATCTATAGGTGGCTCCAAAACGCTTTCTGTCTCAACATTTCCAAGAGCATCAGTCTCGTAAATTTTTAAACCTTTCTTGCCTGAAAGGGCCTCGTTATAAATTTTCTCAACTCCATCTACACCTTCATATTTATCTTGATAATAAAAACCATTTGAATCCTTTGCGGGATATTTTACATAACCAACAACGTGTGAGAGCCCGTCGATTGAAGCATAGACTCTTCTCGAGAACTCTGTGCTTGTGCTTGTGTAAATATTTGAGGCTAGCAGGGTTTTGTTTCTGTCGTATATCACGCCTCTCTCCGGAAAAATCACTCTCTGTTTTAAACTATTTTGCTCGCTTTTTTGAGCATATATTTTCCCTTGCATGATTTGCAACACGGAAATCTTGAACATAAAGGCTAGAAATATCAAAGTAAAAAACACACCGGAAACAATTACGGTTAATTTTGATATTGGCTTCTCAAGCCTGCCCTCAAATTGACTTTGATCAAAGTCCGGCAGATTGGTTGCATCTATCAAAATCTCATCGGGGTCTATCTCCTGACCCCATTTCTTTTGTTTTAGGTTTTTCTTAAAAACAGATTTTCCGTTCGGTAAATTCATACAAGAGACATTCTACCATCTTATGAAAGAAGAACCACAAAATTCTACCTTAGGTATTTTTTAAGCAAAACCATTAGTAAAAAAGCCAAGCACGTAACCGCAGTGTAAATAAATGCAAAGTTTATGGTGCTATTTGATAGAGAATACAAGCTGTCTAAAATCAGACCGATAAAAATTATTTCGTAATAGTTCTCAAATTTAAACAGACAAATGATTGATAAAATCAAAACAAGTCCGGCAGGCAGGGTAAAAGTAGCTAAAAGAAAAATGAAATCTATAATTAGTCTGAGGCCCATAAATTATTTTGAAATAACTTCAACCCAATTTAATGTGTAGATATTTACTGGCAACTTAAACAAAATAAATTGAAATGAGCTGGTTTCAGTTTTCTCAATACTGACCACTTTACCAAAAAACTTTGGTCCCAATTCAACCGATTTTATTAAATCACCCACCGTAACCGAAACGTCTTTAGGTAGTCTTACAACGTAATTTCCACCCCCTCGTCCCTCGGCCTCAACATCTACATTAACATTACCGACCCTAACAATATTCTTCTCGCCGTATGTAGAGCTTAATTTCACTTTTGAGTAATCACTATAAACCTCGCTCACTTTACCGATCATAAAATCGCCGAACATAACCGCATCATCTTTCTTGATCCCGTTATTAGTGCCAACATCGATCACGAGAGTGTCATAAATCGATCGGTTTGGTTTACTTAAAACCACTCCTAGAATTTTTTTACTTGATGTATTTCTACCCAAAATACCCTTAAGTTCTTCATTTTCCTTTTTATAGTTTTCAAGACTCAGTAACGAAGTCCTGGCCTCATCTAGCTGTCGCTGTAAACTAAGGTTTTCCGTCAAAAGTTTTTCTTTGTCAGAAAAGGCTGTTCCAAAAATAACATTGGACTCTTGGGCAAGATAATCTTTTGCGCCCCAAAGTGGTTTTGCAATTAGAAAAATTCCTTCATTAGAAATCTTTGGAAAAAATAAATAAAAAGTGCCTGCCAAAAATATTATTACGAAAACAGCCATTACTGGTTTCCAGGCTGAATAATTTCTACGACTATTTTTTAGGAGGTAGCTCATCTTCGTTGTGAATCAATACTTCTCTATATCTCTCCAAATCCTCAAGGATAATACCAGTGCCTCTAGCCACCGCCGTTAAAGGATCATCAGCAATATGAATAGGTATCTTGGTTGCTTCGTTTAAGACAATATCAAAACCTTTTAGGAGGGCTCCGCCTCCCACAAGATAAGCGCCTCTGTGCATAATATCCGCAACTATTTCTGGTGGAGTGGTCTCCAAAACTTCTTTTACCGATTCGATCAGATTATCTATCGACTGAGCGATGGCTTCTCTAACATCAGAATCCGTTATTATCACCTCTCTAGGTAAACCAGTAATCAAATCACGTCCACGAATTGATGCCTCCATTGGAGCAATTCCAGGAATCACCGAACCGATCGCGATTTTAATTCCTTCGGCTGTTTTTTCACCGATTAAAATTTTAAATTCGCTTCTAATGTAGGAAATAATATCTTCATTTAGTCTATCTCCTGCAATTTTTAAGCTTTTTGAACGTACAATTCCTCCAAGAGAAATAACAGCTATATCCGTAGTTCCGCCACCGATATCGATAATCATATTTCCTACTGGATCTTGAACAGGCAGTCTAATTCCGATTGCAGCCGCCATTGGCTCTTCAACAATATGCACCTCCCTTGCTCCATTATTTTTCGTTGCATCGCGAACAGCTCTGGTTTCTACGTTTGTCACTCCAGAAGGTACGCCAACCACCACTCTTGGACCTAACATTTTCTTTGAATTCCCTTCTGCTTTTTTAATGAGATAAGCAATCATTTCTTCTGTAACCTCGAAGTCAGATATAACTCCCCCCACCAAAGGTCGAACAGCACTGATATGTGCTGGAGTTCTTCCGAGCATTGATTTAGCGTGAATCCCTACAGCCACAACCTGTCCGGTTTTGTTGTTTACAGCAACCACTGAAGGCTCATTTATGACGATACCCTGACCACGCATATAGACCAGGGTATTTGCTGTACCCAAATCTATTCCAATGTCGTTGGAGATCAAACTGTAAAATTTTTCAATATGTTTTTTCATAATAGGCCTGACAGAATTTATTTACCCAAGCTCGATATAACTTCACTTAAGGACAGCATTTTTGTTTCGGAATCATTTCGCTTCTTCCATTCGATTTTTTCTGCCTTTACTGTTTTGTCACTGACTACCAAACGATGCGGGATGCCCAACAAATCACTATCAGCAAATTTTTCCCCCGCTCGCAAATCTCTGTCATCGTACAAGACTTCGATTCCAAGTTCGGTTAGCTTGGAGTAAAGATCTTCAGCGTATTTTTTTGTTGGGCCCTCTTCTTGTGACAAAGAAATCAGATGTACTTTAAATGGAGCGATGGACTCTGGCCAAACGATTCCTTTTTCATCTGATAAAACTTCGACAACCGTACCCATTAGCCTACCGAGACCGATTCCGTAACTTCCCATAAACACAGGCAATTTTTGACCGTCTTCAGTTGCGTATAAAAGTCCCATTGCAGTTGAATACTTTGTGCCAAGTGTAAAAATATTTCCAACCTCAACAGATTTTTTTTCAACAAATTCAGCCGAATTACAATCCGGACAATTTTTATACTCTCCAAAAATTTCTTTATTTATTGCCAATGAGCACTTACCACAAACATGAATTATGTCTTCTCCTGCCTCTGTAGCTGTCTGGAACTCGTGAGAATATTTTGAAAAGGTTCCTCCTGAAGCTAAGGTGGTGTATGTTAATTTTCCCAAACCAACTCTTTCAAAAACGTTTTTGTAAGCCACTTTTGCTTTTTCATAAAAATGTGAATGTTCTTTGTCATCTTTTGAAAAAGAATAGAGGTCTTTCATAAGAAATTCTCTTCCTCGCATAATTCCGCTTTTAGCGCGAGCCTCGTTTCTAAATTTCGTTTGAATTTGGTATACAGAAAAAGGGAGATCCCGGAAGGATTGAACGTAATCGGTCATAAGTGAAGTCAAAGGTTCCTCATGTGTAAAACCTAGACCAAGCTCGGTATCATTTTTTAATTTCGTTTTAAACCAATTATCTACGACTTCATCGCTCCAGCGTCCGCTTTTTTGCCACACCTCTTTGTCTTGAAGTGCAGTTAGGTGCAACTCCTGACCACCTATCTTATTCATTTCATCGCGAATAATATTTCCAATTTTATTGATCACTCTAAGGCCAAGTGGTAGGTAGGCATAAACTCCAGCCATTTGCTTATGAATATAGCCAGCGCGAATAAGCAATTCGGCATTTTTAGAAACCTCATCTTTTGGAGCCTCCTTTCTTGTTTTTGTAAAAAAAAGTGATTGACGCATTTTTATTTAATTTAAAAATTAAATTTTAGCTCGTGCCTAAAACTTTATAGTTATCATATACTACAGCAAATAGCCCTAAAATACGACACTTGACATCGAGTGTTTGTCATCACAAAACTGTCGCAAACAACCAGACACTAAAACAACTTAACGATGTCGTGATACGTAATTACAAACATCAATCCAATAAGAAGTATGAAACCGACTGTATTGACCACCTGAACGACTTTCGGGTTTATTGGAGATCTCTTAATTGCTTCAATAAGAACCATAACGAGCCGGCCTCCATCAAGAGCTGGAAGTGGCATTAGGTTTATTATCGCTAAATTTGCGGAGAGCAGTGCTATGAAAAAGACAATGAAGCCAAAGCCTAAGTTTCTATTATCACCGAAGATTGTCACCATACCTACTGGACCAGCCACAGAGGTCAGATCCGGCTTTCCAAAAATAACATCTCTGAAAAAACTCAGGATACTTACGGTGACCTCCTCTAGGAGTCTCACTGTCATCACAAATCCTGTTGTTACCGCTTTATAAATTGGTAATTTTAAATTACCTATCATATCCATGCTAATCCCGATCGCTCGATTGCCAGAAACCAAACCTTCTTTTGCTTCTACTTTCGAAGTGAATTGTTTTTCACCTCTCTTTAAATCAATTTCAAGTTCCCCCTTGCTACCTACAATAAAATCATGGGCACTGTCAGGATTTAAATTTTCTTTGACAGATTTACCTGATAAATCATCACTTAATGACAAGATTACATCTCCAGGCTTTATACCCGCCAAATCAGCTGGTGACTCTGGCAAAACGCTGGTGATCATAAGCTTTTGGCTGTTTACTTCTAGACCATCATTACCATTTGCAGACATCGGTAGGCCCACCATTAGACCAAAAGTAATGGTCAACCAAGCAAAAAGAATATTAAACAAAATTCCTCCAGATAAGACTGCGGCCTGAACAAACTTGGACTTATGAACCAAACTACGACTTGGATCAACCTTTACGTCACCCTCTTCTAGAGATTCAGCGTTTTCTCCGAAAATCTTTACGAAACCACCGAAAGGCAAAAGATTGATTGAATATAGGGTTTCGCCAATCTTCTTACCAAAAATTTTTGGAGGAAAACCAATACCGAACTCATCTACCCTCACACCATTCTTCTTTGCAATCAAAAAATGTCCGAGTTCGTGTACTAAGACTAGTAAAGTTAATATTAGTAAGAAAAAAATAGCGTTCACTAAATTTATTTTTATGAATTAATTTCCTTTTCCTTTCTCTCGGAGGCTTCGCCCAACTTTTTATTTAGACCGTCCACCAATTTTTGCAGTTCCGCCTTTAATCTAAATTTTTCATCTTCGCCCATTCCACCTGCCTTTTCAGCACTCTCAATTTCTTTTTGAATTTCATCTCTTAGTTTTCGAACTGAAACTCGTGCATCTTCTAATTTGTCTTTGGACAACTTAATAAGCGAAGCTCGTCTATCTGAGGTTAATTCAGGGAACGAAACTCTGACTCCTGTATCTACTGCAGAGACTGACAGACCAAGGTTTCCAGCCAAAACAGCCTTCTCAATTTCCTTGATCGAAGATGTGTCCCAAGGGGTTATGAAAAGTGTTCTTGCGTCCTGACTTGCAATACTACCAAGAGAACTGATTGGCATTCTCGCACCATAAGATTCAACCAAAATACCGTCTAAAATAGCTGGAGTAGCTCTCGAAGTTCGAATGTTTCCAAGTTCTTTTGTTAGCCAATTTTCTATTTCCTTTGCTTTCTGATTGAATTTTGAAAAGTTATACATATTTTTTTGATTATTAAATCTATGTTAACAATTATTAAATAAAAGACAAACGAAAATTATGGCACAATTATTGCTATAAATTCCAAAATCATCTTTACGCTCGCCGACCGATCCAGTAAATAATCTCTACTTTTTTCTATCAGTCTTAAAACTCCTTCATTTAAAATTCTACCACCTTTTTGCTGATCATATAAATATAATTCTAATTCATTAACAAAAGTTACAGCTTCAGATTTTGATTTTTTTTCATCCTTAATGTCGTCGGCTAATTTCTTAACAAAAGCCAAACGTTTGGCTTTTGTTAAAGCAAGAAAGACTTTGGCGGCGCCGTCTTCAGAAGACGGCGCCGCCCCAAACGGCACCTTCATCAACCTAGACAAAAGAGTTGGTATTAAATTAGAAACACAGGCTCCTACAATGAAAAATTTTGTATTGTCTGAAGGTTCCTCGAACATCTTCAAAAATGAGTTTTGCGCTTCGACTGTAATTAGATTCGCGTTTATTACAAATATTTTTTTTGAATCTCTTGAGAAACTTTTTCTGTCTTCTTGCTCTTTGATGGCGCGAGCGTCATCTATTGTTAAGGTTTCAAATTTACTATACAGAAAATCAGGATTGCCTTTCATAGACACCTCAAAATGCTTCTCCAGCCAGCTTAAAAACAGGTCAGCATTATTATCTACTCCAAGCACAAGGTATGCATGATGCCCCTCTAGGAAATTAACATTCTCGTTTTCCTTTTTTTTAAGTCCGGAATGCTTATTCATAAATATCACTACTATCTTTTAGCAATAATAGATTTTTTATACGTATCGAGATGTTCTAGAGCAATTCCCGTACCTAGTGCCACACAATACAGAGCATCCTTAGCTAAAGTCGCCTTAACTCCAGTACGCCTAAAAACCAGCTCAGGCAAATTTCTTAATTGCGACGAACCTCCTGTCATTGTAATTCCCTGATCAATAATATCTGCCGCCAATTCTGGTGGAGTTTCTTGCAAGACATCCTTAATAGCCTTAATCATTTCTCTTAATTCCTTACTAATCGCTTTTACGATTTCGTTAGTTTTCACTTCGGCCGTTCTTGGTAAACCAGTGATAAAATCTCTACCTTTAATGGTCATAGAAAGTTCCTCCTCAAGTGGCACAGCGGAACCGATTTTGATTTTAATATCTTCTGCCATCTTATCGCCAATTCCTAGATTAAAAGTTTTTTTAATGTAGTCACCAATAGCCACATCGATTTTATTACCAGCAACCTTCACAGAATTTGATGCTACGATTCCACCAAGAGAAATAACGGCGACGTCTGTCGTACCTCCTCCAATATCGACAATCATTCGGCCGACCGCTTCTTGAATCGGAATACCGGCACCGATCGCAGCTAAAATAGGTTCCTTTACTACATAGGCATTCTTTGCCCCAGCTTTGATTGCCGCCTCAATGACAGCACGACGCTCGGTAGAAGTAACACCGGCTGGCACACTGATCATGACCTCAGGTTTCCAAATATTCCATTTACCCAAAGCCTTGTCGATTAAGTAACGAAGCATGGCCTCTGTCACTCGATAATCAGCGATAACACCATCCTTCATCGGTCTGTAAGCAATGATTGATTCAGGAGTTTTGCCGATCATATTTTTTGCTTCAATTCCTACAGCCAAAATTCGGTTGTCTTGTTCTGACACAGCAACTACCGAAGGCTCATTTAGGACAACACCTTTACCAGGAACAAACACGAGCGTATTTGCTGTTCCCAAATCAATACCAAGTTTTTTTGAAAATAGTGCCATTTAGTGAATCGTCACATTTAATTACTGACTCGCTCTATATCTACACCTACCGATCGAAGACGTTCCTCAATTCTTTCGTATCCGCGATCAACATAATGCACATTATTTATTACAGATCTTCCCTTAGCAACTACTGCTGCCAAAATGTAAGCAAGTCCTGCTCTGATATCTGGTCCGTCTAATTCTCGTCCTTTAAGCGGGCTTCCACCTTGGATAGTCATCGTGTGCTTACTCCATACGTTTAGCTTAGCACCCATTTTCACCAAATCCTCTGCGTAATTTAATCTTCCATCAAAAATAGTTTCGAATACAGTACTCTCACCGCTTACCTGAGTTAAGAAAACTGACATCGGAGCCTGCAGATCTGTTGGGAATCCCGGGTACTCGTGAGTAATTATACTTACTGACTTGAAATCAGTATTTTTAGAATTTGGTCCCGACTTAATGTTTATGAAATTCTCTCCTACGGTCACAGGAACTTTTGCTTGCTCTAAACTAAAAATTAAACTTTCCAAATGTTCTGGATTACAGTCGGTAACCGTAATGTCCTCTCCAGCTAGTGCTGCCAAAATAATAAAACTACCAGCTTCAATTCTGTCTGGAATAGTTTTAAAAACTTTTTTGTTTGAAGAAAGGAGACCGACACCTTTGATTGTAAGAGTTGGTGTTCCTATACCGGTAATTTTTGCTCCGCAGGAATTTAAAAACTCAGCAACATTTCCAATTTCTGGTTCCATGGCTGCATTCTTTATTATTGTTTCCCCCTCAGCCAAGACTGCGGCCATCATGACTGTTTCTGTAACCGTGTGGCTTGGAACTCGAAGAAAAATTTCAGCACCATGAAGTTTTTTGGATTTTGATTTCATTCTGTATATTTCAGAATCGAAAAAAACTTCCGCTCCCATTTTTTGAAAAGCAGAAACAAACATATCGACAGGTCTTTCTCCCAAAACACAACCTCCGGGATGAGGCAAAGAGACTTCCCCAAAACGTGCGAGCAGTGGACCCATGAAAAGAGTTGAGGCTCTCATTTTTTTCGCCAAGTCAACATTGATATCAGTCGAATTAATTTTGTTTGCATCGATTTTCCACGAATGTGTTCCCGTTCTTTCAATTTCGGCTCCCAATTTTTTGACAATTTCGGATGCGCTTTCGATATCCTGAATATATGGAATATTCTCCAAAGTCACTTCGTCTTTAAAAAGAATGGTACTAGCAAAAGCAGGCAGTGCAGCATTTTTTGCACCATAAACAGGAATGACACCTTTTAGGCGCTTTTTTCCCTGTTGTCCCTTAATCAGAAAAATATCCTTCATAATATGGGTATTCTAAGGCTTTATTATGTTTTTTACAACGGACATTAAAATCGCTTGAATTTGATATTTGGCCATGAATTTACATTGAAGTTTTATTCTTTTTATGTAACATATAAAACTAAATGGAACCGAAAATTTTAGAGGACAAATTTAACAAAATATACGCCATAATGTGGGGTATTTGTCTCTTGGTTGGCATCATTTCTATTATTTTATACAAATCAGGATACAGACTATCGAAACACCTCACTCCAGTAAAAACCGGAGCAATCGAGATCACATCCAATGAAACAGATTTAAAAATTTTTCTAAATAACAGAGAAAAGAATTTAGTTTCAAAGGACGGCGTTTATTCTATTCCAAAAATTACTCCAGGGGTTCATTCTGTGATAGTTGATAAAAAAGGATATTGGCCGTGGACCAAAACTTTTTCTGTGGTAGAAAATGAAATTAGAAAACTCTACGTATTTACTTTTCCAACCGATGGAATTAAAACAAAAGTTCTAGACCGTAATTCAAAAGAATACAGTTACGCACTGAAAAAAATCGAAGACGAGAAACTGCCAGAAATGTACTACTCTGCAAATGAAAAACCCGACGACAGATCTTTGAGGTCGTGGATAGACGAATTCGCACCAGACAAAAAAATATCAAAAGACCAATCGACCGCTTTGTATGTAGAGGGCGACACAATCTACGTAGCGTGGATTTCAGAAACCGATGCTCCACCACATTATTTTTGTCAGGAAAATTCGTGCAAATTAAAAATGCCTATAATCATCCCAAACAAAACGATTAAAAGTGTGACATTTTATAAAGACAGAAATGATGTAATCCTATTCGCTTCAGACAGTGCTATTTATGCTATTGAAGTTGATTCTGAAGGAACACAAAATTTTCAGCCAATTTATAAAGGCGATGACCCGTATTTCTTTGAGGATTCAGAAGGCACACTATATATTAAAGAACAAAATAACATAAAAAGTGCTAATCTTTAGTCATGTTCCTAATAGAAGTCATACCAATAGCAAGAGGTATCACAAAGGAAGCCCTTTCGTATTTTTCCAGTAGTGACATTAAAGCTGGCTCCCTTGTAACTATTCCAATAAGAAAAAAAACCATTTCTGCGCTTGTGATTTCATCGGCTGACGCTTCTTTAGAAAAAACTTCTATAAAATCTTCTGATTTTTCAATGAGGAAAATCAGCGAATTTAAATCAGACAATTTTCTATCAGACGAATTTATGAGAGCTGTAAAATCAACCGCACTTTTTTCAGCCGGCTCCGTGGGTAGTGTACTTAACCTACTTATTCCGAAAATAATTCTTGAAAACACTACACAAAAAATTGGAGCACCAAAAAAAATAGAAAAAAGTGGCGTCTTCGATAAATTAGCTCTTCAAGCTGAGGACGAGGAAAGATTCGCGACCTATCGAAGTTTGGTCCGAGAAGAATTCGCTAAAAAGAAATCGGTATTTATCTGTTTGCCCACCGCAGAAGAAGTAAAAAATCTGTCTTCCCTCCTACCAAAAGGAATAGAAGATTACACTTACGCTTTTTACAACTCGCTCACTAAAAAAAAGATGATCGATCTTTGGGAGAAAGCGTCCTCAGACGAGCATCCAATATTAGTCATTGCTACTGCCCCATTCTTTGCTCTGTGTAGAGAAGATTTGGGAACGATAATAATTGAAAACGAAAGCTCCAGATCATACAAATTGCCGATTCGACCTTATCTAGACGTTAGGGTTTTTGCAGAATATTTTGCAAAGGAATGTAACATTAGAATTATTTTTGGAGACACACTACTTAGAACCGAAACTATTTACAGAGTAAAACAAGGTGAAGTAGCCGAACTCTCGCCACTAAAATTCAGATCTCTGTCGCCTGCCCTAAGCACTGTAATTGATATGAGCAATTACAAAAAAACTGGTAATGGAAAATTTGAAACCATAAGTCCTGAATTGGAAAACCTCATCAAGCAATCACAAACCAAAAATCAAAATCTTTTTATCTTTGCAGGTCGTCGTGGTTTCGCACCTCAAACTGTTTGCGGAGATTGCGGAACAATCGTTCTTTGTAGTCGTTGTAAATCACCGATCACACTCCACCTCGCGAAACAAGATTTTAGTGAACACAATTTCTTTTTCTGTCACAACTGTGGCGAACAAAGAAACGCTGAGGAAAGATGTGCGAAATGCCAAAGCTGGAAATTATTACCTCTCGGAATTGGAATCGAACTGATCTCAGACGAAATCAAAAGAAAAATTCCTAACATTAAAATATTTCGAGTAGATAAAGATAGCACCAACACAAAAATAAAAGCTGAAAAGGTAGTGGAAGAATTCTACTCATCACCAGGAAGCATCTTAATTGGTACTGAAATGGTTTTCTCCTATCTTGATAAAAAAATCGGCAATACCGCAGTGGCCTCACTCGACGCTATGTTTTCACTTCCAGACTTTAGAATCCATGAGAAGATTTTACACATCTTGATAAAAATCAGATCATTAGCTGAAGCAAATTTTGTCGTACAGACCAGAATTCCAAATGAAAAAATTTTGGATTATGCAGTAAAAGGAAATTTGATGGATTTTTACCGTGAGGAAATCCAAGCAAGAGAATCATTCAGATATCCACCTTTCACAACTCTCATTAAGGTTTCTCTATCAGGTCAAAAGGAAGCGGTTGAAAAAGAAACTGACAAATTGAGCGAATTTTTTAAGCCGTTTGATTCGATTACTTTTCCTGCATTTATTGAGGAATCAAAGGGATCGTATACTATGCACACACTTATTAGATTAAAAAGAGGTGCTTGGATTAACCCCGATTTGCTACAAAAACTGCTATCACTTTCACCGCAATTTAAAATCGTTGTTGAGCCGGAAAGTTTGCTCTAAATTGAACATTTTTAATGTTTTAACTCATATTGACATTTATCCATAAAAATGGTAGTTTTTTCCTCAGTAAAACTGAACCCCGCTGGCTCTAAAACCAGCAAAACAAGACCCGATTCAAACATGAAAGAACAACTACAAGACGCGGATTTCCTGGCGCTGATCATTCCGGAGATGGTCGGCCTCGGTTTTGCACACATTTCGACGGTCACTGTGGATCAAAATCGGGACGGCTTCCGCTACCACGTTGAAGCCAATGAGGCCAGGTCCACGACCTTCCTGTTCCACACCCGCGGCACAGCCTTTGCGGTCGCCCTGCAGTACACGGAGTACACTGACCGAGATGGCTACAACGGCCACTGGAAAGTGCTACTTTTCCTCCAGTTTAAGGACTACGGAACCCTGCTTCGCGAAAATCGTCATTGGCTCGACGCCCCAGATCACGAGACGCGTGGCGACATGCCACTCCTCGGGTCCACCCCTTTCGAACTCCATGGATTCGAGAGAAGTTCCGGCAGAACAGAGGGCGACTACTGGCTCGTTGAATTTTCAAGCCGGCGCGTCGCCGAACTTCCGAACCTTGTGGCCAAAAGCGTTGAAGCTGGCTACAAGATACTGCAACGCTATTTGACCCGAACGTTTGACAGGCTGTGCCTTAGCGACATCGTACCCTACTACACCTTCGGCGGTGAATATGGTTCAGTGGAAAGCGGCCGTCTCGAGCAGTATGTCGGGCATCAGCTCGACACGACGTACATAAATATGGCTCTGCGGACACCGAAACGTCGGGTAGCGAGGATGGCGGCATAAGGATTTTCAAGCCCGGCAAGCAAAGCTTGCCGGGCCTTTTATTTTTCCGTCGAGGTTCAACCTTTCTGCAAGGTTGAACCTCGATGAGCCATTTCGAAAGAATTTTGCCAATTTAGTAACCACAGGTTACAATATTTTTATGGTACCTATAGTCCAAAAAGACAACGAAATCCTTAGAAAAGTAGCCAAAGAGGTGGCTATTTCTGATATTGGTAGCCCAAAAATTAAGAAAATCCTATCCGACATGAAAATCGCACTAGATTCTCAGGAAGATGGTGTGGCTATTGCAGCGCCTCAAATCGGTGTATCGCTTAGGATCTTCGTTGTTTCTGAAAAAGCACTAGATATTCCAGATAAGAAGGAAGATAGAAAAAAGAGAGTAAAAGATCCTAAAAAAGTTTACGGTCACATTACCTACATAAATCCTGTAATCACCAAAATATCCAAAGACAAATCCTTGATGGAAGAAGGCTGTTTGAGTGTAAGATACGCCTATGGAAAAGTCGATCGATCAGAAAAAGCCACAGTGAAGGCGTACGATGAAAACGGTAAATTGTTCACTAAGGGGGCAAGTGGACTTATGGCACAAATTTTCCAACACGAGACCGACCACCTAAACGGAGTTCTTTTCGTCGATAAGGCAATCGATGTCAAAGAAATTCCGCCTGAAAAAGAGAGCCAAAAATCCTAATCTAAACTAACTCTTTTTTATTATTCTCATATTTTAAATAATGATTCAAAACCCTATTTCAGCTATTTTTTTTGGTACGCCCGATACTTCCGTTGAAATTTTTGACTATCTATTAAAATCTGGAATTAAGCCAAAATTTGTTGTTACAAATCCCGACAAACCTCAGGGCAGAAAGATGATCATTACCCCATCCCCTGTAAAAAATTGGGCAATTAAAAATGAACTAGAGGTCCTACAGCCTGAAAATCTAAAAGGAGAGGAAATAGAAAAAATACTTAAAGAAGCCGGTTGCGACGTGTTTATTGTAGTAGCCTACGGCGGTATTATTCCGAAAAAAATTCTTAGCCTGCCAAAACACGGTACGCTAAACGTCCACTATTCCCTGCTACCAAAATACCGCGGAGCCTCACCTGTCGAATCTCAAATTCTAAACGACGATAAAGATCTTGGGATTTCTATCATGCAAATCGACGAGAAAATGGACCACGGACCGATTATTGCTACAGAAAAATTGGAATCGAGCTTTTTTAATTGGCCACCTGACACACTCTCCCTAAGACAAAAATACAATGAGATTGCAGGAAAATTACTCGCAAATATATTACCTAAATGGATAAAGGGCGATATAAAAGCCGTGGACCAAAATCACGACGTGGCTACATACACGAAAAAAATAAACTCTGAAGACAGGCTGATTGACTTAAACGAGGACGCCTACAAAAACCTTCTTAAGATTCAAGCTTTTAAAACTTGGGGGACCTACTTTTTTTCGGAAAGAAACGGTAAAAAAATTCGAGTCAATATTAAAGAGGCCGAAATAAAAGACGGCAAGCTTCTCATTAAAAAAGTTGTTCCTGAGGGGAAAAAGGAAATGACTTACGAAGAATTTCTAAGAGGACAGAAAAACTAATTTATATCTAAGTAGGTTACTTGTGTTAGTCTGTTGTCGTAATCAATCTTTTCAAGCGCCTTGTTTGAAACGTAGTAAACGGTCGATGCCAGTACAGTAATGCCTAACAAAAAAACCATCGAAATATTAGTACTAAAACTGGTTTTTAGGTTCATGTTATGGACGCGAGTCCAAAATTATCTATAAAACTTTCTCAACATCTCCTTCAATTTCTGACCACTCCTCCTCACAATCGAAAACCTCTTACCTTTAAATGAAGCGAGTTCATGATTGATCTCATCTTTCATGTCATCTATAGCGGAAAACAAATCAGGTCTTTCAGAGACAGCTCTTAGAGTTCTTCCACCAACATTTATATTGATTTCTGCTCGGAAGATATCTCCTGCGTTGTGGTGCTTAGTAGTTCTACCTAATTCGACATCGACAATATATGATTCTTTATCCTCTGGTAAGAATTTTTCAATACCATCAATCCTCTTATTTAAATAATCTGATATTTCCGAAGTAATACTTAGAGACGTACCTTTTAGATTTATTTTCATATAATTATTATACCAAATAACTTCTAAATATGTTACTTAGATTATAAACCAATAAGGCTATTTAAACACTAGACAAAATTAGTAGACGTCTTCTTGTTTTTCCTTAAGGAATGAAACAAAAGCATCCGAAAAATGAAGCATTAGTTTAAACGGAGTTTCTATAATAAAGTCCAAAACAAAGGCAAAAAGGTTGATTGATGAGAATTTTCTCGATAGCCACTTTCCCGCTCTTACAATCGGCAGAGCAAAAAGATTAAACGCCAACGTAACCACTCGGTCATCCTCCGTAGCCACTCGCCACTTGTTTGCACTGTGTCGAATTCTTAGAGCAAAATAACTAACCAGTGTAAGGAAGGACAAGAACAATAAAATACTTACCATGCTCCAGTTGAAGCCCTTCAGCGCTGAAACAATTCCTCCGAACACGATAACGAACAAAACTGCATACAAAACAAGGAAAATGGTATTCAAAACACCTACACCTTTTAGTCTAATCTTTATCGGTTTCATTTCCTCGCCTTTCAAAATTTTATCAACTCCACTAATTATTGCTTTAGTGTTTTTATCACCCAAAGGTCTTACTGAAACAGTAACCACCAAAAGCAAAAGCGGGTGGAACAAGACGTTTGTCGCGATTGGAATATATTCGAGTTCCTTTAGGAAATAAATTTGATATGGCACTTCGAGAGCGAGAGCCATCATGGTTTTAGTTATGAAAATAAAGAACACTGCTCTTAGCGCGCTCCATCTGGCCTTTGAAAATTGCTTGCTATAGTTTTTCTTTAAAAATTCCTTTGTAAACTGCTCGAGTTCATGATGATCACCCAAAATTCTTTCAGATTCAGCACCGTAAGCTCTCACAATCTCCCTAATCACAGAAAAATAAATAGCGTAATTGTAAAGACGAGGCATCAACTTAAAACTAAGCGGATTCTCAAGTGCCTGGCTAATACTTTGCCAAATATAAACACTGTGCTCGCCTATCTTTGAAATCACAGCATCGTCTTCTAACGTTGCCCAATTTTCCGGCAACTGCTTAAGCCAGAACTTGTAAAACAAACTCTCGTCGTCTGTGTTAAGCAAACTTCGATAGCAAGCGATGTGAATTTGTGTCTGCAAAGCCGAATCAGGAATTTCTGGAGAAATTCTTATAGAATCCTTTACTGAGTGATAAAAGGCGTCGGTCACAAAGTCATCCTCAGAGTTTGGGTAAAAGAAATTCTCGATCTCACTTCCAATCAAGCTGACCAAAGTCTTTCTAAATTTAGAATCCTGCGAAGCCGAGCCGGGTAAAGTAAGTTCAATTTTTTTGTACTTATGTATGATTTTATCAACGTCTAGAGCAGCCGATTCTGGAATGGCGTTATTTTGCAAATATCTTCCGGCAATGAGCTCTTGAATGAGAGAAAGGCCGATACTCTCCCCTCCTTCTAGCAAAATTTTACGCTTAATAATGCGTTCAATAGCACTTCTTCTCACATGTCTTTCGTCCTTGTAATCAACCAAATAGCGCAACTTTTCATAAGCCGCTCCTGCTTTCTCGGTAATTTTGTGGACGTTAATTAGACTGTCGCCTGAAGATGAGTGTGCGACACCGGTTTTGTTTTTCAGTCTCTCTAATAGGTGACCTATCGGCTCTGAAATCATGGGGGTTATTATGCCAGATTTTGGCAGATTTTGCTACCCACAGAACAATTCCACGACCCCAATCCAACTGCGACACTGAGTGTTGCAGTTGGATTAAAACCTATTCAACACTGACTATTTTGTGCGGACTATGGTGTCCACTGACGATTCTAATAGCCCCGGCCTTTCCACCAAATTGACCCCTAATGAGCTCCAAAACTCTTTTATTGGCCTGATTTTGTTCTGCTTTTTCTCTCACGCAGATATCAAAAGAATCTGGGCCGGTTTTCCTTACACTTTCCTCTTTTGCTTCTGTAACAACAGAGATTTTTAGATACATAGCAATATCATTTCACTTTTTTTAAATCTTTGCTATCATAACCACGTCTTCAATTATTTGGAGACATAATAAATTTTCCGCTCCGGAGTAGCTCAGCAGTAGAGTGAGATCGGGTTGGGCCCCGATCGCAAGACCGGAGGCTCTGGAGCCGAGGTGGGCTCGCATAATTTTTCGCCAGAAAAATATAAGTGAGGTCGCCTGACTAATAGAGACTGCGTTGTAATATCCATTCTGTACACCCAAATTGTGTACAGATAGAGTTTATAACATTCCGGAGTAGCTCAGCGGTAGAGCAGTCGCCTGTTAAGCGATTGGTCACAGGTTCGAATCCTGTCTCCGGAGCAACAAACATTAAGCCGTTGCGCGACAGCACAATGGCTTTTTTGTTTGTATCCGGAACAGGATTCGAACGCCGGAACGCATTGAGCCGTTTCGGCGAAGCGTGAGGCGGTGCCTAGACAAAACTTTTTGACGAAAAAGTTTTAGTCGAGGGAGAAACTCCTGTCTCCGGAGCCATCAAAAAACAGCTAAAATACAGGGCTGTTTTTTTGTTACCCCAGTAGGGTTCAGAACTCAAATTTGTTACTATGATAGTAATGAAAAAGTTTATTATTTACACTCTACTGTCAGTATGTCTTCTTATAGTATGCGGGTATGGTTTGCTCCAAGTTAGCAAATCCCGCACCTTCCAATTCTTTGGGAGTATTGTAAGCCGGGTTGATACCGAAGAAAAAGTAATTGCCCTTACATTTGATGACGGACCAGAAGCTTACACTAACGAGGTGTTAGATGTACTTCAGGAGAAACAAATAAAAGCCACCTTTTATGTTATTGGTGAGAGATTGCAAGAAAACTTAGAGATTGGAAAACGTATTACGGCCGAAGGTCACGAACTTGGTAATCACTCATATACTCATCAACGGTTTTTACTCAAACCTCAATCTTTTATTGATAGTGAAATACAAAAAACAAATCAACTTATCCGAGAGACAGGATATGAAGGAACTATCACATTCCGCCCTCCATATGGGAAAAAGCTCCTCGGACTCCCTTGGTATCTAAATAAGCACGGCATTGAAACAATTATGGTTGACGTTGAACCTGATACTTACGGTACTACATCTGATTTCTTTGTTGAATATACAGTTGCCAATACTAAATCTGGTTCAATTATACTTCTTCATTCATTTTGTAAGACCTGCGGTGAAGCACGAAAAGCAGTACCAATAATAATTGATGCTCTCAAAGAGAAAGGGTACACATTTATTACAGTCTCTGAATTACTTTCTAAAAGATAAGTTGGGAATTAGTTCTGAAGTGTCATTTCAGGAAACATCTCAAAAATCTTAGAAAACTCCAAATCTTTTTTAATAGCAGTCCAGTTGAGAGTTCTGAACGCGTCCCCTAGAGAGAGCAACAAACATTAAGCCGTTGCGCGACAGCACAATGGCTTTTTTGTTTGTATCCGGAACAGGATTCGAACGCCGGAACGCATTGAGCCGTTTCGGCGAAGCGTGAGGCGGTGCCTAGACAAAACTTTTTGACGAAAAAGTTTTAGTCGAGGGAGAAACTCCTGTCTCCG
>CAYSEN010000011.1:0-6411 GCA_964430335.1 uncultured Candidatus Saccharibacteria bacterium
TGAGCTTCATTTTGACCAACGACTTTTGCCACATGCGCAAGCTGGAGTGCAATGATCGATGCGAGACCACAGCTCAAAGTTGCTTCTGTTTCAGGAATCCTCGACAGTGCCAAGACGAGCATGTAGATAGGCGTACTGTCGAGGGTTGTGGGTTGCGCAGGGTACTCGTCGATACTTCGTCCAAGCAATTCCTCAACACGCCCGACTAAAGCAGGATCAGTATCTCTTCTCGGTGCCGGCGGTGGCCGAAATAATTGAAGAAGCTCTTCAACCCTGTTCCCATCGCTCAGGCCGTCTCTTTTGAGTATTTCTATAATTTGGTCGCACATATTCAATTTGGGCTCCTCAAAACATAACATTTATATCCAAAATTTCAATAAAACGTGTTAGTGGTAGGAAACTTGTGGACCCCACCCAGTGGTTGTAAAATTTCACTTATGAACAATATTTTTCTCGGTCTCGTATTTTTAGCAGTATCGTTTGAAGTTATTGCTGACATACTCTTTAAATACTGGTCAATTGGTTCAAGGACGTATCTACTTTGGCTCGGAATCATTCTTTATTCTGCTGGTACAGTAATCTGGGCGTATTCACTAAAACATGAATATTTGTCAAAGGCGATCACAATTTTTACCGTAATGAATTTGGTCGCCGTTGCTTTGATCGGAGTTTTTATTTTTCACGAGAATCTTTCTTTGACGAACAAGCTAGGAATATTGCTTGGAATTGCGAGCGTGATACTGGTACAAATTTAATTTATGGGCTAGATTTGCCATGTTATAATCTGATTATGAAAATAATATGGAACAAAGTGACTTGGTATTCAAAATTAGCAGCACTTATTCTTTTTTTGATTGTCATTCCTTGTCTAACTTTTTATATCGGCGTTAAGTATGGAGAGGTAAAGATTCTTCTTACCAATGTTGAAAAAACTCGCTAAAATTTTTTCAATCTCTTTTATCCTAAATCTAATCTGGGAATTCGCACATTCTAGCTTGTATGTGGCATACAAGAGTGGGGAAATTACAAATTACATTTTATTTCGAGCGGCGTTTTGGGACGCGGTCATTATCACTTTGATTGCCGTTGCTTTTGTAAAAATCGATCTATTTAAGACTAGAAAATGGATAATTATTCCTGTAGGTATTGTCATAGCTTGCCTGATTGAAATCTTTGCTTTAAATACGGGAAGATGGGAGTATAATAGCCTTATGCCTATTGTACCAATCGTAGGTGTAGGTCTATCACCGTTAGTACAACTTTCTATAACAGGCTTTGTTACTTTCCTTTTTCTGATTTAAAATCCAAATGTCAGAGTCTCTGAAGAAAAATCTATTGATCGTGTCAAAGTACTTTGCATTTTTTATTGCTGGGTTTATTTTGTCTGGGCTACATATTCATTTAGGGAAATATGAAATCGAAAGTCAGGCATATAGAGCTGGTCCCGGAGAATTTAAATATATAAATCCGCTACTTCTGTGCAATATAAACGAGAACAAGGAGTTCGAAGAATTTTCTAAGCTAAATTCAAGTATTGATAAGGTTAGCCAGGATTTTAAACAAAGAAAGGTGATTGATTCAGGCTCGGTCTACTTTAGAGATCTTTCTACCGGTCAGTGGACTGGGATAAATGAGAATGATCTTTATAACCCAGCAAGTTTGTTGAAGGTGCCAATCTTAATTGCATATTTAAAACAGGCAGAGAAAACTCCAAATTTACTTAATCAAGAATATTTTTATGAACAGATTCCTGGACAGGCGCCACCTTTGGTTGGAAATCCCATTTTGAAATCAGGTAAATATTACAAGGTAGAGGATTTGCTGAGAGGAATGATTATCGATTCCGATAATACGGCGACCATAATACTTGAAAATAAAATTGATAAAAAATTCTTGACTGGCGTTTATTCAGAGCTTGGTATAACTAGCCCATATCTTTTCCCAGATCAGTATCAAATTTCTACAAGAACCTACGCTCTTTTCTTTCGCGTTCTGTATAACGCAACCTTCCTAAGTCACGAGATGTCTGAAAAGGCTCTAAGTATTCTTTCGGAGGTCAAGTTCGATAAAGGTCTAAAGTCAGGCGTACCGAAAGGTGTGACAGTTGCCGACAAATACGGCTACTCAATTTTGAAAAAAGAAACTCCCAGATCCATTGAGTTGTCAGATTGTGGAATCACTTATGATAAAAAGAAGCCATATATTTTGTGTGTTATGGCAAAAGGATCCGACCCTGATCAAACCGCAGAGTATATAAAAGAGGTTGCGAAAACTACAAACGACTTAGTAAAAAGTGGAATATAAAAAGCCTCCCAAGGGTTTGGGAGGTTCTGGACGACGGGTTACCGAGTGACTGCACCCGGAACACGGAAGGAGCGATGACGCATCACGAGCTTCGGCTTTTCGTGGTGAACCGGCTGATCGGGGTCGGTCCTGCCGGTGCTAGCACGTTTCGCGCCGGCGCCGTTCGTCCCATTGCCATTGAGGGCGGAGAGGATGGTGTCGCGTGCGAGGCCCCTACGGATTTCGTCGGTCGTCATGTGACTGATGGTGTTGCTTCTTGCACTGCCGCCTCCCGGAAACGGGAGACTAGAGAACATGTGCCAGGGGGAAATATACAACTAAATGATAAATTTGGCAAATCAATAAAAGGGGACAACTTTAAAAAGAAAAAGCCCCGTGGTTAGGGGCTATGTTATGAAAGGCTCGGCTCTGTTGTTAAAAGGACGGACAGGCTCATGGCCAGGAGCGTGTGACTCAGAGCTTTCGCCATGTAATCCAGGAAGAGTGAGGTAGCTACGAATGCGTAGCCACAAGCCCGTGCGTCTATGACCTCGACCCTCACCGAAATGTCTAGGTCTGGGGAATTCTGTTTGCATAATTTTAGAGCTTGGAACAATATAGCAGAAATTTGTTAAATGAAAAATGCCGGGGTGGCCTTTGGCCGCCCCGGCATTTTTAAAATCAATTTAGAAAAGACTCTCCGCCACCTCCTTTACATCTGCTCCGTCAGCTTTGCCTTTGAGTTCCTTCATAAGCATTCCTACAAACTGCCCAATTTTCGACTTATCAGTTATGCCTAGTTCCTTTTGCTTCGCATCAGCTATTTTCTTAATATCTTCCTTGCTCATCATTTTAGGCAAATATTTCTCAAGGATGGCTAATTCCGCCTTTTCCGATTCTGCTAAATCTGCTCTGCCTCCTGCTGTAAACTGTTCTATTGAATCCTTTCTTTGCTTAACATTGCGTCTTATGACATTCAAAACATCTTCGTCTGAAAGTTCCTCCGTTGGCTTTTTGCCCTTTGCTACCAGCTCATTGGTAAATGCAGCGACAAGTCCTCGTACGACAAGCACTCTGGTCGAATCCTTAGCGAGCATCGCTTCTTTTATTTCACTTTTAATATCGGTTTGTAGTGACATGTTTCGGAATTAATTTGAATAAATTATACGATGATTGTAGCAAATTTAAATTTTGGATGCACTCGGTTAAAACAATTTCTTAAGATAATTTGGTAGGTCCTCAATTTTTACGCTTTCCTGAGAGCGGTCAGACATATTTCTTACGATCATAGTGTTTTCTAAGGCTTCTTTTTGTCCCATGATGATTGTGTAGGGAACTTTCATGTTTTCTGCGGTTCCTAGTTGGGAAATAAGTTTGTCGCGGGAGATTGATTGATGTGTAGGAATTTTCGCTTGTCGCAGGATTTCAATTATCTTTAGACTCTTAAGCTTTGCTTCAAATCCAAGTTGAATAAAGTAAATTTTCGGTTTCTGAAATTTAAGATTCTTAGAATTATTCTTTTCCTTAAACTTCATGGTCACACCAATTCCCGGAACATCCTTTTTATAGCCAATTTTCTTTGCGATATTTGCGTATCTCACTCCCGTAGCTAAAAGGGCAGGATCAGCGTTTTTTTCACAACCAAAAATCTCAAATAGGGTTTGGCTTGCAAAAGATCGGTTGCCAACAAGGCAGTGGTCAATCTCGTAAGGCACATCCAAAATTTCAAGATACTCGAGTACTTCTTTAAAATGTTGTCTGCTAGATTCAGATAGGAAGTTCATCGACTTCGGTGCATTTGTTCTTATGCTTACACATTTTTCGTTCTTACATACCAATAGGTCGAATATATCCCTGCGCATTTGTTGTTTACAGTGGGCAGGTAATTCTTCTATGTTTTTTCTGTAAAAATTGGACAACTCTTTTCCAAAACGGGACAAGTTATCTTTTTCACCAATGCTGTTAATGTGAATACACAGATTTTCAAAACCTTCATCCTTAAGAATTTCGAACGTAGTCTTTATCAAAATAGCCTCGGCGACGCTCTTCGGAGTTCCAATGACTTCTAGCGATATGACCCTTTCCTTACTTTGGACTTTTTTTGACCCTTGAGTAGAGATAGGCTTGCCGAAATAAAGCATGACGGGCTGTGGCAGGTTTTGCATGTTTTGCTCATGATAGTACCTCACAAGCGCCACGCGCTCTTCTAATTGCTTATTATCGCTATCGTTTTCATTTATAGACTTTGCTTTCTTAACATCATCTTTGTTTACAAGTGGAGGTTCAGCCAAGGTGAAGCCATAATATAGTGCAACCTCTGATGGTAGGTCCAAATTTTTATGCAACAACTCATCGCCTTTCTTTCTTGAGTTATTTTTATCAATCTTTCGCTTGATTGTCTTTGGCATATTTTTAAAAATCTTTTCAGGAATAATAGATTACTTCTCGATTGATTGTGATTCATCGCCTGGGAAAACGGAAACCTTGTTGAAAGGGAAAAGTCTAAATAATGGCCTACCGACAATCTCATTTGATTTAAGGGCACCCCACCATCTTGAGTCTAGACTCACAGGTCTGTTATCACCTAAGACAAAAAACTCATCATCTCCCAATTTATATGTTTTTGGATTTTCGCTCTTAGGGAATTCGACGAAGTTTTGGCTTAAAACAAGTCCGTCTTTGTGTTCGCTGTTTATAATTTTCACTTCAGTACCATTTAGCTCTACTGTTTCGCCTGGAAGACCTATAACTCGCTTGATTATGAATTTCTTTTCTTCAGGTTTTTTGAAAATTATGATTTCTCCACGCTTTGGGTTAACTACTCTATGGCTTATTTCGTCGACGATGAGATAATCTCCGTCTTTAAATTGCGGATCCATTGAAGGGCCAGACACAACGAATGGCTGTATTACATAAAATCTAATAGGTAGAAGAATTGCGAGAGTAACAATGGTAAATTTTAAGAGGTCGAGCCACGACTCCTTTGGTTTTTGAGATGTGTTGTCCAAAATTTTAGGATCAGACACAGAAAAATTATTTTCTGTGTTGGAGGAAATATTTTTTTCTATTTCTTCGTTCATTACATCTGAATTTTATTACCTCGAGGCGTTTGACACAAGAGGCGAGTGTATGTTCGGACTACATTTTTTTGAAAAAAGTTCAATTTTTTACCTGTTCACAGTGCGTAGAATTTTTTTTCTTCATAAGGTATTATGTATGAATGCTAAAGGGCTACTTTTTTCAATTCATTGATCTTTTGTATGGAAGTATGGTGCTCATGTTAGGAATTCTTGTCGTGTTCGTCACGATTTGGTTTCTACCCATCTTCTTTCCTAACGTAGATTTCTCTGGTTTTACAAAAAGTTTTCAAATTCTCTACAACACTGCACCGGTTTGGGCTCCGATTTTTTTTGGATCAATTTTTATAAAGAATTGGATGACATACATCCGCACTGAATTCATAATCAAGGAAGGCTCAGTCTTGCTAGAGATTAAAGTACCAAAGGAAACTCTTAAATCTCCACTTGCGATGGAAATTTTTTTCACATCTTTATATCAAACCGGTTCGGCAACATACATTGAGACATATTGGAAGGGAAAGGTACGCCCATGGTTTTCCTTGGAACTGGTCTCCATTGAAGGTCAGGTTAAATTTTTCATTTGGACAATGAAAAAATATCGAAATTTGGTAGAAGCACAACTTTACGCTCAGTATCCAACGATTGAAATTTATGAGGCGGAAGATTACATGGGCTGGATTCATAAACCTGATCCAGTAAATTGGCCAATGTGGGCAACATACTTTAAATTTACGAAGCCTCATGTTTACCCAATTAAAACTTATGTTGATTACGGCCTACATGAAAATCCTAAAGAGGAGTTTAAGGTTGACCCAATGACCTCGGTGATTGAATACCTAGGTTCTATGAGAAAGGGTGAGCACGTCTGGATTCAAATTATTATTCAAGCCCACAGAGTTCTTAAGCTAAAGGATGGTGTTTTGTTTAAAACTCATGACTGGAAGCATCAAGCAGAACACGAGATAGAACACATAAGAGAGAAATCAATTACAGAGTCACACGGAGATTTCCCTGGAATGCCGAACCCTACTAAAGGTCAGCAAAACAC
>CAYSEN010000011.1:6511-30318 GCA_964430335.1 uncultured Candidatus Saccharibacteria bacterium
ATAAAGTTGCGCTCATTTTTCCAACCTCCATTTAAGAACTTTGAAGGTAGTCCAATTATTTTAAATACCGAGGAGTTGGCAACAATTTTTCATTTTCCTGGAAGTGTTGCAGGCACTCCTGGATTTGTGCGTTTGCCATCTAAACGAGTTGAGCCTCCAGCAAACTTACCAATATAAATTTACCTATGGCTCTTAATCTAGAAAATCTTCGAAGACTGATAATACAAAAAACGGAGCAAAAACGTGACAGGTACGTAGTTTGGATTTTGGCTTGTCTGTGTATTCTCACATTGGCTTTTTCATTTTATTTTCTCTATATAAAGTCACCAAATGATTTTCCAACTAGAACAATAATCACCGTTGAGGAGAAGACAGGTCTAAGCTCAATAGCCAATGATCTATATCAAAAAAAGGTCATTTCATCACCGTTTGTTTTTAGAATGATTGTTATCCTGTCTTCAGGAGAAGGAAAACTTCAAGCTGGAGATTATTTCTTTAAAAACAAAACTAATGCTTTTGGTGTCGCTACAAGATTATCAAATGGCATTTTTGGTTTAACGCCTGTAAAAGTCACTCTTACTGAGGGTATGACAACAGAACAGATGAGTTTAGCTCTAGCTCAAAATCTTACCAATTTTAATGAGAAGGAATTTATAGATTTAGCAAAAAAGTCTGAGGGTTACAATTTTCCAGACACGTATTTGTTCTTGCCAAATACAAAACCAAAAGAAGTTATTTCAATTATGAAGGAGAACTTCGATAAAAAAATCGCGACGATCGACGATCAGATTAAAAAGTTCGGCAGACCTGTTAAGGATGTGATTACTATGGCGTCGATTTTAGAAGCGGAGGCACGCACGACTGAAACTAGAAAAATTATTTCAGGAATTTTGTGGAAGAGAATGGAAATCGGAATGCCTCTGCAGGTGGATGCACCATTTCAGTACATCATCGGCAAAAATACTTTTCAATTAACGACCAATGACCTTAAGTTTGATTCTCCTTACAATACCTACAAATACAAAGGCCTACCTCCTGGACCGATTGGTAATCCTGGTCTTGATGCAATTTCGGCAACTGTTAATCCTATCAAGACTAATTATTTGTACTATTTGTCTGATGTTAGAGGAAACATGCATTACGCAAAGACGTTCGCTGAACATGTTATAAATAAAGAAAAGTATCTGAAGTAAGGATAAAATTTTGCAAAAAAAATTAGCTGGTAAACCAGCTAAATACCACTTGTGAAAAAGACGATAAGTGCAGCGACAGCGAGAGGAACTATACCAAGTAATTGCTTCCGTGCACTATTGCCAAATATCACGAGAAACACACCGACGAGACCAAGTGCTGCGGTCAGTATTGCGGTTGCGACGTTCATGTTTACTTACTCCTACATTTAAGTTACATTGGAAATGATGACAAGTCAAAGATTGGCTAAAAACAAGGTTTTTGTTGGGCTTTCAGGAGGTGTTGATAGCTCAGTATCAGCGGCACTGCTAAAGAAGGCCGGCTTTGATGTGACTGGGGTTTTTATAAAGGTCTGGCAACCAGAATGGATAGAATGCACGTGGAAAGAAGACAGACTAGATGCAATGCGAGTTTGTGCGAAACTCAATATCCCATTTGTAGAAATCAATCTTGAAAATGAGTACAAAAAGGAGGTTGTAGACTACATGATTTCTGAATACAAAGAAGGAAAGACTCCAAATCCAGACGTGATGTGCAACCGATATGTGAAGTTTGGAGGTTTTTATGACTGGGCAATTAAAAACGGTGCAGATTTCGTGGCAACCGGTCATTACGCACAAATTCATAAGGATAAAAACTACAAATTAATAGTTGGAAAGGATAACAGTAAAGATCAAACATATTTTCTTTGGCAATTAAGAAAGGATCAGTTGCCACATATATTATTTCCAGTAGGACACCTAGAAAAAAAAGAGGTTCGGGTCCTAGCCAAGAAATTCGGACTTGTTACTGCCGACAAAAAAGATAGCCAAGGTTTATGTTTTATTGGAAAAATTGATTTTAAATTCTTTCTAAAAAATTATTTAGATACAAAGCCAGGTGATGTACTAAATGAAAATGGTGAAGTAATAGGTTCACACGATGGTGCAATTTTCTTCACTGTTGGGGAGAGACATGGTTTTGAATTGAACAAGAATGTAAATAGGGAGAATCCATATTATGTTTCAGAAAAGAATGTTGATAAAAATATTATTGTTGTCACTAACAAGGTTGCGACCAGTGATAGCAAAAATGATTGTAAGGAGGCCTTAATCACTAGAATAAATTGGATTTCTTCTGAAGCGCCAAAAAAAGAAACAAAATACTATGCAAGATGTCGTTATCGACAACCGCTAGAAGAAATTGTGATTTCAAATATAGAAAAGGATGCAATGAAAATAGTATTTTCTAAATCACAAGAATTTATCACTCCTGGTCAGTCTATGGTCATTTACTCAAAGGGCGGTGAATGCCTTGGTGGTGGAATTATCTCCTAACCAACTGCAACACTCAGTGTTGCAGTTGGCGAGTGTAAAAAGACTAGCGTATTCTTTCTGTGTGGTTGTATAATACTTTGCATGAATCGACCACAAGTTTTCATTGTTAAAACAGACGGCACAAAAGAACCTTTTGATAGTTCAAAATTAGAGAATTCACTGAAAAAGGCTGGCGCATCAGCCGAGGTTACTGAGAAAATCTGTCATCACATAAGTAAAGAAATTGAGGATGGGATGAGCACTTCTGCAATCTACAGGCACGCTTTTGAGTTGCTACATAAATTTGAAAGACCTGTATCAGTTCGTTATTCACTAAAAAGAGCTATTTCAGAATTAGGTCCAACTGGATTTCCTTTTGAAAGATATATTGCTGAGATTTATAAGGCTAAGGGTTTTGAGGTTGCCACGGACCAAATAATTCAAGGAAAATGTGTTAGTCATGAGGTGGACGTGGTGGCATGGAATGAAAATAAGCTGATCATGGCTGAAGCGAAATTCCACAATGAGCTTGGTATCAAGTCTGACTTGAAGGTAGCGCTGTACGTGAAGGCCAGATATGACGACATACACGGAATTGAATACAATTATGGGAAGCGCAGAAAATTAGACGAAGGCCTGTTGATTACAAACACAAATTTTACAGTAAAGGCGGTGGAATACAGTGAGTGCGCTGGTGTAAAGCTCATCGGTTGGAACTATCCAAGCCAAGGCAATCTCCACGACATGATAGAGGACATGGGTCTTCATCCCGTCACTTGTTTGACTACGCTTACTAATTCAGAAAAAAAAGATTTGATGGAAAATGGCATTACACTATGTCGAAACGTGAGGGACAGTGCAGACAAATTGATGCAATTAGGCCTCAGTCGTGAAGCTATAGATCAGGCAGTCGAAGAAAGTAATTTTATGTGTCCTCCAAACGCCTAAATTTAAATGCAAAAGTTTCTTAAGGAAAATGAAAAGCAGGTTTCCGTCGCGATTATAAGTTTCGCCTGTGGTTTTGCTGGAGCTTTTTTACTTATACAGTTATATACAAATAGAGAAGTTGTAGGTACTTACTGCGCTAGAACAGCTGCACAAGCTCAAGAATATTTTAATAACCTTAAAATTAAATGAAAAAGGATTTTAGGGAAAAAGTTTTCTCTGTGGTCAGAAAAATTTCTAAAGGCCACGTATTAACATACAAGGAAGTGGCAAAGAGAGCAGGAAACCCGAAGGCCGCTAGAGCTGTCGGTGCAATTTTAAGGACAAATTTTAATCCTGATATTCCGTGCCACCGCGTAATAAAAAGTGACGGAACTCTAGGAGGTTACAATCGTGGAATCCTTAACAAGAAAAAAATTTTATTGCAGGAAAGTAAAAATAGGTGTTAAACTAATTGCAAATGGAAACAGTTTCAACAACTCCACCTTCTTTTAACTTTGAAGGTTTTATAAAGCTTATTAGAAAATATGTTTTAGGCCTATCAATTATTTTATTTTTGCTTTTTGTCTTATACATTTTTCTCGGCAGGCCGTATACATTTGTGGGCCAAAACTATAACAAAGTTTATGCTTTAGTTGACGACAAAATTTCTCAAAGTGCTGCTATCGTGATTAATTTGCCACAAGGGGTTGGTAAGGAGGGTGCAGAAAAGCTGGTTACATTTGATCCACCACTTGAGGGTAGTTGGAAAGACTCGCCAAACCTAAAGAACTCTTTAGCTTTTGTTCCAAAAAATAAGCCTTCTATTGGTAGTCATTACACTGCCAAATTGTCACTAAGTGAGGGTGTGATCTCAAAGGATTTCCAAATCGACGAAGATCCAAGGGTTGTCGATGTTTTGCCAAACGATAATTCAGTAGCGGAGGAAAATAGTGCAATCACTATTGTCTTCAATCGACCAATGGTGCCACTGACTGCATTGTCTGTATTGGAAAGTAGAGACATTCCAGTTGAAATTTTGCCAAAAACAGAAGGGAAGTTTAAATGGATTAGTACAAGGACCTTGCAATTCATTCCAGCTGGACATCTAGCATACTCTGCAAATTACACAGTTAAGATCTTGTCGGGCTTTAAATCAACCGACGGCGTACCCGTGCCACCCGCAGTTTATAAATTCACCACAAGACCTCTTAATTTTGAGAGAGTTACCGGAGGCAAAATTATTTACAGCGAGCCAATTCAAATTCATTTCAATGAGCCGGTAGATCTAGAAGCCACATCGAGAAATATTACACTTAAAAACTTTTCTACGAATGCTTCCGAGCCGTTTATTGCTGAATACGCTAAGAGTTATGACTATGATACGAACGGCAAACCTAAATCCGTCGTCATCGACAGGTCAACCATCAGCGTTTTTCCAAAAAATGATTCTAACGGCCGAGAGCGAATTTGGAATTTCGGCGGATCCTATGGACTAACTTTAACCAAAACCATTCCTCTAGGAGGCGATATAAATTATGAAAAAGGAATTTCTACTATTGTTGAGGTTACTGAAGCTGTTAAGTCGGTAGATGCTACGGCACAAAGAGGAGTCGGCGCCTTTTCGCCTAAATTATTTGATCCAGAAGGTAATCTTGTTATCGAATTTTACGAAGGCATCAATTTAGATAAAAGCTCAATTGATATTCCTAGCGTCAAAAAAATTAGCTACGCACAAGTATGTAAAAAGGAAAAAGATGGTTCGTATAAAGTAGGTGAAGACGAATCTACATGCGAAAAGGAAGATGATAATACTAAGATTGTTATTCAATTCCGTGCTGAGGATCTAAAAAAAGGGCAAGAAATACCAGTTACCTTTAAGAAAGTAGTCAATGAATCAGGTCTTACCATAAACTCCAAACCGATTGTGGTTAATGTTTCTGTGTATCCTGAACTGAAAGTATTTAGTACTACTCCTGGCGACGAAAGTTTAGGTGCCAGTACAAATTACCTAATTCTTTGTACAAATTCTCCATTGCATCCAAACAAGTTGACTGGGAAAAAAGCAGTTGAAACTAATGACTATTTTGTGGGAGGAACGTGGTCATATCCGTATCTGAAAGACCAATACTCATACAATTATTCAGGTATCAAGGATAATTGTTTGCCTGGACAGTACGTAAACACCATGCGATACGGAATACATCCGAATAAGAAGTATGACTTGAATTTAAATCTTGTTGATTTTTTTGGACAGACCACAAAAATACAGCTTAGTTTCAAAACACAATCTATCGAGAACCTAGATGCGCGTTTTTTCAGCTTACAAAAAGTTTACAATGTGACAACTCCAGACAAGACAAAGTTTACCTTCGGAACTGAAAATCTTGAGTATGTAAATATGCTCATTTGCAAAGTGTCACCTTCCACAATGGTCAACTACCTAGACCGAAGAGTAAATAATCTTTATCCAGACAGTTCGCTTGAATGTACTTCGAGAGTTACAAAAAGGATTGAACTACCAAAAGTGTATTGGGTTAATAATTATTTCCAAATTGATCTAAAAGATTACGTTTCTAATCCGCTAGGTCAATACATTATTTCGTTTAGTAATCCAAATTATGTAAGTGGTAGAAAGGGTGTAGGCGATACGGCTCCGCTTTATGATCGCACTTATGTAAGTGTTACGAATCTTGCTGTTAGTGAAAAAAAGACACAGTGGACTAAGTATGATGAGAATGATGATCTTACAGAAGACACATTTAAGAAATTAGGTAATGTTGCCAATCTTTACTGGGTTGTTAATGCAAAAACTCTAGCTCCTGTCGAATCTGCCACGGTGAAAGTTTACAAACAAACAGGAAGCTACGGCGCAGGATCACTTGTAGCGGGTGAAAGTGGCGTGACTGGTGCAGATGGCGTTGCAAAATTGCCTTTGTCTAAAGACATTGCCGGTGCAGTAATTACTTCTGGAGATGATTCCGCAATCATTTCATCTTGGTCAGACAACCTACAATGGGCAGGCACATCACAAACAGGCAGACTGATTTACCTATATACAGATAGGCCAATTTATAAGCCTGGTCAGGATGTTTATTTTAAGGGAGTAGATAGGTTTACCTACGATGGAAATTTTCAGATTATAAAAAACAGGACTGTTCCAATAAAAATTTATGATTCATCAAATACGGTAATATATGAATCAAATCTTAATCTCAACGAATTCGGCACGTTTGGCTCACATATAAAATTGGGTGACAAAATCCCGCTTGGAACCTATCGAGTTCAGGCCGACAATAATTATTTCTATTTTGATGTTGCTGAGTACGAAGCTTCAGCCTTTGAGGCATCCGCATCTTCAGCAAAGGATGAATACATTGCAGGCGAAACAATCGATGTTTCCGCATTAGCTAAGTACTACTTTGGCGTTCCAGTGATGGGCGCAACCCTAAATTATAGTTGGACCTCTCAGGATTATTACTTCGATAAATACAACGACGAATATTTCCACTTTGGAAGAGATTGGTACTACTGTCAAAATTGTGGCTATGGTGACAAATATTTAAGTAGCGGGAAAACATCCGTTGATATGACCGGTAAGGCTTCCGTTAGTCTAAATCTTGATTTCGATAAGCTGTTTAAAAATGTTAAGGAGAAGAGAAGTCAGATTTTGGTTTTCCATGGGACAGTCACTGATGCGAACGGAAAATCTGTAAGCTTCCAGAAATCATTTATAGTTCACAGAGCAGAATTTTACCTAGGTGTTAAGTCTGAGCCATATTTTTCTCCGACAAATAGCGATGTGAAAATAAAAGTAAAAACCGTCGACACGAAGGGGACGCCAGTGTCGGTAAGAAGTGTAAAACTTAAAGCAAGCAAGGTGGAATGGAAGTCTGCAAAGCGACAGGAGGTTGATGGTGGTTACTACAACAAGTATGAAAGAGTTTTGACCGAAGTTTCTCAAAAAGTTCTAAACACAGACAGAAGTGGAAACGGTGATGCTAATTTCCAGTTTAAAGATTCTGGTGAATACGAAATTTCAGCTATTGCAGAGGATCAAAAAGGTAACGTAGTGATTTCTGATTCAAGCATCTATGTATACGGTGATGGCAATGCTAGTGTAATGCCAAGTAACAACGAGACTTTGGATATTACAACCGAAAAAACTGATTTAAACATCGGTGATCGTGCAAAAATAATTATTAAATCGCCATACAAAAAAGCCAAAGCTCTGATTACTATTGAGCGAGGTCAAATCTTCCAGTACGAAATTGTTGATGTTAATAGTAGTTTTTACGAATACAGTTTCGATGTTAAAGATAGTTACATTCCAAATATATATGTATCAGTAGTATTGCTCAGTCCAAATCCTGAAATTAAATTTGGCCAGGCTAAATTTACAGTAAACGCATCGCATAGGGAACTAAAAGTAAGTGTTATTCCAGAAAAAACTTCGTACTTACCAGGCGAGAAGGTTACTTTAAATATAAAGACCACAGATTTCTCTGGTAAGCCACAATCCGCCGACGTTTCCATTTCTGTTGCGGATCTAAGCGTTTTGGCGCTAAAAGGAAATCCGAAGAAAAGCCCGCTAGTATTTTTCTATGGAGGCCTGCCTCTGACTGTAAGTACTGCAAGCAATGTGAAAAATATCCTACATGAAGCAGAAATTCCAACAGGAACAAAAGGTGGAGACGGTGCTGTGGCGTCTGATCTTGCAAAAAAGAAGCGAGGAGAATTTAAGGACACAGCCTTCTGGCAAGGTTCGGTAATAACAAATGAAAACGGTCTAGCCAGTGTCACGTTTACTTTGCCAGACAACTTAACTAGATGGCAGATTGAATCTGTGGGCGTGACAAAGGACACGAAAATCGGTGTTGATTACAAGGAACTTACCGCATCGAAAAAATTGATGCTAGTTCCTCTTAATCCTAGGTTCGTTATTCCTGGAGATGAATTTGTAATCGGTGCCAATGTGTTTAATCAGACTGAGTATTCTCAAACACTCTCAGTTGCTTTGGACAACACAACACTCGATATCCAAGGTGACATTTCTCAATCGATTTTCCTAAAATCGGGTGAAAGTAAAACTGTCTATTTCAAAGTTTCAGCGCCAACTGATATCGACTCAGGAGCTCACAAATTTGTTCTTTCCGTAAAAAATAAAGATTACGAAGATACGGTTGAGAAAACTATGCCGATAAAACGAAATGAAACTTACGAAAATACTGCCACTGCTGGATCTACTAAATTAAACAGCGTAAGCGAATATGTTTTTGTTCCAGAGGGAGTAGTGGGCAATCAAGGAGGTGTAACTCTAAGAGCTCAGTCGTCTCCGGCGTTCTTCCTTAAAGATGCGATTTCATATTTAGCTCAATTCCCATATGGTTGCAGTGAACAAATGGCAAGTAAACTATCTATGCTTGCGGTTTTGAAGCGTGCAAATTCGGTTGGAGTGCAGTTTGAAATACCAAAGGTGGATTTTGAAGGCGTAACTTATGAGATTGATGATGCTGTAAAAATCGGGCTTTCAAGAATCTATGAAAATCAGAATGCAGATGGAGGATTCTCTTATTACCAGTCTTACGGTAATTCAGACGTGTCCTTGAGTATTCACATACTAAATACTTTAGTTAGCCTGAGAAATGCTGGATTTAATGTTCCTTCATATGTTATTTCAAGCACCGCAAACTACATCTCAAAGAATGGCCGTTCTGTTTACGATAAGAATACAAATTTCAGTAAAATATCTAACGTTGACCTATCTATTGAATCAGCACTTTCTGTTGTAAATTCAGGAGCAGGAGATTCAAGTTTGCTAGTACAAGAAATTGGCAGAGAAGTTACCGATTCATATCTCAACGATAAAATTAGCACTAGCGCACTTCTATCCCTTGAGGCTCTGTCACAAAAAGTATCTTCACTTTCGTATTTAAAGGATAAGGTTTGGAAATCAATAAACAATCGACTTTCCGTTGATTCTCGTGGTACATATCTAAAATCTAATCCAAACAATATTCGATGGGAATATTACGAAACACCAATCAGGAATACTGCCCAGTATTTGAAACTTATTTCTACACTTGAAAAGGACAGTTCACAGAAGGACAATGTATTAAGGTGGATTCTAGCTAATCGAGATTCTCAGGGTGCATGGGAAGGTACAAATAGCACTTTGGCTGTGATAGATTCTGTCGTTAGTTACTTGGAATGGACAAAAGAAGCAAATTCCGAGTTCACTCTTAAAACGTCGCTCGACAATGTAGAGTTTGCGAAGTACGACTTTGTAGGTAAGGCAAAAATGTCATCCTTTGAAAACTTCCTATCAATCGATAAATTCCCTATAAACACCAATCACAAAATCACTTTTGAAAAAGTAAACGGAACTGGACCAGCAAGTATCTATTACGACATGAGTCTCAAATATTACCTTCCTGCTGAGCAGATTGAGCCAAGAGATGAGGGAATTGCGGTGTTTAGAAATTACTACAGTATAAACGACACCAAGTACGAGAAGCCTATTTCTGAAGCGAAGGTCGGTGAAGTGTTAAGAGGAAGAATAAAGTTTGTTACCGCGAAACCACGTTCACTATTTGCTGTCGAAAGCTATATTCCAGCTGGGCTTGAGTTGGTTGACTTTAACCTTGCAACAGAAGACAAGACACAATTTGAATCAGATAATAAAGGTCTAGGTGTGAAAAATGAAAACAGTGAATCAGGTTCTAGCCTGTCTCTAAAACTTCTAAGTGCAGTAGGAGCATCAAACGACAAATCATTGCCTGAAGTCTACATCGAGGACTTGAGAAAGTCGGAAAATACTAGAAATTATTATCCAGAAAAAAAGGAAATTCACGATGACAGACTGTTCCTGTTTACAAGTCACCTCGCTCCTGGAGAATATACATATGACTACTATGTAAAGGTGTCGACGGCAGGTACGTTTAGGCAGTTGCCTACAGTGGCAAGTGAATTATATTTCCCTGAAGTCTTTGGTAGAACAGAAGGAGGTCTATTTACGGTAAAGCAATAGCTTAGTTGCTATTTACATTAAAAAATATTTCATCCTTTCTTTGATCTAGCTCTGCTCTTAGGCGGTAAGTTTTTGATTTGGTTGGATGAAAAGATGCCTCTTTCCCTTTACCTATAAACTTATCATCGATGTACCAATCGACGTTGTAATTTGATTTCAATTTAATTTGAGTATTGTCTTCTAGCAAAAAATTATCTCCATTGTGAGGATTTGAAACAAGTGAGTTGTCCAAAAGTAGGTTCTGTACAGACTCGACGTTATCTTGAGGAAGACCGTATTCTAATTTGTCATTTATCTCAAACGCTTTAAGCATAGAAAAATCTAGTGGCGTTTTCTTGTTGTATTTGGAATTCAGCAAAAGAGACATCGATTCGTTCCAAATTTTACCTGCGCCTGTTGAGCTCGTAATTTGCTTCATCGGTTCGTTCTCTACATTTCCTAGCCACACTGCGACAAGGAAATCTGGCGTAAAACCAATCGTCCATGTGTCGTGGTAGTCTCTAGATGTTCCAGTTTTTACAGCATAATTTTTTTGAGTTAGGTTGAGGCTACTAGCCAGTCCGAACTGATCAACGCCAGATATTCGGTCAGCAATAATGCTATTTACCAGTTGAACATATTTTTCATCAGCCACACTTCGAGTTTTAGATGTAGCCTTTTCTTGCGGAGTGCTTACATATTCTTGAGAATCGAAAAATAATTTCAGTGGCTTAAGTTCACCCTTATTACCAAAAATAGTAAACATATGAGATAGGGTAAGAGGATCCATCTCAAGTCCACCGAGCGCTATACCATATTCATAACTTAGAAGCGGGTTTACTGGAATGAAGTTCATTTCCTGTTCAAGAAAATTATTAAATCTGTTCAGAGAAATATACTCAAGCGTTTTTACGCTAGGAGTATTTAGACTATTTGATAGTGCTTCATGAATGGTGATAATTCCTCTATAACTACCGTCGTAGTTTTTAGGATAAAGTGGAAATCCTGTGCCAATTGAATATTTGTATTCCTTATCGTCAACCAGTGTGTAGGGTCTAAGTCCAAGCTCAAAAGCCTTTAGGTAAATGAAAGGCTTAATAGTTGATCCGATCGGTCTTGGTTTAAGAGCCATGTTGATCGATGAACCGTTAATTGAACTGTTTGTGTTGCTTGTTCCAACCACACTGAGTAATTCATTTTCTGGTAGCTTTATTACCACAATAGCGCCGTTTCTCCCGCCATATTTTGCTGTTTCAATAAGATTTTTGCTTAGTATGTCTCGAAGATTGTCGGTGATATTTTTATCAATTGTAGTTTTGCATGATTTTTTGCAGGGGTTTAAATCATTTAGTTCGAAGTTGGCACTAGATATTGCCTTAAATTTTTTCAAAACTACCAAGCTCGACGGGTCTATCGCAACATCGAGTCTCTTGGATAAAATACTCATTGCGCTTTTATTTTCAGGCTTCCACGGGTTAGCACTACTAGGGCTGGAGATGGTTCCGAGTAGAGATAGTATTTCAGTGTCATTAATTTCGCTAAGTTTTTTGCCAAAATACTCATTCGAGGCAGTTTCTAAGCCCTGAATCTGATTGCCCATGTATATCGTATTGGCATACATCTCAAGAATACTTTTTTTCGTATTGAAAATTTCTAGGGCAATTGAATAAAGAGACTCAGTTAGTTTATTTTCAATAGTTCGGTCTTGTTCGTTATTAAGTAAGTTTTTTGCTAGCTGTTGAGTGATTGTGCTCGAGCCCAGTATCTTCCCGTTTCTAAAGTACGAAATAAATGATCGCGTAATGCTTACAGGGTTAACTCCAGGATGAATGAAGAAAAACCTGTCTTCCTTTTTAATAAGGAGATCTGAGAATTTATCTGGCAATGAATCTGAGTAATTTGAATAATTGCCCTTTATATTTGGCTTTATGGCGATGATGCTGTCATCTCTATCAGTTACGATTGTAGACTCTAGCTCCAAATATCTATCAATCATCTGTCTATTTAGCACAAAAAGGAAAACAAATACTGTAACAACCAGTATCAAAAAAAAGTACAGTATTTGTCTAGTGCGTGTATTTTTGAGCAACCTGTCCATATGGAAAACTTCATCATATTGTACTATATTGGACTAAATGAAAAGAACCGAAAAAAGCATCAAGGATTTCATGACTGCTCGGGGGTGGATTAATTTGCCACCAGACTGTTTGGCTAAATCTATTAGTATAGAAGCTTCCGAGTTGCTCGAACTTTTTCAGTGGAGTTCTCCCACAGTGAAAGAAATAAAATCTGAAAAGGATTTGTTTAGGGATATACAGATGGAACTAGCCGATGTCCTAATTTATTGCTTTCAGTTATCAGTCACGCTTGGTTTAGACACAGAAAAAATTATTAACGATAAGCTGGCTTTAGCAAATATAAAATATCCAGCTGAGCTCATGAGAAAACGGTCAGAAGGAGATGGTTACGCCACGTCAGAATATAAGAAAATTAAAAAGGAATATAGAGAAAAAAATGGCAAACGCAAAATATTGGACTGATAAAAATTATGAGGATCTCAAGAAGGCAAAAAATTTTCCTGATTGTTTAAAGGTTGCTTATGATGTAATCGATTCAATCGGTGGTCAGGTCGGAATCGTTTCCGGTCCAATTTCTACAGGTGGGCAAGGATCGGTTGAGAAAAATTTGGCTGAATTTTCCAAATATATCGAAACGATGGAAAAGCGGGGTGAAATAGTTTTCAATCAGTTACCATTTGAGAATAAATTTGCTGAGCTGGCGCGCAACAGTGAAGGATACTTTATGCCAATTCTTGAAGATTTCTTCCTGCCTCTATTTCAGTCAGGCAAAATTTCAAAAATTTGGTTTATGCCAAATTGGCAAACTTCTACTGGAGCAAAATGGGAATTCGAGATTGCTGATAAGCTAAAAATCGAGAAGGGTTTTATCAATTTGTAAAATTCTGTATAATGGCTCCTATATGTTGACTTCAAGCCAGATTCGCCAGAGATTTCTTGATTTTTTTGAGAAACGCAAACACGCGGTAATTCCTTCTGCGTCTCTTGTAACTCCAGACGAAAAAGGGGTTACAAACTCGACCCTTTTTAACACTGCCGGCATGCAACCTCTAGTGCCATACCTTTTAGGAAAGCCACATCCTAAAGGCACAAGGCTCGTTGATGTTCAGAAATGTATTCGAACCGTCGACATTGATGACATTGGCGACAAAACCCACGCCACTTTTTTTGAAATGCTTGGAAACTGGTCGCTTGGCGACTATTTCAAAAAAGAGGCGATAAACTGGAGCTATGAATTTCTAACAAGTAAGGAAGAAGGCCTTGGACTTGATCCAACAAGACTTTACGTTACGGTTTTTGAAGGAGATGATGTTGCTCCAAGGGATGAAGAAGCTGCGGATATGTGGAAAGATGTTTTCTCAAAAAATAAGATTGAGGGAAATCGAATTTTTTACATGCCAGCTTCAATGAACTGGTGGGAAGCCGGAGAAAATGGTCCGTGCGGCCCTGATACAGAAATGTATTATGACATTACCGGAAAATTTGGTGGAAAAGGTCTTACTCATGATGAATTTTTGAAGGCGGACTCAGTTCGCGATGTTGTCGAGGTTTGGAACGATGTTTTCATGCAGTACGAGAAGAAAGACGGAAAGATTGTTGGTAAATTACCAAAACCCTCAGTCGACACAGGCGCAGGGCTTGAGAGATTGACCATGACCATTCAGGGTGTAGATAATATTTACGATACTGACTTACTAAAGCCGGTAATGGACTTGATGGCTAGGGCTCAGAATGAAATAAAAAACAAGAGAATTATTGCGGATCATTTACGTTCATCTACTTTCTTGATATCGGATGGTGTAAGACCTTCTAATACTGATAGAGGTTATATTTTAAGAAGACTAATTAGGCGCGCAGTGATGAACACAACTGACAGAAAGCTCGATTCAGAAAGAATTTCGAAATTTGTGGACGCGATCTCCTTAGTTTACAAAGATACCTATAAAGAAATTTCGCAAAACTCGGATTTAATTAAGAGTGTTCTTCTTGAAGAAGTAGATAAATTTTCAAATGCACTTTCCCAGGGAGTAAAAGAGTTTGAAAAAGGTGTAGATCCATTTGTTCTGTTTTCAAGTTACGGTTTTCCAATCGAACTAACTGCCGAGTTGGCCAAGGAAAAGGGAATTAAGATAGATGTTAAGGATTTTGAGGAAAAGTTTAAAAAACACCAAGAACTTTCACGTGTTGGTGCAGAGAAAAAATTTAAAGGCGGTTTGGCAGACACTTCGGACATGTCGGTCCGCTATCACACAGCTACTCACTTGCTCCACCAAGCCCTTTTCGATGTTTTAGGTGATTCTGTTGGACAAAAAGGTTCAAACATTACACCTGAGCGTTTACGTTTTGATTTCTCATTCAGCCGAAAGATGACTGACGAGGAAAAAAAGAGAGTTGAAGATATTGTAAATGATAAGATTGCTCAAAAGATACCTGTTAATAATGTTATCCTGCCACGCGCAGAAGCCGAAAAAACTGGAGCAAGACATTTCTTTGGCGAAAAGTATGGGGAGGAAATCTCAATCTACTTTATCGGCACTGATCTAAATTCAGCATATTCAAAAGAATTTTGTGGAGGCCCTCATGTGAAAAATACATCTGAACTTGCTGGACCTGATGGAGTTTGGAAATTCAAAATTCAGAAGGAAGAGGCGGTTGCTCAAGGAATCCGCAGAATCAAGGCTATACTCTCATAAATTGGACAATCTAGATATATTTTGTCAAATTTTTAGACCACAATCTATCCACTTTGGAAGTGTAAATTGTCTTTCATTTTAAGGCTCTTTTTGTTATAATTTCGGCATTAAAAGCCTAGCGCTTTTTGTTTTTATGGCTAAAGAAAAAGAGGAGAAGGACACAAAAAAAGGAAGTTATAGCGCCCAAGATATTACTGTTTTGGAGGGTCTTGAACCTGTCCGAAAACGCCCTGGAATGTACATAGGTACAACAGGCCCAGACGGTCTTCATCACTTGATAACAGAGATTTTCGACAACTCTCGCGACGAAGCGATGGGTGGTTTTTGTAATGATATTGAAATCGCACTTTTACCACAGAATCGAGTGCGTGTAGTAGACAACGGCCGAGGTATTCCAGTTGACGTTCATAAGCAAACAAAGGTTTCAGCACTAGAAACCATTATGACCACGCTTCATGCCGGAGGAAAATTCGGTGGCGAGGGTTACAAAGTCTCCGGAGGTCTGCACGGTGTGGGAGCTTCGGTTGTAAACGCACTTTCTGTTTTTTGTGAAGTGGTTGTTCATCGTGATGGCGGAATTTATGTTCAGGAATACAAACAAGGAAAAAAGAAATTCGCAGTCAAAAAAATTGGTAGTTCAAAATTACACGGTACAATTACAACCTTCGAGCCAGATGCCGAAATCTTTAAGGAAGGAGTGGTTTTTGATTTTAATCGCGTGGTCACTCACATGCGCCAGCAAGCCTATCTAGTGAAAGGCCTTCGAATTTCTGTTATTGACGCAAGGGAGATGGAGGATCCAATCGACACTGCTGACGTAGTCTATCTTCGCGAGCTCGGACTCGACGTTCCTTCTCAGACTTTTTATTTCGAAGGAGGCCTTTTGTCTTTGGTAAAATTCTCAAACCAACTTCTAAAGCCTGTACACAAAAATATTTTCTACGTCGAAAAAAAGGTTGAAGGAGTAGAGTCTGTAGAAGTATCCCTTCAGTATGTAGACGATATTTCTGCTCGTATTTTGCCTTTCGCAAACAACATCTACAACAGCGAAGGTGGAACACATATTACTGGATTTAAGACTGCTCTGACCAGAACCCTAAACACCTACGCTAGAAAAGGAAACATGGTGAAGGAAAGCGAGGATAACTTTACAGGTGAAGATGTTCTTGAAGGTTTGACTGCTGTGGTTTCTGTAAAATTGCGCGAAATTCAATTTGAAGGACAAACAAAGGCAAAGCTCGGAAGCGTCGAGGCACAAAGTGCTGTGGCGACTGTTTTCGGTGAATCCTTCCAAGCGTTTCTTGAGGAAAATCCTGACGACGCACGAGCCATTGTTTCTAAAGTTATTTTGGCTCTTAAGGCAAGAAAAGCTGCCAAGGCCGCTAAAGACTCAGTACTACGAAAAGGAGCTCTTGAAGGTATGACTCTGCCCGGTAAACTGGCTGATTGTCAGAGTAAAGACGCTTCTGAGTCTGAACTGTTTATTGTGGAGGGAGACTCTGCCGGAGGTACAGCTAAAACTGGACGCGACAGAAGAACTCAGGCGATTTTGCCACTTCGAGGAAAAATTCTAAACATTGAACGTGCCCGACTCGACAAAATGCTTGACTCCGAGCAAATCAAAAACTTGGTTATTGCAATTGGTACTGCTATTGGTGACACATTTGATTTGGCAAAATTGCGATATCATAAAATTATTATCGCGACCGATGCCGACGTTGACGGTGCACACATTCGCACACTAATTTTGACACTGTTCTACAGACACTTCAGACCTCTTGTTGATGGTGGGTTTATCTACATTGCTCAACCGCCACTATACAAGGTGAAAAAAGGAAAGGAAATTTTGTATTTCTACAATGACGAGGAAAAAAACAAGGCTTTAGGTAAAAATCAGGAAATTGAAATCGTTGAGGAGGAGGCTATTTCCGAGGACGACTCGAAGGAGGCACAGGAGAAGTCTGAAAAGGTACGATCAAACAAAGTTTCAATCCAAAGATACAAAGGTCTTGGAGAAATGAACGCTGAGGAGCTTTGGGAGACAACTATGGATCCGGAGAGAAGAGTAATGAAGCAAGTAAAAATTGACGACGCTCAGGAGGCAGATAAAGTGTTCGATATGCTCATGGGAACGGATGTTCCTTCACGAAAATCTTTCATTCAGTCGAATGCAAAGTTGGCTAATCTAGACATCTAAGGACAAAACAAAAAAACACCTCGATTTAAATCGAGGTGTTTTTTTGTTTTAATTATTTCTTCTCCTTAATCTCTTTTGCTAGCTTTTCAACAACTTCTTCTGCTGTTATTTGTCCTAGGTTTCCTTTGTCACGACTCTCAAGAGTTACTTTTTGTACTGCAATATCTTTGTCGCCAATGATAATAAAGTAAGGAATTCGCATCTGCTTCGCGTGTCGAACTTGCTTACCAAAACCTTCGTTTAGATCAAGTTCAGCTCGAATCATTTGAGCCTTGAGCATGTCGCGAACCTTTACAGCTTCTGCGTGATGATTTTCAGATATTGGAATAACTTTTACCTGAGTTGGTGACAGCCAAAGAGGGAAATTGCCTCCGTAGTGTTCAATAAGAAAACCGGTAAATCTTTCGTGAGTACCAAGCGGTGCTCGGTGAATACAAAGCGGTGTTTTTTCCTTTCCATCTTTATCCATGTATGTAAGGTTAAACCTTTTTGGAACGGCGAAGTCTACTTGGTTGGTCGCTAGTGTAAATTCTCTACCAATAGCGCTCCAAACCTGAACGTCGATTTTTGGTCCATAAAACGCAGCCTCATTTGGAACCTCAACGTAAGGAATTTTCGATTCAATCAAAACATTTCGGACCATATCCTCAGTTTTTTTCCAAAGCTCTGGTTCATTTACATATTTTTCACCGAGTCTTTTAGGATCATGGGTTGAAAATCTCATGACGTATTTATCAACACCGAAAATTTTGAAATAGTGAAGATACATCTCATTGACTGCTCTAAACTCATCGGCAAACTGTTCTTCAGTGCAGTACATGTGCGCGTCATTCATCTGAAGTGATCTTACTCTCATTAGACCGAAAAGCTCTCCAGACTTTTCGTGTCTGTAGCAGGTTCCATATTCAGCGAGGCGTAGTGGCAAATCTTTGTAGCTTCTTTGCTCTGCGGCGAAAATCTTGTGATGATGCGGACAGTTCATGGCCTTCAAATAGTATTTTCCGCCTTCATATTCCATAGGAGGGAACATGCTGTCTTCGTAGTAAGGCAAGTGGCCACTAGTCTTGTACATTGATTCCTTGGCAAGATGAGGGGTGCGAACGCGAACGTAGCCCATTCTAAATTCAGTTTCTTTAGCTAATTTCTCTAGCTCTTCGATTATGACAGTTCCATTTGGTAGCCAAAGTGGCAATCCGGGACCCACATCTTCATCAAAGGTAAACAAACTAAGCTCTTTGCCAAGTTTTCTGTGGTCGCGTTTTTCAGCCTCAGCTTTCATGGTTTCGTACTCATCTAGCCCAACTTTTGTATCAAAAGCCAAGCCGTAAACACGAGTTAGCATTTTATTTTTCTCATCACCACGCCAATATGCGCCGGCGATTCTTTCTAATCTGAAGGAGTCAGAAGGAATATCTTTTGCTGGGTTTTCTGCATGACCGCCACGACAAAGATCAGTAAATTTACCCACGGTGTATAGGGTAATTTTTTCACCTTTTTTATCGATTTCCTCTATAAGTTCTAGCTTGTAGGGATTTCCAGCAAAAATTTCCTTGGCCTCTTTTGCTGAAACTTCCTTGTGGCTAAATTCCTTCCAAGACTTAAGAATTTCGCGCATTTTCTTCTCCACCTTTGGAAGTTCTTTTTCGGTAATTGGCTCCTTAAAATCAAAATCATAATAAAAACCTGTATCAATAGCTGGCCCCAATGTGAGCTTGGTTTCTGGCCACATTTCTAAAATAGCCGCACCTAATAAGTGAGCGAGTGTATGACGTTTGTTTTTTAACGTCTCCTGGGCGTGTTCTTTTTCCATGCATGCAATGATAGCAGTTTTTAAATCAGACTGCATCTGTTGACTTTTTCATTAAAAATTACAGAAAATGTAAAAATAAAAACCCTTGCGTGCGCAAGGGTCTACTGTGAAAGATGAAATTCGTTGGTGCCGGAGTCCACGGGGCGAAGGTAGCCCCACTTGCCTTCGGTGAAAGCAATGACGATTCGATTGGTCGGCACTTCTCCGTCGACGTAGTAAAATCTTATTCCACCTTCGACTCTGCTGTATGTGTAGTCGCTGAGGTGTATGTTGACGAGAACGATAGCCACTACGTTCTGGCCATCGTGTTTGAATCCGTTGAGGATTTCATATGTCTGACCATGCTTCAGATGAAAGCTTGGCTGAGGTCTCCCAACACTGCCTTTGTGGACGGAAACAGTAAACACTGTAATTAAAACTGTTCCGAGAATCGACACCCAAAATCTCTTGTTGTTGTCGGTTATTCGCCCAACAGTAAAGACAATGCTCAGGATAGGCACACCCATAATCAGCCACATTGCGAAAATGCTCATAAATATTCAGTACGGTACAAGTTGAACTCCCAAAAAATTACTATAAATTATTAGTGTTGTCAATTTGTGTAAAAATGATAAACTGCAAAACTAATGGGTAATTTCTGGAACAAATTGAAAAAGCCAATTATGGTTTTAGCTCCAATGGCCGACGTCACAGACTCGGCGTTTCGACGTCTTATTGCCAAGTATGGAAAGCCCGATGTTATGTGGACGGAATTCGTTTCAGCTGATGGACTCTGCCATCCAAAAGGGCGAGAAAAACTTTTGATTGACCTGAAATTTTCTGAGGCAGAAAGACCGATTGTAGCTCAACTTTTTTCTGGGAAGCCTGAGAAAATGTTTGAAGCCGCCAAACTTGTAAAAGAGCTCGGTTTTGATGGACTCGATATCAATATGGGTTGCCCTGATCGTTCGATTGAAAAATCTGGTGCCGGAGCGGTATTGATCAAGGATCCTGCTAAGGCTCGTGCAATAATTCGTGCTGCAAAAGAAGGTGCCGGTGGTTTACCTGTATCAGTAAAGACTCGAGTTGGTTACAACAAAATCGAATTAGAAACTTGGTTGCCAGAATTGCTCGCAGAAGAGCCGGCAGTTATTACAGTTCACGCAAGAACTCGCAAAGAAATGTCGCTGGTGCCTGCACGCTGGGAGCATGTTAAAAGAGCGGTTGAAATTCGAGACGCGATGAAAAGTAAGACTTTAATTTTCGGAAATGGTGATGTGGTTGATTTGGAGGACGCTCATAAAAAAGTACAGGAAACTGGATGTGACGGCGTCATGCTCGGACGTGCGATTTTTGGTACTCCGAATCTTTTCGCTCATCAAAATAAAACTTTAGAATTTAAGGATAAAAAGGCGATTGCGGAAAGGCTAAATGTGATGTTGGAACACACAAGGCTTTTCTCGGAATTGCTCGGTGGCATTAAAAATTTCGCAATTATGAAGAAGCATTACAAAGCCTATGTTGCTGGCTTTGACGGATCAAAAGAATTGCGAGCAAAACTAATGGAAACCGAAAATGTGGAAGAGGTTGAAGCTACTGTGAAAGATTTTTTGGAAAAGCATTGTGCATAACGACAGGATTGCTATTAAGCCACTTTTTCGTATAATGTCTACCCAGTGTGGTCTAGCAAGGAGTTCCTATGGGAAAATGTGGTCATTGTGGGAAAACAGTCAACCGTCCGCTGGATCGAGGAAGAGGACGTCCGTGCGGTGTGTTTGTCAGTTTTGCGGAGGGTGATGGCCTTTTTTGCAACATGGAATGTGCTGACGCCGCCGCAAATCAGCAAATGAGGGTTGTGTGCGAGAGGGCGGTTACAAATCGCACACCAGAGCCCGAACCGGAGCCAGAACCCCACCCGATCAATACTGCGACGACGAGGAATTTCTTCCAGTCCATCGTAGGTCTTATCCGGTGGTGCCTGGTACTGATCTGGAATTGTTTCCGAACCTATACATGAACCTCAAGATTGAGGTTCATTTTTTTATACTTGTTTGTTTGAATTTTGTATATATACTGATATTAGTAGTTGGCCGTTTAACAATTGGCGAAAGGAGGACGTATGTCCGAACGAGTTCCAGATAGTCAGGCGGATATCAAGAGCCCCGGTCAATTGCTTGATGCCAAATTCCCGGGCATGTCGAGCTTCAACTGGGAGGTTCTACTCGCGTTGAGCGTGATCGATGTAGGCGAAGACGCGCAAAGGGCATTCTGCGAATGGCTCACGTTCGATCACGTCAGTCATGTTTCCGAATGCTTTACTAGTGGTGGTCGAGCAGCGGTTAAGGTGTACATCCTTATGTTGCTCGATGAAGTACGCCACGCGGCTGACGTTGAGCACGCCCTCTCTCCATGCTAGGAAATCCCTAGCATTTTTTTTTCTTAATTTTTCTTTCTGTTATAATAGCAACATGTCCGAAAAAACCGAATCATCAAATCTTGCACTTTATAGAAAATATAGACCACAATCTTTTAAAGAAGTTATCGGTCAGGATCACATTGTTAAAACTCTGGAAGGTGCCATTAAGCTCGGCAATATTTTTCATGCCTATCTTTTTGCTGGAGGAAGGGGAACAGGGAAGACCACTTTGGCTCGAATTGTGGCGCGTGAAATCGGGTCACAGACCGATGACATTTACGAAATCGACGCAGCCTCAAACAACGGAGTCGACGAAATGCGTGCACTAAACGAAGCTGTGAGCACTTTGCCATTCAACTCTCCATACAAGGTTTATATTTTCGACGAGGTTCATATGTTTTCAAAATCGGCGTTCAACGCGCTTCTTAAAACCCTAGAAGAACCACCAAAACACGTCGTCTTTATTTTAGCTACGACAGAAATGGATAAATTGCCTGAGACTATAGTGTCTCGTTGTCAGGTTTTTCAATTAAAACGACCAACTCGAGAAATTTTAAAGCAGTCGATATCTTCAATTACCAAAAAAGAGGGTTTTACGCTTGAGTCTGGAGTCTCAGAACTTGTATCCTTGCTCGGCGATGGATCGTTCCGTGATACACAAGGAATTTTACAAAAAGTAATGAGTGCTTCTAAAGACAAAAAAGTGACTCTCGCTGAAGTAGAGATGGTTACAGGAGCGCCGAAGGGAACTCTTATAAATAATTTTGTTTCGGCACTTTCTGACAAACAAATTGAGCCCGCACTAAAATCCTTGCGTGACGCGGTGAATGCTAATATCGATGCCAAGGTATTTCTTCAGCTAGTGCTACAAAAACTGCGCTTCATCTTACTCTTGAGATATGCAAAAGAAATGGAAAAGGAAATTGAAGAGGAGGTTTCTCTAGAAGATTTCGCATTTTTGAGAAAGATTGCTGGCGAAAAATCGGCAAATAGCGACGGGATCAATTCCGCACTACTGAGCGAATTGCTTTTGTCTTATGACCAAATTAGCAGGGCGCATATTCCTTCGTTGCCGATAGAGCTTGCTTTGATGAGGATTTTGGGACAAAATGCTAGGAATTAGGCAGTAATCAGCCTGCCGGTTTTAGCAAGTATTCTTGCTTAGAAAATCGCAGTAACGGCAACGGAGTTTAGTGTTTACGACGACAGTGTTAGCAAGTAGAATGGTTAAATATTGCGGGTTCGTCTAATGGTAGGCTCCCGATTTACTTAGCAAGTACTCTTGCTTAGAAAATCGCAGTAACGGCAACGAATGTTAAGTTTACGAAGTCAGTGTTAGCAAGTAGAATGGTTAAATATTGCGGGTTCGTCTAATGGTAGGACATCGCCCTTTGGAGGCGAGTATTGGGGTTCGAGTCCCTGACCCGCAGCAAATTTCCGAAGGAAATTTCTGCCCGAATTGAACTGCTTCAATTCGGCAGGGACTCGAACAGCGGAGCCTTAATTTTTTAGCAGAAAAATTGGCGAGCTGGTGCCCAGACTTTTCCGAGCGACGGCGAGGAAAAAGTCGAGGGAGAGATCCCTGACCCACAGCAATGAGTCCGCGAATTGATGCCGTTAGCAGTGATAAATGCATTGTTCGGCTTTGTGTTATTTGCTCCAACTCAAAATGAAATTTTACGGTTACATGAAAAGTTGACGAGCCTTTGGAAGCGGGATATTGTTACATCACTATGAAAAAAATAATGCTTAACGTTAAGCCCTTTCAAGAAACTCTCCATGCGGGTATGTGTGGTCCGGCATCACTCAAAATAGTTTTGGATTACTATGGGTTGGTCAAAAATGAGCAGGAACTCGCGGAATTGACTGGAACAACAAGAGATTTGGGTACGGACGACAAGGGTATTGCTCGAGCTGCAGAATCGCTAGGATTCAAAGTACTTATAAAAAATGAAAGCAACCTTTCCAATATTGAAGAGTGGCTTAATAAAGGAGTGCCAGTAATTGTTGATTGGTTTACTCGAGGACGGGAGGATTATCCACCGTCAGAGATGGCAGATGGTCACTATTCAGTCGTTGTTGGACTTGATGACAACCTTATTTATTTACAAGACCCTGAAACTGGTGGATTGCGCGAAATTTCTCGGGATGACTTTGTAAAAGTGTGGTTTGACTTTAGTGGTGAGTATATAAAAGCTGACGAATTGATCGTGAG
>CAYSEN010000012.1:0-14144 GCA_964430335.1 uncultured Candidatus Saccharibacteria bacterium
GGAATGGAATTGCATCCACTGATTGTTTTTATTTCAGTGATCGGAGGAATCATATTTTTTGGCCCACTAGGTTTCTTGCTCGGGCCCCTGACACTCAATTTGCTCATTGTGTTACTCGATATTTACTCGCAAGTTACAAAGGAGTAATACTATAAATATGATTGTCATTGATGTTGAATCATCCGGAGTCATTCCTGAAAAACACTCACTTCTAAGTGTCGGAGCTGTTGATTTTGCCAATCCGACAAACACTTTTTATGAAGAGTGCAGGATTTGGGACGGTGCTCATGTTGATGACGAGGCTCTCGCTGTTAACGGTTTTACAAGAGAGCAGACTACAGACCTAAAAAAGAAGACTGATAGGGAAGTGCTGGTGGATTTTTTAGCATGGATAGAAAATATTAAAGAGAAAACAATAGCGGGTCACAATCCGTCGTTTGATAGAGATTTTTTGCAGGCCACAGCATATCGTTATCATTTAAATTGGCCAATGGCACATCGAACAATCGATCTTCATACGGTTTGTTATTTCGATATGATAAAGAAAGGTGTTGAACCTCCTACATTGCACGGTCACTCATCACTAAATTCAGATTCAATTTACAGGTATCTCGGTATGCCTGATGAACCAAAGCCACATAACGCTCTGACTGGAGCAAAAATGGAGGCTGAGGCTTTCTCCAGACTGTTTTACGGTAAGCCACTTTCAAATTAGACAGTTTTCTGTATGATTTAGGGCTTAACCTACATGAATGATACAACCATATATTTGATAAGACACGGTAGTACTGAAAATAATGAAAACAAGATTTTTCAAGGACATCTTGATGTTTCTTCTACGCGTTTAACTAAAAAAGGAATTGAGCAGGTAAACGAGTATTTTGAGATATTTAAGAATGTAAAATTCGACTCAATATTTTGCTCAGATTTAGGAAGGTCTAAAGAGACAGCGGAAAGATTGGCTGAGAAGTTCGGTCAGACATTTACTGAGAATAAGCTTTTAAGAGGGAAGTGTTTGGGGAGGTTTGAAGGCCGACCGGTTAGTGAATATAGGAGAATAAATAAAAAACCTCTGGAGGATTTTAAAACAATGACTGAAGAGATGCAGTGGAATTTTAAGGTTGAGCCAGGAGTTGAAAGTAATGCCGAGGTTTTAAACAGATTGCTAAGTTTTCTTAACAGTATGATTGATCAATTCTCAGGCAAAACTATCCTGATAGTGACTCATGGTGGAACAATTCGTAACCTTTTATTTCATCTGGGGTGGGCAAAACAGCATGAATTAAAGGCGGGGAGTGTAAATAACGTGTCTTATGTCAAAATTACTCACAATGGACAGAATTTCGTACTAAATGAGGTGTTCGGAGTTACAAAGGGTTTAGAGATATCCTAAACGCCAAGTGAAGAGGCTGGACGAATTTTACCAAAAAATGGCTCAACAGAGCCATTTTTTGGTATTGATTTACCCTCGAATTTGTTGTAAAACTATTGACAATTTTAGACAAAGATGATAGTATATTGGTACATCAGATTTGAAATCTGGTGTTTTTATTTACAGGGTGAACTCCAATTACGAATGCTAACTTTTCCGTTTGGAAGAAGTCCTGTGAAAATCTTATGATAGAACTTACAACTAGCGCATTGGTACTTTTCTCACTTTTTTATGGAGGAGGAACTGCTAATGTAAAGCCAGTAGATTCTCAAGTTGCAACAGTTAAGATCATATCAGTTGATAGAAACATTGATAATGAAGTAGCACTGGTAGCGCCTAATACCCGAAACCGAAGTGTTGAAGGTGATGTTCGTGAATATTTTGCTGACACACCTATTCTTATCGAAGTTGCAAAATGTGAATCTGACTTTAGGCATTTAGAAAAAGACGGTGAAATAATTAGAGGTATTGTAAACAAAAGTGATATTGGGGTGATGCAAATCAACACCTACTATCATAATGACAAAGCTAAGGAGCTTGGACTAGATCTAACTACTTTGAAAGGTAACATGGCCTACGCAAAGTATCTGTACGATAAAGAAGGTACAGCTCCGTGGCAGTCATCAGCTCCATGTTGGGACAAAAGTGTTGCAGTAAACAAAAAGTAAAATAAAAACAGCTGGGTCAAAAACCCAGCTGTTTTTATTTTAAGAAAAAAGTGAGCTATGTTTAGGCTCACTAAGCAAAAATAGATTTTGTTCCGATTGGCACATCGTCATATCGATGTGGTCTGGGTCTCGATTGAGCAATTTCTTCCGCGACAATCGTCGCCATCGTTTTTCGTAACCTCTTTGCCGCACGAGGAGACAATGTGATTATGATAACGCCCGTTCTAGGAGGGTTGGGGACTTTAGACTTCTTCATAAGTACAAACCGCTTGATTGATTATATTAATAAATAATATTAGTTACAAATCTGAAAAATAAAACACTCTGGCATTTAAATTCACGATGGTTTTTTAAATTAGAATGCACGCAGGGAATCCTGAGCGGACAAAAAGGAAAGTTAAAATGAATAGGAACCGAACAAAACACCATAAGAGGTAAGCGTTGTGATTATATATGCGTGTCGCACAATATATCTTTGCGACCACTAAGCTATAGGAGAAAGTAAGAGAAAGCCGGCACTTATTGCCGGCTTCTTGTTTAATTGTTTTGGTCCTTCCCTGTTAGGTTAGAAAATTAATTTGTTGGAATGGTTTTTTTAAATTCATTCGCAAGCATTAAAATATTATTCCATATTAGCCCTATCACGATTTTATTCCAGACAAAACTTATTGGCGCAACTATCAATTTTTGCCACAGCATAGAAACTAGATCCCAAGCATAGCTGAGGTTTTTACTAACCATGTCCGATTTAAGGATTTTCTCTAAATTGAAGCCATATAGTCCTAGGATTATGAGTCCTATAACGATCACAACTACTAATCCTATGAAACCTTTGTTATATTTTTTTTGCATATTTAAAATTATACTTTAATTTTTGTTGGTCTTAAATGGGCTTTAGAGATATAGGAGTGGATTAAGGTATGCATTTAAACTACCGATCGGCATTGTGTAGGCCTTTTTACATGACTTACTAGCTCGACTCATTATTTTGACACCTTGTGTTGCGTAGACCGTAAAGTGCAAATGAGGCCCTGTAGCGTAACCACTGTCACCGCTGTAACCAATCAAATCTCCTGTAGCAACCTGATCTCCAGCGGATACCTTTATAACAGAAAGGTGTGCGTACATTGTTGAAAGTCCGTTGTCGTGCTCGATTAAAATCCAGCGTCCGTATGATGCATTTGGACAAGATGAGTCTGTGTTACCCGTGCCCACAATTTTTCCAGATAATGAGGCCATAACTTTTGTCCCAATAGATGCTTTTAGATCGATGCCGTTGTGGCCACGTCCGTTATAAGCCTGCGTATGACTTCGAGCAAAATCAGTATCTCCAAAAGGTTGAGTAATTTTAACGTTTTCAAGTGGCCATCTTAGAACACCTGATGCGGTCTTAGGAATGCTTGAGGGATCGATTGCGTACTTTAGTTGAGATTCAAAATCTAGTAATTCTTTTGCAAATGCGTCACGTAAGGCCTTTTTTTCTAGTAATGACTTTCTATATTCCGCCTCCTGATTTTTTGTCTGGATTAGCAATGTGTTTGTCTGATTTTTGTTATATTCTGCCACCTTCTTCTTGTCAGATAAGTCACTAGCGAGACTTATTAATTCCTGACGTTTGTTTTGCATGTCGACTTTTTTCTGAGACAGGTCAGATTTGAGTTGTCGTATTTCTTTAAGTTTAGCTTTAATTGCTGTACTCAACTGTGACTGAGACTCAACTTTATTTAAAAAGCTAGAAATACTTTTGTTGTTTATAACAATCTCAACTAATGTATCGGATTCTTGTTCGTTTATCTGTTCAACATTGTTAGCCATAACCTTAAGTCCTTGGTCGATTTTATCTTCAGCTATGGCGATATTTAATTCGAGTTCCTTAATTGTGAGATTGGTTGAACCAATTTTATTTTCGATCAGTGAAATTTCAGTTGAAAGTTTCTTTCTGGTTAATTCAAGGTTATTTATTCTGTCCTTTAAGCTTCTTGCGTCTTCGCTCGTTTTTACCACCTGTGCTTCGTATTGAGCGATTTCTTTTTCCAGCTCGGCAATAGTTTTATTTCGCTCGCCGATTTTCGATTTAAGTTCATCGACAAGGTCTGCCTTTGTATGCAATGGCGAAGAGCCTGCTATTAGGCAAATGCACGCGAAAAGAACAATAAAAACCTTTTTAGATTTCATTTATCTATGATATCAAATTTATTGCAGAATTGAGTCTGTTGAGTGTTTCCTTTTTTCCCAAAATATCAGCTAGAACAAAAGGATCAGGGGATTTGTCCTTACCTGAAAGACTGAAGCGGGTTGGCCACAAAACCTCCCCTCTTCCCTCTTTCTCTGCTAGGGGCCAAAGCGCATTTTTGACCGTGTCTTTGTTGAATGAGTTTTCCTCGATTTCTGAAAGAAGAGAAACTACGCTTGTTAACCTTTCTTTAGTTTTTGTAAGGCCTGGTTCGTTTTTCCAAAGTATTTTTTCTTTAATTTCTATCACTGGCTTACCAAAAAAATAATCGAAATCACCACTCTTAATAATAGTTTCTAGTTCACCAAAAGTTGAGATTCTTTCGATCATCAAGTTCAAGATTTTATCGTTAGATTTAACAATTTCAATCTGATCATTGGATAAGAATTTTTGAATGTTTTCAATCTTTTGTTCTTTTGTAAGTTTGTTTATGTAGTGCTTGTTAAACCAGTTGAGTTTCTCAATGTTGAAAATTGCACCACCTTTTTGAACCTTTGAGAGATCAAAGTTTTTAATGAGTTCTTCCAGGCTAAATATTTCTTGATCGCCACCAGGGTTAAATCCTAGAAGTGCAAGAAAGTTCACAATCGCCTCTGGTAGGTAGCCAAGTCTTTTATAGTAATCAAGAGATACGGTTTCGCCGTGTTTACGTTTTGATAGTTTGGTTCGATCTGTGGCCAATATTAATGGCAAGTGCGCGTAGTTTGGTCTTTTTGCACCTATAGCTTCCTGTATGAGGATTTGTCTTGGGGTGTTTGAAATGTGGTCCTCCCCTCTTATTATGTGAGTAATTCCTTGTTCAAAATCGTCCACAACAACGGCTAGATGGTAGACGGGTTCGTTCACGTTTCTAGCAATAATAAAATCACCCAAATCACTCGTGTCGATCGTTACTTCACCTCGAATCATGTCGGTGAATGTAATTACTTTATTCGGATTCTTAAATCTAACAACTTCTCGGTTTTCTCCTTCAGTTTCTTCAGAAATATAGGCTTTGCCTTGCGCGATCAAATCATTTAAATATTTTTTGTACACCTCAGTTCTTTCTGATTGTCGCCAAATCGTCTCGTTGTCATGGTTTATTCCAAGCCACTTTAAATTACGAAGCATGTCTTCTTCGTATTCTCTTTTTGATCTTTGTTTGTCTGTATCCTCTACTCGAATTGTAAAAGTACCCTGGTTTTGTCTTGTGAATAGGAAGTTGAAAATGGCAGTACGAACATTGCCCATGTGCAATGCTCCAGTAGGTGAAGGTGGAAACCTAGTAATTATGGTTTTTGTGCTCATAAGTACGATTTTAGCACATTTTTTGAGGTTTTAAAGGCCGTTTAGAAAGTCGCTTTATGGTTTAAATTTCGTGGGAAAGACCAATTTCAAGTAATTTAAGAGCGATTACTTCTGAGGCATCGGTACGAGAAAAGCTTTTTGCGCCATCTTTCATTTTTTTAAGTCTTTCGCTGTCAGACATTATGGTTACGATTTCATGAAGAAGAATGTGTGATGTTAGGTTTATCTCTTCAATTACAACAGCACCACCACTTCTTGCGTAGTTAAAGGCGTTTTTTCTTTGATGATCTCCGTTTGAATCTGTGATCGGAATAATTATACTTGGAATTCCCCATGCGGAAATTTCAAATATTGTTGAACCTGCTCTTGAAATAATAAGCGAGCTTGCTGATGCGGACATTTGCATTTCTAGGTCGTTTAAATACGCAAAAGGTTTGTACCTTTCTTTTTTTGGATTTTTAGCGAGTATTACGCCGGCCGTTTTATAAACATCAGCGAAATTATTTTTTCCTGTTTGATGGATCACTTGATAATTTTCTACAAGTTCAGGAAGTATTTCTAGGATTGATTCGTTGATCAGTCTTGCTCCTTGTGAACCTCCGAGAATTAGTATTGTGGGAATATGATCCTTAATCTGTAGAAATTCGTGAGCACCACTTACGTTAAGATTTAGAATGTCGCGTCGCAAAGGGTTACCAGTGTAGGCTGTTTTTTCCTTAGGAAAGTAGTTGGCGGCTTCTGGAAATGATACCGCGATGTTTTTCGCAAATTTACTTGCCCAAAGATTAACTTTACCAGGAGTGCTATCAGACTCATGTATAACAACGGGGATTTTCAAAATCTTTGCGGCTACAAGAGCAGGAAAACTAGAATATCCTCCTTTGCCAAAAATAACGTCTGGATAAATTTTGAAAATTTTCCAGAGAGATTTGATAATTCCAAAAAAAGTTTTTACGAGGTCGGTTACGTTATAAATAGAAAAATATCTGCGTAGTTTTCCTGCCGGCATTTGTAGGTAATTGATCCCTTTGTCAAACAAAAGTCTTTTGTCGTATGGTTCGTCAGCCATGTAATAAAGTTCTGGGACTAGCAGTTTCTTTTCCTTGCAGATTTTATTTATTGCTTCGGTTATGGCGATGATTGGGTAAAAGTGTCCTCCTGTACCGCCACCTGTAAACATTATTTTCATAAATTTATGCTTTTTTATATCTTGAAATGTTTAAAATTATTCCTATCTCAGCAAGGGTTACGATCATTGCTGTACCTCCATGGCTAATGAATATTAAAGGCAGACCTGAAAGTGGCATCACTCCGAGCATTGAAGCCATGTTCATAAAGGATCCTGACACGATAAGTATAACAATCCCCGTAACTAGAAGTCCACTGAACAAATCAGGGGCTTTTGAAGCAATTTTCAAACTCCGTAATGCAAAAAATAGAAAAAGTAAAATGATAAACACGCCACCAATAAAGCCGAATTCTTCTGCCGCAACAGCAAAAATTGAGTCGCCTATTGGCTCTGGAAGATAGGAAAATTTTTGAATACTTTGGCCAAAACCACGACCAAAAAATTTTCCGGAACCAACTGCAATAAGTGATTGCTGAATCTGGTAACCAGCACCCAGTGGGTCTGACGCTGGGTTTAAGAAAGTGGTAATTCTGTTCATTAAATAAGGTCTGGAGTATACCAATCCGGCAAATCCGATTATGGATATTAACCCAATAATTATGAGGTGCTTAGCTCTTCCGCCAGCAACTATAAACATTCCGATTGATGCAAGAAAAATACTCACAAAAGTGTCGGTATCTGGTTGCTTGAGCAAAATTGCGCCAACAATTCCTAAGAAAATTATTACAGGCAACATGCCTTCCTTGAATGTCTCGATTTTGTCTTTGCTTGTTGCAAGCCAGGCCGCGAGATAAATTACGAATGCTGTTTTTAGAAACTCGCCTGGTTGGATTGAAAATGATCCAATAGCTATCCATCTTTTTCCACCACCGAATTCAAGCCCTACGTGCGGTACGAAAACTAAAAGAGTTAGAAATAGAGCCGACAATAGTATGTAAAATGACCAGCGTCGCCAAAATGTATAAGGAATTTTTGAGAAAATAAAAGCTAATATTCCACCGATAAAAACGGCGATAAATTGATTTAGTACGATCGAACTGAAAGTTGCTCCTGTTCTCGCCAGTAATCCTAGTGATGCAGATATAAAAATTAGTAAACCTGCTGTAAGTAAAATAATTACGATTACCAAAAAAATTTTATCAACAGATTTGCCTTTGATCATAAATAAAATGCCGAAAATATTTTTCGTCACTTAAATAATATCACAGAAAACAAATCTAAACTTAGATCTAGCCTATCATTACGACAATAAGACCGATGGCTGCACATATGACACAAATGATCCAGTATCTCATCGTGACTTTTTCCGCAGGCCAGCCCAGAGCTTCGAAGTGGTGGTGGAGTGGGGCGACTAAGAAAACTTTTTTACCATTTCTGAACTTTTTAGAAGTAATCTGAATTATGTTGGATAGAGTAGTCACTACGAGAGGTAGTGCGATAATCGGTAGTACGGCAATTCCCTTTCCTTCCCCTAAGGTGTCGGTCATAAATGCAACAATAGCAAGTGTTAGGGTCAAAGCCATACTTCCTGTTTCTGACATGTAGAACCTTGCAGGCGGAATGTTGAACCATAGAAATGCCAAAAGTCCTCCTACAATAGAGGCGCAGAATGCAGACAGATTAAATTGGTGTTGATAAAAAGCAATCGCTGCGTATGTACTAAAAATAATTGAAAATACTCCGCCGGCTAGACCATCAATTCCATCTATTACACCACCGGAGTATATCGCCACTGTAACCAAAATAAAAAATGGGACAAACATCCAGCCTAGGTGAATTTCACCCAAAAATGGAATCATGGCACTCGACACTTCCAACTTTAGATAAAACCACAAAGCGGCAAGTAGCCCTACCATCGCCACTACGATTAAGCGTTTTTTAAGAGACAGGCCTCCTGATGGCCAGCCAGCAATGCCCTTAATCTCCATGTAGTCGTCTATTAGTCCGACAAATGCACCTGTAATCAGTGCAAAAAGTGGAATCCATGTTTGACCTCGGCTCATGAAATCTAGTTTGTGGGTCATTTCTCCTGGAATTATTTTTGCGATCAACCATATGGAAATCATTGTGACGATCGCTGAAAGCCAAATTACAATTCCGCCCATTCTTGGAGTGCCTACTTCCTTGTCTTTGTGAAGTTGATTAAAAATTGGTGTTCCTCTTCCGTCGATTGCTATAGTCTTCGCCTTTTTCTTCCACATCGAATTGCGGTAGAGATAATTTGTTAGAAAAGGAGTAAATGCCATTCCTAGAAAGAATGAAACGGTTAGAGGGATAAAAATTTTTGTAATATCGGTAAACATGTTTAGCAATTATGCAATAAAGTCTACTTTAAAGGCAAGGAATATCTTTTAGTTTACTTCAAGGTATTTTAAAGTTGCCCAAACCAATTTCTCAGTGTCTTCAAACCTCCCTTCTTCTGTAGAACCAAGCACTGTCACTACTACAGGATGATTGATTCCTGCGTCGAATGCGATCGTGAGGTTTCCACCTGCAAGATCGGTATAGCCGGTTTTTGAACCGAGCAGAGAAGGAATTTTGTTTACAAAAGTATTGGTGTTTTTTACCTTGTGTTTTAGGTCGCTTAGAGAGTCAAATTCTTTTTTGCTGTGCCTTGTTACGCCGAAAATCATGGGGTATTTTTCGATTGCATATGCAAAAAGTTTTGATGAGTCTCTAGCAGAGCCGTATGCTCCAGAAACAGAAGCACTCTCATCTAGGCCGGTTGGGTTTAGAAAATATGTTTGTGTAAGACCAAGTTCGGAGGCTTTTTTGTTCATAGCTTTTATGAATTCTTCTTTTCCCCAGTCGTCAGGTATACCACCTCTTTTTACTGCTCCGGCAACCGAAGCGATAGCGTTTGCGCCGTCGTTAGATGATTCGATAAGTGTAAGGCCTAGGAGGTCTTTTAAACTCCATTTTTCGTTGCTAAACAGCCCACTGTCACCCTCTGTTTCGAGAAATTTTGGCGACATTGTTATTACAGTATTTTCTGGAGCTAAAGAAAGCGCGGTCACGGCCATCATAACCTTGGTGAGTGATGCCAGAGGAAGTTGTGAGTCGCCATTTAGATTGAACAACTCTTTGTTTTCTAGAGCGTCATAGACGTAAGCTGATTTTGCTCCAATTGAGACCGAGGAATACGGGTTGGGGGCAGTCACTTTTGTCTCGACTGGAATATTTTCCGGAGGTTTGACACCTCTGTTCACTATTAGAATTATTGAAATGACAACAACCCCCACCATACCTACAAGGTATTCTGGAGCAATAATTTTTATTATTCTGATCAGTCGGGAAATTGTGTTCATTTTATTTTTCTACAGTTTCTGTCATGCTTTCGTTTGGTTCGTCGCTCGTTTCGTCTAAAGTCACTGGTTCTAAGTCTTTCTCTTTTTCTTCTGTGGCTGAGAAAACCTCCAGTTCTTTCTTTACTGTTACATATTCAGGCAAATCCTCAATTTTTGAAATGCCCATAAATGACAAAAGTTCAAAGGTCGGTTTGTACAGGAAGGATCTTTGATCCTTAGGATTTTCAACCTTTTCAATCAGACCTCTGACGAGAAGATTTCTAACGATGAAGTTAGAATTTACACCCCTTATGTAGTCGATTTCTTTTCTCGAAATTGGACCTTGATAAAGGATGATTGAAAGAGTCTCAAGACCGGCTTTGCCCAGGTCTCTCGAAAGTTCTTCCTTGGTTAGTTTTTCGATCACACCTGACATTTCAGGCGCAGTTCTGAGTGTTACTTCATCATCCTTCATCACCAACGCCAAACCACGACCCTGTAGATTTTTTTCCAGATTTTCAATTGCGCCTTTTACTTCCTCTTCACTAATTTCTAGGATTTTAGCGATTTTAGAAATGGAAATCGGTTCCGCTTTCCAAAAAAGTATCGATTCGATTTTAGCATCTAATGTCATGTGTTTGATTTAAAACTTTAGCACAAATTTAATTGAACTAATATATGTTGATATTTAGTATTTAGGTACGCCGATTTGTTCTGTTTCCATCACAATGTCCTCACCGTGTCTCTCCTGTGTTACTGAAATAATCCCCTGTTTAACTAGTTCAAGCATTGCTAGAAAACTAACAATAACATGAGATTTGTTGACCTTGTCTGCCTTTGAAAATTCCTTAAAACTCATCCTCAAGCCCTCTGTAACTCTTTTGGTAAGATTTACAATCATTTCTTCTAGACTCATTACCTTCTCAACAACCACCTTTGGCAGGAATTCTTTTTTAGGCAGATTTTTCAGAACATCCTTAATTGCGGATAACATGTTTGGTATTTTCATTTTTTCATCAGGTGAAAAAACTGGCTCCACTTTTCTCGGTTCAGGTTCAAAAGAAATTTGTTTACCAAACATATTTTTAACTCCGACACTCAGTTCTTTAATTCTTTTGTAAACTTTCAGTCTATGTTCGAGATCGGCGATGTCCCCTTGCTCTTCACTTGTAAGTTCAAGATTTGGTAGTAGAGATTTAGATTTAATGAGTACCAGAGTTGAGGCAATTAAAACAAAATTTGCACTATCTCCTATCGGAAAATCACCCAAAGATTTCACGTATTCAAGATAATCGTCAGCCACCTTTGCAAGCGAAATGTCGTTGATGAAAAGCTTTCGCTTTTCAATGAGATTTAGCAGTACGTCTAGTGGCCCTTCAAAACTTTGTTGTTTTACGGTGAAAGTCATATTTTTATTGAGCATTGTATCGGGCAAGATTTATCGACTGACCTGGTTGACTAGTATTGAGCTCTTTTACGTTGTTAGAAAAATCATGATCAAAACCAAAAACCAAAGGAATAATTTTCTGTCCGTTCGAGTTTTTTAAAACTATTTCAAGTGTCTGGTTCTCTCTTTCGTCGCCAGTTAAAGCCTCAATTTTTGATCTGTCAATTTGACTCAATTGTGCGTTAAGTTTCCTTAATTCCTCGGGGTCGTCCGTCTTAGCAATAGCTGCTCGAATTGATTCATCTTTGTTAAGTTCATCATGATTTTCCCGGTTTAGGTAATTTGCGCCCTCACACGGTATGATGTTTATTTTTCCATCAATAAAGGCTTTATATGCACCACCAGCCACTAAATAAATAGAGTCGGGTGTTCCGTATAAAGTGTTGCATTCCGAAATAAATTTTTCCAAAGGATTTCCTTTGCCCTGATTTGTATGGGTACCTCCACTTTGCTTATCTTTAAATTTTTGTGCTATGTATCCAAAGGTTACAGTTTCGTAACTTGAAATCGGCCTGTCCAGTTTTTCGGCGTAGGCTCTAATTGCACCCTCTATTTTAGTATTTGAATCATTTTCATTTGATAAATTTTCGACATTCTTCATGAGTTCTCGTATTTCACTCATGTATTGCTCTTGATATATAGTATAACCTTCAACAAAAACATTAGTTGAGCTACTGTTAATCTTGGCTATATTCTCAAGAGCCTTTTCTACTTCTTTTTGGCTATTTATAATGACAGCTGTCATTTCAGGTCTCGAGTTTTCAATGTCTGGTCGGTAGTGGAATTGACCAATTTGCATTAAAAATCTTTCAGAGTTAGGCTCTAGCACCTGTATTGTAAATTTGTCTCTATGCTCCCTTCCGGTTTCGCTTTCGGAAATCAATTTCAAAGTTTCAAAAGCAGGAAAACTATTTGATTCAGCCTTCATTTCAGGCGACCCCAAAAGAGTTGATAAACTCAACACACCAGTGGCAAGCAGGCTCTTCAGTCTTTCCTTTAAACCTACCCCTTTTCCTAAATCGGTAGTCTCACTATTATTTGGAAAAGTTTCCTTCATAATAATTCTATTTTTCCAATTTAATACCAAGCTCCTTCAATTGTTTTGTGTTTGGCTCAGATGGGGCGTTCATCATTAGATCTTTACCCTCACCTGTTTTTGGAAAGGCAATAACTTCTCGAATATTTGGTTCACCCATCATAAGCATGACGATTCTATCGATTCCAGGAGCAAATCCACCGTGCGGAGGGGCGCCGTACTTAAACGCCTCTAGCATGTGTGAAAATTTCCTCTGCTGTTCTTCTTCGGAAACGCCGATTAACTCAAACACTTTTTTCTGAATATCTGATTTGTGTATTCTGATACTTCCTGAACTTAATTCATATCCGTTTAGAACAAGGTCGTAGGAATTAGCGCGTATATCAAAAAGATTTTTGTCTGTTGGGCCAGTTGCTGACATAAACTTCTCCACGTCTTCCTCTTTGATTGAGCAGAATGGATGGTGCGCGGCTTGTATTTCTCCATCATCAGTTTTTTCGAACATTGGAAAATCTACAATCCACGCGAAAGCTAGCTCGTTTTTATCTGTTTTGTCTTTTCTAAGATCAGGCTTGTCTGAACCGTATTTTTCCACAGACTCCTTGTAAGTAAGTCTTGGAAAAGGAGTTGTGGTAATTTTCTTTTCAGGGAAAAGAGTTTTAACCATTTCGATAAACATTGGTTCGGTAAAACTCAAAACATCTTCTTGATTCACAAACGACATTTCGTAATCGAGCTGAGTAAATTCTGGTTGTCGGTCTCCGCGCAAATCCTCATCTCTCATACATCTTGCAATTTGGAAGTATCGCTCAAATCCTGCAACCATTGAGAGCTGTTTAAATTGTTGCGGTGATTGCGGAAGTGCGTAAAATTTACCTTTTTCAATTCTTGAAGGCACGATATATTCGCGAGAACCTTCTGGAGTGCCCTTCATGAGAATGGGAGTTTCGATTTCTACGAAGTCATTCTTATGCATGTATTCTCGGAAGAATGTAATTATCTTGTCGCGCATTCGAATATTTTGCTGAAGCCGAGGTCTTCGTAGGTCAAGATAGCGGTATTTTAATCTCACTTCTTCGCCAATGTCACTTCCGTCGCTTCTTACATCGATTGGTGGTGTAAGTGCTTCGTTGAGAACTTCAATAGCTAAAATTTCAATCTCAATTTTTCCGTTCGGTTCGTCATTGTTAACCATTTTTTCTGGGCGGGCGTTTACTTTTCCTGTCACTTTCAAAACCCATTCCGGTCGCACAGTATTTGCGAGCGCATGAGCCTCTTTATGATTTGGTAGGGCGACCATCTGTACTTTGCCAGAGGCGTCTCTTAGATCTATAAAAATGAGTTTACCGTGATCACGTCGAACATCTACCCAGCCAGCAATAGTGACCTCATTACCCACATTTTGTGGCAAATTCTTTATGAAAATTCGATTTTGCATAAAAGAAATATTAACAAAAATATGGCTAATTGTATACGTTGTGTAACTTGACTGGTTGTAAGTATTTGTGGTAATGTTTTGAACAGCAAACGACCCGAAGGCAAACTCCACTCAGGATTTTGCGCTATAAATTAGGGTTAAAACTTAGTTCGTATTATGGACACACGTCCCAACATATTACACATTA
>CAYSEN010000012.1:14244-25422 GCA_964430335.1 uncultured Candidatus Saccharibacteria bacterium
CGGCTCGAGTGAAATTATCTCCGCGTTCGGATATTTTTTTGCCATCACAATAGAATATACGCCGATATTTGCTCCCAAATCTACTACTTTTTTTACATCACTTGGATAGGTATTGATTTCATAGACGTCATCTACTTCAATTTCATTGAAGATAGCGCATGCCGAAGAGTATAGTGCTGGAATAAAAAAATTAGCACCCGATCTTAACCTCGCCTCTTTTGGCCATGAGCTAAATCTGTTTAGCGGCCAAATGAAAAAGTACCAATTCTTCATTGCACTAATTCTCTTGACTAAAGTTTTAATTTTTTGAGCATGATTATAAGTTCACGCCAATTTTCTCCTTTACTATTTCCATTTTAGCGTGAGCCACTGCCTTTGCTTGTTCTGATCCAGATTTAAGAACGTCGAAAACAAATTTAGGATTTTTTGCCAGTTCGTCTCTTTTCTCTCGCATAGGTCTTATGAAATTCTTGATATCCTCTGCCAAGGCCTCTTTTAGGTCCTTGTACTTCCCTGCTTTGGCTTTGTAGAGTTCTGCGAGGTCGCTTTCGTTGCGGAATAATTTATGAATTTCATAAACGTTTTTTGGGACGCCTGCAGATGAATCGGTAACAATACCCATGACAGCCTTTTCAATTTCGGCGTCTGTGGCAAAAAGCGGAATGGTGTTGTTGTAACTCTTGCTCATCTTCTGCCCGTCAGTTCCTGGGATAACTGCAACCTCCTTCAAAATCATAGGTTCTGGCAATTTAAATGTTTCTCCGAATATACGATTAAATTTCTCAGCTGTGTCGCGTGTATATTCCACATGCTGTTTCTGATCTGCACCCACCGGCACGACGTCGGTGTCGTACAGCAAAATGTCGGAAGCCATGAGCATTGGGTAGTTGAATGTTCCAACGCTGATTTCTTTATTTTTCGCTTCTGCGTCCTTGTAGGCGTGTGCTCTTTCAAGGAAAGGCATGGTGGTAATAGTGTCGAAAATCCAGGTAAGTTCGCTGTGTTCAGAAATCTCTGATTGTTTGAAAATCGTAACTTTTTTTGGATCAAGACCGATTGCAAGATAATCCAGTGCCAGATCGAGAATGTTTTGTTTCATTTCACCCGCATTCTGTATGAAGTTGAGCGCATGAAGATCGGCAATCATAATAAAGCATCTGTAATTATCCTGAAGCTCAACAAATTGCTTCATTGCACCGAAATAATTGGCAATGTGTGGTCGGCCAGTAGGTTTCACTCCTGACAATAATATTTTAAAATCTTTTTCCATGCAGGAAATAATAGCAAAAAGATTGATACTAGGCTAATAAAAACAACCCGGCCCGGACTTGCGTCCGGGCCGGGTTGTTTTGTAACTGATTTAGATCCCCTCCTTTTTTAACTCCTCTACTAACTTCCTCGCCGTTTTCGAAATCTTGTTTGGTAGTTTTACGTTGAGATGAATTAGTAGGTCACCTCTCTGGCCTTTACCTACGGGCACGCCTTTTCCTTTTACCCTGAGAATTTCGCCATGAGACACACCTTCTGGAATTTTAACTTTAATTTCTCCGTCGAGTGTCTGCATAGTATGTTCCTCGCCAAGGAGAGCGCTCGAAAGCTTTAGGGTCAAATCGGTTGTAATGTTAATACCATCTTTTTTAAATATTGGATGGCGTTTGACATGGACCTTAATGTACAGGTCGCCAGATGTTCCAGCTGGCACAGCTTCTCCCGCCCCAGTCAGACGAATCATTTCTCCATCGTCAATTCCTGAAGGAATATTTACAGAGATTTCCTGTTCCTTTCTTTGTACACCAGCGCCACGGCAGGTTGGACATTTCTCTTTTGGCACTTTTCCTTTGCCCTCGCATTCACTACAAACTCTTACTGTTGAGAATGAACCCATGAAAGAATTCTTGGTCTCGTGAACCTTCCCTTTTCCGTTGCAGGTTCTGCAAGTGTGCATTTCAGTTCCTGGCTTTGCGCCATTGCCCTTGCATGTATCGCAAACAGCGGTTTTGTTTAGAAGAATTTTTCTCTCAGTGCCAAATATGGATTCTGAGAAAGACAGCTCTACGTCAATCGAAATATCTCTTCCTCGTTTTGGTTTGGATCTTCCACCTCCACCGCCAAATATATCCCCAAATATATCACCTAAATCAAACTCAAATCCGTTTTGATTAAAATCAAAACCTTGTCCACCGTTAAATCCAGAAAAGTCGAAGCCACCAAAACCCGCTCCTTGAGAAGGTCCCGCGCCTCCGGCAAATGTCTGGCCGTAGGTGTCATACTCCGCACGTTTTTTCGGATCTGATAGTACAGAGTATGCTTCGTTAACTTCCTTAAACTTACTTTCGTTTCCACCCTTTTTATCGGGATGGTATTCGTGAGCCAGTTTTCGGAAAGCTTTTTTGATGTCATCTGGGGAAGAATTTTTTTCAACTCCCAGAATTTCATAATAATTTTTTGCCATTTGATTTGAATTTGTAATTAAGTAATTTTACTTAAGGATAGTATATAGCATGTGTGAATTTTCCATACTTGACGGTTTGCCTCAATATCGTTATTATTTCGCGAGTTTAGTAACCTATGAGTCTTCATCCAATTAGACACGGAGAGTCAGGGGTCGGATCCGGCAGGAAGCAAGTCCCTTGCACTAAGATGGCCCTTTCCGAAGCCGTCCCTCTCGATCTGTATGGCAAGAGAACGACAGGTCTTGATTCCATACCGCCGAGCAGGTGCTCATGCGGGAAGGTCATGGCTCGAAGCAACAGCTCAGACAAGTGCTTTGCTTGCCAAAGGGCTGAGGCAAAGGCTTGTATGCAAAGGATCTCAATGTCCACATTTGTGAGCGACAAGGGATCCCTCAGGGACGGTAATCCGTTCTACGGAAAACCGTACCGTCAACGTGTGAATATTCCAATCAACCGGCACAGGGTCTGAGACAAATGTCTCGGGCCCTTTTTATTTACTTCTTATCTCCCTCCTTATATTCCGCATCTCTAACATTTCCTTCCCCGCCTTTATCGTCAGCGGGCTTTGCCTCGGCGTTTGGTTGTGCTTGATTTGCTTGGGCGGCTTTGGACATAATCTCACCTATTTTCTGCAACTCTGTTGAGAGAGCTTCAGTAGCGGATTTTACGGCATTAATATCGGTTCCTGACTTCGCGGTTTTAAGAGTGGCGATTTTCTCTTCGATTGACTTACTTACATCCTCAGGAATTTTTTCCTTGTTATCCTTCAGAGCTTTTTCTGAAGTGTAGATTAGTTGCTCGGCTGTGTTTCGAATTTCCACTTCTTCCTTCTTTTTCTGGTCGTCGGCGTTGTGCATCTCTGCATCCTTTTTCATTTTCTCAATTTCTTCCTTTGAAAGTGAACCACGAGCCTCGATTCTAATGGAGTTCGCCTTGCCTGAGGTTTTGTCCTTCGCTGTGACATTTAGAATTCCGTTTGCATCAATGTCGAAGGTTACTTCAATCTGAGGCATGCCTCTAGGAGCTGGTGGAATGCCACCGAGGTTAAATTGACCAAGAGACTTGTTATCAGCGGCCATGGCTCTTTCGCCTTGAACCACATGGACTGTTACTTCGGTTTGATTATCTGCGGCGGTTGAGAAGGTCTGCGATCTTGAGGTTGGAATGGTTGTATTTTTCTCGATTACTTTTGTAGCAACTCCACCGAGAGTCTCGATTCCGAATGAAAGTGGAATAACATCAAGAAGAAGGATGTCTTTTACATCACCCGCTAGAATTCCTCCTTGAATTGCAGCACCGATTGCCACAACTTCATCTGGATTTACACCCATGTGTAATTCTTTGTTAAAGAAGTTTTTAACTGCAGTCTGCATAGCTGGCATTCTTGTTTGTCCTCCAACAAGGATGACTTCGTTTATCTGATCCTTTTTGAATGGCGATGCATCCATCGCTCGCTTTGTGATTTCCATTGCTCGGTCAATAAACTCCTGAGTGAGCTCTTCTAGCTTGGCTCGAGTCATGTTGATCAAAAGGTGCTTAGGACCTTCTGCTCCAGAAGTAATGAATGGAATGTTTACTTCCGTTTGGACTGCGGTTGAAAGCTCGATTTTGGCTTTCTCAGCTGCTTCGTCTAGTCTCTGAAGTGCTAGAGCGTCTTTTCGAACATCAATTCCCTCCTGTTTCTTAAATTCCTCAGCAAGCCAGTTGATAATTTTCTGATCGATGTCTTTTCCTCCGAGGTGAGCATCTCCGTCAGTTGATTTCACTTCGACAACATCATCACCAACTTCAAGAACAGAAATATCGAATGTTCCTCCACCGAAGTCGAAGACTACGATTTTTTCGTCTTTCTTTTTGTTGAATCCGTAAGCTAGAGCGGCTGCTGTTGGTTCGTTGATAATTCTTTTAACATCTAGACCCGCGATTTTACCGGCGTCTTTTGTAGCCTGTCGTTGGCTGTCGTTAAAGTAAGCAGGAACAGTGATGACGGCCTCTGTAATTTTTTCACCAAGTCTTGCTTCGGCGTCATTCTTCAATTTCTGAAGAATCATGGCTGAGATTTCTTCTGGTCGATACCACTTGTCTGACATTTTTACTTCGATTCCCCCGTTGTCAGATTTTCGCAATTCGAAAGGAACAGAAGCTTTGTCTTTCTGTACAGCCTGTTCGTCGAAGGTGTGTCCGATGAATCTCTTAATTTGGTAAATTGTGTTTTTTGGATTTGTAACTCCTTGTCGCTTCGCTAGAAGTCCAACAAGTCTCTCGCCGGTTTTAGATTGGGCAAGAATCGAAGGTGTGGTACGTGCACCCTCAGCGTTTTCCAAAATCTTTGGTGAGCCGGCTTCCATGATGGCCACCGCAGAGTTGGTTGTACCAAGGTCAATACCTATAATTTTACTCATTTTTTTGTTTAGTTAATTTCTTATAATTCGTATGGATTGATAAAGAGAATCATGAATAAAGAATATGGAATCATGAAAAAAGAAATCAATGTCTGAAAATCTTGATTCTTGATTCGTTATTCCTAATTCATGCTTGGAGCCCTCGTTGGTTGGCTTATGAAAAATTTTAACTGATCGAATAGAGGAGAAACTATGCTGTGATAGTTGTGTCGATAAAAAGTAACTGCCGGAGATTTTAGAGAAATTCCGGGTAGACAGACTGATAAGTTTGTAGTTTTTAGTTTGTTGTCATTAGAAGCTTGAGAATGCTCAACAGGATTTACAGACAGAAGTCGTACGCTGAATTGTCCGTTTTGTTCTATAACGAGAAAAGTCGCCAACACAAATTGTCCGGTCTTAGTTTTGACCACTTTTTGAACAATTTTCTTTTGTGAACCAAGTGTTAGCATTTAAATTTCACTTTTTTACTTTTTAAATTCCCCTACTACCACTTTCGGTGCTTTAAGTACTCTGTCTTGGAAGGAATATCCCTTTTGGATTACTGAAGTAATTTTCTGATTTTCTGACTCTTTATTTACCTCTTTGAATTCCACCGCTTCATGTAAGCTTGGATTGAATGTTTCTCCCAGAGGGTTAAGTTCCTTAAGACCGTTGCTTTCTAGTACACCTTTAAGCTGGTTTGCGATGTATTCGACTCCGACTCTCCAATTCTTATCAACTTTTTCCCAGGCTTCTTTGTTACTAAATGCCATGTTAAAGCTCTCTAAAACAGGCAATATTTCACTTAAAATGCCCTCTACAGCGTATTTTCTGAAGCGATCGTTGTCTTCCTGGTCTCTCTTCCTAATGTTCTTAAATTCAGCCGCGTCTCTCTGCCATTTATCCAAATATTCCTGTTTCTCTTTAAGTGCAACTGAAAGCTTTTCTCGAAGTTTTTTAATAGTGTCTGTCCCGTTTTCTTCCTCTGAAACAAACTCCTCATCAGAATTATCAACACTTTTTGACTTTTTGTCAAATGAGGAAACAGTCCCTTCTTCCGGAGAGTATTCAATGTCCTTTTCGTCGTTATTTTTGTTATCAGAATTCATATTTTTGTGTAATTATAACCGGCTAAAATATTTCATGCAATTTTTACAAAAAACTCCCCAAGTTGGGGAGTTTTTTGAGACTAACGCTTGCTCCACTGTGGAGCCTTTCTTGCTTTTTTGAGACCGAACTTTCGTCTTTCTTTCATTCTTGGATCTCGTTTTAGAAAACCGGCTTTCTTTACTTGTTTTCTAAGTTCGGCGTCGAAGATAATCAATCCTCGAGCAATTCCGTGTCGTAGTGCCTCTGCCTGACCGTTGATTCCTCCCCCTTTAATCATGGCAGAAACCTTAAATTTCTGGGTTAGCTTTGTAGATGTGATTGCTTCGGTTGCGATTCGTCTTAGTTCTCCAGTTGGGAAATAAGTTTCTACGTCTTTATCGTTTACTGTGTATGAATTTTTTGCTGCTGGAGTAATTCGAACACGAGCAATAGCCGTTTTTCGTCTACCAACTGTCTCTATGTATTTTTGCTTCTCTTCGGTCATATTTTTCGGTTAAAATTATTTACTATTACTATTCTTTTATTGAAAGATTTTTCATGATTGTTGATCTCAATCTGTTGCTTGGGATCATTCCGTAAACTGCCAACTTGAAGACCTCACCGTAACCTTTGTTTTCGATTACGTTTTCCATTGAAGGAGCTCGCAAACCTCCTGGGTAACCTGAGTATCTAACGTATTTCTTGTCTTTGAGTTTGCTTTCAGGAATAGAAGCCTTTGAAGCGTTTATGATCTCAACCTTACAGCCAACAACTTTATTCTTAACAAATTCAGCTTTGTTCTTACCCAAAAGGTGCCGTGCTGCTTCACTGGCTACTCTTCCTAATTTTTTACCTGTTGCATCAATAATGTGGTTCATTTTATTAAAATTATACGAATTCGATCATGGCCATAGGTGCGCCGTCACTTAATCGTCTTCCTAATTTAACAATTCGGGTATATCCTCCTGCTCTTTTTTCGTATTTAGGAGCAACTTTGTCTACCAATTCTTTGACAGCACGTGGTTCACCAATTCTTGAGGTCAAAATTCTTCTAGATGCAACAGTGTTTACTTTTGCACGAGTTACGAGCTTTTCAACGTAAGGTCGGATTTCTTTTGCTTTAGCCTCAGTGGTGGTCATTTTCTTCTTAAGAATAAGAGAAAGCGCCAAGGACTTCAAGAGTGCATTTCTTTGTCCTCGTTCTAGTCCGAATTTTCTGTTTTGGTTGTGGTGTCGCATGGTAATTGCTTAAATAAAACTATTTCAGTGTAATTCCGAAATTGCCCAATACTTTCTTAATTTCTTGAACACCTTTGTTACCCAAACCGTCGATGTCTAGAATATCCTCTTCTTTCTTTCTTGCCAAACCTCCCAATGTTCTAATGTTGGCATTGTTTAGTGCATTTGCAGTTCGAGGAGAAAGATTTAGGGTTTCAATTCTGGTCTTAAGGAATTCAGGGTCAATTTCCTTTTTATTTTGTGAATCTGATTCAGACTTATCTGAAGAGTTCTCCAATTCAGGTATTTCGGCAACTTCCTCCTTGAAACCAACGATTGCCTTAAGCTGAGTAATCATGATTTCGATTGATTTCTCAAGTGCCTCTTTTGGTGTAAGAGTTCCATCGGTTTCAATAAACATTTTTAGTCTATTGAAGTCAGTTCTGTTTCCGACTCGCATGTTTTCAACTTCGTAGTTTACTCGTCGGATAGGTGTAAACACAGCATCGAGTGAAATTTCACCAATGTTTACTCGTTCCTTCTGAATAACTTCCTTTGGAACATAGCCTAGACCTTTTTCAACTCTGATTTCAATATTTAGTTCGGTGTTCTTGTCAGTGATTGAGGCAATTTTTAGATCCTTGTTCAAAATAGAAGCCTGTCCAGGGCAAACAATATCACCTGCGGTAACATCGCTAATACCCTTAACCTTTAATGTAAGAGTTTGTGGTTCGTCTGTGGTCAATGCAATTCTCACCTTCTTTAGGTTAAGAATTATCATGATTACATCTTCCTTTACTCCAGTGATGGTAGCAAATTCATGGCTAACACCGTTTATCTTTACTCCAGTGATGGCTGCACCTGGTAGTGATGAAAGAATAATGCGTCTTAGTGAGTTGCCAAGAGTATGACCGTAGCCTGGGTATAGGCCGTCGATTTCATAAATACCAATAAAATTCTCCTCAGAGATTATTTTTGGTTTTGAAGGCAAAACTATTGAATGTTCCATAGTGTTATTTATTATTTAGACCTTTTGGGATTAATAAATTATGAGTCGAAACTATACATTATTTTTTAAAAAATTGCAAGCAGTATATTATCTTCTGTAGAATTCTAGAATAGCTGCAATATCAAACAGTAATTCCGACTTAACAAGTTTTGGTTTTCCTTGCACTGAACCTTCTCGTTTCTCTGGATCAAAAGTTAACCATGCTGGTGGTCTGCTGTCCTTCATTTTTTCAGGCAAATTGGCAAAAAGAGCCTTCTTGGCGCTAGCTTCTCGAACTCTGACCTTGTCACCAACTTTTACGTTGTATGAAGGGATAGTAATTCTTACTCCGTTTACAGTGATGTGTCCGTGAGAAACCATTTGTCTAGAAGCTTGTCTTGTAGGAGCAACCTGCATTCTGTAGATGACGTTATCGAGTCGAGTTTCTAGTCTTTCAAAAAGATTTTCATCGGTTTTTGCACCCTTTTTTGCAAGTGCTTCAAGAACGTATTTTGCGAATTGTCGCTCGTTGATTCCGTAGTTATATCGAGCCTTCTGTTTTTCTAGCAATTGAGCACCGAATTCACTTCGGGCTTTAGGACCAGATTTTGTTTCTTTTCTTCTTCCTTCGCGTAATGCAAATTTCTGGGTCTGAGTCTTTTCAAAAAGACCTGTACCTAGACGTCTAGCGAGTTTGTATTTTGGCTTATTTATCATAAAAGTTTAATTATACTCGTCTTGGTTTAGGTGGACGTGGTCCGTTATGTGGAACAGGAGTTGTATCTTTTACTCCAGTCAAAGCGATTCCCTTTGAAATAAAACCTCGGATTGATGATTCTCTTCCTGAACCAACGCCTTTAATGACAGCGGAAATTTCTTTCATGCCCAAGCTCTGGGCCTTTAGTGCAAGAGCTTCTCCAACCTTTGCAGCGGCAAAAGGAGTACCCTTCTTTGCACCCTTAAATCCCAATGAACCGCTAGAAGACCATGCGAGCGCATTGCCCTTAGGGTCGGTTAACAATAGTGTTGTGTTATTGAAAGTTGATTGAACGTATAGAATACCTGATTCAAATTTTCTTTTAGACGAAACTGCAACTGGAGCCTTTTCTCCTTCTGGTTTCTTATCTTCAGTTTTTGCGATTTTTTTTGCCATAAATCTAGATTTGTATCAAAACTATTTCTTCTCAACTGCTCTTCTTCCGGTACCCATGGTCTTTCGTGTGTTTCCTCTTCGTGTTCGTGAGTTGGTCTTTGTTCTCTGTCCTCTTGTAGGTAAACTTCGGATGTGTCTGATACCTCTGTATGCTTTGATATCCTTAAGTCGCTTGATGTTGCTTGATATTTGGCGTTTTAGATCACCCTCAATTTTGTATTCCTCGACTATCTTTCTGATAGTGTTTTCTTCGTCCTGGGTTAAGTCTTTAGGCTTTTTATCAGGATTTACAGAGGCTTTATCTAGAATTTCGTTTGCACGAGAACGACCTATGCCGTAGAGGCAGGTCAATGCAATTTCGATTCTTTTATTTTCAGGTAATGTGATTCCTAAGATTCTCATAGAATACTTGATTTTCTGTCCAAACAGTGAAAGAAAGATTAGCAAATACGGCTTTAAAAGTAAAGGGGTATTTGAAAAACAATTACTGGAAGGAAGATTAAAGAAATAATGGACTAAATATTCGGCAAATATTAAAACTAACCCTGTCTCTGTTTGTGTCTTGGGTTTACGCTACAAACAACGTACAAATAACCCTTTCTTCGAACGGTCTTACACTTTGCGCATTTCTTTTTTACTGATGCTTTTACGTGCATATAAATTTGGTTATAATTTGGCGCTTTTATAATCTCTTAATTATTCTGCCTTTTCCTCCGTATGGCTCTAATTCTACAGCGACTTTATCACCAACGAGGACTCTGATTCTGTGAAGGCGCATTTTACCTGCTAGATAACAAAGAAGTTCTTCCTCGATGTTGTCTAACTTCACTTTAAAAAAAGTGTTAGGTAGAGCCTCGACTACTACCCCGAATACAGCGTTAGCTTTTTTCTGTTGATTATCCATTATTTTTGACCGCACTATCATAGCAGAATAAAGGGGTTTAAGTCAAGATAACTTATGCCCAAATTCTGGCGTTTTACATGATTTTGTAAAGAAGTAGCCAATAACCAAAAATGTGATGATTGGTGACACCCAGGAAGGTATGTGGAAATTAAACGAGTCGGCAATCATTATAAGGCCTAAGAATAGAATTGAATACATAGCTCCATTTTTTAGAAAGACGTACTTTTTCACTCTCTCGACGTTCCCTACTGTTAGCTGTCTCACTACTATTGCGCCTATGCCGTTACCTATAAGTATAAGTGGTACAGAAAGCGTGAAGGCAAAAGCTCCCAATACCCCATCCACTGAGAAGCAGGCGTCAATCGCCTCAAGGTAGAGTATTTTAGATAAATCTGAGTAATTTCCGCTTCCAGATATCATCTGTCTTTCAACCGACTCTGCATTTTCCTTAAATCCGTGCACCATAAAGAACCCTGTTGAACCAATAACTGCGCCTAGTGCCATGACGGGGTTGATTTTGATTGATGCCCAAACTACTACCGTGAGTACGAGCGAGGCGGTAGTGTAAAACCAAAGGCCGTGTCTATGTATGAATTTCTCGCCAATTAGCCCGTAGGTTTTGTCTTCAAGAAATAGCCAATGTAAAAATAGAAACACTAGGAATATTCCTGCACCTACTAATAGTGGTGGTGCAGATTTTTCAATGACTTCATGTATTTCTGAGCTTGAGCTAAGTGTAGCTATAAGAGATTGCCAGAGTGAAAGATCTGGACTAGTGATCCAAATTATTAGCCAAGGCAAAAGTCCTCGAATAAGAAAAACTGCGAACAATATTCCCCAAAATAGAAACCATCTTCTTGCCTTCTCTCCCATTTTTCCGAGGACTTCAGCATTAATAACAGCGTTATCGACACTGTTGATGATTTCGAAAAGTGCTAAGCCGAGAATTGTAAGTATTGCGGACATTTGTTAGGCGATATTTTAGCAGGTTT
>CAYSEN010000013.1:0-21963 GCA_964430335.1 uncultured Candidatus Saccharibacteria bacterium
GAACTTCTGCATCGAATGTTGGACTTTATGTTTATGGGGTGAGTGGGGGGACAAAGAATTTTGACGCTATTTTCAACGGCGGAGGCAACGTTGGAATCGGAACAACTTCTCCATACGCAATGCTCTCAGTGGCTGGAGACGTAGCCCTGCCTGGAATAGGTAACGGAGCTGGTACGGCATATGTTTGTACTACTCTAGCAACAGGAGTCATTTCAACATCAACCTCAGCATGTAACCCTTCATCACTAAGATTTAAGGATAATGTGGCGGATCTTTCAGCAAGCAGAGGACTTGCAGATGTTATGAAGTTGCGACCTGTCACTTTCACATACAAACCTGAAATGAAAATCACCGGTAATCAAGTCGGATTCATTGCGGAGGAAATCGTCAATATTGTTCCTGAAGCAGTCGGATTTGATTCTGCAGGACTTCCATACAATGTTGATTACTCAAAACTGACACCTGTGTTGGCAAAAGCAATTCAAGAAATCGGCAGTGTTATTAGTTTGAAGAATGCTGGTACAACAACACCTTCAATTACAGTAGATACACTTGGAAACGTAGGAATCGGTACAACCACTCCTGACTACAAATTGCAGATTGCTGGTGATGTGGCAGCGACATCGTTCGTGAATGTTTCTACTCGAGATGCGAAAAAGGATATTAAATACATTTCAGACGACAGCAAGCGAACTATTCTAGATAAAATTAAAAATATTAAAGTTGCAGAATATCGATACAACAACGAACCAGATTCAAATCCGCTTCGAATGGGATTGATTGCAGAAGAAGCACCTGCCGAAATTCTTTCTGTGACTGGAAAAGGGGTTGATGTTTACAAAATGTCTACGTTTATCCTAGCCGGTGTTCAGGAACAGCAAACACGCCTAGAATCAATGGACGCACGAATTACCAAACTTGAGAGTTTGATAGGTTCAAGTACCCCAATCACAAGTGATGTTTCTTTCAGTACAATTTTGACCTCATTTGAAAACGCGGGAGTTAAGATTGAAAATGGTATCACTCGAATTAAAAACGCTATTGTCGATTCACTCACTGTCGGTTCTAGAGAAAACACTGCAGGTATTACACTTTACGACACTGTTACTAAGGAGCCATATTGTCTAACTATAGAAAACGGCACACCAAAATCTACAAGCGGTGCTTGCGGTAGTAATCCTTCTTCAAATAACATCGCTACTTCTACTTCGCAGACTGGTTCTTCTGACTTAATTCCTCCTGTCATTACAATTACGGGTGCGAATCCAGCAAAAATAACTAAGGGATCCGTTTATGTAGATTTGGGAGCTACTGTAGATGACAACGTAAATCATAACTTAGGAATTACAGCTACAGGTGACGTAAATACTTCTGTTGTCGGTACTTATCCAATTGTTTATTCAGCTACAGATCAAGCAGGAAACATGTCATCCACAACAAGATCAGTGATTGTTTATGATCCGAATGATATAATTGTTGCAACATCAACACCAAATGAAATAAATTCTGATTTAGGAACAACAACGAATAACACTACGGAGGGAGGTGTGGGAAATTAATTTATTTATTAACAAATTATTAGTTTATTAAATATTATGAAGCACGTTATAAAAACTGGTTACGGGGTAGCACTACTTTTAGCACTTTCTTTTTCAGTAATTAGTTTTTTAACGACCGCTGAGAATCGTATGAATTTGGCTTTTAGCGCCAATCCATATTTTCAGACAGCTCAGACGGCTTCTTCCTTGAGTAACGGTCTTGCAGCTTACTACAGGTTTGATGAAACTAGTGGTACCGTGATTTCAGATTACTCTGGAAACGGTAGAGACGGAACTTTGGTTTCTTCTCCGGTTTTGTCTACAGATGCAAGGGTAGGCACTGGCGCGATCACTTTTTCTGGTGCTAACAAAATGACCGGACCAAGTTTGTCTTTGCCAGGAAGTGATTTTTCTTTTGCTTTTTGGATAAAGACAACAACACCATCAAATTCAATGGTTGGTATGGGTTATAACTCTTTCTGCGCCTTTAATGGTAAATCTATATCATGTACAACCGACGGAAACATTTCTGGCGGGGCAATCGTTAGCGAACCATCAGTTTATTCTGGTGGTTGGCACCATATAGCGTATGTTGTAACTGGTAGCACTCAAAAACTGTATGTTGACGGCACAGAGAGATCCACGGTTTCTGAAACTCCAGCATCGCTCGGCGGCGGTATTAGTGTTGGTGTAAGGTTCGGCAGTTCAAGTGGTTTTGTGGGATCTTTAGATGATGTTAGGTTTTACACCAGAGCGATCACGCCAAGCGAAATATCAACTTTAGCAGGGGGTTCTTCTGAAGGAGGTTCAACGCCTGGTTCCAATGTTAATACTAGTACCCAGAGTTCTACAAACACAACAACACAAAGCAGTACATCACAGACCACGACTCCAACTCCAACAAGTTCTGCTATACCTCAACCCTTGCAGGCCGCAACTGGATACGGGTCACTTGTAGTTTCGAAAAATGGAAATGGTAGTGGTTCAGTGACTTCGCCATCTGGTATTAATTGCGGTAGTCAATGTAGTTTAAGTCTAGCTTCAGGATCCGTTGTTAAGTTAACAGCAGGAGCTGAATCAGGTTCAACTTTTACAGGTTGGAGTGGGGGAGGTTGTTCAGGTAATTTAAATACATGTACCGTAACTCTAACTGACACAGTAAACGTAAGTGCGACTTTCACTGCAAATACTGTATCTTCTGATCTGTCAGCACCAGGCGAATTGCAAGTAACTGAATCATACTTTGCGAACGCTTCAACAGGACAATACGGTAACATTGAATTTTATTTGAGGTGGAAGGATAGTAATTCAAATGAGGATGGTTATATAGTAGAAAAATCTGTTGATGGTGCACCATTTACTATCGTTAAAACTTTACCAGCAAACTCTCTGTCGTTTATAGACAGAGGAAATAATACAACTATATACAAATATAGAATAAAGGCATTTAAGGGTTCAGCGTATTCTTTGCCTTCAAATACACTTGAATTCACCGGAATACCTCAACCCACATATTATGTAGCTGAAACAAGTACCATAAATAGTACTACTCTATATTTTAATGATAGGACAATAGGTACAAATACTATAATTGGTTTCCAAATTGAAAGAAGTGATGATGGAGGTAATACATATAAGGTTATAGACAGGAGATCATCAGGAGATTATGAATATGTCCCAAATCTACACTCACCAACAGGTTATAAAAAATTCATAGACAATAATAATGGAGCAGGATTAACACCAGGCAAAACTTATTATTACAGAGTCGCAGGATACAACAATACTGGTTTTAGTCCTTATGCAAATAGGGATGTTCCTGCAGAAATCACTACCCCTTATATAATTGTTGCACCAGGTGCAGCACCAGCCTTACCTGGTATAAGCGTATCCTTGACTCAACTTCCTTCATCAAAGATAAGAATTACTGATAACTCAAATAACGAAACACAGTTTGAAGTTCAAAAATCAACCGACAATACAAATTGGTCAAGTTTCTGTGTTATAAATTGGTCAGCAGGTGATAAGAGTTGTGAAGATAAAAGCGTGGTTGCTGGGGGTAAATACTATTACAGAGTAAGAGCATATAATAATTCATCTACCCCTGCTTCAGCCACAAATATATATGCTACCTCAGGTTTTGTTTATTCAAATCCAGTTGTGCTTGCAGGAACAGCACCAACTGGAGTTATTGAATGGTATGTGTGGAAGGGCGCTACCGCTGGAACAAACACAGGCGAGTCGTGGGCAAATGCTTGGCAAGATATTGATCAGATAAACTGGAAAGCAATAAAGCCAGGAGATACTATATACATAAGTGGCGACAACTACGGTAAGCCTTTATCAATATACGGTTCAGGTGTACAAGGTAAACCAATCAAAATATATACCGGTATACAGTCACCAAACCCTAGTGGACACTCAGGAAAAGTTACTTTGTCAGGTATTGGTTTTAATCAAAATGCTTCTTGGATAGACATAGATGGTAGCCTAAATAAAAACTACAACCTAACAAGTGCACTGAATGTTGATGAGAACATTAACTTATTTGTAGATAATGGTACGGGTATATATTCAAATGGATCAAATGGAGTAAACTTACGCTTCATAAAAGTTTCAAACGCAAGTGATTTTGGAATATATTTTAACGGTGTTTCAGATATGGTTGAACTTTATGGTGTTCATGTTTATTACACAGTTCAAGCTGGAATAAGATTTGGCTATCCATCACCAAGATCGGTATATGATGCAATAAAAATTACAAAAGCTTTGATTGAATATGCAGGTGACGACGGTATTCAAGTTGGAGGTACTATGACAGTTGCAGATACTATTATTAGAAAGGGTAATTTAAACGTAACCACAGGACACCCAGATGGTATTCAGGGATTGAATGCAAATTATTTAGATGTGCATAATACGACAATATACGATAGAGAAAAATCATCATATATGATAGCGAATGAGTTTATGATGTCTAGTACATTTACACGAACAGATTATGGTCATATAAGGATATATAATAATGAATTTTATTACACTAACCCAGATATATCACCTGTAACATCAGGAGTATATGTTTCTGCTTCTATTATAACTCCTGCACCAATTGATTATGAGAACTGGGATGATATTCTAATTGCAAATAATACATTCTATAATGTTCCAAAAACGACACCTATTGCGTTTGGTGTGAGAGATCAAATATCAAAAGTTACAGCAAAAAATATAGTAGTAAAAAATAACCTCCTATACAACGTTGCAAAAGATTTTGGAGTGGCACTTGCTGTAAGTCCAAGAATAACTTTAGACTCAAGTACTAGAATTGATAATAACCTTGTTGCTGGTTATGTTACAAAGATGAGCTTTGGTGGAACGATATACGATAATGCTGAATTGTTTAATGTTGGAACTGGCTTTAAAGGCAACACCAGCGCCACACCAAAGTTCATAAATCTTCCTGGATATAATTTAAGACTTGCTTCAGATGATACTGCCGCAAGAGGAAAAGGAGAAAATCTTTCTCAATACTTTAACTTTGATAAAGACAACACATCAAGACCAAGTACAGGAGCATGGGACATCGGAGCATATCAAGGAGGAGGAACACCTGTTACAAATCCAACCCCTAACCCAACTCCAACCCCAACCCCAACACCTGTACAAAATCCAGCTGAAGTTACTTCTGGCCTACTTCTAAACATCAATTTTGATGGAGATGACTTCACAACCAAGGGTACTGATGTAAACAAGTCCATAACCTTCAAGGATACTTCTGGAAAGAACTTCAACGGAACTTGCCAAACCTCTCTTCCTCTAAATGGCACTACTCATGATCAATGTCCTCAAGTATCTCCTGGAGTAAAATCAGGAAACTCAGCAAAATTTGCTGGAAACCTCTGCGACATGTCGAGCGACTACATAGGTATCCCTACAGGAGGAGAACTTTCATATCTCACAAAAGGTACTGTATCTGTCTACGCTGCATTTGATAGCATGGCATACCTCGGACAATATCTAATCGATACCTACACCGCCGACATCAAGAACACCTGGGCTCTTCATCTAGACGGTGACAGATTCCCAACCCTTACAATAGTAGATGATGCAGGATCTGCCGTTGACATAATCACTTTCCCAACGAGCGTAAAAGTAGGTGATTGGAATAATTACTCATTCACTTGGGATGGAACATATATCAAAGCTTACTTCAATGGAATGTTTGCGGGACAAGCAAGAATGACTGCAATCTCTGGACTAAAGTTCTTCGAATTACCAAGCAAAGGCCACACCTTCGGCGTAAACTACATGACTCTTGGAGCAATGAAGCACAATGAACCAAGAAATTACCCAGACACTAACTGCTGGAACCAGTACGGATGGCCAAAGCAAAGCTACGTATATCCAAACGCCGGTTGGATGACAGGAAGACTTGATGAAGTGAGAATCTACAACCGAGACCTTTCACCAAGTGAAATATCATCACTGTCTTCTCTCGTCTCAAATGTCGGTCAAAGTATATTGTCAGTATCAAAACAAGGTGACGGCGATGGATCCGTTAGTACAACAGTTTCGGGTGTTGGTTGTGGTAAGCACTGTGCTGAAGCATTTAACACAGGAACAGCTCTTACTCTAAAAGCGGTACCACAATTTAATTCAAAATTTGTAGCATGGGGAGGCGCATGTTCAGGAACTGCAACAACTTGCTCCGTAACTCTCAACTCCAACACATCAGTCACAGCTACATTTAGTAAGATTGATCCGGTTACTGTTACACTAAACGCTAATCAAGCGACTTTAATTTCAGATCCGTTCATAAATATTGGTGGTTCAATATTCCAATACAAAGCAAGCACTACACCAGGTAGAGCACAATTCGACTTTACTCTACCTGAGGATGGTGATTACTCAATATCGGGATTTGTAAACGCACCATCACAAGGTAGTAACTCGTTCTACATTAATGTTGATGATGAACCAGATCCAAAAGTTGAGACAAACAGCTGGTACATACCAACAACTGGTGGTTACGAGAATCGATTCGTAAACTGGGGAGGTGAATTCAACTACGGAGTTCGCGATGCCAACGGAGTCAGCGTTCCAAGATTCTTTACTCTCTCAGCCGGAAGTCACAAATTGATAATCAAGGGTAGAGAAGAAGGTACAGCGTTCCGCTCCTTCGAAATCATCCGCAAAGGAGGCTCCACTACTGTCATCCCTCCATCCAACCCTAGCGACAAAACAGCTCCAATCATTTCAAACGTAACTGACTTCTCAAAACCAGGTAAAGTAGCTCCTACAGTAGTAATCGCTTGGAACACTAACGAAGCTTCTGATGCGCAAGTAGAGTATGGTCTAACCACTGCATACGGAAGTGCTTCAGGTGTCAGTACGGACAATTCTACTTCGCATCAACTCACTCTAAGTAATCTCTCTCCTCGCACTCAATACCACTACAGAGTTAAGTCAGTAGATCCATCAGGTAATGTTGGCTACGGAGTAGACAGAACTTTCGTAAGTGAAAGTATTGATTTGGAAGCGCCCGTTGTAAAGGTTAAAGAAATCACCAGCTCACTACCTACTGGCACCACTTCAGTTCGTCTAGATATCTCAACTGATGAACTCTCAATGTGTGTTTGGACAAAGACAGCAAATGTACCTTACTACACGGTCAATGGTAACTCAGCCTTTAGTCACTCAAGCACTAATCAACTAGACCTCTACACTACAGTCACTGGTCTTGTCGCGGGTACTAATCATGTTTACATTAAGTGTGCTGACCTAGCCGACAACATTACAGGAGACATCGATGTCAAGATTGATGTTACTCCTTCATCGTCGACAGTAAACACTCCTCCACAAAACCCTCCTTTGGGCACTCCAGTAGTTACCGCTACTGACTCAGATGGAGACGGAGTTCCAAACACTCTAGACAAATGTCCTTACACTAAAGCAGGAGTAAAGGTAAACAGACAAGGTTGCCCAGAATTTAAATCAACCAAATACAACACACCAGATCTTTCAGACTCAGACCTAAACTCAGTCTCTACACTAGAAATTAGTAACACTCTAGGAAAGATTAGCTACCCACAAGGTGCATATGATCTTTCAAGAGACTCAGGAGATTCAATCGACCTCGACTCAAACCTCACCATTGTAAAAGGCTCAGTATCTCTAGACTCTGCCAAGGTTCCAGAGCTTAACAAACCAGCTACCGTCACTCTCTACAACATCACAACAAGAAGTCCAAAGATCATGAGAGATGGAGTAGAATGTGTTACTTGTAAGGTTGTGTCATTCACCAACGGAACTCTAGTCTTTACAGTTCCAGGATTCTCAACCTACTCAATCATTGAATCAGACAACTCTCCAGCTACTTACACCGTTACTGTTTCTAAGTTAGGAACTGGTAGCGGGGTCGTTACGGGAACAGGAATCGATTGTGGTTCTGATTGTTCTGAGACTGTAAATGACGGAGTGACTATTACTCTTACAGCAATTCCAGATTCTAATACAACCTTCGACTCTTGGTCAGGCGGTGCTTGTACCGGTAACAGCACTTGTGGTATCACTGACACAACAGACAAAACTGTCATTGCGAACTTCAGCAAAAAGCCAGAAGTAGTCAACAACACCCCTGCAAACAATGGTGGTGGAGGCGGAGGAGGTGGAATCACAACTACTTACATCACTCCAAGTTCTAATCCAGTCACAACCACAAGCACCGGAGTGACAATTAAAATTACTGCTCCTGCACCTGTTGCTTCACCGGTAGCATTCAAGAAGATCTTTTACGGAGTTCAAAGTCCTACAGTTAAAGCTATGCAACAAGCTCTTAATGCCAAAGGCTTTGTGGTTGCCAAGTCAGGTGTAGGTTCAAAGGGTAACGAGAGTACTTACTTCGGTAATGCCACAAGAAGTGCCCTTAGGAAGTACCAATGTTCAGTTATGAAAGTATGCAGTGGTTCTAACTACGGAGTTCTAGACGAAACCACTTACAACTCTCTACAACTAAACACGCTAACAAATCAAAAGACCACCACTAAGTATAAGTTCACGAGAGCCATCAGTCTTGGTTCAGTAGGTGAAGACGTTAGACAACTCCAAATCTTCCTAAACACTCACGGCTTCCCAGTAGCAACTACAGGAGCTGGCTCTAAAGGAAATGAAATTACTACTTTTGGTGTTGCAACACGTAAAGCTCTAATCAAGTACCAAGTCGCCAACAACATCTATCCATCCAACGGTATATTGGGTGCCGCGACGAGGAATTTGGTGAACGGGGTAAAGTAAACAGCACTGATTTAGCTACAAAAACACTCGCTCAAGAAGAGCGGGTGTTTTTCTGTTAGGGGAGTGTGTATATAGAATAAATAAAAAGAGGTATAATTGGGTGACTGAAATCTGAAAATGAGTAGCTTCAAGAAAAGTTTAATATTTTGTTCAATCGCATTAGCTATTTTTATAGGAGCTAATAATGTTCACGCTGTCTTAATTTCTCCAAAAACATCTCTGACAAACGGCTTAAAAGGTTGGTGGACATTTGACGGTGTGGATTTTGTAGGAGGTAAGGCTAACGACGTTAGTGGAAACGGTAATATGGCAAGTGTTAGAAATATAGCAACTAGCACTTTTTACACCGCTGGAAAAATCGGCCAGGCAATAAACTGTGACGGAATTAATGACAATCTAGCATTTACCTCAGATCCTATAGGTACTGGTCCGGTTACAATTAGCGTTTGGATTAAACCCAGAACCTGGGGGTCCGCACTCAGTGAGGCGATTGTTTGGGGAAACACGACCAGATTAAGACTTAATTCGAGCGGGGTAAAGAGAGTAGATTTTACTTCGAATTCCTTTACAAACACCGCAACTAGTGGTAGCGATCTACTTAATTTGGTTAGTAATCGGTGGACTCACATATTGGTTACTAGAGATGCCTCAAATCTTGCAACAATATATATAGATGGAAGTCAGAACGGTCTTTCAAATCAAAACAGTGGTACTCCAACTGGCAGTACCGCGGGCGGTATCTGTGAATCCGTTTCAAGTGCCCTTAGGTTCGATGGACTGGTAGATGACCTTAGAATTTATAACCGTGTTTTGTCTCTATCAGAAATTAAGGAGTTGTACAATCAAGGTAATTCAAAGGTCAATACTACACCCAAGGAATCTTTGAAGATGGGTCTAGTTAGTTGGTGGACATTTGACGGAATCGATTTTAAAAATGGTAGAGCAAACGACAGTAGTGGAAATGGAAATTTTGCTAGTCCGAGAAATATTGCCACAAGCACTTTTTATACAACGGGTAAAATAGGCCAAGCGATAAATTGTGATGGTATAGATGATAATATTCCCTTAAACTCAGATCCTATTGGTACAAGTGCCACAACCATTAGTGCGTGGATAAAGCCTAGAAGTTTCGGAAGTGGAGGGTCAGGAAACATAATTTGGGGAAATTCCACTAGGTTTAGAATCTCTAGACTGAGTGGACCAAGGGTAGAATTTTCATCTGACACACTTGTCACTACTGCCTTTTCCGATCCAATCATAGTAGGTGGCTGGCTACACGTCGTTGCTACTAGAAATTCTTCAAATCAAGTAACTTTTTATATTAACGGAAGCCAAAGTGGAACCGCAAATCAGGCAAGTGGCACACCATCTGGTAGTACCGCTGGGACAATATGTGATGTGGCAAACTCGGTAAGGTTTGATGGGATAATTGATGACCTGCGTGTTTACAATAGAGTGCTGTCCCTGAATGAAATTAGAGGATTGTACAACCAGGGCGCTACAAAATTTGAAGTGTCACCTAAGGATTCATTAAAAAAAGGTTTAGTTGGTTGGTGGACTTTTGATGGAAAGAACACTAGATGGACGTCTTCTGTTGCCGGCACGACAGTTGATTCTTCGGGTAACGGTTTTACTGGTACATTTAAAAATGCTTTTATGGCAACGACCACCAGAGCAGGTGTTCTCGGTCAGTCGCTATCCCTGTCTACTCTTGGTACTTATGTTGAAGTGGCGGATAATGACGCTTTAACATTTAGCACTGCTGATACTACAGACAAACCTTTTACATTTACGGCGTGGGTAAAAAGAGATGGCGCTCAAACATCTCCTGGTGGAGGTGGAGCCATTATAGGAAAAAGTGCTGGTGCTAGTAATACTGAATATCTTTTTTGGATTTCCTCAACTGACAAATTAGAGGTTCGCACGTACGATAACTCAGGCACCAATCAAATCAGCGCCTCCTCAGTTGATAATATCACTGACGATAATAATAAGTGGATGTTCTACGCTGCTACTTATACTGGAAGTGGTTCAAACGCCGGCTTTAGCTTATATCGAAACGGTTTACAGATGGCGGTTACCACAGCTAGCGCCGGATCTTACGTTGCTATGGAAAATATGACAGGAGTTTTCACAATTGGAAATTTCTTTTTCACTAGTCCAACTTTTAAGGCTCCATTCAAAGGACAAATAGACGATGTTCGGGTTTATAACCGTGTACTGAGTGCAAACGAGTTAAAACAGCTATACAACCAGGGTCGCTAATAGATCTAATTAAAAACACAAAATGAATAACGAAATCGCAGTTTTTGGTGGAGGATGTTTCTGGTGTACTGAGGCGGTGTTTAAGATGATAAAAGGAGTCAGTAAGGTTTTGCCGGGATACTCTGGTGGAACTATAAAAAATCCTACCTACGAACAAGTATGTGGTGGAAAGACCGGACACGCCGAGGTTGTTTATTTGGAGTATGACCCTTTGTTGGTGAAATATCGCGATTTACTCACAGTGTTTTTTGGTAGCCATGATCCTACAACTAAAAACAGACAGGGAAATGATGTTGGCACTCAGTATAGGTCAGTCGTATTTTTTACGACCGATGAACAGAAGAAAATTGCTGAAGAATTTATAAAAGAAATCAATGATTCGAATGAACACGGTGCGTCAGTTGTAACAGAACTTGAGCCTTTGAAGGAATTTTATGAAGCAGAAAATTATCACAAAGATTATTTTGCTACTCACCCGGATAATCCTTATTGTGAAGTTATAATAAATCCTAAGCTCGAAAAGGTGCAAAAAGAATTCGGAGCTTTACTAAAGACTCTGTAATAAATTTATGAATTTTGAAAAACCAGAATTAAATGAGTTTAACAGGGGTTTGAGGTTAAATGATGAAATGTTTTTTTCGGTTAAGGAAGCTTTAGAAACTGGTGTGAGTTACCTCGAAGATTCCATATCTACACTCGAAAAGGAATTGCTTGAAAAAGGTGTGCATGAAGTAGATTTATTGAGTTTGGTGAGGGAGTGTGTTAACGAGTTTCTGGACATTTTGCAAACTATTGATCAATCCGTACACCACCCTGCTGATTTAGAAAAAATATTAACAGATCAAACATTTTTTAGCGCGTTTAAAGGTGCATATGAAAAACTACTTACACTAGATATTAGAAAAAAGTACCAAGAGTATTTAGTTAAGAATTCTGAAGGAGGTGAATTACACGATGTAGATGAATTGGCATTGAGCTATTTAGATGGAGGCTTAAACACTGCGTCAATTTATTTATCAGCATATAATCAAGAAAAACATGAATAAAAAAGAAATGCCAAAAACTGAGGAAGAGTGGAAGAAAGTTTTGTCGCCTGAGCAGTATGAAGTTTTGCGCGGAAAGGGAACTGAGGCGCCATTTAGCGGAAAACTTTTGCATGAGAAAAAGGATGGTATGTATAATTGTTCCGCTTGTGGTCAGGCACTATTTTCTTCAGATGCAAAATTCGATTCTGGCACCGGTTGGCCATCTTTTGACGAGGCCTTACCGGGGGCTGTAAAAAATATTGAAGATAATTCTCACGGGATGCGACGTACCGAAATCGTCTGCTCACGTTGCGGTTCTCATTTGGGACACGTGTTTGACGATGGGCCAACACAGACAGGCAAGAGATACTGCTTAAATTCGGTATGCCTAGACTTGGAAGCAAAGTAGCTTTCTCTTGTATAATGAGTACATGAGAAACTTGCTTCGTCTTACACTTGTTTTCTCGATATTTTTCGTCAGTCATTTTGTATTGGCTGAGAGTTTTTCTGTAAGTACTTTCCCCGAAAAAATCATACAAGGTGAACCTGTGAAAATTGTGGTATCTGGTGCAAAAAGTTTATCTGATATTAGTCAGATTACTTTTGATGGGAAAAAAGTCCCGTATTTTATTTACGAAAATAAAATCACGGCGTTTTATGGATTTGATTTAAATAGGGCGCCTGGAGAATATAAAATTAAGGTGGTTCTGAGTGACGGGCGTATTCTCGATTCACTGGTTAAGATTTCAGAAAGAGAAAAAATAAAAGCTCCTTTAGGTATACCAGAAAAACTTGGTGGTAATACTCAAGTAAGTCAAACCAAACTAGTTTCTACTCTTTCGCAAGAAAATGCAGTTTTAGCTAGTCTGAAAACTTTCCCAAAATCCCTATGGACAGAAAAATTTAATTTTCCTATTGCTGATCCTTTCGTGACGGATTCCTATGGCTACCTGAGGCAAACTGGCGATTACGAGATTACTCATAAAGGTACAGATTTCAGAGCTCCACTAGGTACTAAAGTTGTGGCTTCAAATAGAGGAATTGTAAGACTGGTAAAAAACTTCAGAAATTATGGAAAGACAGTAGTGCTTGACCATGGTCAGGGAATTATGACGTTTTATATGCACTTATCTAAGATTAAGGTAAACGAAGGAGAGTTGGTTAAATCTGGCCAACTTATTGGGCTTTCCGGAATGACTGGCTACGCAGAAAAACCCCACTTACATCTTACGGTTAGGTTAAATGGAGTATCAATCGATCCGATTAAATTCTTCGATTTATTAAAGTGAAATTCAGTGTCCACATAGGTATTTGCTTAAAAAATGCTGTATAATATTCATTGAGAGAATTTAACAAGACTCGGTCGGGAGTCTAAATAATTTATTAGAGCTCAAGCTCAAAAAAATATGAAAGTATTACACATGGTTACGTTTATCCTTCTAGCAGTAGGAGGACTAAACTGGGGTTTGGTAGCAATTAGCCCAAAGTATGATTTGGTTCAGATGCTTTTGGGTACTTGGCCAATGGCCGTTACAGCCGTTTATGCCTTGGTAGGTATTTCAGCTGTAGTTGAAATCGTAACTCATAAGAAGAATTGCAAGTGTTGTGATTCTTCTGCTGGTGCAGGAGCAATGTAAGTTTAAAGTAAAAAACGGCGCGGCCTTTAGCCGCGCCGTTTTTTATATGCAAAATTAGATTTGCGCTCGCTAGATTAAAAATCATATAATTCAGAGATGGCAAAAACATACTGCGCTTTTTGTGAGCTACCATTGATTAAAGAAAGAAAAATTTCTGAAAATAATTTAGCTTGGGCATTTCTCACCAACATTCCGATTACTCCCGGCCACACTCTTATTTCTCCAATTCGCTGTGTGGAAAAGTTTGAAGATATGACCGCTGACGAAGTTAGGGCGATTTTTGATTTGCGTGAAAAACTTTTGCCCGCTCTACGTTCGCTTTTTGGTTCCGAAGGTTTTCATTTTGCATGGAATGAGGGAAAAGTAGCCGGCCAGTCTGTACCACACTTTCATCTTCATGTTGTTCCAAGAAAAAAAGGAGATGAAGGAATTACAGAATATGAGCCAAGGAAATTTTTGTACCGACCTGGAAGCAGAGAGGATAGTCCGGAATCTGAATTGCAGGCAATTGCAAATTTAATTCGAAATGAAATCAAAAAATAGTTTCGAGTTGAACTGATTATAAATAGTGCTATTGTAAATATATGGAGCTAACTAGAGAATTTAAGAATATAGGTAAGCACGACGCAAACATTGCAGGGGGTAAAGGAGCGTCCTTAGGCGAAATGACTCAGGCCGGAATTCCCGTGCCACCTGGATACGTCCTACTTTCAAACGCCTTCGAGAGATTTATCGAGGAAACTGATCTTAATGTTGAAATCGATACAATTTTACATAAGGTAGATCACAAAGAAATTCATACAGTAGATAAAGCCTCAGAAGATATTAAGGCTCTCATTCTAAACGCTCAGATGCCTGTAGATATCGAGACAGAAATCAAGGCTCATTTCAAAAAATTGGGAGCGAAATTTGTAGCAGTGCGTTCTAGCGCCACAGCAGAAGATTCCGCTTCGGCAGCTTGGGCAGGACAACTCGACACTTTTCTAAACACCACCGAAGAGGTACTTATTGAAAAAGTAAAACATTGCTGGGCGTCGCTCTTCACTCCACGGGCCATTTTTTACAGATTTGAAAAGGGTTTACATAATACAAAAATTTCTGTAGCCGTAGTTGTCCAAAAAATGGTGGATTCAGAAATTTCCGGAATTGCTTTTTCAGTTCATCCGGTAACCGAAGACTACAACCAACTTATTATCGAGGGCGGTTTTGGTTTAGGTGAGGCCATTGTCTCGGGACAAATTACACCAGATTCCTACGTAGTCGAAAAAAATCCAAGAAGAATTATTGATGTTAATGTTTCCTCTCAAGAAAGAGGTTTGTATAAGAAAATTGGTGGTGGAAGTGAGTGGCGAGATATTTCTTCTATTGAAGGCGAAAAGCAAAAATTAAGCGAAGCTCAAATTTTGGAATTGTCAGAAATAATTCTTGGCATAGAAAAACATTACGGCTTTCCATGCGACATTGAGTGGGCATATGCAGAAGGGAAGTTTTACGTTACTCAATCAAGACCGATCACAACTCTATCTTCTAAAAAAAAATTAAATTGTGAAATATCAAATGAGGATAAGGAAGTGTGGGTAGAAAATTTTTCAGGGGAGTGCGGTTACAATCTGATATCCCAATTCATTGGTTTTGGTATGTGGAAATTTCAGAAAGCGCTATTTGGAAAGAACAACCCCCTTGTACTCGATGGATGTTTTATAGATTGTCATGAAGTCAAAATCGCTGGTTTTTACAAGGAAAAACAGTTAAATGCACTTATAGAAAAATTGATACATCTTATATACCAAGATACAGATTTGTTTGTTAGAAATCACAAAGAAACTTATAAGTTGATTGAAAAATGCTTTAAAACTTCTAGGAAAAATTTAAAGAAAAATTTATCAAAGCTTTCAAACAAAGAACTTGCTAAGGCGTACATAGATGTTCTAACGGACTATGAAAATTCTCATCAGCAATCTTTAGGTAGTACGTGGTATATAGATAGTCATGGAGGAACTTTTGCAAAATCTCTCCTCGGAAGAACCAAAAATCTTGTTTCTGAACATGACGCAGGTTTGAATCCCGCAGAAGTGTTTACGATACTTACCACTTCTGAAAAAATTAGTCTTGGTAGACAAGAGGAGATCGAGTCGTTAAAAGTTCTTAAATCAATACTTTCAAATCCCAAAAGCAGAAAAATTTTTAGTGAACTGAAATCTTTCAATCAGGTTCCTGTTGGTATATCAGGAGGTCTTAAAAAATCTATTTTGAGCCATTATAATAAATGGTTTTGGACCCCGTTTGGTTACCTAGGCCCAGCCTACGGATTAGACTACTATTTGAGTGTATGGTCGGGGTTAGTAAAGGAGGGAATAGATGTAAATAAAGAACTTAAGAGACATTTTGAATTTTCAAAACAAACTAGATTAAAAAAACAAGCTCTTTTTAAAAAATTCAAGATTAGTAAAGAATTAAAAAAAGTTTTTAATTTGGCGGCCGACATTACTTTTTTGAAAGGTTACCGTAAGGATGCAACTTATTACACTTTCTATGTCCTAAGTGTGTTGTTTACGGAGATAAGTAAGAGGATCAGTTTAACCGTCAGGGAAACTAACCTTCTCCTTCACACAGAGATCGAAAGTTTACTTATAAGAGGTGATGTTGCCGATAGGGAAGAAATCGAGAAGCGAAAAAAACACGCTGTAGTATCTTTCAGTAATGATATTCTTGTTGTTTATTCTGGACAGGACGCAGACAAATTTATGTCAGAAAAATTTATAAAAAAAGATGATACTAACGACGCGTCTTCAGACATGTTACATGGTACATGCGCTTGTAGTGGTAAGGCAAAGGGCCATGTAAAGATTGTCAATAAGCCGGAAGAGATGAGTAAAATGGAGCAAGGAGATATTATGGTATCTCATACTACATTTCCTAGTTTAGTTCCAGCGATGAAGAAGGCTTCTGCGATAGTAACTGAAGATGGCGGTATTACCTGCCATGCTGCAATTGTTGCACGCGAACTCGGAACCCCCTGTGTTACAGGTATAAAAATCATCACTCAAGTAGTAAAAGACGGTGATTTGGTAGAGGTGGATGCAGACAATGGAGTTGTCACCATAATTGAGAGGCAGAAATAGTTTTTTGGTGCCAATTATTCCTATTTTGTTGTAGAATAGTGGATATATTTATCGTTGTATGAATTTTTCACGTAGAAGAGGTTTTACAGTAATAGAGTTGCTGGTAGCCATTTCTTTGATTGGGTTTTTGGCCTCAGTTACTTTGTCGACTTTAAATAGCGTCAAGAAAAAGGGTAAGGTAGCCAACGCTCAGCAGTTTGCCACTCAGCAAAACAGAGCTGAGGGACCAGATACAAACATCTCTCTAGACTTCGAGGAAGGTTCTGGCACAACCGCTAAAGATTCGAGCGGTTTTGGAAATAACGGTCAGATTAACGGTGCTACGTGGAGTAGCGATTCTGTAAGAGGTAGCCGATCACTTTATTTTGATGGTGTAAACGCTTACGTGAGAGTCCCTTACGCCGCCAACCAACTTTTTACTCAGACTGGTCTTACTTTTTCAGCTTGGATAAAACCTACAGCGGTTCCGGATCCAACTAATATGATAATGGGTATGTTTTTGCCTTATTTTAATGTTCTAAGTACTCAAAGACTTAATTTTGCAATGTGGTTGAGCGATGCCTCTGGTAGCGCCCCACGAGGAATGAAATATGCAAATGGTGCAACTGTAGTTACATTGTCAGAATGGCACCATGTTGCCGCTACTTATGACAGCAACGGATATATGTATGTTTATCTAGACGGCAAGCTCGATGGTACATCGGGGCCATACATCTCTACTCTCGCTCTTCCTAACAGGGATTTTTATGTTGGCACATGGCAATCAGACCTGTCGCATAAATTTACCGGCTATATCGACGAACCAAGATATTACAATCATGCAATCGGCGTAGCGGAAATAGAAAAGATTTACGCGGAAGGGAAGAGCAGACACTCTTTGGCGGAGAAATAAAATCTAAGTTTGTAAATTAAAATAATAAACAGTAGTCTTATTGTATTCATGGAAAATAGCGAGCTAGAAAAAATAGCGAAATTAATCTCACGACATCTCGGGCGAGACGTCGGTATTTTGCAGTCTAGTCCAGTCAAAGGAGGTTTCCAATCAGATGCCTTTAAGCTTACATCAGAAAAAGGTGATACTTTTTTCATAAAAAAAATGAAGCAGGCAGGAGAGGCAGGCTACGAACTCCCTGAAAGACATCTTTTTTCATACAAAATAAGTTACGGCATGACCAAGCGATCGGGCAAGGTTGCTATGCCAATCGGAGTTTTGATTTCCAGAGGTGAGGATTTGGTTATGTTACCAAGTCTAGATGAACAGGCTTCTCTATATCATCTTCAGGAGTTTGCTCACGACATGGGTAAGAGCTATTGGGAATTACTTTCCGAAAAAAAATCAAAAACAAAAATAGACAAAGTTGATTTGGCTGAGGTTGAAGCGATTGCCAGTTCTTTAGTTGATATTCACCAAGGTGGCACAGATCATTTTTCTGAAGCGGTAAAGACTACTCTATACAACGACAGTCTCCAGTCGATTTTAGCTTACCCTGGTTATTTTTTTATGGTCTTGGCTGATTTTGGTAACGAACACCATTTGTTACCTAGAGCAAAGCATGGAAAATTTATTGATATGATTTTAGGCTTGATTTATAAGTTGGAAAATCACGGTGAAAGATTGCGACCACTTCACGGTGACTTTTGGGGCTCAAATATTTTTTACAAACCAGACGGAAAAGTTTCAGTTGTTGATTTCTCAAGAATTCCATACGGAGAGCCCGGCATTGATGTGGGCTATTTCTTAGCACAATACCTTTGGTTGTATCATGAGACAGGTAATAAATATTTTAAAAAATTGGGAGAGAAGTTTATCGATGCCTATGAAAAGAAAACAGGGGATGGGGAAATCAGAAAAACTCTATGTTTGCCCCTTGGTTTACTTGCTCTCTTATATTGTAATCCAAGATTTCATCCTGATAATTCAATTGACGTAGAAAAAAGCTTTTTCAAAGCAGTGCTAGCTAGTCTTAAAAAGGGCGAGTTGGTTTGGGGGACTCCAAATAAATCAAAATAAAAAGCGAAACCGAAGTTTCGCTTACGTTAGTCGAGTCCAAGAACATCGACTGAGTCATCTCCCTCCGCGTTTCCGCAGACATTGATGACGTGAAGACCTGTGCCACGGCGCTCAAGCACCAGAAAGCCTCCTCGTGGTAGCTCGGTACTCGTGCCTTGGGTAAAAGCTCGGACCATGAAGCCTGTCAAGGCGTCATGTGTGAAAAGAAATGACTGGCGGAAAGGATTGAGCGTCCTCAAAACACTTTTCATACGCCCTCGCACGGAGCTGGCTCGTTCAAACTGTTTGATTGCCTGAACGTAGACGCTCGGCCACTTGGAAGTGACCCTCTCTCCCAGGGCATGAAGTCGGTCACCGAAGAAGTAGTCACCTGGCGACAAACCTTCGGGGTTCGACTCAGCTCGGTCGATGCTAAAGGTCTCACCTCCGTGAGTGATTTCCCCACCTCTGGCAAGGGGGGTGAAGAGCTTCCACTGGAAGCCCTCGACCTCGGTCAATCCGGGCTCAGAGATCGGAGTAAATGTAGCTGTTGCCAAGCTTGCAAAGTGATCGCTGATTTGGCCGAGCACCACTCGGGCCGTGTGGAGACATCGCCCTGTCGGCGATGAAAGAATCTCGAAGAATGCCCCAGGATCAATGAAGTCCAAAGCTCTAAGAGCAGCGCCTCTTACCGCTTGTTCCGCCTCTGCGATGCACGCACGTCGGTCATAGACAGTCTCCCCAAGTTGATCCGTGCCCTGCGCGAGGTCGTAGGCTTTTTCGTAATCTACTGGCTCGTTGCCTTGCCAGTAACGGGTTGCTCCGTGCCGGAATATCAGCACTTTTTGTTCGTTTTTCAAGTCCTATCTTTCTGTTGGTTTTTCTTACTAAACCATAAATTAATTATTTAATAATGTCAAATCGAGTCGATGACCGATTTTTCTACACTTCCATAGCGTCTTTCGGTATACTTGTGTCTATGACTAATGCTCACCCAACCACAATTGTTGTTTTTGGAGCGACAGGGGATTTGTTTAGGAAAAAATTAGCGCCAGCGCTTTTGGAGTTATTTAACGCGAAAAAACTGCCACAGTTTTTTCGCGTAGTAGCTTTTTCTCGCAGATCTTGGGGGGACCAGGAGTTTAGAGATTTTTTACGAGAATCCTTGAGCAAAGAAATATCATCACTACCCAGCGAGGTTTCTGAATCTTTTTTCAACCGCATTAGTTACGTTCTGGGCGAATTTCATAATCTGGAGAGTTATAAAAAAGTGGCAGAAGTATTGGAGAAAATTGATAACGAAGCGGGCGTCTGTACTAGTAAACTTTTCTATTTAGCCACGCCACCAGCATCTTATGAGGTAATTTTGAATAATATTTCTAAGTCGGGATTATCAATTCCATGCTCACCTGAGGAGGCAGGTTCGGGAACGGGATGGACAAGAATCCTAATTGAAAAACCTTTTGGAAATGATTTGAAAAGTGCAGAGAAGCTCGACCTGTTGCTCGGACAACTTTTTTCAGAAGAGCAGATTTTCCGAATTGATCACTATTTAGCGAAAGACATTATGCGATCAGTGTTACAGTTTCGCTTTTCAAGTGGCCCTTTTGAAAAAGTTTGGAATTCTGAATTTATAGATAGAGTGGAAGTAAAACTTCTAGAGAAGGATGGCATCGGTAGCCGAGGAGCTTCTTATGATGGCGTCGGAGCCTTGCGAGACGTAGGACAAAATCATTTGTTTCAGATGGCGGCACTTGTCGCACTTAAAAATTTAGATGAACTTTCCGCGGGTAAAATTCGTAATTCTAGAGCACAAGCCATTGAGCAATTTTACATTCCCGATGATGCAGATATTACAAGAGGCCAGTACGAAGGTTTTCTTGGTGAAAATGCTGTTTCTCCAAATTCTCAAACTGAAACCTATTTTAAATTTGTACTCGGCTCACTTGATACTCGTTGGAAAGAAACTAAGTTTGTTTTCGAGTCGGGTAAGGCGCTCGGCAGAAGGGCAGTTGAGATAGTCATTCATTTTAGAAAGCCATATGGACTCGTTTGTCCTGTCGATGCGATTTGTAGTGGGACTGAAAACACAATTACTTTTGATTTGTTGTCGAAATCAACAAATTTTGAAGGCGATGCATATGAGCAGGTTTTGCTCGATGCGATTTTGGGAGATCAAAGTCTTTTCACCTCGACTGAAGAAGTGATGGCGGAATGGAAATTGGTTGAGGACATTTTTAAAAAGTGGGAAAAAATTCCGCTAGTCAAATATAAAAAAGGAGGGTTGCTAAATTAAGAAATGAAAAAACCGCGCGAACTTCGTTCGCGCGGGTGCGTAGTAAAGAGCTGGTCAGACGGCGGGGCAAGGAAACCTGTTCCAGTAAGGGACGCCGTTCTGATCGACACCGACCTGGATGATCTCGCATTCGCCCATCGGATTGTACAAGACATGCCGGCGGGCGACCTCATGGGTGCCGGCAAGGTAGTAGACCATGGCCGGCAGAAACCATCCGTGGCCGACCAAGCAGGCCGAGATGATACCGTCAGTTGGACTGGTCTTGCTGAGCCGGTCATGCAGCGTACAAAGCGACGACGCTGTTGCCATGTCCAAGGCCTCAGCCACATCTGGGAACTCGAATATCCTGGACAGACCGACGTTTCCGGTGAGGATCTGGTAGGCGGCATCCAGCACGCCGTTTTGGCGCGAGGTTTCGTTGTAGGGAACAAAAAGTTCCGGCACGGTGTCGAATTCGTCCGGTGGGTAGCCGAGACCGACGATTGTGTCGGATACCCGAGGCAAAGGGGACTTCATCCGAATCTGAGCGCTTTCCGCCTGAGCGTGAAAGGTTTGCGCCATTGACGTACACTGCTTATAACCCTTCGCAGAAACCTTTCGGTCCCAATCCTTCCCACCTGACGGTGTCGAGGCATTGGCGTGACGTACCAGAGTCACGATTGTTCCCGGGCGTTTGAGGGCGTATTCTCCTTTATGTAGAAGTTGTCCCACAACTAGTCTGTTGCTCATAATTTCAATCTCCGTCGTTTTTAACCCCTATATACAGCTCGGACATCGAGCTTTCAAAGGGTTTTACT
>CAYSEN010000013.1:22063-25059 GCA_964430335.1 uncultured Candidatus Saccharibacteria bacterium
GTCGTTTTTAACCCCTATATACAGCTCGGACATCGAGCTTTCAAAGGGTTTTACTATTTAAATTGATAACACAAATAGTGGCGACTTGTCAACTTATTTTTATGTAAAGTTTTTAGGCTTTAAAACAATGAAAAACCCGCGCGAACTTCGTTCGCGCGGGTGCGTATTGTTGATCCACTAGTCGAGCAGCCTGATATCGTCTGGCTGAACATCGAATACCCTGTAACCCTTGCCAAATAGACTCTTGTCGTAGACAAGGGCGTTGATCCGTTCCGGATTCGTTTCACCCCGGGCGCTGGCAATCAGTCCAGCGAGAATAGGACGATGGGTGAAGACCATTACTGTAGAGTCCGGTGCAACTTCTCGCTCGATGATCGCCAGCGCGCTAAGACCCTTTCTTTGCCAGACCGTCGGCACATCGTCGAGCTCGTGCCCAGGATAAGTGGTGATTGTCCCGTCCGAATCGAGGTTCGCAAGTTGGCCGAGTTCAGCGATGCAGATCACACGTGTCAACTTGAGAACTTTCGCGATTGTGCACATTGTTCCACAAGCGCGGTCCATCAGTGAACAGTATGCCGCATGAATGTCTCCAAACTGGCGCAGTTGCTCTGCCAGTTCCAGCATCTTGGCCTTCCCATCCATTGACATGGGAGGGTCTGAGGCGAGTGCAGGATGATATCCAGCCAATCCATCCACTTTCTTCCCGTGAAGGACTACAATGATTTTCATGATTGACTTTCTATTTATTGAGTAAGCTGGACTGCCCACTCAAAACTGATGAATTTATAACATTAAATGTGTTATGTTGTCAAATATGAAAACTGGAGTAGAATAGAAGCATGTCAAAGTCCGTCACTCAAAGTTCTGGGCAAAATAGCCTTGAATTTAAAGGCTCAAATTGGATTCCTTATGTCGTCAGAAACATGTCTTTTTGGCACATGTATGCCAATTTTCCTGGTTACTACAAGTATTTTAAGGACTTTGGCCTAGGTACTGGTTTGGATGTTATTTCTATAACTCTAGACGGCATTCATACTCACACATTCGTTAATGAAAAAAATCTTACAATCGTAGGTGAGGAAATCAGTAAAATTCTTACCGCAAAGGGAGGTGGTGCAAAAGTTCAGAAAGTATTTAGAAAGCATGCAACGGAGTTGTTGGGGGTTCTTAGAAATGTTAGAAAAAATTTAAATAAAAAGAATTGGGATAAATTTGTTGTGGCATATCAAAAATTTACAGTGGCCCTAAACTTTACTGCGGTTTTCGGCAGGACGGGTATGTCTAAGATTACCGTTATGCTTTCAAATTTAGGATTTAAGGAAGAAGAAATTCCAAATGTTATTGCTACTGCTACATATCCAAAAGAACATACTCCACTTTTTTCTTCGCAGTTGGATTTGTATAAAATCTCGAAACTGCTTAAGGAGGCAAATAACGATGAACAAATCCGCGCAAAAGAATTGAAAAAGTGGCTCAGGAAGTATCAACACATTCCTGTTAATTTTTGCAATGACCCTTGGATATTCGAGGACGCGGAAAATCAGCTTTCCGCAATTCATCAAACGGACCTCGATTTAAGCTTGGCAAAATTGTTGGAGGATCATAACCAAAGAGTGCTTGATGCGAAAACTTTGCAGAAAAAACTTAAGGATAAAGACGTGGTTTCTTTGGCTCGGGCTATCGGTCATGCTACGATTTTAAATGAATTTAGAAAAAATGTTATTTGTAGAGTTTGGTTTGAGATCAGAGATGTTTTCGAGGTGGCGGTTAATCGAGGAGGTTCAGATAACTGGCGTCATGGTTTTTATATCAATCATGATGAAATGACGGAATTGCTTTTCGGAAAGCCTTTCGACTTAAAAAAGCTTGTAAACGAAAGGAAGGTCACAGCCCACTATGTTGTAGATAGGAAAGTTGGTGAAATGAGTCAGGATGAACTGGAGCCTTTTCTAAACCATATTTATTCCGTGACCGGTATAAGCGATCACAGAAATGATACGGAGATCACTGAAATTAAAGGTTACAGTGCCTGCAAAGGTGTTGTCAGGGGTATTGTAAAAGTTGTTTTCGGTTCTAAGGATTTTCACAAGGTAAACAAAGGCGATATTTTAGTGGCGCCAGCTACTTCTGTTGATTTTGTGCCTGTGATGGAAAAAGCGGCTGCTTTCGTGACTAACGAGGGTGGAATAACTTCTCATGCGTCTATTGTGTCGCGAGAGATGAGCAAGCCCTGCATAATTGGAACTAAGATTGCAACGAGAGTCCTTAAAGACGGAGATTTGGTGGAGGTGGATGCCGAGAAGGGAATAGTCAAAATAATCGGAAGAAAAGGTTAATCATTTTTCCAGTGAATAATATTGAAATTGTTGAAAAAATTAAATCAGGCAATTGGGACAACAGGGTTCAAAGGCCGGGGTTTCTACAATCAAAACACATTGTTGCTCTTGCATTAAATCAGGAGATTTTTTTCACGAGATCAGTTTCTGTTTCTCAGAAGAGCAACTTTTGGGTAAGAAGTTCAGCAATTTATGATCAGGATGTTACTGACCGCTTGTTCGGTGAAATATTTCCAAAGGCATTTAAATCTGATCCGTTTTGGACAGTTGATATTTATAATGAATTGGAAAAAAGTATCAAAAAGGCCAAGGATTTAATCTTGGTCTTAGGACAAACCGATTGGTCCAAGGCTAGTGTTGAGGAGAAAATTAAAAATTTAAATAACTACGTTCAAATATTATTTGAAATCCAGAAGTACTATGCTTTCGCTGTGCCACTAACTAATTTTTGTGAGCAGGTTATAAAAAGTCAGGATGAATCGTTATTAGAATTTGCGGTCCAATACAGGCCTCTTGATGTGGATTTTGTGAATCAATCCTTGGTTGAACTGAAAAATTCGAATCAGAAGGACTTTTCAGCTTTGGCTAAAGTGCATTTGAAGAAGTATGCGTGGATAAAAACCAACTACAATATAATTGAGCCTTACACTCTAGATGATG
>CAYSEN010000014.1:0-23038 GCA_964430335.1 uncultured Candidatus Saccharibacteria bacterium
GCCCCTTTCATATAAAACTCTCCTTCAGATTTTGCGTCATGTTTGCCTTCCAAAATTTCCTTGAACGATCGGATAGTTTCTGAAAGTGGAACATACTGACCTTTGGCGCCGGTGAACTGTTCAGCGACGAAGAATGGTTGTGACAAGAATTTCTGAATTTTTCTTGCTCGTACGACTAGTGCTTTGTCGTCTTCTGAAAGTTCTTCCATACCCAAGATGGCAATAATGTCCTGCAAATCCTTGTATCTTTGTAGCACTCTCTGAACTTCTCGAGCTACTGTGTAGTGTTCTTTTCCAACGATGTTTGGATCAAGAATGGTTGAAGATGAGTCTAGAGGATCAACTGCAGGGTAAATACCGATTTCAGTTAGAGAACGGTTTAGCACAACAGTAGAGTCGAGGTGTGCGAAAGTTGTAGCTGGGGCAGGGTCGGTAAGGTCGTCGGCTGGAACGTAAACCGCCTGAACAGAAGTAACAGAACCCTTATCGGTCGAAGTAATTCTTTCCTGTAAGTTTCCCATTTCTGTTGCGAGAGTTGGTTGGTATCCGACAGCTGACGGAATTCTTCCTAGCAAAGCCGAGACCTCAGAACCTGCTTGAGTAAATCGGAAAATGTTATCGATGAAGAATAGAACGTCTTTGCCTTCCTGATCTCTAAAGTACTCAGACATGGTAAGACCTGAAAGAGCTACTCGCATACGAGCACCTGGCGGTTCGTTCATTTGTCCGAACACCATGGCCACTTTGTCGAGCACTCCTGAATCTTTCATTTCGTGGTAAAGGTCATTTCCTTCTCGAGTTCTTTCGCCGACTCCGGCAAAGACTGAGTAACCTCCGTGATTTGAGGCGATGTTGTGAATCAATTCCTGAATAACGACAGTCTTTCCGACTCCTGCTCCTCCGAATAGACCAACTTTTCCTCCTTTAAGAACTGGACAGATAAGGTCGATAACCTTGATACCAGTTTCTAGGATTTCAACCTTAGTTGCCTGAGAAACGAAAGACGGCGCCTTTCGGTGAATAGGAGATTTTGTTCCGGTCGAAACCTGTTTACCGTCGTCGATAGTATTTCCCAAGACATCGAAAATTCTTCCAAGAGTTTCCTTTCCAACAGGTACGGAAATAGGGGATTTGGTGTCGATGACTTCCATTCCTCGAGACAGACCGTCGGTTGTGTCCATGGCAATGGCTCGGACGGTATTTCCACCGATATGTTGCTCGGTTTCAAGCACGAGAGTTTTGTCACCATTTTTGACGGTGAGTGCACTGTAGATTTCTGGGACATGATCGGCAAACTCTACGTCGACGACCGGTCCGATGATTTTTTTGATTTTTCCTGTTGTTGTCATGGTTTTACTTTATAAACTTTATAAATTTTTAACTTACCGACGCCATTCCCGCACTTATTTCACTAATTTCTTGTGTGATACCCGATTGTCTTGCCTTGTTAAATACTAGTGTGAGGTCTGCAATCATTTCTCCTGCGGCTTCCGATGCGTTTTTCATTGCGAGCATTCTACTTGATTGTTCGGAGGCGTTTGATTCGAGGAGCATTTGATAGATTTGCATTCGGACTAATTTCTCGGCGAGTGATTCTAGAAGTTTGTTTCGGTCTCCTTCTATAAGGTAGTCAATTTTTTCTTCTTTCGTCAGCTCCTTTTCTCTTTCTTTGCCGGTGTCTTTTTGTTCGCCAAGCTCTGAAATAAGTTTCTTTAGGTCAGTTTTTGAAATCGGCAGGATTTGTTTGACGTTTGCGGTTTGAGACATTGCCGAAACGAAATCTGTGTAAATTACGAAAATCTTTTTATATTTTCCTGCAACAAATTCTGTTGTGGAAAGTTTTGAAATTGGGGTAGCGTTTGAAAGGGAAATGTTTGCCGGCATTTCATTGAAACTAGCAATGATATTTTTGCCAATTCGTCTCATAGCAGAATCTCCGCGTTTACCAACGGTCAAAATATCAATACTGGTTTTGTCTGTGTTTTCGCGGATGAATGCTAGAGCTTTTTTGATTGCTTGAGCGTTGTAGGCACCGCAGAGACCTCGGTTTGAGGTAACTAAGATCAGCAAAGTGTTATTTTGGGCTTTCTTAACGTCTTCACCTTTGTAGTTTTCAAAAAGAGGGCTTTCGATTGATTCGAGGTTTTTACCTAGGGTGGTCAGGATCTCCCAAGAATATTGTGCGTAAAGACGAGAAGAAAGTGCGGAAGCGACAGCTCGCTTCATTTTAGACGCAGCAACAAGCTCCATCGCTTTCGTGATTTTCTTGGTGTTTTTGACAGACTTTATTCGTCTTTTAATTTCTTTTGATCCGGCCATAAATATATTCTTATCTAATTATTTGGATATTCTACAAATCCGGGTGGAAACATAACGCTATTGTTTAGTTGTTTTACAAATTTTTCATGAAAACAATTTCTGTCTGAGAATAATGTTTGAGGCTTTGTCCTGTCTTTTTGGTAGTTAAAGCTAATATCAATTGCAACCACTTCACCTTTTATTTCCTCTAAACAAAAGCAACACCCAAGCTTATCATTTGTATTTTTTTTCCTAAACAAATTAAACATTTTTTTACTTAAAACTTTCTTTGAACTCCCCAATAGCTTTCTTCAATTCCGCCTCGCCTGCGTCGGTCCACATTTTGGTGTCGGCGACATCCTTGTAGAAAGTTTTGGCGTTATTTTCTGTGTATCCGATAAGTCCAGCTTCAAATTCTTTGATCTTTGCAACAGGAACATCATCCATAAATCCTTTTACCAAGGCGTAAAGAACAACTACTTGGTGAATAGTTTGAACTGGAGCATATTGTGGCTGTTTTAGGACTTCGACGGCTCGCTTTCCTCGTTCGAGTTGTCTTTTGGTAGATTCATCTAGATCTGAACCGAATTGTGAGAAGGCTTCGAGTTCTCGGTATTGAGCAAGCTCAAGCTTGAGTGTTCCTGCTACTTTTTTCATAGCCTTGATTTGTGCAGCTGAACCGACTCGAGAGACTGAGTTTCCGACGTTTACGGCTGGGCGAATACCTTTGTAGAAGAGGTCGGTTTCTAGAAAAATTTGCCCGTCGGTGATTGAAATGACGTTGGTTGGAATGTAAGCAGAAATGTCTCCGGCTTGTGTCTCAATGATTGGCAAAGCGGTGATTGAACCTCCTCCGTATTTTGCATTTCTTCGGCAAGCTCGTTCTAGAAGTCTTGAGTGAAGATAGAAAACATCTCCAGGGTAAGCTTCTCGACCTGGTGGTCGTCTTAGCAAAAGAGAAATTTCTCGGTAGGCGACAGCGTGTTTCGAAAGATCATCATAAATTATCAAAACATCTTTTCCTTGATCCATGAAAGATTCGGCGATTGAAACACCGGTGTAAGGAGCGATGTATGAAAGAGCGGCAGATTCCGAAGAGCTAGCGCTAACAATAATTGTGTAATCCATTGCACCTCCTTCTTCGAGTCGAGTCTGGAGTTTTCGCAACTTTGAATCCTTCTGACCGATCGAAACGTAAACACAGATCATGTTCTGACCTTTCTGGTTTAAGATCGCATCGATAGCGATAGCGGTCTTACCGGTTTGTCGGTCGCCGATGATAAGCTCTCTTTGACCTCGGCCGATTGGAATAAGGGCGTCGATTGATTTGATACCGGTCTGAACTGGTTGATCAACACCTTGTCTGGTCACAACTCCTGGAGCCACTTTTTCGATAGGGTAGGTTTTGTCGGTTTTGATTGCACCTTTTCCGTCGATTGGCTGACCTAGGGCGTTTAGGACACGGCCGATTTGAGAATTTGAAACTGGAACTTCCAAAATTTTGCCAGTAGCTTTGACCTCGTCGCCTTCGTGAATCTTTGAGAAATCACCAAGAATAATGACTCCAACAGTATCCTCTTCTAGGTTAAGAGCCACGCCGACTTCACCGTTACTGAAGCTCACCATTTCGGAAGCTCGAATATCAGAAAGTCCGGAAATTTTTGCAATTCCGTCGAACACCTCGACAACTTTTCCAACCTTTTCAGCTTTTACTTCAGCCTGAAACTTTTCGATTTGCTTTCTTAAATTTTCTACGATTGTGTTGTTTGACATGGTCTTAATTATTTAGAAGGTAATTTTTCAACTGTTCGACTTTGTTTTTTAACGTAAGATCAATAATTTCTTCGCCTGCCTCTATTCTGAATCCGCCAATAAGTGTCTCATCTTTCTGCCATTGTATAATCGGTTCTTTTGGTTTATGTCTGGTTTTTAGCAATTTTTCTATTTTCTCGTTCTCTTCTGTTGTGAGCGGTGCTTTACTAAAAACTTTGGCCCTGACTATTTTGTTGTGTGTATCGGAGATTTGTTCAAATTGTTTCAGTATTTCTTTGGATTTTGACAAAAGGTTTTTCTTCGAAAGAAATTCTACAGTGTGCTTTAGGGCCTTATCTAAGTCAGCACCACTTTTTCCTTTGGTGGCACCATAGATAGCCTCGGCAACATTTTTTGTAGAAATTTTCGACATTTTTTTATTTTGTTTGACCTTCCATTATTTTTTTAGTGGCCTCAATCGCTAAAGTAACGATCTCCTTTTTCGCTTCTTCTACCATTTTGACTTTTTCTGCCTCCATTGTTTTTTTACCGTTTGAAACGATTTTTGCAACCTCAGCTTTTGCTTCCTCCATCATTTCGTTTTTCTTAGTTTCGGCGATTTTTTTGCCTTCTTGAAGTATTGCGTTTGCTTCAGCCTTAGCCTTGCTCAATGCTTCATCATATTCTTTTTGAGTTGAACTTAGGATCTCAGCATTTTTCTTGGCGTCAGAAACACCCTTTGCAATTTTTTCTGATCTCTCGGCCATCAATTTACCCAATGGTTTTAAAGCAAAGATGTATAGAACAGAGAAAACAATAATAAAGTTTATGGCCTGAGCCATTATGATTTCCCAGTCTATATGAAATGTGTTGATTATTGATTCCATAAAATTAAGATTAAAGTTGAAAGTGCTAAGATTTCAGAAAAATTATTCAATTGACAGTGATCAAGATTCAAAATCTAAGTTTTGCTTAAATCTTGAATCTTTCAACTGGCAACTGTTTTACAAAGAGAAGGCGATAACTAGCGCGTAAATAGCAATAGCTTCTGCGAAAGCAGAAACGATAAGCATAGGAACCAAAACTTTTCCGGCTGCTTCTGGGTTTCGTCCGATAGCTTCCATTGCCTTAGAACCGATCATACCGATAGCGAAGGCTGGAGCGATACCACCCAAACCGATTGCGATTGCTTTTGCTAGTGGGACAATATTTTCCATTGTGTTTAAATTAAAATTAATAATTTTTTGACCTTTACCTTCTGGCATTTTTTGAAAAATATCAGAAGGCACATTTCAAAATTATGCCTTTACTGCGTGCTCCACATGAGCGTGTTCTGCTCCATGATGATTCTCATGTTCATCGTGGCTATCGTGATCTTGAGCCGCGATAGTAAAGTAAACAAGAACCAAAATTGAGAAGATCATCGCTTGAATCAGTCCTACAAAGACCTCCAAAAACATAAAAGGAATTGGTAGGAAGTAGGGAAGAATGGCGCTCATGGACATAAGAAGAACTTCTCCGGCAAAAATGTTTCCGAACAATCGGAAAGAAAGAGATGCGATTTTTGCGAATTCTCCAACGAGCTCTAGTAGACCCACGAAAAAGGTAACCGGGGCAACTACTAGGATTGTTGGCTCTTTCCACACCTTAGTAAAGATGCTAAAGAGCGCCTTTAAGTTAACATACTTATTGAAAGTTTTCCATATACCGATTGAGAAAATACCGAACACGTTAGCGCTAATTACGGCCATTATTGCCAAGGCTATTGTGGTATTGATATCAGCTGTTCCGCTTCTTAAGAAAGGAACAAAAGCCTTTCCGTGTTCACCAGATTCGATGATTCCAAAACCCATAAGAGGTAGAAGGCCTAGCCAGTTGTTTACAAGAATGAAAAGAAAGACTGAAAATGCTAAAGGGAAGACTTTGGTAGAAATTTTTCGGCTGTTTGTGACCTGATCACACAAAGAAAGAGCTCCTTCAAGGATTGCCTCAAGGATATTCTGAATTCCTTTTGGAACTTCCTTAAGCTTCAATCTGATAGTAATAGCAATTAGAGAAATGACGATAACAGCCACAAAGCTGGTTAGAAGGGCGTTTGTAATAGGAAATCCGCCAATGTGTGCAATATTTTCGGCGTAAAGAGTAGACTCGTGCTTAATTTCCGTAGTTTCCTTTAGTACGGTCTCGTTTACTTCGTGATTAATTTCTGTTTGATTTTGCGTCGTTGTCATTTTTTTCTTGTTCTATTTTTTGAATGTAATCTTTGATTGTTTTTACAATGCCGAATGATGAGATTAGAAAGCTGAAGCTGGAAAGTCCGATAAAAATCCAAGGCGCTGTACTGTAATGACTGTCTAATTTCTTGCCAATTATTAGCGAAAGCAGTATCGGCGCAACAATCCAGCCAGAAATTTGAGTAAAAATCTCAACTGCTGGCTTCCACCAAACCACTTTTTCAACTGGCTTTTCCATAAACAAAAGGCTCTTTAAAGCCTCGGCGTAACTCTACCAAGAAAGTCTAATATTCTCAAGTATTAGAATTGACTTTGTCAGTTCTAAACTTTCTAAAAAAGGCAATAAAAAACCGCCGATTTTGGTCGGAGGTTTGAAGGCGGAGATGGGTGTTCAGTCTGTTCCTAACAAGTCCTGACCCTTTTTCCCATTCATTTCACTTGCACCCTTTTGCCAGACGGCGTCATCGACGTCGGGAGCGAAGGCAACGATCACTTGATTGCCACCCTCGCCGATACCCACCACGGCGTGCGGGGTGTCAGCTGGAATCAGCAAGGTGTTGTTCATGAATGAACGCTCGTGCTCCAGGATCTGCCCGTTGACATAGACATAGACCCTGATGTATCCGCCAAGTACGACGTAGGTCTTGTCCTTGGCGGGGTTTTTGTGAAAGGGTGTCGCTTGCCCCCATTCGATTGACAACAACCGAACCCCAATCGTCGATTTGTGACTTTCGTTGCCGGTGGCGATTGTCGTGTACGGTTGTACCTTCGGTATAATGAAGGTTGTCCGATGGACATACTCGGGAGGCAGGACCTGCATGATGTCAGGCAGGCCGTTTTTGTCCAGTTCGAGCTCTTTCTTTTCGGTGCTCATGATGTTGTTCCTGTTTCTGTCTTTTCTTTCCGTACAATACTTTCAAAGTATGGTTTTGTCAAAAATTTAAAATTAAAATTATCTGCTATTTTTCAATGCGGAATCATTTTATATACATAATCTTTATGTAGAGAATCTAGATCTGAGAGCTAACTATAAAAAACTCCTAAATAGTTTATTGGCCCAACCCTAAGTCCTTTAAAAATTTCTCCAATTCTTTACCTGTAATGTCTCTGGCAGTATTTTGTTTTAAATTGCCGAGCTTTATATTCATTATTCTTGTTCGTTTTAGGTCGTGAACAGAAAAACCAACGGCCTCAGACATACGTTTTACTTGGTGCCTTTTTCCTTCGGTTAGAGTAATTGAAAAATGATGTTCGTCTAAAAGTTCCACTTTTGCTGGTTTTGTGATTTCTCCTTCTCCGATATCGACACCTTTTTCCATTTTTTCCTTAATGGTTTCGTTTAGGGCTCTTTCAGTGCCGACCTCGTATTCTTTTTCGTGTTCGTATTTTGGATTGAGGAGTCGGTCGGTGATTCTTCCGTCGTTGGTCAAAATAATTAGACCTTCAGAATTTTTGTCGAGTCTTCCTATCGGAAAAAAATCTTTCATTTTAAAGATGCTAGAAATTTCTTTTTCGTCTGCGGTGGGCGAGTGAGTTACGTAACCTTTTGGCTTGTAGTAGGCGAGGTAGCGGCGCGGCGTCTGCGACGCGCCGCCTTTCTTTTCTACAACATCCACCTTGTCCTCAGGACCAACTTTTTGGCCGAGAACAGCTCTTTCACCATTTATTAGGACTTTTCCAGCTGAAATTAGGTCGTCCACTTCACGTCTGGTGGCTACGCCTTTGTCAGCGAGGTATTTGTTTATTCTTACTTTGTCGCTTTTTTCGTTCATTGGTTTATTCTAAGCATTTTTGGCAATTTTAGCGAGTTTTCAGTAAATTCAATTTTAAATTTAGTGATATAATGTTTCATTATGGAAAACGAAATATTAAAAAAGCTTGCGGAGCAAGATATCAAGCTAAATGCAATTTATGAATCAAGTGAGAAAATGCGTAAGTATTTTCTTTGGACACTTATTATTTCCGTAGCTGTGATAGTACTGCCAATGATTGGTTTGTTTTTCGCTTTGCCAGGTTTTCTAGGCTCATATAGTTCAGCCTTGAATTTTTAGTTTTTAAGGCTACTCATTTTTCCGAAAGGTTCAACCTTTTTGTAAGGTTGAACCTTTCGGATTTAGCAAAAAACAAGTGTTTCCGAAAATTGCTCGTCTGAGCATCACAACGTATAATTTGGGAGTATAATCAGTGAATAAAACACCGTGACTTCCTTACCTATAATTTATTTCATTACTCATTATGGCTATTTAGCCATTGTGATCGGCTCGCTTTTCGAGGGGGAGACGCTTTTGGTGATTGCTGGATTGGCGGTACAGCAAGGTTTGCTTGATTTGCCTTTAGTTTTCGCTTGCTCACTTTTCGGCACTCTTCTCGGAGACAACCTGTTTTTCTATCTAGGAAGAAAACATGGACATAAGTTGGTAGCGAAATATAAATTTTTCAGCAAAATGACCGTAGTTTCTGAAAAGATGTCTGGAAGTCATGGTCCGCTTTTAGCGTTCGGAATGAGGTTTATGTATGGTTTTAGACACTTGGTGCCTTTTAGTTTGGGAATGTCTACGATCAAGACTAAAACATTTATGTTTTTCAACTTTTTAGGCGGATTAACTTGGGTTCTGGCGGTCGGTTTTGCTGGATATTTCTTTGGAGATGTTTTGGAAATTTATTTCGGAAGATTGAGGCATTTTGAATTTAGGGTTATTGTGTTTGCTATCGTGGTTTTGGTTATAGGCAGAATGATTTATAAATTTGCTAGCGCAGGTATTAATAGTTACTTAAATAAATAATATGGAAAAAATTCCTAACCCTGAAATTGATTTTGAGCAACAAAAAACAAAATATTTTAGCAACCTGGCTCTCGGTGTAAAAGACACACTGGATTTGCATAAAGGGATGGGTGAATTGTGGGGTGAAGAAGGTACAAGAGATGATTGGAGAAATGTGACCGAGCACTGTTTAGTTGAGGTGGCTAGGGTGAAGGAATTGGGATCGCTTCTCGGCTTAGGCGAAGAGGCTATGAAAAACCTGGTTGTGGCCGCCGCTGCTCACGATTTTAATAAAAAACATGAAATTCTTGGTCTAAAGAGCGCAGGTCTCTCGTGGGATAACTATGAAAAAATTTCTGCTGAAGCCACGGCTAAGTTGGGATCCGCGGGGCTAGATAGTAGATTAATTCATATAATAAATTCAGTCGGACACCCCTCATTAATTGAAACTGAGGAGTTGCTTAAAAAAATCGAGAGTGTAGACCCTACGGAGGATGAGATATGTTTTTTACTTTTGCACTACATTGACGACTACACGATCAATAGTGAATGGGCAGTTCCTTCGGAAGTAGTTGAAGGGGTAAAAATTAATGATCTAGATAGGAGGATGCTAAAGAATGAGGCCAATCAAAACTATAGGGTTATCAATGAGGACGGTAAAAAGCATTTTAATGGCAAAACAACTTATGAAATGCAAAGAGATTTGGGTAATCTTGTTGAAGTAAAAATAGCTGACCTTATTTACAAAAGAAGTGGAAGGAAAATTGATCCAAAAGATTTGCCATTCTATGTAGATCAGATAATAAAAGAAAGAATTACTAAACAATAAATTATGTTCAGCAAAAAAAATAATAAAAAGCTAGCATCCTCTGATACATCCTGGGACAAGGTGTCTCTGTGGTATGACGAACTTGTTGAATCGGGGGAAGGAACATACCAGAAGGATCTAATTTTGCCTAACCTGTTGCGTTTACTTGATTTAAAGAAAGATCAGAAAATTTTAGACCTTGCCTGCGGACAAGGATTTTTCTCAAGAGAGTTCGCAAAAACAGGTGCGTCTGTCCTCGGTGTTGACTTGTCAAAAAATCTAATAGACATCGCTAGAAAGAATTCACCTCGGGAAATTGCTTACGAGGTTTCTCCTGCTGACAAACTTCAGTTTTTAGATAATGGCTCAGTAGATCTGATTGCTTGTATTTCTGCAATTCAAAACATGAGCAACGTACCAGAGGTTTTGGCAGAATGCGCTCGAGTAATGAAGGTTGGATCAAGGATGGTGATTGTCATGAATCATCCCACATTTCGTATCCCTAAACGTTCAAGCTGGGGTTATGACGAAGACTTGAAAATCCAATTTCGAAGATTGGATGAATACATTTCCGAATCAAAATCAGACATAGTGGCCCACCCGGGTAGTGCTCCAGAAATTTCCACACCATCTTTTCATCATCCACTACAATTTTATTTCAAAGCTTTTCATAAGGCTGGTTTGGTTGTGAGCAGGTTAGAAGAATGGACATCAAACAAAACCAGTGAACCTGGGGCTAGAGCGAGCGCTGAAAATAAGGCCAGAAAAGAATTTCCCATGTTCCTCATGATCGAAGTGAAAAAGGCATGAATGTAGTTTTGCCCGATTATATTTTACGTAAAAGTACAAAGAGCCGTCATGTGAGGATTAAAATTCTCCTTGGAGGCATATTAAGTGTTAGCGCTCCGAATCATCTATCTAAGGCGGTGATAGATAGTTTTTTACTTAAGCATATAGACTGGATCAATGAAAAGTTGGAATTTTTTAAGAATAATTCTGTTCCGGTAATTTCAAGGAAAACAGAAAAGAAGTTGTTTGAACAATATAAAGATAGAGCTCAAGACTTGGCAGAGAAAAAAGTGTTAGAACATAACCGTTTTTATAATTTTCGATTTGGAAAAATTGCCATAAGGAACAGCAAGAGCAGATGGGGAAGTTGTTCAACAAAAGGAACCCTGTCCTTCAACTATAAGATTGTCTTTCTAAGCGAGCACTTGGCGGACTATCTGGTTGTTCATGAAATTTGTCACCTAAAAGAGCATAATCACGGTAAAGGTTTTTGGGATTTGGTAGGACAGACAATTCCTGACTATAAAGTACGAAGAGCGGAATTAAAAAAATGGGACAAGACTTTTGTACCACCAGATTCTAATATATAATATTGTCATGAGTATAATTATTTACACAAAAACAGGTTGTCCTTGGTGTCGCGATGCCTTGAGTTTTCTAAATGATAAAAAAGTTAAGTACGAGGAAAGGGAGGTTTTGTCTAACGCACAATTTTTTGATGAATTAAAAACCAAGAGCAATCAGACTAAAACTCCAACTTTAGATATCGATGGCGATATTTTGGCAGATACAGATGCTAAAGCTATTGAGGTTTTTCTAAAATCAAAAGGTATTCTTTAATTTTATGACACATTACGTTTGTACAGGTAGTTGTAAAGGTGAATCAGCTGGTCCTGGATTTTGTGAGGCGGAATTTTGTTCAAAGGAAGGTCAAGAGTTGGTACAGTGTGATTGTAGCGACGAACTTCACGAACATGCAGGCGAAAAACCTGAACCTGAAGATCCAGATTTCGCTTAGTGTGTTTCTATTTCGTATCCTCAAGTTCTAGACTAGATTGAAGTCCTATAAATAGGATTATTGAGAGCATTATAAAAATATATTTTATTGGTAGTCCTAAGGTGAAAAGTGCTGTCGCTAGAAGCGGACTGATTACATACGCCCATGGTCTCATGGTTCTAAACATTCCTATGACGTTGGCTTTTTCCGAGCTCACTTTTTTAAAGAAATAAGTTTCGCTCATAATTTCTACCATAGATGCGCCTACTCTCGTCATGAACATAATGGCTGTCCAAAGTATTATACTTTTTGCCTGGATAAATGAAATCATCGCGGTTGCGATGGCCATGATTATAAAACCGACAGACATAACTTCTTTTTCTCCCCATCTAGTGTCAGCAAGTCTTCCAAGTGGCGCTTCTGTAAGCACGAAAGGCAAAAGCATTATGCTAAACATAATGCCGATTTCTCTCCAACTGAAACCGACGTATGTGTAAAGATAGATTGGTGTGTAAATCACCATCCAAGAATAGAAAAATTGTAGAAGGAAGTTTACTAAAAAAACACCTCTAATATTTTTGTCAGAGAAAATTTCAGTAACTGTATTTAGAAATGGCACCGGTCTATATTCGGCATCCTTAAAATCCTTTAAGTTGTTATTTATTAGGAAAAGTATTGGAAGGATTATGACAGCCGAGGCTAGGAAAATTTTCCAATAATCTCCATCGGTCAGAATAAAACTAGCGATGAGTGGTGATATGATCCAAGCAGTGTTTGATGTTGAGAGAAAAGTACCTCTAATTTTCCCCGTTCTTGAATCGCTCGAGAACCTTTCTAGAAATACATCCAAATTAAAGCCTATTATGGCGGTTGCGATAAAGCTTAGGACGAAAAAAATAGAGATAAGCAAATCGTTTTGAAAAAAAGCTAGGCCGAGTAGTGACACTAATTCTATGCACAATAATCCGAAGGTTGTTTTGAAATTGCCTAATTTTCTCAAAATTTTGGGCACGAATATGAAAGCGCCAATGGTCAAAGCTGAGGAAATCGTGTAGAGAATCCCCACCAATTTTTCGGTAGTGAAATGCGATAAATAGGTGGAGTTTATGTATACGGGCAGGGTTGCGTGAAGAGCAAACAAGAAACCTAGAAGATAAATTATGAATATACTTCCACTTGTGTTTTTATCTGAATCCATGGCGAAAATTATACCACAAAAGCGCCCATATTTGAGCGCTTTTGTGCATAGTATTTATGGAATACGACGACGGCCTTTCTTTTCTAGACGCTCAGTAATACAGGTATAACGATTGGTCTTTTGGCTGTCTTTTGGAACAAGAATCTGCCGACGTTGTCAGTCAAAACATTTTTGACGTACTCGAAGTTTATCGGATTCATTCCTGCTGTAGTATCTTCGATGGTTTTCTTTATGATGATTCTGGTTTGGTGAAGTAGATCTTGAGACTCTCTTAGGTATACGAAGCCTCGAGATATAATGTCCGGTGATTTTTTAAGCTTTCCTGTGCTTGAATTGACGCTTGCGATGATCACGAACATTCCGTCTTGAGCCAACATTTGTCTGTCTCTAATAACCACTTCTTGAATATCACCGACTGAAAAACCGTCAACCATCACTACTCCTGATGGAGCTTTTTCCTTTAGGCGGACCAATTTTTCGCCTCCATTCTGGATTTCAATTATGGTACCGTTGTCTGGAACTACGATATTTTCAGGTGGCATGCCGATTGATTTCGCTAAATCTTCATGCACGCGAAGCATGTAGTGGTTTCCGTGAATTGGCATGAAGAACTTTGATTTGATGTGTCTGTGTAGCCATTCGAGTTCACCTTTGTTTCCGTGGCCAGTCGAGTGAATGTATACGTCTGATGATCGGTAGTGAATGATTTTTGCACCTTGTCTGGCTAGATTGTCTTTCAATTTTTGAACGGCCTTCTCGTTTCCTGGAATGATCGAGGAAGAAAGCAAAACACTGTCGCGTGGAGTAACTTTGAAGTACTTATGAGTTTTGTTTGACATTCTCATGAGAGAAGCGAATTCATCTCCCTGAGCTCCCGTGACAAGTGCCACGATTCGATCTGGCGGATAAGAATCCATTTCTTCAGGAGTAATTAGGGTGTCTTTTTTCACCTTAAGAATTCCCATAGCCTTCACGATTTCGATGTTGTTTTTCATTCCACGACCGTCCACCACAACTTTTTTCCCATATTTTTCAGCGGACTCAATGATGTTCATCATTCTTTCGAGTTGTGAGGCGAAGGTTCCGATGATCAGTCGGTTTTTAGTATTTTTTATAATCTCATCTAGATTGCTGTGAACCAGTCTTTCTGGAGTTGAGAAGCCTGGGTTGTCGACGTTTGTCGAGTCCATCATAAGGAAAATTACTTTTTCGTTTTTGAATTTTTCGTATTCTTTTTCCTCGCTTTCGACAGGTTTGCCGTCGACATGGTCGAGTTTGATATCTCCAGGGTTTACAATAGCTCCATAAGGGGTCTCGATGATAATACCCATTGAATCTGGAATGGTATGAGTCACTGAGAAAAATTTAACCTTTAGGTGGCCAATTTTAATTGTGTCTTCTTTTTCAACAATTTTAAAATCAAGAGGAGCTAGGTGGGGGAATTCTTCCTGTCTCTTCTTTATCATCATTCCTGTGAGCGCTCTGGTATAAATTGGCGGATTACCAATTCTCTCCATGATATAAGGAATACCGCCGATGTGGTCTAGGTGACCGTGGGTGATTATCATGGCTCTTATCTTATCTTTTCTTTCCTCAAGATACTTTGTGTTAGGCAAAATGTAATCAATTCCTGGAGTATCTTCCTCCTTAAATTGAAAACCAGCATCGATGACGATGATGTCGTTTCCGAATTCCACCATGGTCATGTTCTGTCCAATCTGCTCAACTCCTCCTAAAGGAATGATTCGTATGCTGTCTGGTGCCAAAGGTGGGATTACGCTATCAGCTTTTTTTGTACCATTTTGATTCTGGCTTCCGCTTCGCATCGGAGATCTGTGGTGAGGTCTATCCATTTTTTTACCACCATATCCTCTTAGACTTTTTGAGTGCATGCTTGGTAGAGATGAATGCGAAACATTAACCGGCCTTTTTTCGGTCGAGCTGTGCTCTGTCTTTGTGTGGTGAACAACTTTGTCCTTAGACACCGAGCTGTGTGCTCTGTGTGCGTGACCGTGTTCTGCTTTTTCTGCTTTATCTTTGTCCATTTTAGTAATTCTACGAATCAAACCGATCTTTCCAATCAGGGAATTTTTCGTATTTTGTTATTTAATAATAATTTTTAATTTTTAGGTGCAAATATTTTCCAAATATGATCTGTTTCGACATACCAACTACTTATGTTTAGAAATCTTTCGGCTGGTATTGTGATATGACCGATATCGAAACCTTCTAATTTTTTCGGTACGACGTAAAGGAAGTCTGGGGAATAAATGAATACTGCTGGTAAACTATCTCTTATTTCTCTTTCAACTTCCGCATATTTTTCCATTCGAGTGTCTCTGTTTGAAATCGTACGGGCTTCCTCTAAAAGTTTGTCTACTTTTGCATCTGTAAACAATGCAACGTTTAGACCGGGATCATTTCTCTGAGATGAGTGCCAAAATGCAAACAAATCCATATCTCTACCGATAATCTCACCGAAGAGTAGGGAATCGTACTTTCTGGTTCTGATTACGTTTTGGTTCAATTCTCCTATATCAAAAATCTTTACGTCTACTTTTGCTCCTAATTGCGTCCATGTGTTTTTTAGCATTTCTGCTGTGGCTTTTAGTTCGGGAGCGTCTGAAGTGCTTATTGAGAAGGCGAGGGTGGTTACTACTTTTTTAACTGTTTTTTCGTACACGCCTTTTTCTGGATTTATTTTCCATCCCGCAGATTCAAGGATTTTCTTCGCTGAGTCTATTCTTATAGAATCGTCTGCGTATGTATTGATAGGTTCCTCGTCGTCTTTTTGAAGAAGCCCTGGAGGAATCGGACTATCTATAGGTATACCTTCGCCGTTCAGAACTGTGTTTACAATCAATTGCTTGTTCACAGCTACGTTTAGGGCTTGTCTTACTTCCAGATTAGCTAGAACCGGAGCTTGGTTTTGATTAAAGAAAAGAGCAAAAATTCTAGGCAATGGAGTGGCGACCACTTTTCCACCTTTTTCCTTTATTGTTTTTGCTTGGGCAGGAGAAATGTTTGCCAAGCTTTCTATACTGCCATTTTCATATGCGGAAATTAGGTCAGAGTTGTTTTGATAGAATCTGATGACGATATTTTTTATGAAAGGTTTACCGAAAATGTATTTATCGAAAGACTCAAGTCTGTAATAGATCGGTATTCCGGCACTATTTTTCTCGACACTTTTGATTTTGAAAGGTCCTGAGCCTATTGGACTTACGTTGTACTGACTAAATTGAAACTCCTCATTGCTGATACCGCTCCAAATGTGTTTAGGTAAAATTCCTAAAGTGGCATTTTCCAAAAATGGCGCATAAGGTTGTTTTAATTTTAGTTTAATTTGCCGCTCGTCAATTTTCTCTGCAACTACACCTTCCCAATTGGCTCTTTTAGGGCTTTTAATGCTCGGGTCCTGTGCTTTTTGGATTGTAAATAACACATCGTCTGTCGTGATAGGCTTTTTGTCATGAAAATATATATTCTTTTTAAGTGTGAAGGTGTATGTTAAGCCGTCCTCGGAAATCGAATAGCTTTCAGCAAGGTCGGGAATTAGGTTTCCGTCCCTCGTGGCTTTTATAAGTCCTGAATAGGTGAGAGCCGTAAGGTCTCTGTCAGCATCTGAGAAAGATAACACTGGGTTTATAAATCTAGGTAGGCCTATTACCCCCTCAGTAATTGTTCCACCATTACTCGGCACCTCGATTAGAAATGACTGATTGACTTCCCAAAGCAAAACCAAGCTAGCCGTACATAGAAATATGCTGAACACTCCGAAAATTAATTTCTCAGTAATAGAAAATTTTCTCAACGCCTCATCTATTAAGGTAGATTTAGGCAAGTGGAATTTTTTTAAAAATAGATTTTGAATTTTATCTTTCACAGATTATAGGAGACATTTTTTAGTCTTGGTCTTTTGGCGAAATGTAAAACACATTGCCATTTATTTAGACACAACTAAAAATGTAAGTTATTGAATGATCAATGCCAAAAATGCTGATCCTGCAAAAAGAATTGATAATATAATAGTGAGATTAAATACAAATTTCTCAAAACCTCTTCGTGTATGATGTCCAGAACTGAAATTATCACCAAGACCACCGCCTAGACCGGCAGCAGTTTGTTGTAGAAGTACGCCTACGCATACCAAAACGGCCAACACAACCTGTATGTACGGAAGAAAAAGAGAAATTAACCTCATTTGGGAGAGTATAGCAGGTTTCGGTTTAAAGTCAAAAGTTAATAATAGGAATTAGGAGGGGTAGGAATAAGGAATGATGATGAACCTGCCTGCCGGCAGGCAGGTCAAGAATAGGGAACAAGGAATCAAAAATGAAGAAAAAGAAAACCCGCGACCGAGGACGGTCGCGGGTAGGAAAGTGAAATCAGTCGGTGATAGGCTCAACAGCGTAGATCGAGGGAACCCCTTTTCCAACGGGTGGTTTTGTGAACTTCACGCAATCCTGCTCCACGCTCAGTTGCGAGAATTCGCTGAGCTTGATCCCGGTCCGAGTCGCACCATGTTGTTTGGTTGACGACCATGATTCTTGGCCAGCGAGTGTCACGTGCACCTCGGTGTCTGTAGTGGTAAACGTGAGGGTTCCCATGGCCAACTCAACCTTCTTGATCTGCGCTCGGAATACCGGCACAGCACCTCGGTACATGACGATCCTGGCTCCTTTGCCATCACGGATCATTTGGTTGATTTTCCCGAGTATGTCCTCGGGCCCTAGTGTTTGTTTGGATTTGGACATTGTTCAATTTTGCCGCTAAAAAATCTACCATCTTTTTATGTTTTTGTCTAATGGAAAAAAGAAAACCCGCGACTAAGGATTACCTTATGTCGCGGGTAGAGATTATTTGCCGGAATGCTTTTTGGGTTTCTTCGGCTTGGCGAGCCGGTGACGCTCGTTGACGAAGGTGTATGTGACCACCTTCTTTTTCTTGCCTTCACCTGTGGTGAGTTTGGCAGTGACTGTGCCGTCACTAGGACGAAGTGTCCAGTCGGAGAAATCCTGGGCCCTTAGATCTGAGAGGGAAAAATTTTCCGTCCCTGAAACACTTTGCCAGCTTGGCTGAACGTCGGTACCCTGGTTAGTCATTAGGAGCTCCAGGGTTATGGAGAACTTTTCTACAACATCACCAGAGGCTTGGACGACGTATCGAGCAATTTCTCCCATACAGGAGCCGAAGACTATCGTCTTCGTTTTCCTCAGCAGTTTGCCGAGGTTTTTGGCGGTGGGAACGAAGGGTTCGGTATCGGGGGGCTTTTGTTTCTTCATTTCGAGTTGACTTTCTATAAATTAACATAATTATTCAGTTTGTCAATGTTTACGCCTAATCAAAAAATCTCTAAAATATCGGCGTTAACATTTTTTAAAAACTAGCTGTTATACTTAGACAGCTAGAAATTATTAGTCGCTAATTTTTGTTTTATGAAAAAAGAAACAACAAAAAAGGAAAACAAAGTTTCGGGCGCAGAAATCAGACCGTTGGGAGACAGGGTTCTTATCAAAGAACTTAAAGATGGCGAAAAAATGGAAAAAACTCCCGGTGGAATTTTTATTCCTGATTCTGTAAAAGAAGACAGAGGCGCCAAGCGTGGTGAGGTGATTGCCGTTGGTCCTGGAAAGTATGAAGACGGAAAATTGATTCCAATTTCAGTTAAGGTTGGAGAAACTGTTTTGTACCAATGGGGAGATACAGCAAAAGTAGGAGAAACAGAATATGTATTGGTCAGCGAGTCGAATATTATTGGAGTAATTAAATAGTTATTAGTTTAGAGTCGATATTTTTTAGAAAAGATCGGGCTAAATTTGTTTCTAACTATTAACTACGAACTATAAACTGAAAACTAAATCTATGGCTAAACAAATCATCTTTAACGAACAAGCAAGAAAAGCACTAAAGCGAGGAATTGACGTGGTGGCTGATGCTGTAAAAATTACAATCGGCCCACGCGGAAGAAATGTTGTGTTAGACAAAGGTTACGGCGGTCCAACAATTACAAATGACGGTGTTTCAATCGCTAAAGAAATTACTCTCAAAGACAAATTTGAGAATATGGGCGCAGAAATTATTAAGGAGGTTGCCACAAAAACCAACGATGTTGCTGGTGATGGTACTACCACTTCTGTCATTTTGACTCAGGCAATTATTACCGAAGGACTTAAGTTGACCAGTATGGGAGGAAACGCTATGGGAATTAAAATTGGTATTGAAAAGGCTACGGAAAGAGTTTTGCAAGCTCTTAAGGATATTGCTAAGCCGATCAAGACTAAGGAAGAAATCCGTCAGGTGGCCTCAATTTCAGCTGAGTCAGAAGAAATCGGTAAGATTATTGCCGATACTATAGAGAAGGTCGGGAAGGACGGAGTTGTTACCGTGGAAGAATCACAGTCTTTTGGAGTTGAGTCTGAAATTGCGCAGGGTCTTGAGTTTGATAAGGGCTACGTTTCTCCTTACATGATTACGGACAGCGAAAGAATGGAAGCAAAGTTTGATGATCCTGTGATCATGATTACAGACAAGAAGGTTTCCGCAGTAAAAGAAATTTTGCCTTTGCTAGAAAAGTTGGTGCAAAGCGGAAAAAAAGAATTAGTAATTATTGCAGATGAAGTCGAAGGAGAAGCATTGACCACTTTTGTTGTGAACAAATTACGCGGTGGCTTTAATGTGCTTGCGATCAAAGCTCCTGGCTATGGAGATAAGAAAAAGGAAATGCTCCACGACATTGCTGTCATGGTGGGAGCCACAGTCATTTCTGATGAATTAGGAATTAGTTTTGATAAGGCAGAAATTGGAATGTTTGGAAAGGCTCATAAAGTAATTTCTACAAAGGAAAACACTGTAATTGTGGGAGGAAAAGGAAAGAAGTCTGAAATCGAGGCTCGCGTAGCTCAGTTGCGAAAACAGCGTGAAATGACTGATTCAAAATATGATTCTGAAAAATTGGAGGAGAGGATTGCAAAACTTTCCGGAGGCGTGGCTGTCATCAAGGTTGGAGCTGCAACTGAAACCGAAATGAAATATTTGAAATTGAAAATTGAAGATGCAGTCAATGCCACTAAGGCCGCCATTGCAGAGGGAATTGTTTCTGGTGGAGGAGTTGCTTTGGTAAAAGCTTCTCAAAAAGTGGGTGAGTGGCTCAAGGCAGAAATTGCAAAAGGCAAGACCACTATGACCAAAGAGTTTGAGGTTGGTTTTAACATCGTGCTTAAGGCTCTCGAGGCTCCTCTTAAGCAAATCGCCGTTAATGCTGGAAAGGACGACGGCTCCGTTATTGTAGAAAATGTCAGAAATGGAAAAGGTAACAATGGTTATGACGCACTTAAAGATGTGATGGTGCCAGATATGATTGTTGCGGGAATTATCGATCCTGTGAAGGTAACTAGAAGCGGTGTGCAAAATTCTGCTTCAGCGGCCGCGATCTTTTTGACTACAGAAGTAGCTATTGCAGACGAACCAAAGGAGGAGAAGGATGGTCCTGAGATGGGAGGGATGCCGGGCGGAATGGGAGGAATGGGTTATTAGTTTAAATGCAAAAAGCCGGCCGCGCGAAGCGCGGCCGGCTTTTTGCTTAATTCGGTTTTACTAGGTATCATTTATAGTAGTAACCTAATCTAAAAATATGAACGAACGAGCTAAAGTTGTTTTTCACTTTACAATTTTCTGCTATAATCCGAGTGTTATCAATTAAACATTAAATATGAAAAAAACTTTATATATCATTGGGGCTCTGGTTTTGGTCTTGTTTCTATACGGCTGGAGTACCTACAATTCTCTTGTCACTTCAAAGGTGGCAGTAGACAACCAGTGGGCACAAGTTGAGACTCAGTATCAAAGAAGACTTGATCTCATTCCTAATCTAGTAGAGTCCACCAAAGGAGTGATGAAGCAGGAACAAGCTGTCTTTACTGCGCTAGCAGACGCAAGGACTAAGTACAGTGGTTCTGTAACAGTTGATCAGAAGGCAAAAGCTGCTGGTGAAGTTGAAAGCGCATTGGGTAGACTGCTCGCTGTTGTCGAAAATTATCCTGTGCTGAAATCTTCTGAGACTATGCAGACATTTATGGCGGAGTTGGCAGGAACTGAAAATAGAGTGAGCGTAGAGAGAAAGAGATTCAACGAATCTGTCAGTTACTACAATCTAAAAACAAAAACTTTCCCATCATCACTTTTTGCTAAAATGTTCGGGTTTGATTCAGCAAACTACTTTGAATCAGATTCAGGTGCAGAGAAAGCTCCAGCAGTTAAGTTCTAAGTTGCAGGCCGGCCCGGGCTCCGCCCGGGCCGGCCTTTACCTATGACATCCATTCTCAAAAAACTATTGATAGTCAGTATATTTTTGCCCAGCATTGCCTCTGCCTACTACAGTCTTGGCAAACCCAACGGCTTTGTAAATGACTATGCTCGGCTCCTAACACAGGATCAAATTTCTAGTATAGAAAATAAGATTTCAACATTTGAAAAAAACACTGGCAGTGAAATCGCTGTTGTAACCATCGATTCTTTGGGCGGAGATACCGTAGAGAATTTCGCTGAAGAACTTTTTAAAGAATGGGGTATTGGTAAGAAAGGTGCAGACAACGGAGTTTTGCTATTGGTCGCATTTAAGGACCATAAGATGAGGATTGAGGTTGGTTACGGTCTCGAAGGTGCCCTTACAGACGGTGAAGCAAGCTCTATCATTCGAAATACTCTTACGCCAGCATTCAAACTAAATGATTTTGGTGGAGGAATTGAGAAGGCAGTTGATCAGATGATTGAAGCGACAGTCTCGGAAAGTTTTAGTTTGGATTCAAAAAATACCGCCCCAGCTTTTGTAATAAGAATATTCGATTTTGTCTTCGGTAATCTTTTGTACTTTTTGTTCATACCTCTTTGGTTGGCAAGTATTCTCGGTCGTTCAAAGTCTTGGTGGGCAGGAGGTGTTCTCGGAGCGATTGTAGGCTTATTTCTCAGTATCTTTTTTGGATATTTTATAATAGTCATCTTGATAGTTGTAGGATTGGTGTTTGACTATATTGTCTCCAAAACCTACAAGAATAGTGTTGCATCTGGGAATCGGGTCCCTTGGTGGATAGGAGGTGGTGGTCGCGGTGGAGGATTTGGTGGCGGAGGATTTAGCAGTGGCGGTGGTTTTGGAGGAGGTTCCTCGGGTGGAGGGGGCTCGTCAGGAAGTTGGTAATAAATTAAAAAACTATGGAAGTAATGTCTGCAGAAGTTTATCAAAGAGTTTGGTTTGTATTTCCCTTCGGGCTTTTTGCATATTGTATTTTTTTAGGCATTTTGAGAATAGTTTTCAGCAAGAAGGTTGTTTGGCTACTTTCTTTGTTAATAACTATCACTGTTGGTTTGTTAATAATTAGTCAGGGCGCTACCAAGTTCGGGGTCTATTGTGTAACCGGTGTCTATTTATTTTTTGGTTTGTTGGCATCTGTTGGAGGAGCGTCACGAAATCGCCACGGTCGATTTGGAGATCGTTCTCGAAGTTTCGGTGGAGGTTCCTCGGGTGGAGGCGGGTCATCGGGAAGTTTGTAATTTCATAAAATAATTATGGGAAATTTTAGAAAAAAAGTTTTAGATTTGGCGGACTCAAGAGTTCCTTACCTCAGTAAGGTTACTTTTACTGACAAAATTATAAAGTTTCTTTTCCTTGGATTGATTCCGAGAAAAGTTACTCCAAATCAGATCACCGTTTTTCGTTTTGTTACGGTGCCTTTTATTATTTGGTTGTTACTGAAAGATCACTTTCTTTCTGCCTCGATTCTATTTATGTTTTCTGCACTTTCCGACGCTATCGACGGGGCGCTTGCACGTACCACGAACAGAATAACAAGGTGGGGAATTCTGGCTGACCCACTAGCCGACAAGCTCCTCGTTGGAAGCGTGGCTGTTATTCTCATTTCAAAATTTCTAAGTTGGCCCTTTGCATTCGTGATTGTGGCCTTGGAACTCATTATTCTTGCATCTGCGTACTATCGCTATAAAGGAAGAGTTATTCCAGCCAAAATCACAGGAAAAATAAAAATGATTCTTCAGTGCGTTGGAATAATATTTCTGTTCTTTTTTGTACTATTCGGAACAATCATTTGGCTAACACTAGCAAAAATCACGCTATCTCTCGCGGTTGTATTTGCTCTGCTTAGTTTGATAGTATACAAGTCCATATAATATAGTAGTTAGTTTGTAGTA
>CAYSEN010000015.1:0-2194 GCA_964430335.1 uncultured Candidatus Saccharibacteria bacterium
AGTTTCAAATCTCGGCAGCCCGACATGAAGCGAAGAGAGGTGCTGATATTGGTGGACGATACTGGGATCGAACCAGTGACCTTGCGAATGTGAATCGCACGCTCTGACCAGCTGAGCTAATCGTCCATAATTTATAATCACAAGTGGCCAGAGGGTTATTTTAGACCTTTGCAATTTGAAGCAGGTACATAACCTTTTGATTGTGCCTCCTCTGTACTTTTAAACCAAATCTTATTTGCTTCAGAAATATTATTGGCTCCACCACACCATGGGAAATAATACTTGGAACCATTTCTTGACGCAACATATTGACCGGATTTAAGCGCGCCATTATCTGGAACGGCGTCGGCCACTAATCCGGACTGTTTATCTACCACCAAACTATCTAGAACTGACTTTTTCTCTATATTAATATGTGAATTTTGGCCTTTAATAACCGATAATCTTCCTAAACCAAAAGAGCTAAGCCCGACCAGGATAATTACTGCCACGGTGTAATATTTTGAGCTGTTTTCACTAGCAAAATAGCTGTTTTTAGCGACAGCCTGGATAGACTTGATTTTTTCCCCTAAATCTTTTATACTCATCGAACTATTATAGTATAACAAATAGGTGCAGGAACAGGGTTTATTTACTTAAATCTAGCAGTCCAAAACCTTAATATTTCTTACATATGGCAACAAAAAAAGCTGGGGGTACAGCGAAAAACCTGACCGACGTTAATCCTAAATACCTTGGTATTAAGCTTTACGGCGGTGAATCTGCCAAGATTGGCGACATAATCGTACGACAAAGAGGTACCAGAATCGTGGCCGGAACAAACGTAGGATTGGGAAAAGATCACACCCTTTTTGCGCTAAAAGAAGGAGTTGTAACCTTCGGACACACCAGAAAGACCGGTTTTAACGACAAAACAAAAGTCAAAAAAACAGTAAGCGTACTACCTTCAAAAAAGAAGTAATACTAAAAAACCTCAGCAAATGCTGAGGTTTTTTAGTGTCTAAATTACACACTTGGGTCATCCTGCTATAGTGTCATCTTATTGACATTTGGTCTATTTTGTTATATCATACCTAAAGACAACAAAAGTCCGAGATCTGTGGCCTGTTGCCATGGATTTCTTAGTTTTTCGAAAACAAACGTCAAATCACGGTAGCATTATGAAGTACAGCATCCGTTTCCTCGCCTGCATGCTCTGCATGTGGGTCACCACAATCGCCACACTTGCCCAGAGCAAGGTCACCTTCCCGACACCGGGAGCAAACCTCTATCGCGACGAGGTCGTCGCGATCAAGTGGGACAAGACCCAGTTCTCGGGCGACACGGTCACGATCGTGATCGTCACCGCTTACGACTTCCCCGGGTCTTCGCTCGTCGGACGGGACATTCCCAACGACGGCCAAGTAAATTGGAAGGTGTCGAAAGGCAACCTTCCGACCGCTGATTCCGAGTTCGAGTTCCGGATATACGGCAAAGACTCCGGATTCGCCGTTGTGGTCATCAACATATTGCCGCCCCGCGCCAATCCGGCACCCGATGCCGACGCGGAGCCGATTGTGCCCCCTCCAACACCAACACCGGTCGCGAAGCCGACCAATTCGCTGGAAACAGTCAGCATCGGCACCGTGGTGAAAGTCGGCTGGTCATCGAAAACGAACTGTTTCTATCAGGTCGAGAAATCGACCGACGGACTCACGTCCTGGAAGAAGATTGAAATCGTCATCGGCTCAGGGGAGCCGATGGAACGGACCTTCGAAACCGAAGGGGGCAACTCCTTCTTTCGGGTGGTCAAGTTGGGATCAGTTCCCGACATGACCTCGTTGAGTACGATTGGAGTCAACCTCGTAGATGCAAATCTCACAAATTCCGTTTTCCGCAAGTCAGTCATGACTGGTGGGACAATGGAGCGGGCGATTCTCGACAAGTCAGACTTCGGCGAAGCCGAAGTCTGGTGGGTCAACCTTCATGCGACGAGTATGAAGGTTGTGCAGATGGTGGGGGCAACGTTCGCCTTCTGTGACTTCACAGATTCGAATCTGGAAGGTATCAACGGAACAAATTGCACCTTCCTCATGTGCAATTTCACTGGAGCCAAGATGGCCGGCGCAACCTTGGACAATTGCAAGTTTTACAACTGCATCATGCCGGATGGTACAGCAAGGAACGATCCCTTGGACTGAGGACGTTCCACACA
>CAYSEN010000015.1:2294-16884 GCA_964430335.1 uncultured Candidatus Saccharibacteria bacterium
ACACCCCGCGCAAGCTTTCGAGCTTGCGCGGTTTTTTTATTCTCAATTACGTAACTATAATTACAGAGCAGAGATGTTTAATCTCAGTTTTGCGGACTTATCCTTTACTTTTATGACCACAATATGGTCTCCGACTTCCTTGATGGGCTTTTCGAGCTCAATAAACTCAGGTAGCAATTCAATTTGCTTTTCCTTCATTTTTGCAATAATTTCCTCCTTGTGTACGCCAGCAAACAGGTGACCTTTGTCATTTGCCTTTTCTTTAATTTCAAGAGTAACACTCTCAACAGCTTTAAGATTTTTCAAGAGAAGATCTTCCTGAATTTTCTTGTTTGCAACATCTTCTGCCTTCAGCTTTTCTACCCTCTTTAATGCTTCTGCTGTAGCCACCTGAGCTAAACCTTTTGGAATTAGCAAATTAAGTGCGTGACCATCTGAAACATTTTTCACATCATACTTTCTTCCGATTTTGGCAACATCCTGCAGTAAAATTATTTTCATACTATTTTTGATTTAATAATAATTTGCTTGCCGCATCCATCTGTAAATCTCTGCCCTTTGCTAAATCTTCAGCAGTTAATTTAACTTCCAAGTCTGGCTTAATTCCCTTTTCGGAAATCGAATTGCCGTTTGGAGTTAGCCACCTTGCAATCGTCACTTTTAGTGAGGTTTCAGGTGTAATATCCACCAACTCTTGGACCGAACCCTTACCGAACGTGGTTGTACCAACAAGCTTTGCAATTCCATGCTCTTTTAGAGCCCCAGCTAGGATTTCAGATGCCGATGCAGAACCTCCATTTACTAAGATAGCAAATTTTAGGTTTTTGCCAAAGGCATTGTAACCACGGCTTTTGTAACTAACCTTTGGACCGTTTTTACCGAAATCTTCAGAGACAATGACTTTCCCAGCTGGCAAAAACCAGCTTGCCATATCTACGGCAGCTTCCAGATATCCTCCGGGGTTTCCTCTCAGATCAAGAATCAATTTGTCTGAACCTGACTCTACGAACTTTCTTAGAGCACCTCTAAACAAATCTGCGGAATTTGCGCTAAATGAGTAAAGTCTGATTACGAAAATACCATTGTCTTGTAAACCAGTTGCGTCTGATTTTGGTCCCTTAAGTGCGGTGTGTCTAATCTCTGTGTCGATAGTTGGAATAGCAATCGTGTCTCTAACCACCTTAACCTCAAAAGGTTCAGACTTACCCTCTCTAGCAACCGTAAATACAACAGGTGTTCCTTTTTTGCCTCGAATTAATTTAACAGCTTCATCAACTTTCATACCTGCAGTTACGGTAGTATCTATCTTTAAAATTTGGTCGCCAGACAGAAGTCCTGCCCTCGCGGCTGGAGTGTCTTTAAGTGGTGCAATAACAGTGATTATGTCATTCTTGATTCCCATTTCCATACCGACACCTTCAAAATTTCCTGCGATTTCACTTTGGAATATTTTTGCGTTTTCTGGTGGGAAAAAGACAGTGTATGGGTCCTTAAAAGATGCAGATAGCCCCTCGATTGCTCCCCAAACTCTGTCTTGCTCGTTTGTTGTAGTAGCTGAAGAGACAAATTTCTCGTTCAAGACATTCCAAGCCTTCCAAAATGGAGCGAAATCAACATTAGACGGTTTACCTAATTCTTTATTATCCAGAGTCACAACCTTTTCAATCGCCGGTTTTGAATGCGCACCAAATGCGTAACCTGAAACAAAAGTGATACTGATAACAAAAATTGAGATAATTATTAAACCCGCTTGTTTTGTCCAAAAATTTTTCATGTGTTAATTCGTAACATTATCTCAGAACGAGACCGTAAAATCAATTTTAGTATTTTCACAATCTATACCTTAACAAATGTTTAAGCTATAATTTAAAAATGATTTTAAAATACAACTACAAAAACCTCACATGGATTGACCTAGAGTCGCCGAACCATGAGGAAGTAAAGCAAATTATCAACGACTGGAACATACATCCTCTAGTCGCGCAAGAATTAATCAGTCCGAGCACCAGATCGAAAGTAGAATTGCATCCAAACTTTATATATTTAATATTACACTTCCCTACTTTTAGAAACGTCGATGGAAAAAAGGTAATAAAACAGCAAGAAATTGATTTTATCGTCGGTAAAAATTTTCTAATCACAACCCGCTACCACGCAATAGATCCACTTCACAAATTTTCAAAGGTTTTTGAAGTAAATTCAATATTAGACAAGAGTGATATGGGTGAACACGCTGGATATGTATTTTTCTATATGATTCGTAGTCTATACGAGCATTTGGAAAATGAATTGGAGTCTGTTAGTGACACAATCGAGAAAATCGAGGACAAAATTTTCAACGGAAAGGAGAAAGAAATGGTGACACGACTATCGAACTTAAGTCGAGAAATGCTTGGTATCAGGAGAGCTATTAATTCTCACAGAGAGATTTTGGAGTCGTATGAGTCGACCAGCAAAGAATTTTTTGGCGAGAGTTATTCATACCATGCAAAAGCCATACTTGGTGAATATCATAAAGTGCGAGTAGCTTTTGATAGCAACTTTGAATTTTTAAGCGAGCTTCGAGAAACCAACAACTCGCTTTTGACCACCAAACAAAACGAAGTGATGAAAACCTTTACCATCATGGCGTTTATGACTTTCCCACTTACCCTAATCACGGGAATATTTACAATGCACGCCAAGATACTACCAATATTTGGTGATCCAATAGATTTCTGGTTTATTGTCGGCGGAATGGTATTTTTGGCATTTATGTTTATACTGATTTTCAAGTCTAAAAAGTGGCTTTAATTTAATACCGAGATGGAACACGAAATAAAAATCTGGAATACACTTTCAGGCAAAAAAGATGATTTTAAACCAGTAAAACCAAAAACTGTTGGCATTTATAACTGTGGTCCGACAGTCTACAACTACGCACATATCGGAAACCTTAGAGCCTATATTTTCGCTGATATCTTAAGAAGAACTTTTGAGTACAACGGCTACTCCGTAAAACAAGTAATGAATATCACCGACGTTGGGCACCTCACGTCCGACTCAGATGACGGCGATGACAAAATGGTAAAGGCACTAAAAAGAGAGGGTAAAGCGTTTACACTTGAGGCCATGAAGGAAGTTGCGGATTTCTACACAAAAGCCTTTATAGATGATTTACAGGCACTAAACTGCAAGCTTCCTCACGAAATGCCTAAGGCCAGCGAGCATATCACTGAGGATATTGAAATTATTAAAATCCTATTTGAAAAAGATATTGCCTATAAAACATCAGACGGCATTTATTTTGATTTGAAAAAATTTCCTGAATACGGAAAACTTGGAAACATTAACATCGAGGGACAACTAGCTGGCGCGAGAGTGGTTGTAAATAGCGAAAAAAGAAACGCTGGTGATTTTTCATTATGGAAATTTTCTGAAAATGAAATCGGCTGGCAATCTCCTTGGGGGCGAGGTTTTCCAGGTTGGCACATAGAATGTTCTGCAATGTCTAGAAAATATTTGGGTCAACCTTTTGACATACACACAGGAGGAATCGACCACATTCCCGTACATCACAACAATGAAATCGCTCAATCTGAATCTGCGTTTGGTGTTCCTTTGGCAAACTATTGGATGCACAACGAACATTTAATAATGAAGGGTGAGAAATTAGCGAAGTCTTCAGGAAACGTACTTTATCTTAAAGATTTGGTTGCAAAAGGAATCTCCCCTGTCACGTATCGATACTTCATCTTGCTTGCTGGATACAGAACACCGATCAATTTTATCGAGGAAATCGCTGAAAAAATCGCGGGTAATAGCCTAAAAAGAATTTATGCAAATCTTGCTAAATTACCGGAGGGTGGTGTGATATTAATGCCGTATGTTGAAAAGTTTCTCAAAGGGCTAAATAACGACCTAAATACTGCTGAGGCGATATCTATCATTCACGAATTGTTAAACGACAACACAGCTGATCCTAAAGACAAGCTGGCTACAATTTTGGATTTTGATAAGGTTCTGGGCCTCGACTTACAAAAAGGTAGAGAAAACGCACTTAAAAATCCTGAAGTAAATATTCCTGAGTCAGTTTTGATTTTGGTTGAAGAGCGAAAAAAAGCTAGAGCACATAAAGACTGGAAAAAATCCGACGAACTAAGAATGCTCATAGAAAAAATGGGTTTTGCAGTCAAAGATGCTGGAGACGAATCAATAGTTAGTCCTATTTAGTCCTTTTTCTTCTTTTTTGAACCAGCTTTTTTCTCTGAAGACTTTGCTTCTGAAAAAATCTTTTCAACTTTCTCTAGATCCTCAGGCGAACTAATTTGTCGCCAATTTTTAGATTCAACGACGGATACATTGTTATCCTTTGCTACCTTAGCCAGTGTTTGAGGTAATCCGAATTCTCCAGAAGGTATTTGCACAAGAGGATAATTAAAAATGTCAGTCTGCAAAACATACATGCCGGCGTTATTGAGCATTCCCTTTTCCAACTCAACTCCTTCGGTAATATCGACAATATGGTTTTTACTATCAACACTCACTCTTGCACCTCTGCCACCTTCTTCCATTTTTTTTACCAAAATAGCCCAAGGGTGTTCAAGACATCGATCTACATCTTCCTGGCTATACAAGTCATCACCCATCATTACTATAAATCTACCCGTAAGGACACCTTCAGCTTCCTTTAGAGCGAGCATGGTTCCAAGGAGTTCCTTTTGTTCTACATAGGTTATTTTCTTACCACCGAATTCCTCACCGAAGTGCTGTTTGATTTTTTCTCCGAGATATCCGATTACGATAATCACCTCATCTACTTCTTTAGGAAGAATGGCAATTTTGTGTTCAAGAAGATTGTTTCCAAATACAGTCAAAAGAGGCTTTGGCATGTTGTCAGTCAAAGCTTTCATTCTTTTTCCTCTTCCCGCTGCTAGTATTACGGCTTGCATCCTGTAGTGAAATTTCAGGTCGTCCAAAACGGGACGAGTTTACCTGAAAATTGTATTAAATGAAATCTAATAATTAAATATTACTTATTTAGCTATAACCACCCCGCAACCTGAAATTCTACTACGGGATGCATGGTGAAGAATTCTAGCACAATTAACTAAAAATGCGATTGTTTTCCGTAGTATTGTGTAAATGAAGTATTTATGTTATAGTTTTCTAAGCACACCTGAAAATTCTATGAAATAGAACTATTTCGTGTCGTTCGTGTCATCCGATAGTCGTGGCCTGAGCTACGGCAACTGCGATGTTTCGCTGACCGGAAAAATCACGAGGGTTGAGGATGTAAGAGCGATTGAGGAACATCTATCAGAAGCTGGTCATGGTTACAACATCAAGGTAATCTCGTACACATTCCTGCGTCGTGGGAAATCTTGAAACCTTTTGGCTCCTTTACCGCTAGTACAACATGTTTTGTCCTAGCGTTTTTTAATTAATATTATCCCCTTTTTACACACAGGTTATCAAGAAAAGACTCTTTTATTATCGACCAATGACTATGCTACAATGCCAGAGTTATGGCAGATAAAACTCAAAATTTCACAAAACAAAAACTGCGCATTCCGCCTCAAAACACTGAGGCCGAGTCGGCACTTTTAGGTTCTATCATGCTTCGACCAGAAGCCATCAATGAAATACTCGATGTTATTCAAAACGAATCTTTCTATTCTGAAAAACATCGAATTATTTTCAAAACAATGATGGAGCTTTTTGGAAAAAGCACTCCAATCGATCTTCTCTCCCTTTCATCTCGACTACAGGAAAAAGGACTACTAGAACAACTTGGCGGTTCGGCAGCTTTGGCAGAATTAGTCCAAAACGTACCTTCGTCAACAAACGCCAAACACTACGCGGAAATTGTCCAGAAAAAATACATGATGCGTAATCTGATTTCCGCCGCGGAACGTATTTCTGAGCTTGGTTTTGATGAGGCTGGAGACCTTGAAGAACTCTTAGATAAGGCAGAAAAAAATATTTTCGAGGTTACAAACTTTTCCGGAGTGCACAAATTCGTCGACATCAGAGACACTTTGGCAGAGGCCTGGGAAAGAATAGACACCCTACACAAATCTAAAGACAGCCTAAGAGGAGTTTCCACAGGATTTAGAGACCTAGATAATAAGCTGGCTGGTTTCCAAAATTCTGACCTAATCATTTTGGCAGCGCGACCATCAATGGGAAAAACTGCTCTAGCGCTTGATATTGCCAGAATGGCCGCTGTAAACAACAACACACCTGTTGGAATCTTCTCACTTGAAATGAGCTCCCAACAACTTGTCGACAGAATGCTTGCCGCTGAATCAAAGGTGGACGCTTGGAAACTTAGAACCGGTAAACTTTCGGTTGAAAGTGATTTCGACAAAATCCGTGACTCTCTGGACAAACTTTCAAAGGCGCCGATTTACATTGATGACCAACCCGGAAATAACATTTTGAAAATGCGTTCAATCGCTCGCCGATTGAAAAGTGAAAAAGGGTTGGGATTGATCATTGTCGACTACCTCCAACTTATGGTTCCAACAAATAGCAGGAATAGCGACAATGTCGTCCAGCAAGTCACCGAAATTTCAAGATCATTGAAGAACCTAGCTCGTGAGCTAAACGTTCCAGTTCTCGCCCTATCACAACTTTCAAGAGCCGTGGAAAGTCGAGGTGGCAAGCCCCGCCTATCAGACTTGAGAGACTCAGGTTCAATCGAGCAAGACGCTGATGTTGTTATGTTTATTCACCGTGAAGATAAATACAACGAAAACTCTGACAGACCAAACATTGCCGAAATCATGATCGAAAAACACAGAAATGGTCCGACAGGAAAAATCGATCTTTATTTTGATGATAAGCGTGGTTCATTTACTTCTCTGGAAAAAGGTGATTTCTCGGATTTCGAAAAACCGTCTGATGACTTTTAGTCTGCGATATTTCTTTAGTTCTAAATTTCTAGTATAATTTTTCAAGTCACAGTCCAAACACGCACACCACACACCATGAACGCAGATGAGATGTCGGCTCAAGCACAATGGGATCTGATGTTGGTTCATGACCGTTTGATCGTACTATACGATCTTGCGGTCACAGACAAGGATCACAGAACTCCGCTCAACACCCTTGCGGGGCAACAGTTTTACTCACTTCCTGAGGGCCTTCAAGACCTACTTCAAAGGTCGCACAATGGCCTCGGGTTTAGTACTGAGGCACAACGTAGGAACACTCGGAGTGCTTTCAGAATTGCTGGAGCAAGATACTCGGTCCGTGTCGCCTTTGAATAAAGGGCGATATTTTTATTAAGTTTTTCCGCTATGTTATAATCGGTTTTCATGGACACTATTCACAAACTTACAGAAATATTCAGAGAATTCCCCGGAATCGGCCCTCGCCAGGCCAAGCGTTTTGTCTATCATCTTCTTTCAAGAAATAACAGCCATCTTGAGACTCTAAGCAAATTAATTTTGGAACTTAAAAAAGAAATCCGAAACTGCCCTTCTTGTTTTAGATTTTTTCCAATCGATCAGAGCAACACAAACATGTGTGCAATCTGCCGAGACAAAAATCGAGACTCGGCTTCTCTTATGATTGTAAGTCGCGATGCAGATTACGAAACTATTGAAAAAAGTCACTATTACAATGGCTACTATTTTATTCTTGGTGGTACGGTTCCAATCCTCGAAAAGGAACCCGACAAAAAAATCCGCTCGAAGGAACTAATTGACTCGGTCAAAAAACGAGCTTCCGTTGGTTTAAAAGAAATCATTATTGCATCTAGCCTAAATCCTGAAGGTGAAAACACAGCGGAGTATGTCACAAAAATAATCTCACCAATTACAAAGGAATTTAATATTAAAATCTCCGGCCTTGGACGAGGACTTTCAACTGGAACCGAACTCGAGTACTCTGATTCGGATACTATTAAAAACGCTTTAAAGAACAGATCCTAGAATCTTCTCATAAAACGAAAAGACGCCCCGATTCGCTTCGCGAATCGGGGCGTCTTTCAATTTTATTTTAATGAATCAATCTTTACTTTAAAGTGTGGCTGTCGATGTCCGTTCTTCTTGAAATATCGACTCTTCTGCTTATATTTTATGACGTTAATTTTTGGATCTCGTCCGATTGACGCAAGAGTAGCTGAAACTGAGGCTCCGGAAATATAAGGTGTACCAATTGTGGTGTCGCTACCGTTATCAACAAGCAAAACCTTGTCAAAAACGATCTTGTCACCAACCTTGTGGTCTCCAACGATCTTCTCAATCTTAACAACATCTCCTACAGAGACCTTGTATTGCTTACCACCTGTTTGTATTACTGCAAATTCCATAATGGCCATATACTACAGGATTTTAATTAAAAAGCAAGGGTTTTTAGGTTTATTTGCAAAAGCCGATTTTACTCAAGGATTTCAGGCTTTTCTAGCATTATTGGCTCAAATTCTGAAGGGTGCTCTGTAATCCTAGTAACATCCTTCCCTATTTTCTTAAACTCCTTGCTTGAATTAGTAAAGTGATTAACAACTGTACCTATCGAATTACCCAACTTATTGTGGTACTCCTCATATGTTTTTAAGTGTTTACCGAGCTCGTCTACTCTCTTAACAATATCCTTTGCAGTCTCCTCGATTTGCATGGCTTTTAAGCCCTGCAAAACCGTCTGCAAATATGCCAAAAATGATGTTGGAGAAACTATAATCACTTTGTATTTACTAGCTGCTCTTTGAATTAAATTTTCAGTATCGTCTGTCACAGCGCCCACTTTATTGACTAACAAATCATAGTAAATCGCCTCATGAGGAATAAACATAAAAGCAAAATCCATAGTGTTTTCAGAAGGTCGAATGTATTTTGAAGTTTCCAAAATTCTTTGCTTTAAATCATTCATAAATACCTTTTCCAAACGATCTCTCTCAGAAGGATCCTTGGCTTCGCTTAGTCTGTTGTAATTTTCCAAACTAAATTTGGAATCAACTGGAATAATTTTATTTTTTACAAAAACCGCGGCGTCAACAATCTCACCATTTGAAAAGGCATATTGCATTTGATAGTTTCCAGGTGGCAAAACATTCTTCAAAAGTGTCTCTAAGTAGTATTCTCCCAACACACCTCTTTGTTTAGGGTTTTTCAAAATATCCTGCAAATTTTGTAGCTGATCCGCAAAGGAAACCACCTGCTTATTTGTCTCATCGAGCTTTGTCAGTCCCACAGTTACCTCCCGTATAAGCTTTGCCGATTCGCCAAACTGATTTCTAACAGACTCATTCATCTGTCTTGTGGTCTCGCCAATCTTTGCGTCCATTGTACGGGAAAGCTCGTTAACCTGCTGTAAAATCAGCTTCAATCCAGTATCATTTTCAGGCTTTTCTGGGACCTTATTTTTCCTCAATAATGACCAAATCAAAAAACCATTAATAATCAATAAAACCAGCACTATTATAGTTAAAAATGTGTCTGACATGGTCAAAATTATATCATGTAAAAAGCATATACATAGAGGTGTTGCAAAACAAAAAACCTGTGCTATTATAGTCCCACATATGGCAACAAACGTTGAAGTAGTAAAAGCAGGAACAGAAAACAGCATGGGCGTTCTAAGACGCTTTACAAAGCGCGTTCAGGGCTCAGGCATATTACCTCGAGTACGTTCTTTGAGGTACAAAGATCGAAACAAATCCCCTGCCACTCGAAAGAAAATGGCATTAAAAAGAATCAACCGCAGAAAAGAAGTTGACCTAATGATCAAATTAGGAAAAATGACCGAAAAGACTCGATAGTTATCAAACTAAATCTTGAAGTCAAAACTTAGACAAAAAAATAATGAATTGGAAACCGTAAATTGTACGGTAACCAATCAAGCAAAAAGCAAGCTTCCAAGCTTGCCTTTTGCGTCCATAAAAAATGCAGTCCTAGGAGAAAATTATAATCTCAGTGTAGTTTTTACTACCAAAAACACTATCAGGAAATTGAACAAGGAATATCGTTCAATTGATAAAGCTACTGACATACTCAGCTTCACCCTAGACAGAAAATCTGGAGAAATTTTTATAAATCCAGAAGAGTCTAAAAAAGAATCGAAAAAATTCGGTCGCGATTACGAAAATTTTATCGGTTTTTTGTTTATCCACGGTTTGGTTCATTTGAAAGGCTTCGATCATAGTAGTAGAATGGAGAAGCAAGAAGTCAAATTTAGAAAAATTTTTGGCATCTAGATCAAAGGGCAAGGCCTAAATATTTTGAATAAAAAGTCTCCATCAGACTTTGACATTTTAAGTGTAATTTTGCCATTTGATTTTCAAACTTGAACCAATGAGCAAAAATATTTCAGTCGGCATAGACATCGGATCCTACCAAATAAAAGTGGTTGTCTCTGAAAACGTGCACGAAAAAGACAAATCTTCTCCAAAAATAATTGGTCTTGGATATGCAGAATCAAGAGGCCTTAGACATGGATATATTTTAAATCAAGACGAAGTCATCAGAAGTCTCAGACAAGCAATCGGCCAAGCTGAAAAAGCCTCTGGTGTAAAAATTAAAAAAGCTATTGTATCGATGGGAGGAATTGGTATTGCTGGGATAACAACAGTCGGCAATATAATTTTGTCTCGCGCCGACGGTGAGATTTCCGAACTAGACATCAAAAAAGCAATCGATTCTAGCCAGAACGACATTCCACAATCTTTCTCATTAAACAGAAGGATTATTCACACTATTCCAATTCAATTTAAAGTAGATGGTAAACAAGTGTACGGCCGTCCAGTAGGCATGAAAGGCACAAAACTTGAGGCCCGAGTTTTGTTTATCACCTGTCTTGAGCATCATTTTAAAGATTTGATAGACGCCCTCGGTGAGGCTGGAGTTGAAGTGGAGGATGTGATCGCCTCACCTATCGCCGCGTCTCTTGTCACTCTTACTAAAACTCAAAAAGTTGCTGGCTGTGTTTTGGCAAACATCGGATCAGAGACAGTTTCGATTGCTGTTTTTGAAAACAATATTCCAATATCAATAGAAGTATTTCCACTCGGTGGAAATGACATCACAAATGACATCGCGCTTGGACTTAAGATTCCGATTGAAGAAGCTGAGGACCTAAAACGCGGAGCAATCATCGGAGGGACTTATCCAAAGAAAAAGTTAGACGAAATTATTGCTGCCCGCCTTTCTGATATTTTTGACCTCATCGACGCACACCTCAAAAAAATAAATCGAAACGGCCTTCTGCCAGCTGGCATTGTCATGACCGGAGGAAGTGCTGGAATCGAGACCATCGACGAACTAGCAAAAGTAGCACTAAAAGTTCCCTCAAGAAAAGCCGGTATAAATTTTGGTGAAGGAAACAAAGGCCAAATCAAAGACGCCTCTTGGGCTGTGGCATTTGGCCTCTGTTTAATTGGTTTAAACGACGAGGATACAGAGCTTACTGGCATTAAAATTGCCAAAAAAGCTGGTACAGACATATTAAGTTGGCTTAAGCAATTCCTGCCTTAGTCCCTAAATATCGCGTTAATTTGAGATTTTAATAGGCTACACCACAGGTCAATGTCAAGACTTTTCTTTTATTCTACCTTTCTGTTATGATAGTTTTACTCAAGATAAGTTTAGTAAATTATTCAAGCTTTCCAGAAGAAAGAATTAAAAACTTTTACTCGAAAGTAACACCAAAATCTTTATGCCCCAAGTCACACCAGAAGTAGAAACATTTGCCCGAATAAAAGTTTTGGGAATCGGTGGCTCAGGAAAAAATGCCATCAACCACATGATTAACTCCAAAGTAAAAGGAGTTGAGTTTATTGCGGTCAACACTGATGCACAGGACCTACACAACACTCTCGCCAAAAAGAAAATTCACATCGGCAAGAACCTTACTCGAGGACTAGGTACCGGTATGAATCCAGAGCTCGGAAAAAGAGCTGTGGAAGAAACCAAAGAAGAAATTCAGGAGGCTATCAAGGGCGCTGACATGGTGTTTATTGCAGGAGGTATGGGAGGAGGAACCTGCACAGGAGCTTCACCTGTAGTTGCAAAAACCGCAAAGGAAATCGGGGCTCTTACTGTAGCTGTAGTTACAAAACCATTTTTCTTCGAAGGTGTTCAGAGAATGCGACTAGCCGAGCAAGGACTTGAGGAACTGAGAAAGTCCGTGGACGCTATCATCATTATTCCAAACGACCGACTTCTATCTACAATTAGCAAGGAAACTACCGCAAGAGCAGCCTTTGCAATGTGTGATGAAATCCTAAAGCAGGCAGTCGAAGGAATTTCTGACCTTATCACCACTCCCGGAGTGATCAACATTGACTTCGCTGATATTCGCTCGATCATGGAGAATGCTGGTTCAGCACTTATGGGTATTGGAACTGCATCAGGAGAAAAGCGCGCAGAGGAAGCGGCCAAAAATGCTATCAACTCTCCCCTACTCGAACTTTCTATTCACGGAGCCAAGGGTGTACTCTTCTCAATTGCTGGTGGAGACGACCTTACAATGTTTGAAATCCAAGATGCAGCAAAAGTTATTACCGAATCAATCGATCCTAACGCTAAAGTTATTTTCGGTACTGTCCGTGATGAAAAAATCAAGAAAGGCGAAATCAAAATCACTGTCATCGCATCTGGTTTTCCTGAGGCTGTCACAAAGAGAAGTCTTTTCGGTAACGACTCAGTAAATTCAGAGGAAAAAGAAAAGAAGAGCAAAATTTTTAACACAATAATCAATCCAACCGCTCCTGTTGTACCAAAAGAACTCCCACCTAAGCCAGTGGTAGAGGAAAAAAAGACAATAGAAGAAGTAGATGACGACTGGGGTGCGGTTCCAGCCTTTCTAAGAAGGGCGAAGAAGTAAACTGAAAACCGGCCCGATTCGCTTCGCGAATCGGGCCGGTTTGTTTTTCCCCTTTTGATTGATATAATCATTCTACATTTTTGAGTTTTTATTTATCTAAATTCCAAATTCATGACCCAAAATTCCAATATATACGACCTTGCAATAATCGGAGGCGGTCCAGCCGCTGTCGCCGCAGGTGTTTACGCGTCTCGAAAACGACTCAGAACTCTTTTTGTCGCTAAGGAATTCGGCGGTCAAAGCTCTGTTTCAAACGACATCCAAAATTGGATCGGAACACCATCAATCAGTGGTTCAAAATTAGCCGAAACCCTAAAAGATCACCTTAAGGCATACGCTGGAGACATCGTAGACATACATGAAGGTTCGTATGTAAGCAATGTCGAGAAGTCTGGAGAAAATTTCAAAATCACCACAGAAAAAGGCACGTTCGAATCAAAAACAGTTCTTATATCAACCGGCAGTAAAAGACGTCGCCTAGAAGTCCCTGGAGCTGATAAGTTTGAGCACAAAGGAGTTGTCTACTGTGCATCCTGCGACGGTCCCCTTTTTGCTGATATGGACGTGGTTGTTATTGGCGGAGGCAATGCAGGATTTGAAACCGCCGCTCAGCTTTTAGCGTATGCTAAAAGCGTTGTCCTCCTTCACAGAAGCGAAGAGTTTAAGGCCGACCCAATTACAGTCAAAAAGGTTTTGTCTAATCCAAAAATGCACGCTGTGCTAAACACCGACATCTTGGAGGTGAAGGGAGACAAGTTTGTCGAAGCGATTACCTACAAGGAAAAAGAAACTGGAAAAGTTGTTGAACTCCCCGCCCAAGGAATTTTTGTCGAAATCGGTTCTACTCCATCTACCGAGCTCGTATCAAAACTAGTCAACCGAGATTCTTTCGGGCAAATTATTGTCGACCCTAGAAACCAAAGAACAAGCATGGACGGCGTATGGTCCGCCGGGGATTGTACAAATGGCTTATACCATCAGAATAATATTGCGGCTGGAGATGCCGTAAAAGCTCTAGAAGACATTTACCTATACGTTCACGGAAAGTAATTAACTTGCTTAAAAAAATTAAAGGAGTATTGTATTAGTAATGAAATCGAACTTCCAAAAAATGGCTCTAAATATGGCTAAAATGATGCGTAGCGCCGGAAGAGTGCTGATTTTTGAGTTGATTTAATCTCTACATCAAACCAAAAACCAGTCCTCTTCCGGACTGGTTTTTGCATGTGCAAAAAGTGATCTTTTTTAAAAAAATCGGTAAACAGAGAAAGGCAAAACTATGAGTAGCCCAAATCCGCAACGCGATGCAATTGCCAGCGTTGTGAGAAAAAGTCGGCTTGACGAAAGGTCATTCAGACTGCCCGGCGGAATCAAGCCCAACAAGCTGAGGTTTGTGGTCGGCGAAAAGCCCGCGCACATCGTGTCGGTTTCCCGACCGGCGAACGCAAAGGTGAAGGGTGACGGTGGGCTTGTGTTGGTGATCGGTTTCGCTGAGACAAGTGGCAGACGCAGCTTGGATTTCGATACGAGCCAACTGACTCATGTCGTCCTTGAGTCCGAGCCCGACGCTCGCAACAAGGTTACAGTTTACGACCTGACACCCGAGCGAGGACCCGAGGTCACGAGGAGAGTGTGCCGTTGGAGACTTGATATCAATTTAGCCAACTCCCAATGGTACCGCCCGGTTTGAACCCGAGCGACCCTACAACAACTCACGAATGTGGGTTGTTTTTTTATTTGGGATTGAGGATTTGAGGAGTTTCGACAAAATTATGGGCGG
>CAYSEN010000016.1:0-15280 GCA_964430335.1 uncultured Candidatus Saccharibacteria bacterium
TTGTTTTTTTATTTGGGATTGAGGATTTGAGGAGTTTCGACAAAATTATGGGCGGAATAGATAGGATTAGGTCACGGATAATTTTTTGCTAAAAATTTCCGCGACCCCGCCTCGCGCCGTCGCGCTCCGGCTTTCGAATCCTCTACCGCCTCCCAGATGATACATTATAAAAACAGCCATTAAGGCTGTTTTTATAAATCACTGTGGGCGGTAGAGGATTCGAACCTCTGACCCCATCGACGTCAACGATGTGCTCTACCAACTGAGCTAACCGCCCAAAATATAATCATTTTCCTAATTCTGCCTACATAGGAGGCTCATACAGCCATCCTAATTTACCGCATTAATTTACCTTAATTTTCAAACTATATCAAATCGATAATGCTCTGGAAAAATTCCCTATCCTTTGGATGAGTTAGGTAGTCACAGACCTTTTCCTTCTCAATCCATTTTGCCTCAGGGTTATGAGCGTCGACGGGAGTGAGCTTTTTCTTATCTGCTTTGATCAAAAAGATATGTAAGGTTTTTAGTTCAGTCCTGTCCTCGGTTCCGTCTGGTGCATTTCGATATCTACTATAGACGCCGAGCTCTCGAATAACACTCATTTTCTTAATACCTGTTTCCTCGTAGACTTCTCTTTGCGCCGCCTCCACAGGACTCTCGCCAGGGTCGATTTTTCCCTTTGGCAATGACCAAGAAACTCCGCGGTTGCTTACAATCGCCACAAGGCCTTCTTTATTGACCACCACTCCCCCAGCAGCCTGAACTTCGTTTGTGACGACAGTGTTTCCTTTCATACGCACATTCTAAACATTTAATGAATTTGTGCAATTCATTCTAGGCATCTTTTAGACACATATGAATCGTGTTATATTATTGAAATGCAACCAGAAATAAAACAACATCTTGACCCAGATGAGACAGTCATATTTTCGGTGTACTCCAAAAGATTAATAACCAAAGGTACTGCCCTATTGGGCCTGTTTTTCTCGTTACTTTGGCTGGGCGTTACTTTTACTGCTGGGTATGGAATCGTAATTGGTCCTATCATAACAGCATTATCTGGAGGAACCTCGACAATACTCAAGAATGGCGCATCTCTTACCCTAGGATTGAATAATTTGTCTGAACTTGTGTTCCCCGGTGCAATTATTGGTTTGTTTTGTTTTATTGGTCTGAGTGCTCTCGGTGCCACCACTTATTCTTTTTTTAGTTCTGGAGGATGGTTTGTCGGCACAAACAAAAGATTTTTACATCTAAGAAAAAATACATTCAGATCAATAAATTGGAATGAATTTTCTGGTAGCCTTACAGCAAGCGGTGATGCAAACAAAGGCGATTTAGTACTGGAACTAAAGAATGATTCGGTAGTCTACACCAAAGGTGTTATGAGACCATACAACTCTACTAAAGAATCAATCACAATCGTTGGTGTACCAAACGTCCCAGAAATTGAGCGCCTCTGTCGCGCAAAAATCGAGGAGTTTAAGGTGAGGGGGTAGGTGTACAGAAAACAAAGACAAGACTGCCTAAATGTTTATTAAATATGTGTAATTGATGAATTCTGTTTAACTAAAATGGAAATGATGTCACGAAATTTGAGCAGAAAATGTGGCTCGGTTTAGAAAATTTAGAATAGTAAAAATGCTCAAAAAGTTAACATTATAAGTTGACGGTCGACTCAATTTTTGCTATATTGCTTGTATCGGGTCCCGCAGAGAAATCTGCGGGTTCTTTTTTTATTATATTGCTTATTAGGTGCTCAATAGGACGACATACAAAACCCCTCTCGTATTCTTTTCTACCTGTATCAAGTATCCGCACTAAATTGAAATTTTGATAATCAATTTCTCCAAAACTGCCTTGCGGATATATTACGAAAACTTTTTTATTTTTTTCCTTAACCAGGCATTCTACAGTTGAGGCAAAATCTCCATCTCCAGAGAACAAGATCAGGTTTTCAAACTTACTAATATTTAAGATGATATCCTTTGCTATTTCAGCGTCAAAATCACACTTAGGTTTTGTTATTGGTTTATTTATTTCAGCTTTGAATTGATTTATATTTACATTCAGCTTATCTAAGTCTGTATCCATTTCTCCGATCCATTCAAAAAAATCTGAATAAACATCCCCAGTACTTCCCGTCCCCTTATGTTTTTTCTCGAGCTCTTGTTTGAAAGTATAAATTTTATTTGCGATCTCAGAGTTTTTGTCAGAGATACTCTTTAAAAGCTCTTCAAGTAGGTCCATTATTTTCTTTAGATGTCCCTCTTTGCGTATATCTATTTTTATGTATTTGGACCTCTTGGTTATAACCTCATACCCAATACTACGTGCATCTTCTATGGTCTTTTTTGACCAATCTTTACCCTCAATTGTACCTTGATAAAATCTCACTTGATATACATCCTTATATCCTTTCAAGTAATCGAAAAATAACCGAAGATCAACATTTTTATATTTGTTATACAAATTGAACCAATCAATAATAACCAATGTTGGCCTATTGTATAAATAAAATGAAAATTCTTTCCTCTCTTTCATATATTTAAAACTCTACAGCCCAACCGTTTCGCGGTGTAAATTTATTAGCAGTAATTTCAACCTTTAATATTCTATCTGTAGTAAATCTTCTTATACCGTCTTTAGCAATATCAAAGGCAAAGAAGGCTTCTTTGTCTGTACCTACGTCCCTCATGCTATATGGTTCCACAAGCCTACTACCTTCGTTCGAACCATCTTTTTCCTGGTATTCGATAGACAAGACAAAAAGACCTTTAGCACCTTCAGATATTGTATTTATAATTTCTTGTTTATTCATCATCTTTAGGAGTGGGTAATTCAAGTGACTCTATTTTTTGCAAGTGGACAACGCCACTCAGGTCTCCGTAGATACCTACGGTATTTTGAATAACTCTATCAATTTGTTTTTCTTTCTCGGCCCAGGTCTTTGTAAAATAGAGCTTTTCCTTATCTAACGAGGTCTTCATGCTTGAAAAAGTTTCTACAATAACCTCAATTCTTTGCTTAAATTCTGTACCAGTAAGGTACGCATAGAGAATTTCAACCTTCTCATTCTTTCCAACTGACATTAGTTTCTCTCTCGAAACAGACTCCAAAGAATGCCTCAAAAGAGTAGCAATTGATAAGGCAAGCTTAATATCACAAATCCAGACACCGTCCTTTTGCGTAATACCAGTGATTCCTTGGGGCATAGCAGAAGTAACGATGACCGCAAGATCAGCTTTTACCAATCTTTGATCATCTTTAAGTTTCTTTACCCATCCCTCGGTCCAGGCTTTAGTTTTCTTTGATTCCCATATTATTTTTCCACACTCGACACCAGTTTTGGTTTTAACGGTCTGTATTACATCTGCACCATTAATCCCTTTTCCAACAGGTGAGATGTCATCATGTATAAATTCTGCAGTAAGAAGCTCTTCCAATGCTAGTTCTTGGACCTCTCCCTGAGTTTGCTGTGATCCTTGCTCTAACTTTCGAGCAAGTGCATCTTTGGCTTTTGTCGCATCTGAAAGTTTCTTGTTAAGCTGATCTATTTCTGATTGTTTTGCATCTGTAGCTTTTTTTGAGGCTTCTTCTTCGATTTGTTTTCTTTCTTCTGCTAACTGACGAGTTTTCTCCAATTCAAAAGCCTCTTTTTCATCTTTTAGTTTTTGTTGTTGTTTTATCAAAGAAACCTCATTCTGACGGGCCTCTTTAAGCTTTGCTTCTTTATCAGCAAGTTGTTCTTCTAGAAGCTTACTCCTCTCAATTGAGGCATTTTTTTCAGCTTCAGCATCTTTCAATATCTTAGCCTTAAGGCTCTTTTCTAGATCTACCTTATCTTGTTCGAGTTTCCTTAAGGACTCCTTCTCAATACTTGATCTTAGGGTTTTCTCTTTCTCTTCAAAGTCCTTTTTAAACTTGTTTTCAATTTGGTGTGTCAAAACATCGTCAATCGATATTGATTCACCACATTTAGGACACGTTATGTTTTTTGTTACAACTGGTTCCATATATTTTTATTATCGATTTCCTTTGGCTCGATTATGGGTCTTACACAACATTTCACAGTTTTTAATATCGGTTTTTCCGCCCTTACTCCAAGCCGAAACGTGATCAGCATCCATGTCCGTTAGAGCCCAGATCTTCTCCTTGTTTACATCATGACCAATCGCACAATGAGAACAGTTAGAAACGCCTTTCTTTTTTGCGACAGCAGTTTGAGTTTCATACACTGAACGCTTTGTTGAGTCTTCAAATAATCGTACTTCAAGTAGCTTTGTTTCGGTTTCTCCGCCCAAGACATACTCGAAAATACCCTTGCGACTTTTTACAAAGCCGTCGGCATAAAGTTTCTTGACCGTAGCGGATACTTTAGCGGGATTATATTTTTTCTTGTGATAAGTCTCGTAAAGTCTGTTCCACTCTAGACCTTTCATTTCACTTTCAACCTCAGTAAATGTCGCTGATACCCAATCAATGACGGTATTAAAATGCTTCTTTAGTTCAGAGATATTTTTGTCATTTCGATGCTTGCTCATGTAGGCATCGATATCGCCGCTAGAAACCCAGTCCAGAGCTCTTTCTAGGTATGCCTGGCGCTTGATGTCGCCAGCAACATAGGCACTCCATTTCCGAACATTAGTATTTTGACTATTACTAAATTCCTCGCGGGCACGAGTGACAAATGGTCCAGAATATACCGCATTAAGAATTTCTTGTTCGGTTAACGGAACCCCAGCGATATTGATAGTCTTAAACCAGTCTTTGATCTCTGGCTCATCACCCTCACATACATATATCAACAACTTGGTGTTCATTATTTGTTCGCACTGACTGTTAGCCATACCACTGTAGTATTGTTCATGACCATTTTTGTCTTTGACGGCAAATTTACCTGTTATAAAGCGCCCAATACTAGTGATGCGTTGTTGTCCATCGAGCACTTCAAATTTGTCCTCGCCGACTTGGTTAAAATAAATTAAACCTAGTGGATAACCTTTCAAGATTGAATCAATTACTGCAACATCTCTTTTGCCGTCAGCATAAATATAATTACGTTGATATTCTGGCTGGATAGTTAATTTTCCGGACAAACCAAACAAACCCTTACCTTCGAGTTCGTTGTAAACAAAACCGTCGCATATTTCTTTTATAGTAGTATCTTTTTTTAGGATTGTTTTCATATTATATATTTTTATGTTTAATCAGAACCCTTTGAAAAACTTTTTCTCTTAATCCATTACGAACAATAACCCCACTTGCATTTAAATCATAGACTCCTTTTTTTCCAAACTTATCCATATATGCCTGCTTACACTCTTCTGATGTGTAAAATTTAGTTTTCAAATTGTAAAGATCTTCGTTTTCACACATTCCTACAATCTTGAATTGTTCAGGAGAATACTTATGGAGAAATGATATTGGTACACCCATTACTCCATCATAATCTTTGGGTATAACCTTATATGTTGGGATTTCAATAGCATTATAGTTTTCATAAACTTCATATTTATCCTTACCTTGAAATTCTTTCGTAAATTTAAGATTATCGGCAATACTCATTAAAGATAGTTTAGAATGACGACGCCCATGGTCAAGATTCGTAAACCATACAACACTATTTACAAAAAGCATCTTTTTACCATTTTCAACTTTTGATCCAGCCGCATTTTCATTAACTGGATAATCATCTGGCACAACAAACCATCGATTGCTTCCATTCATTGTTAGACCCAACCACACCTTGTTTTCTTTGATTAGCGGGAAAATTTCTTTATATGTGATAGCATTTTGATTTCCGATAATAAGAAAATTCTTTTTATATTCCATTAATTGTGCAACATAAGGTCGAAATAAACTAAATGGAGGATTGGTGACCACAATGTCTGATTGCTTTAGCAACTCAACACATTCGTCACTTCTAAAATCGCCATCACCATCAAGAGGGGTCCATTCATTATTTTTATTTGCCCGAAGTTGCTTCGCAATATCTTCCAGTGTAAAAGAACCATCACCGTCTACGTCACCAACATCATTAATAATAAATTTATTAGCGACAATTTTCGGTCGTCCTTTGACTGGTTTAAGTGTAACATCATCGCCGAATAGTGTTATTTGCGTGTTCGCGACCGGAGAAGGTTTATAACTAGTCGAAATGAGTCTTTTTAATCCTAGACGCTTAAAGTTCAACACAAAATAACGGAAGAAATTACTTTCGAACGGGTCATCGCAATTACTGTAAACAACCTTGCCCTTAAAAGTATTTGGATCATATTCAAGATATGCTTCCACCTCTTTTTGAATATCTGAAAATTGAGTATAGAACTCGTCATTTTTTGCTCTCTTCGCATTTGTAAGGTTTTTGTTTGCCATTCGAAATCAGTTAGGCTATAAGCTTATTAGAAGTATAGATACAATTGTTTTTTAACACAAGATATCAAAAGAATGGTAGAAGAACCTCGATACCCGGATTGGATAGTCTACCGGGAAATCTCTCCTTACAGGAGCAGTACCCCGATTGGCTCGCTATGAAGCTCGGCTCAATCGGGCTTCGATTCCCAGACGCAGGTCGTTTAGACCTGCTTAGGGTCACAGCTTATCGCTGCGCTCCTGAAGCTGTGACCCTACCGGGAATCGAACCCGGATTTTAGGCTTGAAAAGCCCACGTCCTAACCGTTAGACGATAGGGCCAAATGACTATTTCATTGCTGAAACTGTCGAATTTGGAACAAGAATATACTAGCATTTTTTGTGAAATTAGCAAAAAGTGTTACGATTTGGACGCAAGTAAGCGTCTTGCGACAATTTGCAATATATTGGAGGAGTGGCTGAGTGGTTGAAGGCACCGCACTCGAAACGCGGCAGGGATGAAAGTCCCTCATGGGTTCAAATCCCATCTCCTCCGCTTGAGTCCGCGAAAGCGGAGGAGAGCAAACATGTTTTGTTTGCGTATGGGATTTGAAGAGGTTCTCCCATATTTTCGAGTAATTATGATTAGGAGAAAATGGGAAACCTGTACTGAACCTGTAAGGTTCAAACATCCCATCTCCTCCCCCAACGATACAAAGCTAAGCCTAAATTTCCTGCGGTAGAATGATAGTTACATTTAGGAGGTGGTATCAGAAATCCATGATACAATAACCTACATGAAAACACTTAAATGCGATTTGTGTGAGGCGACAGCCGAAGGCGAAACTTTTGAACAGTGGATGGAAGCACTTCAGCCACATTACATGCAGGCACACGCCGATGTGATGAACGACCCAAAAAACGGCCAAGCCGAAATGGAAAAGTGGATGGCCGACAATAAGGCTAGGTTTGAAAATTCCAATTAAACTTTTTGTTTTGATTTAGATTTTAAAACTAACTATAAACCAAAACCCCCGCGGGCAAGGCCCGCGGGGGTTTTGTGTTTTCTTAGCCTGCCTTAAAGCAAACTAATTATTTATTCTTCTTGAAGATACCTGAGAACCAGTTACCTACCTTCTTCCAGAATCCTGGAGTTGTAGACTTTACCACAGCAGCTTCCTGTGAGTCATTTGAATCGGTAGTTGAAGAGTTGTTACCTGAAACGGCAACAGTAGTGTTGTTGTCTGTTCCATTTGAAGCAACACCAGTATTTGAAGTGTTAGCATTCTTTGCTAGATTTTCGTTGTACTGCTTACCTAGGTAACTTAGTGCAGCGAAATCGCTTTTCTTGTTACAAACAATGTCATTAATTTTCAATTGAGTTGTAATGTAGACATCTCCGCTTGGGATAGATGCTCCCCATGACTTTCTCAAAACATCATCAGAGTTCTTAAGTTGGAAAGCTTCAACAGCTGAAATAGTCTTGCTGTCATACACACCTGTAACATCTACTGTGTATCCTGCTTCTAGCAAGAACTTCTGTAGCTTAGTAACTTCTGCTTTGTCATTCTCTCTTCCTGAAAAGATGTAAGAATTTAGGTAAGGCTTACATGATCCTGTGTTTACGTTTACAACAGCATTACCTGCACCTGATGTAGGAGCAACAGTTGAGGTCATTGCATTGTTCTGTGAAAGAGTTGAGTTGAAAGTGTATCCGTAAGGTGAACCGTTTCCTCCTCCCCCGCCACCACCTAGGCCAACTGGAGCTGAATTAGCAGGAGCTTCAGTAGTAGCTGTAGTTACGTTTGATGAATTTGAAGAAGCAGGAGATGCACCCGCTGGAGTGTTTGATGAGTTTGATCCCGCTGGAACTGTACCGCCTGTATTTGCTGAGTTTGAAGAGCCCGGGACACCCACTGAACCGACTGATACGTTTCCAGAGTTTGAGCTAGCTGGAGCTGAGACAGCTGGTGTATTTGCTGAGTTTGAAGAAGCAGGAACACCGACTGAACCGACTGACACGTTTCCAGAGTTTGATCCAGTTGGAGCTGATTCAGTGTTTGATGATCCTGATGAAGCAGGAGCAGCATCTTCAGCGTAAGCTACTGCACCTTGTACCAAAAGCAAAAGAGCGACAGCTAACACAACTGCGAACTTATTAAGTGAAGGCGAATTCTTTGATTTCTTTGTTTTTCTTTTCATTTTTTTAATAATTACGCTAATAAAGTAATAAAATTTGTAATAACTTGCACGGACTTTCCGTGTCTCATATAAAAACCCATACGCAAGTGCAAATGCAAATGCGTACAGGGTGCGGGCAGTAATTACTACTGCCGAGTGCGGAAGAACCAAAGGCCAGTGCCGTCGCCAGCGGAGACTTCATCCCCGTTGCCAGCGACGGCAATGAGGGTCCAGGTCTTGAGGTCGCGTGACGCATCCACGAAGGCCGAAATATCTCCGGGCTGCCGAATCTGGATGATCCCACCCCGGGAGAAAAGGATGTTCCCTTGGGGAGCGCTGGTAGCGACAACCTTTTCGAACGAGGCAACCACCGAACGATCGTCTCGAAGAATCGAGGCTCGGCAGTAGATCTTGAAGACCCCTCGGCCGGCGACGTAACTTCGGATGTTGTCGATTGCCGGTTGGTCGTTGGCGGCGTATGCCACGCCGGCGCCGATGTAGTACAGCTCGTTGATCGGCTCACTGATCGAACCAGAAACACGAACCACATCGTCGGCCGTACCCTTCACACCGTCTGCGCCGTAGTAAAGACCACGGAACTCGGGGGAAAAGGTTGTAATTGTCGGAGTAAACGCAAGCGAAACAGCTGCGTCATTACTCCAAACCTTGATCTCCACCATGGAACCACTGAACGGTTCCGAGGAGACGATCCGAACTGGGAATCCGACACGACTGCCTCGCTGTTCTCCGTTGGCTGTCGGATTCAAGACCCCGTTGTAGAGGGGCGCTGTGTCCGAGGCCATGATGTCGTTTACTGAGAACACATTCGCCAAGGCGAAGGTGCTCGGGCTGGTGCGCGACGTCGGGAGATCACCGATTTTCGTAAGTCCCCGGAGGAAGTCGATCACCTGATCACGAAACGGTCCAAATGTCGCGCTGACCTTGTCGTTCGGCATGACGTCGCTGTAGACATCGACCTTGACAGAGGTTGCCTGTGGCACGGGAATGTCAATTCCCGTCGAACCGCCGGCTGGGGCCGCGCCGGAGCGATGATCGGAAGTGTTACCGGAATTACTCGTGGTGGGAACCTGCGCGACGGCGGTGACGGTGAGGAGTGCGGTCGCAATGACCGCGACAAACTTGATGTATTTCATTCGGAGTTTTGGCGGTTCTTCCGCCTTTTTGTGTCTATGTGCATGATTTCCCAGCGTTGTGCAGGGAGATCCTTTAAGCCTTATCTAGGTTGACCTAGAAGTTGGGCTACTAGCGACCAATTCTGCATACTTTTTGGGTTTTGGCAAGGGCTGGCGCATACAATGCCACGCTATATCTATAGTGTAAATAGCACTTCTAATTATAAAAAAGGTTGAAGAATAAGGCTCAAATTAGAAACTCCTCAAAATGAACCTGAAAAACACATTCCAATTATGCACATTTCCTGATAACATGACCGAATGAAAATTCTAGGAATCGAAACCAGTTGCGACGAAACAGCAATCAGTCTTGTTGAAATTAGGGACGACTCTGGATCTCAAGAAAGCCTCCGCATACTTAGCAATGTTGTTTTATCTCAAGTCGCCATTCACAAAGAATACGGGGGTGTCTTCCCTGCTCTCGCTAAAAGAGAGCACTCGAAGAATTTGGTGCCTGTTTTAGAAAAAGTTCTAATTGATTCTCAAACCAAAACGAACGAGAACGTAATTATTAGTTTCTCGGATGAGATGAGGGAAGAAATTGAAAAAATTTTGGCACGTGAACCGGAACTTTTGAAAATGTTTTTGGAATTTGTTCCTAAAATGCCAAAACCTGAAATCGACATGATCGCGGTGACATACGGTCCAGGACTTGAGCCAGCGCTTTGGGTAGGAGTCAATTTCGCAAAAGCACTTTCTGTAATTTGGGACATACCCGTAATTCCGACAAATCATATGGAAGGACATATCCTGGTATCTTTGTTGCAGAAGAATACGGAATCATCAATTGCCAATTTTCAATTATCAAAACCGCAATTCCCTGCACTCGCACTTCTACTTAGCGGAGGACACACAGAAATGGTTCTAATAGATGACACTCTACAATACAAGATTATTGGGCGAACATGTGATGACGCCGTAGGAGAGGCGTTTGATAAGGTCGCAAGAATCATGGGACTTCCCTATCCCGGCGGTCCGGAAATTTCCAAGCTTGCTGAAATCGCTCGCTCAAAAGGACCAAATGAAAATCAATTTAATTTGCCTAAGCCGATGATGCATTCCAAGAATCTTGATTTTTCTTTTTCTGGTTTGAAAACCGCTGTGCTTTATCTTGTGCAGAAATTGCCTTCACCAATTCCAGAAGATACGAAAATCGCCTTAGCGCGAGAATTTGAAGACACTGTCACTGAAGTTATTATCAAAAAAGTGAAAAAAGCCATTGATTTGTACGGAACGAAAACTTTGATTCTCGGTGGAGGGGTTGTGGCGAATAAAAATATTAGAAAAGCAGTCGAAAATCTTTCTTCGACCGAAAATGTCAGTTTGTTTTTGCCAGAAATCAGCCACTCGACTGACAATGCGCTCATGATATCAATCGCGGGCTACTTTAATAGATCGAAAGCTATAAAAAAGGACAGTGGTCTTCTCGAAATTAGGGCGGATGGAAATCTAAGTTTCCCAAGATAGTAAAAATCTAAAAAGCTTTTTTTCTGGCCGTATTTTTGATATGATTTCGTCATGCCAATAAACGAAAAATTCCTAAAACCATACGACCCGATTGAGTCCGAACCAAGGAACTATAAGAAATGGGAGGAAAGTGGTTTTTTTAACCCTGACAAACTGCCTGGAAAAAGAGAAAAACCTTTTACAATAATCATGCCACCGCCAAACGTGACGGGAGTTTTGCACATGGGACACGCTCTTATGCTCACACTTGAAGATGTTTTGATTCGCTACAAAAGAATGCGAGGATTTAAAACACTTTGGCTTCCTGGCACCGACCACGCAGCAATCGCCACACAATCGAGAGTGGAAAAAGATATCTATAAATCTGAAAACAAATCTAGACACGATTTGGGACGCGAAGAATTTTTGAAGAGAGTGGAGAAATTTGCACAAGAAAGCCATGACACAATCGTCTCGCAGGTGAAAGTCATGGGCGCGTCTTGCGATTGGTCTCGAGAGGCATTTACTCTAGACGAGAAAAGAAGTTTTTCCGTACGTACAATGTTTAAGAAAATGTACGACGACGGCCTAATTTACCGTGGATTTAGAATCGTAAATTGGGATCCTAAGGGCCAAACAACTATTTCTGATGATGAGATTGTTTACGAAGAAAGAAAATCAAAACTTTACACTTTTAAGTATTCTCACGACTTCCCTTTTGCCATTGCGACCACTCGACCTGAGACCAAACTTGGCGATGTGGGAGTCGCGGTCAATCCGGAAGATTTGCGTTACAACAAATATATTGGCCAGACATTTGAAATAAAAGATTTTGCTGGCGTTAAACTTTCAATCAAGGTTATCGGCGATTCGAGTGTTGAAAAAGATTTTGGAACCGGCGCTCTCGGACTTACTCCTGCGCACAGCCATGTGGACTGGGAAATGGCTGAAAAAAATGGATTAAAAAAGGATAACTCTATAATCAATGAGTATGGCAAGATGGCAGAAAATACTGGACCAAAATTTGCCGGTAAAAAAGTAGCCGAGGCTCGTGAAGAAGTAGTGGCATGGCTTAGAGAGAACAACCTACTTGAAAAGGAGGAAGAGATTACACAAAACGTGGCGACCGCCGAAAGAACTGGCGGAATCATTGAACCAATGCCTAAATTGCAGTGGTTTATTGATGTGAACAAGCCAATTAAGGACCGTGGAAACATGACACTGAAAGAAATTATGAAAGATGCGGTGGCAAGTAATAGTGTCAAAATCTTACCTGAGCATTTCAACAAAACTTATTTCCACTGGATTGAAAATCTACGTGACTGGTGCATATCGAGACAAATTTGGTACGGACATCGCATTCCTGTTTGGTATAGGAATGAAGAAATTTTTGTTGGAACTGAAGCGCCAAAAGGTGAAGGCTGGGAACAAGATCATGACACACTCGATACATGGTTCTCTTCTGGACTTTGGACTTTCTCGACCTTGGGCTGGCCTGAGAAAACCAGTGATTTAAAACTATTTCATCCTACCGATGTTTTGGAAACTGGATACGAAATCCTATTTTTCTGGGTCGCAAGAATGATTTTGATGTCCGGCTATGCCTTGGGTGAAGTACCATTTCACACTATTTATTTACACGGCACAGTCCGAGATGCAAAAGGACGAAAAATGTCTAAGTCGCTAGGTAATGGAATCGACCCGATAGACGTTGCTAAAAAATTCGGTACAGACGCCGGAAGAATGGCGCTTATTATCGGCAACACACCAGGAACCGACACCAAAATCTCGGAAGACAAAATAAAAGGCTACAAAAATTTTGCTAACAAAATTTGGAACATCACAAGATTTGTTTTGGAAAACACTGAAGGAGTAGAGCTAGATTTGAAGTTTAATGATTGGGCTCAAAATGACGCGGAACTAAGATCTAAACGAGATGAATTGGTGAAGGAAATCACAGCGGATATTGATGATTACAAACTATACCTAGGTGCTGAAAAGTTATACCACTATATCTGGCACGAATTTGCTGATAAAATTATTGAGGAAAGCAAGGAAATATTTAAAAATGGCACAGATATTTCTAAACTTTCAAGAAAACAGTTTTTGCTTGAAACTCTTAAAACCTCTCTTGTACTTCTCCACCCTTTTATGCCGTTTGTAACTGAAGAAATCTGGTCTAACGTTTTGTTCGGAAAAGAGAACCTTCTAATTGTTGAACCTTGGCCATTGCACTAATCAATACTAAATAGTTTATTATGCCTTCACCTGAAATAATTTTTTTCTCGCTAACTGGAGGATTATTACCAGCTCTCCTATGGCTCTGGTTTTGGCTTAAAGAAGACAGATTGCACCCCGAACCAAGAGGAATGATCATGCAAACTTTTATTGCGGGCATGATTGCAGTACCATTGGTTTTACCTCTTCAAAGATACATCGATAAAGTCTACGTCCTAGTGCCCTTGACCACTTTTCTCTTGGCAGCCACAGAAGAATCCTTCAAATGGCTGGCTGCTTTTTTTGCTGGTTTTGAAACACGTGAATATGACGAGCCGATTGATGCCGTAATTTACATGATTACCGCAGCTTTGGGATTTGCCGCACTTGAAAATGTGTTTTTTCTTTTCAACTCAATCAGCAATATTAGCCCGGTTCAAAGCTTCATAAACGGAAATCTTAGATTTGTAGGCGCCAACCTGCTTCACGTTCTAACTTCTGGTGTAATTGGTTATTTTATTGGTTTGGCGTTCGGTCATGGCTGGTTTAAAAAGATATTGTATTTTCTTTTTGGAATTGTTCTGGCAACGCTGTTGCACACAACCTTTAATCTTTATATAATGAAGAGCAACGGAAAGAGTATTTTTGTAGTTTTCTCTCTGGTATGGATCGCACTCGTAATTCTAATCGCAGGTTTTGAAAAAGTTAAAAAAATAAAGGAACTTTGGTAATTATTTAATAAAATAATCTATGGCAAAAGAAAAAAAATCGTTTTTTGAAAGACTAACAGGCTCAAGTCACGAAGACAGCTACGAAGAGGTTCCTGAAAAATCAGTTTCGCTAAATGGAAAAGGAAAAAGAATCGAAAAAGAAAGCTGGATCGATGACGAGAACGAAGAAGGCCAGTTGACCGTTGATGTTTATCAAACAGCTGATGACATTGTAATTAAGACCATGGTTGCAGGTGTAAAACCTGAGGATCTGGACATTTCAATCACTCGCGACATGGTGACAATCAAGGGCAGTCGAGAAGAAACGAGAGAAATTAGTGATGCAGATTATTTTACAAAGGAATTGTATTGGGGCTCATTTTCAAGAACCATTCTTCTACCTCAGGAAATTGAAGTGGAAGCCGCAGAAGCTTCAGAGAAACACGGACTACTCATAATAAAAATGCCTAAAGTAGACAAAGGAAGACAGACTAAACTTAAGGTTAAATCAAACTAATAAAAAACCGGCGCAAGCAAAGCTTGCGCCGGTTTTTTATCTTACTTAAGTAAATTGTGCTGGGGACCAGGATCGAACTGGTGACCCTTCCCTCTTCAGGGGAATGCTCTACCAACTGAGCTACCCCAGCACAATGGACTCAATACCCGAAAATATGCCTTAAAAGGTCAATTTGGCCTTTGCTAGGCCAGTTTAATGGTTTAAAGGCAAACTGTAAAGACCCTTATTTCAACTTAATTGGCAGTGAAATATTATCGAGCATATCTGAAACTCCCTGCGATGCCTTTGTTGTCTCATTGTAAGCCTTAACAAGCTGATCTACATAAGGTTGTACCGATACGTATGCACCGTAGGAAAGTCCGATAATTAGTACCCAATACAAAACCTTAACAACCGCACCTATTCTATTACTCCTACGAATACCTCTTAGAATCGAATTGTTCTCTTCAGTAAGAACAGCAATTCTCTCGAGCAAATTTCTTTCTTCAGGTGACATGACGAAATTATACCAGAGTCGTAATAAATTGAAAATTGCATTGCAGAAACTGCGCGTCACAAGATTTCGCGTAGTCTTCTCGGACACTCGTTGCTACTCGCCGGCCTCGCCTGTTTCGCTTGGTAGCGAAACATGGCTCCGGCTGGCACAAGTGCGAAAAAAT
>CAYSEN010000017.1:0-11900 GCA_964430335.1 uncultured Candidatus Saccharibacteria bacterium
CCACCTAATATTACCATCTATTTTTTCGAGAGTCTGCTCAACCGCTCGAGAGGCGCCTGGAGCAGGATTCTTTTTAAAGAAATTCTTAAAATCGTTGTATTCCTCCTTAGTAGTGAAGATTCCACCAACCTTAATAATTCGCGAGAGGAAACTACCTCCGCCCGCATATCTCTCCAGAATGACAGACCAATTTTTCTTTACAAACTGCCAACCTAATTCCTTTGCAACAGGATTAGTCCAAACACCAGCAACAATACTTAGGGCGTCTTGAGTTCTCACCTCTTTAGATAGGGCAAATTCAAGCGTTTGAGCCAGTATTTTCTTATCCTTGAAACTGCCGAGAGCTCGGCCAAGTCTTCCCTGCTCTTGATGCAACTTCTCAGACTTGTACAAAGTTACAAGTTTTTCAAAATCCTTCTGACCGAAATCTTCAACTCCGAGCGAGTAGACAACACCGCGCAGATCGGCGGGAATAGTTTTTCCACCATCCAAAAACTCCCTCATCATTTTTTTCGCCGTATCGACTGTTTCTTTGTGACCAAATTCGCCCGCAGTTGCTAGAATTAAACTTCGCATCAAGGCTTCCTCATGACCTTCGTCTTTCTTAGCAGTCCAACCCACTTTCTGTACGGCATCTGAGAAAAGATCCGCCACAAATTTTTTGTAATTCTCTTCGAACGCTTGGCTCTGAACAATTCTCAGAACTCTTCCGAGCCTTGATGAAGTTTCTGCCCAAACGGTGTAGCTAGTCTCGCCTCGGTAGTCCGAGGCGAGCATTAGCGCCTCGACAGTCGAGACAATTCCTCCTTCGGCAAGGGCAAATGCATCACGAATCAAACCGAGCCTATCTAAGGCATTTAGCTTGCCATTCAAAATCGGTTCTCTGAATTTTTCTAAAAGTGCAGGAGAATATGCTGTTCGGAAAAAACTACTTTCGTTTGGATTTACCTTAAGCCAATTTTTCGTGTTTAGTTTTCTGAGCGCCGGTTTACCTTCCAGTAGAAATTTGTCCTGTTTTCCTGAGCTCTCCAAAATGGAAACCGGCACTGTCCACTTTGTTTTTTCTTTCACACTTTTTTCAGACTGAGGATTTGAAAAAAATCTTTTTTGCGACAACTTCAGCCCACTTTTTTCCTCGGAAACCGAAATGACCGGATAACCGACTTTGCCTGTCCAATTTTTCATTATTCTACCGACAGGTTTTTTTGAAATTTTTTCAAACGCTTGCCACAGGTGAATGGTCGAGGCGTTACTGTAACTGTGTTTCTTGAGATAGAAACGCAAGCCATCCCGAAAATCTTTTTCGCCTAAATAGTCTGCCAACATGCGAATTACGGAAGCGCCTTTTGAATAGCTCACCTCGTCGAAAATTTCCGCAATTTCGCTAGGATGATGAACTGGAATTTCGATGGGGTGAGTGTGTTTGAGCGCATCGAGTGAAAGAGCTGTCGACATGTCTAAATAGGCAAATTGCGTCCAAATGTTCCATGATGGAAAGAGCTTATCTACCGCTAAATACTCTATATATGAGGCAAAACCCTCGTTTAACCACAGGTGAGTCCACCACTCCATAGTTACCAAGTTGCCAAACCATTGATGGGCTATTTCGTGAGCAATGACAAGCGCCACCCATTGTTTTGACGAGGTTGAAGAGTTTTCAGGGTCGACAAGAAGTGCCGATTCGCGGTAAGTAATCGCGCCCCAATTTTCCATCGCGCCCGCCGAAAAATCTGGAATAGCGATTAGATCCAAGACAGGTAATGGGTACGGGATGTCGAAATATTCGTTGTAGAAAGACAAAGTTTTGGCGGCGGTGTGTAGAGCAAATTCTGCTTGATGTTTTTTACCGGGCGTAACAAAAACTCTAACTAAAGTTCCCTCTTTTGTTTTGGTTTCAAGATATTCAAATTCTCCAATTATAAATGCAAGTAAGTAGGTCGACATTTTTGGTGTCGGTGCAAATGCTACTTCACGCAATCCGTCTTCCCTATCAATTTCAGAAACTGGCAGAGTGTTTGAAATGGCAATCGTGTGAGTTGGTACCAAAAGCGTGACGTCGAAAATTGCCTTGTGTGCTGGTTCGTCAAAACATGGAAAAGCACGTCTGGCATCGGTAGATTCAAATTGGGTAGTAGCCATGTGTCTCTTCACTCCATTAACCTCGTACTGACTGCGATAGAAACCGTGAAGTTTATCATTTAGAATTCCGCGGAAAACGAGACGCAACTTCGCGGCGCCTCTCTGAATCGGCGCCGCGAAACTTATCTCCACAGTCTCAGCCTTCTCATCATATGAAATTTTCTTAGCAAAAAATTTCTTCTTTCCGATATCAATTTCGGCAACTTCTACATCCAATTCCTTAGAATGGAGAACAATATTTTTCGTAGATTTTAAAATCTTTATATCGATAACTTCCTCACCTTCAAAAACAAATTTCTCAAGGTCTGGCTTTAGCTTCAAGTTATATCTTTCTGGCACAATGTGGTTAGGCAGACGAACAGATTTTTTATTATCCGCCCGTCGAGAGTCTTTTTTTATTGACTTGAGACGGTTTGCGGATAATAAACCCCGCACCAAAGGAGGACGAGTGCGTGTCCTGAATAAGGACTTACTTTTTTGGGCGAAGCGCGAGCCCTTTTTTCCTTTGGTGCTGGGGTTCTTCATTCACCTAGATTACATTATGGCTTGAGCCTTTTCAAGCTAAAACCGGCGGCGGCCCAAAGGGCCGCCGCCGGTTTTCTTAATTTTCCTGATTCATAATTCCTTATTCTTAATTCTATTCCTAGTACCCCAAAACCTCTCCCACAAACACCACCGTAATTCTTCCCGGCTGAATTTCTTTATTGATCGTCAAAATCTTGCTAACAAAACTTCCCGGAACGCCGTAGGCTTTTTTGGCTCGCTCGCTTTCGAGTGGCAAAACATAGTCATAAAGTCTTTTCTTTCCTTCCTCCAAATTTTTGACAATTTTCTGAGTACCAACAACCCAAACCACATGATCTGAGCCGTAAGCGTAGGCAGGTAACTGACTTCCAGTGTTTGAAGCAATGATCACTTCTCCTTCCTCGGTCACAGCATGAACGCTACCCAAAACCCATTGCGGTGCCGCGCCAAGCTTCTTCTTATCTGCAGGAGAAATTTTCGGATCGTTCAATTTATTTCTCACTGAATCAAATCGTCCGGAACTATTTAACTCCTCTGGTAAGCCGACAGTGTCGAGTGTTACTGAAGTCATATTCATGACTTCAGAGCCTTTTGGAATCATTTCCAAAACTTTTTGCTTAGCATCGGAACCACTTTCAACAAAAATAGCATCGATGCCGTTTTTCTTTAGAGCCTCTATAGTTTTTTCAACAGAGGCTTTTGTTGCCAATTTATCCCACATTTTATTTTAAAATTAGCTTATAAAACTATGATGGAATACATACTGAAGCATCTGAAGAAAAACTGACCTTATCATCGACATCCAGAAAATCAAACAGTGTTCCATCTTTATCTAATCCTAACTTTACATTTTCACCCTCAAGCCATGATTTGGTTTCCTTTGGCTTTGAACTGTAATTGTCGTTTTCAGTAGCATCTGACCAAGTTTTTATCTCTGCGTCAGTTTTGGCTGATCCATTTGTCTTTACCCATTCTAAAATCTGTTCATCACTGGCGCCAGTCTCCACAAACTTTTTAAAATCATCGCCCTTGATGCCCTTAAAGCCGAAAAGTGTTTTATCTAGCGGACAATCAAAATGATATTCACCAATATTTCCCCAAAGCTTTGCTCTACATTTGTCGATTGTTCTTGGTAAAATTACGAACCCTCCAAGTCTTTCCTTTGGACTTCTTGGTGCTTCTTTTGTTAAATCTTTTCCTTTCATTGTATTTGTCATTTTCTTATTAATTAATTTTTAAAACTCTTTTTTGTTGCTTTTTGACTATTGGGACATCTATCAATATTGACCATAAAATGTTTTAGTAGCTCCGCCATGTGAAGGACGTTAACCGAATAGAAAACTTCTTTGCCACGCTTCTCATCTAAAACCAGATTGCAGGCCTTCAAGGTTTTTAGATGTTGGGAAACAGCTGGCTGAGAAATTTTTACCTTCCTTACAATCTCGCCAACGGTAAGCGAACCTCCGAGCAGACTCTCTAAAATCTGGTAACGCGAGGCAGTGCCAATTCCCTTTCCTAATTTTTGTATTTCATCGCAAAATCCCATAAGTCATATTAGTATATGCTTATATGTTTATGTGTGCAACTAGACAGAGATAAATTTTTCTTGCGAAACAAAAATTAAATAGAAAAGTTATTTACAAACTGGGTAATTTTTTCTGAAGATTCTAATTTTTTAAATTCTTCTTTAGTGACCCATTTGAAATCATCGTGTTCATAACTAAGAGTGACTTCCCCGCTTGTAAACCTACACATGTAGGCAATTGTAATCCAGAAACCAACCGGATTCTCATGACCAAATACATCAAAAGGCTTTACATGAGCAACGGTAAGTCCGGCCTCCTCCTTAATTTCCCTTTCAATTCCAACAACTGGATTTTCCCGATACTCCAAAACTCCGCCGGGCAGATCCCATTTAAGTGGATTACTTGGGGCAGTTTTACTTCTTCGCAAAACCAGAAATTTTCCATCACTTCTTACAACGACCGCTTTTTGGGTCACCCCTACCGATTGATTGTCTTGTGTCATTTGATTGATTTAACTTTGCTTCTAATTATTGAAATAATTTTTGGAAAATCTTTCTTCCCGTCATCGCTAGAAAAATGCCCCTGATTTTTGTATTCGAAATATTCTGTATCTAATTTTTTGTGAATAAATCGCGATTCCTTTATCGGTATATGAGGGTCATCCATTGATGCAAACTGAACAATCCATTTTTGATTTTTCTTAATCGCCCTCCAATTCCAAGGTTTGTCATAGTAGCGACTAACTTTTTCGCTCCGCTGTCCCAAATCTGTATAACAGCCGGCGACCAAAATTGATCCTAGAATTTTATTCTTTTCGGCATAACGCATGGTGGCCACTGCACCAGACGAGTGTCCGACGAGAATTGTATTTTCATCCGCACCGAGCTTTTTGATAAACGGAAGCCAATATTTAGCTCGGGCTAAGGTCGGATCCGGAAATTGTTTAAAAATCGCTTTGATACCTATTTTGTTTAGCTTTTTTGTAACCGTCGGCAACCAATTTCTCTTCGGCCAACTTCCACCGTTTCCGTGGATTAAAATCACTTTAATTTTGCTCGATTTTGTCATGATAGTATAATGCTAACATTATGGCACACGAAATTGAAACAAAAGTTCTCGAGATTGATTCTGACAAAATTAAAAAAATTTTAGAGGAACTTGGTGCTAAAAAAATACAGGAAACAAGACTTATCGTAGATTGGTTTAGACCGGCAGGAACTAAAGAGGGCGAAGATCCATGGTTCTTGAGAATCCGATCGAACTCAGAGGGAAAGCACGAAGTAACTTGGAAAGCTAAATCGCAAGTTTTGGGTGTCGCTAGAAAACATAAAGAAATCAATTTCTTTATTGATGAGCCGGAAAAATTATCCGACCTTTTTGTGGAATTTAACCTAGAAAAATATGCTCATCAGGAAAAAGACCGAATCACCTTTATGCTAAAAGATTGGCAATTTGACCTCGATCAATATCCTAAAATGCCTGCCTACCTAGAGATTGAAGGTAAAAGCGAGGAGCATGTAAAGGAGGCTATCGACCTACTTGCGCTCGAGAAAAATCCAACATGGGCAAAGGGCGAAAGAATTTTAATTCAGGATACCTACGGATTAGATTGGTACGATATGAGATTTTAAACTACTTCGAAGTTTGGATTCTACTCTCTCGCTTAAATCGCGCGATTGCCAGACTGATTAAAATATCAATCAACTTTGTGTAAGAAATTCCTGAAGCCTCCCAAAGCTTTGGGTACATACTAATAGATGTGAACCCAGGCATTGTATTGATCTCGTTTACGAAAACTTCACCATTTTCCTTGATAAAACAATCAACACGACTGAGACCTTCGCAACAAAGGGTTTTGAAAGTTTTAATGGCGACCTCTTGAATTTGCTTCACTGATTTTGGAGGAAGATCAGCGGGAATCTTGATGACGGCTCCATTTTCATCGATATATTTTGCTTCGTAAGAATAGAAATCTGAATTTAAAATCACTTCGCCCACTACAGACGCCTGAGGATTTTCATTACCCAAGACTGAGCACTCAACTTCCCTTCCTTTGATAAATTCCTCGACAATGACCTTGTTGTCATATTTAAATGCCTCGGCGATTGCCGTCTTAAATTCCTTCTCATTTCTGACCTTACTAACGCCGACCGACGAACCCATATTCGCCGGCTTAATAAACATCGGCAGACCTAATTCTTTTTCGGCCTCTTTAAAATCAATTTTATCGCTAGCAGTTAAGGTTAAAAATTTTCCAATCTTAATTCCTGCGTCACGCAAAAGCCTTTTCATGACATCTTTGTCCATTCCCACAGCCGAACCTAAAACGGAAGGGCCAACAAAGGGAATTCCTGCGAGCTTGAGCAATCCTTGAACCGTACCATCTTCTCCAAAAGGACCGTGGAGAATTGGAAAAACGACGTCGAGGCGGGCGGAGGCGAAATTTCCGCCTGCTCCGGAAACCTTCGTAATTTCACCCTTACTCTCTGGAATCAGAGCGACAGATTCTCCGCCCTTTGCCAATTTTGGCATTGGCTCCCCCGCCTTCTTTAGCAAAAAATTGGAAGCATCATTTAAAAGCCACTTTCCTTTTTTATCAATTCCAATCAAAACTACCTCATATTTTTCTTTATCAATCGCATCGGAAACATTTTTGGCCGAACGTAAAGAAACTTCATGCTCTGCTGATTTTCCACCAAACAAAATTCCAACTCTAATCTTTTTTTTCATAAAATTATGAAACTAATTCTTAAAAATTACCGCACTAATCGCCTTATGATCACTCACACCTTCAGATAATTTTGCATCAGTAACTTTATAATGCCTCGTACTAAACAAAACATCAACCATCAATTTCAAATGACCGACTCGGTGCAATTTTGAATCAAGACTCGAGTCGTATTCACCCGGAATATTATCCGTGTAAATCTGGGCCAAATTTCCAAAAATCTCTTCTCCTCGTGGAGCATTAAAATCGCCACAGAGAATAAGTTCTTGCCCGTCCTTGAAAAAACTGAGTAAATTTTTTAAATCTTCCCTCTGTTTATCACTCGTGCTTCCGTCGGGAGTTCTCGTAAAATGTGTCGTTGCTATTGTAAATCGTGCACCTGCCTTAAGAACCACCGCCTCTATAAATCCTCTTTTTACAACAGATTCATCTCCCGAAGCATTCATCTGTAAATCCATTTTGTCACCGTAATAATAGGCCTGCCTTGAACTCACTACGTTAAGAGAAGTAAACAAACCGACACCATAAACCCCAATCGGGCTATTTAAATCTTTAACATCTACATGATCCTTCACCATTGGTAAATACAATCCTTTCATCTGGAGTTTTTCCTCGAAATACGAAACACGTGAATCAATAATCTCCTGAAAGCAAACAACATCCGGTTTAAATTCCTGCAAAAAATTTAGCACTTCTTCCAAATGCCTCTCGCCCTCAATATTTATCGAAGCCAGTCTTAATGATTTTTCCTCGTTCATACAATTTAATTAAACTTTTTGTTCAGCGGAAGTGGTTGATTTTGCAAAAAAGTAAATTGTTGCCAAAAGTATAAACATTCCCAAAATCTGAATATAGGTGATAGGGGTTTTTATGACAACCGCATTTACAACAACCGCAGCTAAAGGAAACCCGAGCTCAGCGATTGTTGCTACTGAAGCTTTAGTATTTTCGAGGCCTTTGTAGTAAATAAATAGGGCTACAATGCCCGAAGTGACGGCTGTGATAGCCATGTAAATCCAATTCTTTGTCGACACCGCTGAAAACGAAACGAAGGTATGCTGGAAAAAATTGAGAAAAATTAAAAATATAAACGCCACCACAAACCTTAACGCTGTAATTGTTTTGAAACTCACTGACTGAAGAGCGTACTTCCCGAAGACAGTTGAGGCGGCCCAAAACGAAGCAGCGAGAAGTGCGAGACAGACACCGACAAAATTTGGATTGAAAACCTCCCCATCGTAAACCTTAGGAACCAAAGTTGGAAATGAAATTACGTACGCACCGAAAACAGCGACAAATGTCCAAAACCAAAAATTCCTAGGCAACTTTTCCTGCAAAACTAATACTGCCAAGCCAATCGCAATAAAAGGTTGCAGTTTCTGAAGCAAAATCGCTACAGATGGATTTACGTAGCGGAAGGCTTCTGTAAATGCAATCGATGCCAGAGCAGAACCGCAAATTGCCACAAACAAAACTGACGCCCAACCTTTCCATGACAAATTTTTCAGCTCGTGTCTTCCAATGTACAAAATCGGCAACGCAACAAGGAGATCAAAAATATGTTCGCCAAGAACTATAAAATTGCTTGGCAGATCCTTCGTGAGTAAATCTCGAAAAGGCGCATCTGTAGCCCAGAGCATTGCCGCAAAGAAAATTAGGTAAGGACCAAACTTTTTCAACTTTTCTGAAAGATTCATAAGACCTTGATTTTACTTGAAAGAAACCGGAGTAGCAATCTCCCGTTCTACCCTTTTTATATCCTTCTTAATCTGGGCAATCAGCATTTTTTCGGTTTTAAAAGTCTCAAACGGTCTCAGGAATTTGTACGGAGTAAGGGTCAATTTTTTGCCATAGATCCTGCCCTTAAATTTCAAAATGTGGGCTTCAATTTTTGGAATGCCCTTTTTGTTGAGTGGACCGACTATAATTGCAGTTTTCAATATCTTTTTACTGTGATGAAGGTAAACAATACCAGCATAAATACCCAAGGGTAAATCAACCTTGTCTTTCACGTACTGTTTGTGGTCCAGATTGGCTGTAGGAAAGCCGATTTTCCGGCCGTAGCCATCTCCCTTTATGACCTTACCTTCTATAATCAGGCTAATCATATTGCTAGCTTATCATAGTCACTTTATTTGTCTTCTATTTAAAATCAAGCCTGTTTATTCTACTTATTTCTTTCGATTATTTTGACTACACCCTTTTCGGCATCCACCTCCACCAAATCGCCGTCCTTTAGCACGCGTGTTGCCACTTTTGTTCCCACTACACAAGGAATTTTCATCTCCCTTGAAATAATCGCCGCGTGACAGGTCAAACCTCCCTCATCAGTGACAATCGCACCGGCATTCTTTATCAACGGCATCATTTGCGGATTGGTCATACCTGCAACCAAAATGTTTCCTTTTGGAATTTGAGTTGTATGCAACCAACTAAGATGTACTGTAACCCTGCCAGTGACCTTACCTCTACAAGCCACAGAGCCTTTTATTTCACCCTTAAATTCAGGTTCCAAAATATTTTTCAACCCTGTGTACTCTGCGCCGGTTAAAACCTTTTGGAAACCGTTAGCCTCTCCTGCAAGAAAAACGGCACCTTGTTTTTTCTGTTCAAGAGCGTTTTGGTCAAACGTGCCAGAATCCAAAAAATTTATAATTTCTGCATCACTCATCATCTCTACTAGAGAAATGTTTACTCCAGATTTTTCAGCGATGTATGAATACAAATCATAAATTTTAAGCAAAATAGGGGAAATTTTTTCGTGGATTTCAAGCTTGTCGTGTCCTAAATGATTTAATACTTCGACAAGCCTCTTCTCTTCATCAGTGAAATTTTTCGCCAACGTGATATCGTGTAAAACCTGATCTTGCGTTAAACCCTCGCGTTCTGACAGTCTTTCGATACATTCCGCAAGTGAGCTAAGCGCCATAGGTTCCATAATAAAATAGGCTCTTCCGAAATTGGAGATTATTTCTCTGGCGCCATTGTAAAAATTTAACCAGCCTGCATCATCGATATAGGTATTTTGCAATTCTTGATTTGAAAATTGAACAATCGACTCCTTCAGCAGACTGTTTCTTTTGAAAATTTCGGCCGTTTGCAACTCGTCAAACAAAACCTTATGTCCAAAATCATATTGATCCTTGTAGCCCTTTTCAGAGCAATACGCTGAAATTAAATCACCTTCCTGCAATACTAAATATTCAAACTGACCGTAGTTTTGTACATTACTAAAACATAATTCTGTAACCAAAAAAGGAAATGATGAGCACTTAAAATGAAAATGATAATTGGCCATAAATTTATTTTAAATTAGTAAGTATTACCCGCGCCGGACCACCCTCAACACCCGTAAACTTTAGCGGCAAACAGAAAAGCGAGTATTGCCCTGCGGGAACTTTTGATAAATCCAAACCTTCGATAATTGGAATATTTTTAGCCAAAAGAGAAGTGTGAGGCCTGTGATCATTACTGCCCCTCTGTTTTACAGAAAAATAATCTATTCCAAAAAGTGTAATTCCGAGCTCAGCAAGATAATCTGCGCCGTCCCCTGAAAGAAAAATGTAATCATCTCGAAAAGTTTCGAAACCTATTAGTGAATTTGCCGTTTTAGCCAAAATTCGCTCGCCCCTTTTTACGTCGGCGTTTTTCAAATCAGAAACCGAAACTGAACCTGCACTTTTAGTAAAATCTATCACTCGGCACGGTCCGACAAAAGTTTCTAGCGGAATCTGGTCTAACGACACACCTTCTTTAAGGGCGTGACTCGGAGCGTCAACATGAGTTCCTGTATGAGTTCCCATCACAATCTTTGAAAGATGAGTAGCATGTTCAGGCATTTCATGATGCACAGAAATTTCAAGCGGTACATTGCCCGGATAAATTACGGTTTTTTCATTTAACGGTACTGAAATATCAAAAATTCTCATTTAGAAAATTGGTTATTGGTAATTGAAATTTCCGGCAAAAATTTCCTAATTTTTGCCGGCACTGTGTCCACCGAACTGATTACGCAATGCCGACAACACCTTCCCTGTATAACTTGGATTTTTAGCAGACTCAACTCTGAACTTAAATGAGCCCTCAATGACCGGAACCGGAACTCCGAGTTCTTTTGCTGCGTTTACCGTCCACTCGCCTTCTCCTGTATGAGCAACTGTTCCAGAAATTTCGGCCAAATCGATGCCATATTTTTCATAGGCCGTGCCAAGCCAACCGACAAGCCTCGATTCGATCACACTTTTATGATTGTAAAGATTGGTCACTTTTTCTAAATCTAATTTAAAATCTGACTTTTTGAGAACCTCAAATCCCTCGCCAATCGCCTGCATCATTCCGTATTCAATTCCATTGTGTACCATTTTCACAAAGTGTCCCGCGCCAGCCTTACCCATATAGGCAAAAGCTCCTGGTGCCGACAAATCCTCAAACAATTTTTCGTATTTATCGAAAACTTCTTTTTCACCTCCGACCATAATACAGGCGCCTTCTCTTGCACCTTTTGGTCCACCTGAAACTCCAGCGTCTAGAAAATCAATTCCTTTTTTCTTCAAAGTTTCAGCGCGCCTGACGGAATCTTTATAAAATGAATTTCCGCCATCAATCACAGTGTCGCCTTTTTCCAAAAATTTCAAAACCTCGGTAAGAACGTCGTCTACCGCCGAATTAGAAACCATAATCCAAATAGTCTTGGGTGCGCTTAGGCCTGCAATCAACTGCTCTATCGAATCTGCCGTTTCAATGCCAGCTTTTCGCGCTTCCTCTCTTGGCTCTACACTGCGATTAAAGACAGAAACATCAATTCCCTTCTCTCGCATTCTTAAAACCTGATTCATTCCCATTTTCCCGAGCCCGATATATCCAATTTTCATTTTTTTCATGCTACCTATATTATGCCCTTTTGAGAATTTTAACCACTCCATGATTAGCGTCCACCTCCACCAAATCTCCGTCCTTCAAAACCTTCGTGGCGATTTTGGTAC
>CAYSEN010000018.1:0-11692 GCA_964430335.1 uncultured Candidatus Saccharibacteria bacterium
CCTCTCGCTTCGCCAGCTCAGCTAGTCTCTTGCTCCGGTTAAGGAGTTAGCGGGAAATCGTTCCCTACAGGAACAGTACAGGTTTCCCATTTTTTCGAATTAAGAAATTCTCAAAAATATGGGAGAACCTTTTCGATTCCCGCACGCAAGTCATTTAGACTTGCTTACCCGCACTATCACTCACTTCGTTCGTCCTGTGCGGGTAGCGGGAATTGAACCCGCGTCTCAACCTTGGGAAGGTCGCATTCTACCACTAAACCATACCCGCAAATTTATCTGATTGTAAAAAAATTGACCAGTTTTTGCAAAAAGGTTGGCTGAATAGGTTCCAACTCCTCCTTATCAGCATCACTATTAACAATAATTATTTCTTTTTCTCCTTCTTTTGCCATCTGCAATCTGTCACGAATCTCGCTTTCGATTCCAGAATCAGTTGAAAGTTTTTCTACTGATGCTGTAAGCGATTTTTGTCTTTCTTTTAATTTCTCAAATCTTAACTGCGTCGATTTTAAATCTTCTAAAGCTTCACGATCTTTTAGGTACAAATTCCAAGTACCCCGGGCAAGAAAAACCAAAACAACAGCAAGCGGTATCGTTACAAAATACGAATATCTCAAATATCTGAAATTCCTTTTCTTTTCGAACTCTCGCATGACAATAAGTATATATTATAAACGCGCTCGGATGTAGTGTTGCAAAAAACACCTCTAAAAGCTAAAATAGCCGAGTAATAAATCTAATAAAAATCGATTAAAAACATGCTTTTCAACAAAAAACATCAGAAAAAAGTACAAGCTATTTGGGTAGTATTGTGCGCACTCATTATCGTGAGCATGGTGCTCATGTACTCGTCGGCAATGTTCGTCTAGTTAGAAGCGCTATTCCGATCTCATCATTTTTATAAAGACATCCTGAGGGATGTTTACATTTCCTCGTCCGATTTCCTTCATTTTCTTTTTACCCTTCTTTTGCTTTTCAAGCAATTTCATTTTTCTAGTGATATCTCCTCCGTATAGATAGCCGGTAACATCTTTTCTAAGTGCAGACATTGTTTTTGAAGAAATAATTCTTCCTAGAGCCCTGCCTTGAATTTTAGTTACGAAAAGCTGGCGAGGCAAAATTTTGTAGAGTTTTTCAACGGCCGCCTCGGCTTCCTCTTCCACTCTTTTTCTTGAGACAATTCTAGAAAAAGCTGGAACAACCTCGTCAGCAACCAACAATTCTAGCTTTACAACATCGGCGTCACGTAATTCCCCAATCTTGTACGAGAACGAAGCAAATCCGGACGATGCACTTTTGAGTTCATCGAAGAAATTTCTCATCAACTCTCTCAAGGGCATTTCAAGAGAAATGGAAGTTCTGTTGTCTCCGAATGACTCAGACTCACCTACCACAGCTTCGTGCTTGTAAAGTAATTGCATGATGTTACCTAGATAGTCAGAAGGGCTAATGATTTTGATTGTGACCCAAGGTTCAGAAACTTTCTCGACATCCCCATATTCTGGAAAAAGAGTTGGCGAATACACAACCACTTTTTTATTCTGTCGGTTAATAACTTCGTAAGTAATACTTGGAGTCGTGACAACAAGTTTTAATTGGAATTCGCGTCTAAGTCTCTCTGTAATTATTTCGAGGTGAAGCATTCCCAAAAAACCACATCTAAAGCCTCTTCCTAAAAGTCCGGAGGATTCCTCTTCATGTGTAAATGATGAGTCTGACAATCTCAGTCTATCTAGCGCTTGTCTCAACAAATTAAAATCATCCTGACTTTCAGGATAAACAGACGCCCAAACCACAGGTCTAGGACTCATGTATCCCGGTAGAGCACCGAGCGGTTTATTGGCGATCGTAATAGTATCTCCAACCTTTGCGATACCAGGTTCCTTAATACCAGTCACAATATAGCCGATTTCTCCTGCGCTTAAGTTTTCAGTTTGAAGTGGAGCGGGAGAGAATACTCCAACTTCTATAGGGTTAAATTCCCTGTTAGCAATTTTGAAAAGTAATTTCTCGCCCTTATTTATTTTTCCGTCAAAAACTCGCAAGTAGACAATCACGCCAGTATGATTTGAATACTGAAAATCAAAAACAAGTCCTCTAAAACTGTTACTGCCTACTATTTCTTCTTTTGGCGGTGGTATTCTCTTTACGATTTCATTTAAAAGATTTTCTACTCCTTGGCCAGTACGACCAGAAACTTCCAAAACGTCTTCTTCAGAACAATCTAAAAGTTTTGCTACTTCTTGTTTTATTTCCGAAGTCCTAGCAAGCGGTGAATCCACCTTGTTTACGGCTGGAATCACAACCAGTCCAGCGTCCCGTGCCATAGTCAAAACAGAAATGGTCTGAGCCTGAACTCCCTGAGTTGCATCGACAAGCAAAACTGCACCTTCTACCGCCTTAAGAGCTCTTGAAACTTCGTACGAAAAATCGATGTGCCCTGGGGTATCAATTAGGTTTAAAACAAATGGGTTTGTAGAATCCACCTGTGAGTGATAAACCATTCTAACTGGGGTCATTTTGATAGTAATCCCCCTCTCCCTTTCAAGCTCCATTGAGTCTAGAACTTGATCCTGCATCTTCCTTTTTTCGATAGTGTGGGTTAATTCCAACATTCTATCAGCCAAGGTTGATTTACCGTGGTCAATATGGGCAATTATTGAGAAATTTCTAATATACTTCAGGTCCATGAGAGACATACTAGCAGAAAAGGCCTAACCAAGCTATAAGATGGGATTTTCGCTTGAATCAACGCCCAAAATCTTAGCTTTCCAAATTTTTTGATGGAAACTAGACCAGATTTCTTGCACCTCATGATTTTTGAGTAAAACAAGAACAATAATCCCAACCGCTATAGCTATAATTCCAGAACAGAAGCCTTGTAGAAATACTCCGGGCAAAGTGTTGATATCAAAAATATTATCAAACACATCAAGCAGGACGTGCGCAGTGTATCCCATGATTATGGCGGAACTTAAGCTTGAAAATAATGTCGTAAAAACGGATTTACTAAAACCTTTAAATTCTTTTTCAAATGTAACCCAATGAACAATTGCATTTACGAAAGTTCCGATCGAATAAGCCAAAGGTAAAACCAAAACAGTGCTTCCCAAAACGCTATCAACTTTAAACATACTTTCGATGAAATAGCTAAATATTTTTGAGCTGTTGAAAATTTTCACTAGGAAAAATCCAATAAGAACTAGAAAAATGGAGGACAAAACATTTATGATAAGTGGCTTCCAAGTTTGTCCTAAGGCGTAGTAGGCTCTAATAAAAAGCAAAAGCAAACATTGAGCAATGACCGAAAAGGCAAAAATCGCCAAGCAGGCGGCAGTAAGTCTTGTGTCGGACCAGCTAAAATGTCCGGATCCTAAAATCGTTCTTACTATTTGCGCACGCAAAACTACAAACAGAGCGGTCAATGGGATTGACCAAAAAATAATGTGCCTTGTGGAAGTGGTCATCTGATCTAGGAATTTGTCACGCTTACCTTCGGTGATAAACCTAGACAAAGCTGGAAAAGCGGCGGACGCATAGCTTGCTCCAATAATTGACAGTGGCACAGATTGTAGATTCCATGAAAAATTAAATATTGCAATCGAGCCAACACTCATAAGAGAAGCGAAGCTTACCAGAAAGAAAGTGGCGATTTGGTTGGCTGAAAGAGCCAACATTCTAGGTAAGGATAATAATGCCAATTTTTTTACCTCAGCAAACTGTAAAGGCAACCTGACTCTTGGAAACAGTCTTTTTTCTATTACAAAAGGCACCTGGACGAGGCAGTGTAAAAGCGCACCCAAAACAACACCTAGAGCCAAACCGTTGGTACCGAAAATTGGATAAAGAAAAACTACACCAACAATAATTCCAAGATTGTATAGAAGTGGACTAACCGCGTAAATGAAAAACCTATTATAAATTTGCGTAATGCTCGCGAGAAAATTTGAAATCCCTAAAAGAATTGGCGACAAAAGCACTATTCTCGAAAGAGTAATCAGACTTTCTTTTGCCAACTGATTTTCAATTCCTGGAAATACTACTGGCACCAAAAATGGAATAAGTATGTAAGCTATGACACTTACAGAGATGATACAGACAAAAAAGATTGAAAACGCGGCGTCGACAAATTTTTTACCATTCTCTTCCCCGCTTTTAAATTTCTCCATGAAAAACGGAACGAGGATTGATATGGATACAAGCGATGCCACAGAAACAAAAATTAGATCTGGAATTCTAAATGAAGCATAGTAAATATCTAGCACCCTTCCAGCACCGAACGTGTAGGCGAAAACTCTGTCTCGAACTAAAGCAAGGATTTGAGAAGCGATTGCAAATATACCCAAAAGATAAGCGGCCTCGTGGAGTCCGCTTATCTCTCGGTTTAGTATATTTAGCACCTTGTTGACCATACTAATTTAACCTTGGAAATCGAAAAAAATTACAAGTTGGCCTCACCTAAATTTGTACCAGTAGATGGTGAAACTGCCTCAGTAGTAGCCTTTTTCTTTTTGGTGGTAGTTTTCTCGACAACTGGTGGTTTTGATCTCTTTTCAGGCGTGTTGTCTATTGGAGCTGAGGCATTTGCAAATGGAGCCAAGCCAGCGTTTAGATTTTTCAGGATCAGGTCAATTTCTTTATTATCTGGGTTTGTAGTTTTCAAATCATTAAACTGTGCAATCGCATCTGCTACTCTACCCACTTTTTGTAAACTCAAACCCAAGAAGTACTTGGCGTTTGCGTACTGAGGATTTATACGAATAGCATTTTGTAATGCGTCCACCGCTCCTTGATAATCCTTGTAGTTGTACTTCAATAGACCGAGTTGGAAGAATACACCGCTGTCATTTGGAGCTAAGTAAGAAGCTGCCTGAACTGAATCAATTGCGTCCTTGATATTTCCCTCTGAAACTTGAATCTGTGCCAACAAGAATATTGCCTCAGCGTAATTATTCTTAAGTTGGAGCGCCTTACCAATACTTTCTTTTGCCTTTGCAACATCACCATGTGAGACTTCCAATCTTGCGATAGTCAAAAGTATTGCTGGACTCTTAGGATTTAGCTCGAGAGCTTTGTTGTATGCACCAACAGCACTTTCGTAGGCGTTAGCAATCTTAAGTGGTACAACAGCTTCGTAAACCTGACCAAGATAGATCCAGCTTTGGTAATCTTTAGGATCAAGAGTTACTGCTTGCTGTGCGTTATTTAGAGCCGAACTCAACAATCCCTGGAACTGTGATCTTAGAACATCAACCGAAACATTTTTAGCATCCTGAGATAGTAATGCTGACATTCTCATCATATCAATCTGAACCAAAGCACGATAGTAGGTTGGTAATTTGTCATATGGAATCGCTTTTAAAATAGTGCTTTGTGATTTGTCCAAATTACCTTCTTTACCAAAGATGACTGCAGCTTTTTGGAAGTTGTATGAAGATACGAATTTTTCAAACAACATGTAGCCTGTAACTATTGTTCCAACCAAAAGCATAATCAGAAGAAGCACAGAAACAAAACCCTTTTTAGGATCCTCGACAAAAGAAATTGTCTTTTGTTTTATAGCTCCAGCTTCTTTTGCCGATGCTATAAATAGTCCCGTAAAGAAGAATGTGAGTGCGACCATTGGTAGACCTGGAATGTAGAAAACATTTAGAATCCATAGGAAAAGAGATACCAAGAAAGTAGAAGTGACAAGATATCTTGAAACCTTATCGCCCATCGAAGAAAGGACTGCCTTAAATCCTACATAGAGGAATAGTCCTAAGAATAGAAGCCAAGTAATCACACCAATGAGACCAGTTGTAACAAAGTAGGTAGGGACCAAGCCAACACCAAAACCAAAATCAGTATTCCAAAATACGCTTGAATTTACACCATCTGGTTTATAGGCAAGCCACTTCTCTGTGAATCTATTTGGACCTGAACCGAAGAATGGATCGTGTGCGTAAACGTTCTTTGCGATAGTCAAAGTCGTGCCCCATGATGGCCTTACCTCCAACTGTCCGATGTTTAGTTTTTCTGAAATCTTATTACCGATTGATGTACCACCAAAAATGAAAGCGATTGAAATTAAAAGTACGATTAATGATGGAACAGGAATTCTACGCAAAGCTGAAGGCTGGCTTGCCACCGCTCCTTCGGGCAAAGATGAACTAGATTTTAGGGTCTCACTTTTATCAAATGAAATTACATAAATCAAAAACATTAAACTAAACAAAGCGAGAACATACCAAACCTGAGGAAGATTTACGATAGCTAGGAAGAAAATTGAAATTAATAGTGCTCCATAGGACAAAACCTTGAAAAATTTACTCAGTGATATGAGCTCCAAAGTAATAAGAGAAAGAACACCGCCGACACCGAAGAATATAGCTAAATCATTCCATCTGCCTAAAAGTGTTGAAGTGGCATCCGTAAGAACACCAAATGACATGAAGCCGACACCGAGCCAAAGTCTTAGTAATTGGAATATTGCAACAATAAAATATGATGCGAAGAATAGCAGATAGGTGTAAAAAATTCTGTCCTTTGTCTTAAAAATCAAAGGGACAAGGAACATCAGCAGAAACATTATCGCTAAAGCAACTGAAGTTCCCAAATCAACCATCTGCCCAACAAGAGACAACTGTACAGAACCAGAAACCAAGGAAGCAACAACGGCAACAACTGCAACGGCAACACCTGATAATATTATTGAAGTAGAAGGGACAACGAATTTACCATCTTTGAGTCTGGCAAGAATCCAGCATACAAAAGCAACAAGCACAAAAGATGACAAAAGAAACATCTTTGTGAACAGAAAAGGTACTGAGGCTGTAGGTATGAAGAAAATTGGCAAAAGAAACGGCAAACTGAGCAAAAGAACAAATGCAGTATTTTCTAGAAACCCGTTTTTTACTTCTGGTGCACCTGAGTCAGAATCGTTGAAATCAATTGTTGCTTTTTGCATTTTATTTAGATGAATAATTCTTACCAATAATAGGAATATTATAGTAAATGGGTAGCTTATTATCAATGGAGGTTGTTAAGGATTTTAGTTTTAATAAACAGCCTATTTCGGAGATTTGATTGAGGGAATAAAAATGCCGGCGGCCCCAAAGGGGCCGCCGGCATTTTTAACTTTAGACAATCTTTACAGGTGGTACGCCGTGACTTAGGCATCTAATGCAGACAGTCTGTTTGTCTCTTGTTTTTATGTATTTATTTCCACAAGTGCAGAGCAGAACCTCGGATTTTCTTGGTCTTTCTACCCACTTTCCAGCTTGCTGGAAAGTTCTCTTACCTATTGGTTTAAAATTACTTTTCATAAATTTAATCAATAAATGTTAATGCTTTACCTCTTTTATCTGCCCTACCTGTTCTACCAATTCGGTGAACATAATCTTCATAAGTGGCAGGTAAATCGAAATTGATAACGTGTGATACTCCAGCAATGTCTAGTCCTCGAGCAGCAACATCTGTAGCAACTAGAATTTTGGTGTGATTAGCTTTAAACAAACTAAGTGCCTGCTGTCTCTTTGAATGGTTTTTATTTCCGTGGATTGATTCCGCTTTAAAGCCTCGGCTTACTAGTTCCTTTGAAAGTTTTTCAACACCATGTTTAGTTCTGCCGAAAATTAGGACCTTACTAAACTCCTCCTTATTTAACAGCTCGTGTAAAACGTCGATCTTGTTGACTCCTCGTCCGATTCGAACAACATCCTGTTCAACATTTTTAGAAGTATCACGAGTTTTTACAGAAATTCTTACAGGTTCCTTCAAAAATTCTTTAATCAATTTTTCGATTGTCGGTGAAAGTGTCGCTGAAAAGAAAAGTGTTTGTCTGTTTTTAGGCATCTTTTCCATGACGAACCGCATGTCGTTTATAAATCCCATATCAAGCATTCGGTCGGCTTCGTCTAGAACTATGGTATTAAATTCTGAAAGATTCACCCTCTTTCTCTCTACGAGGTCTTTTAGTCTTCCAGGAGTTCCAATAATAAAATTATTTGGATATCTCAATTCTGAAATTTGTCGCATGATGTTTGCACCTCCAACACAACAAACTGAGAAAATTTTAAACCCTTCTTTTATACCTCTTGTAAATTCTTTTAGCTCTTGGTCAATCTGAATTGCAAGCTCCCTAGTAGGGGCAAGAATCAAAACCTTCTCCTTTGGATTTAGTCTAACTTTTTGCAAAAGAGGAATTAGAAATGCGCCCGTCTTACCCGTTCCGGTGTTTGCGATACCTACGATGTCATTTCCTAGAATAATCTGAGGAATAGCCCTGTCTTGAATTGGGGTAGGAGTTTTGTAGCCTTTTGAAATAATTGCCGTTTTTAGATGTTCGTCAATTTTAAAATCCGTGAACTGATGTTCCGGTACAAAATGTTCCGTTTCTTCTGTAATAACGGCCTTGTTAACAAATCTTGATGGATCGATTCTGTCTCCTGACATTCCTCTTCCTCCGAACCTATTTCCACCAGATCGATTACCTGAAAATTTTCTAAAATTTCCTCTAGAGCCGGCAAATCGAGGTTTTGGATATCCACCAAAACCTGTTGAAGGACCAGAACGAAAACCGCCACCGCCATGTGGTCTACTGTATGATCCTGATCTTACTGGTTTAGAACCAGCACTTCCGCTGTTATTGTTACTACTGTTATACATATAAAACCTAAATTAACTGGTTTAATTAATATCACCAGTTTTTAGGTTTAGGATCGATTTCCCAAAGAAAAACCAGAGATTTATTCACCTTTTGGTGAATTACTTATGACCAACATAATATACTAAAAGAATATTTTTGTCAATATTAAAAGAGATACAGCCCTTTGTGGCTACTTTAAATAACTTGTGAGAAAAAATCTAAAAATGCAGAGCTAATCCCAGACTACGTATATGTCTTGGCCGTATTCCCCCGCCCCTATAAATTCCGCTTCGCCCTTAATAATTTTTTCGTAAGGTTTACACGCAAAACAACCCTTCTCTCCCCTAGGGCAGACGAATTCCTTTTTGTCTCTTGCTTCCTTTACCTTTCTGGCAACATCGAGAACTGCTTTTCTACCAGCCTCCAAATCTGGGAGTGTAACTTCTTTTGGAATGTCGTCACGATCTAAGTACCAATACGCTGCTCCAGCCAAAGGCCTATTCTGACAATGCTTCAAAAGCAAATGATAGATTGGCAACTGCAAAGAATCCTCATTTTCATCATGCTTCCCTGTTTTAAAATCAATCAGTTTTACTGCGTCTTTTTCGGGAGCATATTCGAGCCAATCAATTTTTCCGCATAAAATAATATTATCTTCATCGGACAGAAAAAAATTTGGTGGCATACCGTTTGCACCTTCTTTCATTTTTACAGTTTTATTCAGAAGTGGCCCAGGATGCTTGATAACCCTTTCTATCATTGCTCTGCCCCGCTCTTTAGCATCTTTCTCATCTTCTGCATTTCTAAAACCTCCTTTTTTACCGGAGACTTTCTCCCACGCTTTTTCGTACATGAGAAGAAGTGGTCGGTTGAACCTTTCCTCGGCCTTAAAATTTCCCAGGCCCTCAACAATTTCGTGGACAATCTGTCCGAGTGCTAGCGCTGGGTTAATAAGATTGATTTTTTTATTTGTTTTTGGATTTTTGTAAACATTGTGGAGATAATAAGCGCGAGGACATTTCAAAAAGTCTCCCATAGAGGAATGTGACACCCAGACCGCTCCGTATTTATCTTTCTTTGCTTCTGGCATACAAAAATATTACCACATGAGGCCTACAACCTAAATGATTTCTAATTACTCTTCGCTAAATAAGTGTATCTGGATAGGACAGTGCTGAATGCGTAACCGATCAATAGCCCAAGGGCGACAATCGCAACCGGCAAGTAAAAATGCCTAAAATCAAAATAGAGTTCAAATCCAACAGCGGGAAGGATTGAAAGGCCAATCCACCAGTACTTATTTTTATCGCCAAACGCAGTGAATATAAAGGGTGAGAAAAATAAATACGCCAGTGGCATGCCGTAAACAATGTGGTAAATATCTTCAGGTACTATGAATCCTCCTAAACCTGTGATGATAGGAAAAAATTTAGAGTACTCATAGCCTACATAAATTGAAGAAAAAGTTGATAGAACTAATACTACAAGCAGTAAAATTAAGTTTTTAATTCTCATTAGTTATTTATTAGCCAATTAATATCTTCGACTAAAACCTGGTAGGCATTATCATCCATGTACTTACGATAATCTTTTTTTAGCTCCTTAAGAATTTCCCTACACAGAATCTTGTCTATTCTTTCAGTCATTTTCTCGATTCTTTTAATGATAGTTGGTTCGTTAGGATGTTTTTCTTGTACATACTCGATCTTTCTTTCGATACGAACCACCTTTTTCAATTCAGAAATTATATCATTTTTTATTCCTATTTTTTTAATGGAGCCAGATTTAAATAATTTTTCTACGTCGCTTATTGTACTCGAAGCAGTAGCGGTAATTTTAAAACCTACAGTTGTACTCGCAACATTGCCAACATAATCTTGTGACACAACACTAATTCGATGTGCGCCTAAACGCTCATAAAAACTATCGATACTACTTGTTGCAACAACAAGGTCATCGAAATATATTTTTTGTGACAAAAGACCTGACCCGCTATCTGTGCTAGTAGCAAAAACATCAATCCTTTCACCTCTAATGTAATCCCTACTCACAGGGCTAGATATATTTATATTCGGCCCTTCCTTGTCTTGTGGTGTTAATTCTATTTTGTCTTTTATTGTGTCGATATTTATTTCAATCGGCACTATCATATTCGGAGCGATGACGCCCGAGAAACTCGATTCTACTGAATTATTTTCAGTAATCATGCCACTAACGATTGTATACTCACCGCCACTTCCCGTCCCCTCTGCCACAACCTTGTACTCTCCATCCATTGGGTCTGGAATTGTTATGTATTCATCATCGATGTCGAAACCTGAGTAAAAACTGCCTTCAATCTCGTTTATTTCACTACCTGTAATGAAATTTTTGCCAATTTTTTTGCCATCTGGTGCCACAACCACAATGTCTGCTGGAGAAAATATCTTTACGTTTAAGATTCTTTTGATTTGGGATTTATTGACTGTGCTTGTGACCTCTTTGTTAGTTAATTTTTTATAAATTAAAGCCTGTGCCCCGGTTGGTAGCGTCATATGAGCAGAATTCAAAACGTTTTGATCGTCTTTTATATAGCCTGCGCTTAACAAAGAAACGGTTCCGTCGCCTCTACCTAATTTTAATCCATGATCCGCTGATCCGGGCTCATAAAAACCTTCTGGCATGCCATCCTCCCATAGAGGTAGGATTTTTGATGTTATTACCATTAAATTGTCTACTGTACTTGTTCCGATATCTCCTATCACATTAGTAATCCTAACACCTGAATCAATCAGCGAAGCTGAACTTGAATTTAAATTCTCTAGAAAAATATTTCTTGGGTAATTTTGCGGGTATTTCCTAGAGGATGTTGAGGTTGTGTCTTTAAGATAATCATACGTCGGCAACAGTTCACTAAATGAGACTAGCGGTTGTTTATGAATGTATTCGTAAGCACTTGAGTAACCTTTCTTTCTTGCCTCCTTATCCAACAAATAACCTATATATTGATCTACGAAATCCCCCGCAACTTCCCCCGCCTCCCAAGCCAAATATGCTTTAGGTGCGCCTAAATGAGGAGTCCCA
>CAYSEN010000019.1:0-11249 GCA_964430335.1 uncultured Candidatus Saccharibacteria bacterium
TAAATTTTTCAAGCTCTTTTACACTGATCATTTTTGCGGTAGATATTTGTGTAATACAATGACGGTATAATACAACACTTAACAATGATTAACAATACTTTTTATCCCCCTTAGGCGATATAAGAGAAAATTCTTCATGTTTTTTTCTTAGAAAACCAACCAAACTTGGTATTTCTCCTTCAATTGATCCCAACTTACCCATAGTTTCGAGTAGCTCTTTTTTATATCGTCCATAGCTCGACCCCGGCATTCTTTCTTTCATATATTCCAAGGTAGCTTTTAAACCAAACTTGTGTATCATATTCACCCAGTATGACAGCTTACAATGTTCCGCCATAGGCAAATTTTTCTCCCTTAAAAATACTTCCAGATTATTTTCTTGCACTTCCGAAAGAGTAATGAGCGGTAGATACGTCTTATCAAACACCTTATCAAACGTTTCGAGTAGAATTTGTTTGCTTACGCGACTGTCCTTCATAACATCGCTCAAAGTAAAATCCTTTCTTTTCCCTGGAATGAAACGGCGAAGCACGGCATCCATGCTTTGTTTTCTTTCCAAAGACAACTCAAATTTGATTACGTCTCTCCTCTGTAGCGTATCGTGAAACCATTTAATCGTCGCCTCCTCTTGATTTGTATAACCATTCCCCAGTATTTCGGCAAATTTGTCATAAATCACGTACCCTTGGGTGTCGTTATAAAACTTCATTGCCGCCCCGTCTGAAAAATCTCCGTAATCACGGTAGGTAAAATCAGAGGACTGCTTATAATTGAAACCGCTTAATTTCCTAGTCACCTGCTTGGCCGTTCCGTATACGCTCGGTATTCGGATTATCTTGGAAAAATCTACTCGCTTTAAAATCGCTGCCCTGACCGCGTCAAGACCTACTTCTATACCTGTTTGCTTTATACATTTTTGTAACGCTCCATAGACATCTTCCAAGTCTTCGGGAATTACTTCCCACAGGTTAGTTCCGTAAAGAAGTTTGGGAAGCGATACTTGTACCTCCAGTTTAACGCCCTGCTCTCTTCTGCCAATCTTACTTTTTTTAGCACTTATAACTGGATAATAAATACCTTGCTTTTTAAAGGCTTTACGGACGTTTGAAAATACGGTATGGATGGCAACTTCACGGTTTGGATATTTAATCTGCTGAATATCAAAAAATCTACTGCTAATCTGTTCTCTTTCACACTCCAGTTGGAGGGCTACAGTATCAATCATACGCCCTCCTTCCAATTTACACCCTCACTCTCCAAGCGTTTGGCGATCTTGTCCAGAGTGCCGAAAAAACCGAGCAGATTGTAATGGGCTTCATCTACCTCCTCAGGTTGTAATTGGAAAGCTTTAATCAAGCCATCCGCTTCAAGATTGCCAAAATCGGGCATAAAAATATCCCTGTTTCTATGCAGGAATATTTCGCCTATTGGCAAATTTATTTGTGTATGCTATATTACGTGTAGCGTACGTTTATGCACACAACCTGCATAGACTAAAAAATGCCTGTGCTTTGAACATAGGCATTTTTATTTAACTCGGAACTAAAATTCCACATTCTCCTAAACGAAACCGAGCAGTCTGTTTGGATACGTCAAAATAGCGAGCCAATTCCTGCAAAACCGCGTATTTCATTTTTCTAACGCCGATTTCTTTCCTAATTTCATCATACTTTTTTAAAAAATAATTATTCGGCATCAAATACATCGCCACCGCTTTATCAGTTCCCCGTTCCATGATTTTATTTACCACGTCTGGCGGCAGAGTGGAATTCAATATCAATTCGTCAAAAAAGTTTAAAAACTTTACGTCCAAGCTTTGGATAAAATGAAACAGTTCGTGTATTTTTGTAAAACGCTGACGGCACGACGGTGCGGAAGCATTGTAATAAATAACGACCTTATCGGGATTTACGAGACTGTATTCCGAGAAACCTTCTATGTCTTTTTGTTCCGACTCGAGCCATATCGGGAGCGGATGGTATTCAAAAGAAAAACCCTCTAGATAATTTTCAAGCAAGGTCGTTTCCATTGGGAAAGACAACTTGCCGCCCCCTTCCACGATAATTTGGTCGATTATTTTTTTGTAATGGCCGATTAACGAATTTAATAACGCCCTGTAGGCCGGAATACAGTCGAGGGGTATGTCGTTTCTTTTATTTTGCCGCAACCAGTAAACATTATTTATCTCCTGGGTGTTCCTTGATGAATCGGGCATAAGAAATGACCTTTTCCGCCAGTTCATTGGAGTAGCCATTACTTCGTAATGCCTCGGCTAAAAGCTTCAAACTGGGACGTTCGCGGTTGTTATCCAAAAATCCCATGCGTTGTAGGAAGTCTTTCAACGTCAAACCCAGACCCTTAGAAAGCGATTTGCTGCTGGTCAAAGAAAGGTCTTGGTATCCCCCGCTTTCCAGCTTGGAGATATACGCCAAAGACAAACCCGATCTCTCGGCCAACTGCGTCAAAGTCATTCCCGCCTCTTCTCTCAGTTCTTTAATTTTTTCAGGTATGCTCGCCATAAGATTATTAGAATGTGAATTAAGTACCGGTACTATAACTTTTAACTTAACAATCGTCAAGTTTAAATTACCAAAAGTTATCCACATAGCCTTCCTTTATTTATCCCATACTTGAATTTGCCCTTATTTTAATCTATAATCCACCAGTTAACCAAAACCCAGGAGGAAGTAATGCAGCGCATTCGTGAAAAGCTAAAACAAAGTAAGGGCTGGCGGATCGCCATGAAATATAACATCAACCCCGCTTTCTTCGCCATCCTATACATAATTACCATTCCTCCAGCTTTTCTGGCAGGGGCGTGGGTGGCACAAGGAATGCGGGTCGGACTCGACAGCACACCGCTTTTTTGGCGAGTGGCTGTTACGGCTCTTTTTACTTTCGCACCCAGTTTATATATTTTGTTCTGTGCCAAAAATGTTCCATCCAAGCTCTACACGCTATTCTTTATCTTAGTAGGAAGCGGTCTAGCATGGAGGTTTGGCACGGTTTATGGGTTGAAATGCTTAGCCCTTATCACTTTGCTTCTGATTATCTATCGCACAATTCGTTTTTGGGAGCGCACAAAAGTGGTAGTACGCTCGTTTGACCCCGAGCTTTACCTTGACCAGATCACCACATGGTTCCAAGAGGCATACAGCTCACCGCCGTGGATGGAACGGTTCATCTGTGCAAGTTGCACCAAAGCGGATGATTTCGATCCGGTGGTCAAATATGATCACCCGGGGCGATGTCCTAAACACGACACTGAGTTAACGCCTTTCTGGAAAAAGGAGAGAGTGCTAGGATATCTCCGTGAAGCACAAGCGCACCCTAATTTTTACGCGCTTGGAGGGTTCAGCCGAGAGGAGCTTAAAGGAATGGCATGGGTGTACGAACAGGAAGTGGGAGGAAAAATTAGCCACCACTTGGATGTCATCGTGGTTGATCCGAGCTTTCGTGATAAATCACGTTGGCGCAAAGCAGTATTGCATATTCTTCTCGCGCTGACACTCCGCCTAAAAAGCCAGAGACTGCTTAACTTACTTGCCCGACTCCCCACCCACCCTTTTTTGCATATCTTTGTCGAATATTTATTGCTCGCAAAGAAAATTGGCTACGCATGGGTGTCTACTCGTACCAGTATCAACTCTAAGTACTTAAGTTCCCAACTTCGTCTTCTTGGTTACCATGAAGCGGGAAACGCACCCACCGATAGCACGAGAGTTTTCTTTATAGCTGCCCTACCCTAAAAGCGGGTGGCTCACCGCAACTGCCTTTTCCTAATTAATGGAAGAGGCAGTTGTCTCCTTGTATTACAAAGCTAAATTATTTATGGACGCTGAATACAGCATTGAATACGGTCATTTCTATACCAACGAATTATTTAATGGGGATCACCAAGCGGGTATTAAAAAATTAAGGATGGTGACTCAAAATCTAGAAACTAATCACCAATCTTATAGCCTGTGTGTTCTGATTGATAATTATAATGCTCCAGTTATTAGTGAAAACGTGCAAGATTTTTGGCAGAATTTGAGACAAAATGAGGCACTTCCTCACTATTGGGCTTATGAAGGTGATTTATCCCATTACGTAGAAATAACTTTAGACCAGCTACACCCTAAAACAAAAAAGGAGTATTTAGCTTATATTGAGCATCATCAACATATCCCCTGTTCACTTTTTATAATTATCTGGTATTATTTACGACTAGGAATTATTGAAGATACTGAAAAAGTTATAGAGAAGATAAGCCCAACCGATACTACTTTTTCGGCTAAAAATCTGATTACTATTTTACCAAAGCGCTTTGAGCAAGTAGAAGATATTGCTCTTCGTGCTATTAAAAGGGGGCGCCACAAAGATATTGGGCAGCGTATCACCCTTATCTTTTTTTAGTATGCATCTTTTTACCGATATAGTCTTGGGTGTAGCTGCAATAGCCCACATCATTCTTGGGTTGTTTATATTTTTAAAAAGTCGTAAAAATCTTACTCTATTATCATTTAGCTTACTTCTGTGGTGTATAGCAATTTGGGTAGTAGCAAATATCTTCATTGATCGTTCTTCCTCGATATCTGAGGCAGTAAATTACGCTAAACTGTCGGCGTTAGCCAGCTCGTTCATGCCTGCGTTTTTCCTTTATTTTGCCTATCGATTTCAAAAGGGAAAGCCTGTCCCAGAAATTTTGCTTATTTTCATTCCTTCAGCAATTTTCTTCATTAGCTCATTTTCTTCAGCCATCGTTACCAATGCCGATATTTCAACATTTCCCGTGGTAATTAGCCACGGTTATTTATTCTCACTTTTTTCTTTCTATATTATCGGTTATTTCATCTCTGGCTTTATACTGCTGGCGAGAAAACTTAAAAATAAAACAGGGCTTATCAGGACTCAGCTAGCCTACGTTTTTATCGGCTCTCTTTCTATGATCGCTGTTGCGCTCCTAACTAATGTCCTTTTGCCAATCTTTAATATCTCACAAGAACTAACTCGAATTGGCCCCGCTTCATCTATATTCTTCGCCCTATTTACCAGTTATGCTTTAATTAAGTTCCGTCTTTTTAATATCCAGATACAAATTCAAAAAACAGTCAATGCTGTAATTCCCATTATCATTTCTACTGTTTTAACCGTCTTTGTAGCTTATGTATTATATGGATATATACATTGGAGCGGACAACAGAACGGCATCCTTCTTTTAATTTTTTATACTATCAGTTACAAATTTTTCAACTATTTTTTCACTAAAACCAAACTGAGTTATTTATTTTTTAGAAGAACTTATCACTTTCACCAATCTCTCATAGAATTTTCTAACCACGCTTCTGATATTACAAATTTTGACGAGCTTATAAAACAAATGCAAAAAGTTTTTCTAGGCAATGGTTTTATCGAGGCTTTTGCGTTTTTTATTATCACTGACCAAGAAAAGAAAGCTTGCCATATCCTTGAAACTCACAATTTTGACCCTAAGGAAATTTCTATCTGCGCCGAATCCGTACTTCATCCCTCGCTATGTCAAGAGTTATCCCTCCAAAAAGAGCCTCTAGTTATTGAAGAACTTGCTTACAGCAATAATCCTGAACACCATGCTTTGCAGGAGGCTTTTCAGCCTTTACAGGGAGGTGTTTGTATTCCTTTATTTGTCTCTAATGATCTTGCCGGAATTATCCTGCTCGGCGCAAAAACTCACGGAAGGGCTTACACTACTGAAGATATCGAAATTTTTCAAAAGACTAGCGTTCCATTAGCTGTTGCCGTGACCAAAGCCGCGCTCTTTGCCCATCTCAATGAACGAGTAACTCGTCTTGATCAGGAAAATAATAATCTTGAGACCGCCAATCATGAACTCCAAGAAATGAAAAGTGAGTTTTTAACGATTGTAAACCACCAACTTAATACTCCGCTTAGCGTTATGAGAAGCGTCATGTCCATGATTGAAGACGGCGATGTGCCGCTCGAAAACGTACAAAGCTACGTTAAACAAATATCTCCAAAAATGGAAGCTTTTTCTCATATTATCCAAGACATGTTAAGCGCGGCTGAATTTGAAGGAACAGGAGCCAGTCTACAATTCAAAACAGTCAATGTGGACGACATACTTAAAAAGACAATCAATGGCTTTCAAGAGCTTAGTAAACAGAATAGTGTGCTCATACAATTACACCTGCGAAAAGAACTTCCTCGAGTACTCACTGATCAAGAAAAATTCTCTATGGCTTTAAATCAATTAATAAGAAATGCTATAATTTATGGACGTGAAAAACCAGTCGTAATTACAACAAAACAAGAACAAGACCATGTAATGATTTCTATTCAAGACAATGGCCGGGGATTTGATAAGGTGGAAGCGGAAAAAATCGGTACCAAATTTTTTCGCGGTAAACAAGTGGCTGACTATCTAGCTGACGGCTCGGGACTAGGGGTGTATACAGCTAAAAAAATCATTGAAGCTTCGGGAGGGGCTTTAATGTGGGAAAGTAAAGGCTTGCAAAAAGGCAGCACGTTTACCATTAGCTTGCCTAAAGCAATGGATTTTGTTAAAGCCATAGCGATAAAACAGTAAAGATCATGGTGTTAAACGAGTTGAGTGTAAAATTTCCGTAAATTCTCTGTCTGATAGTATTCAAAGATTTCCGCCCAATCAAGAGTTCTAAAATCGTTGCGCAGGCCCCGCCAATCGAAAAACAAAGACCGTTCAAAAATCATATTGAACGGTTTTTTGTATACAATATGCGCTTTTCCATTATTAACGGTGGAGTCCGAAAGTAAATATATAAGAAGTTCTTTCTTCTCTTCGGCACTGGCTCTTTTATAGAGTAACGGAGCCTTTTGAGCGAGTTCTAAAATACCCGTACCCAATCGATAGTAATCAATGTCGGCTTTGGTGAATTTGGAAATCTTTATATCAAGCTCTGCGATCTGCTCCGAATACTCCTCAAATTTTTTCGCGTAAAAATCAGCGCTAATCACGTTATCAAGTTTGTCTTCATAGAGCCTGTCAAGTCTCTGCATGAGTTTATCTTTTTGGGCTTCCGTATTTTTCCGTATGACATCCTCAGTACCGTGTTTCATCTCCAATGAATTCCTGAGGGCTTCAGCAATGTAATCAATCGTTTCTGGAGAAAGACTAATCCGTTCCAAGGCTTCAGTTATTTGTTCATCTATCACTTCCTCGTTAATCGGTTTTTGGGAACAATTTGTCTTGTACTTGGTGCATCGGTAATAAGTGTACTGCTTACCCGATTTTTTAACCTTCTTCTCCCCCGTTATCGTGCGACCGCATTCTCCACACCTGAACAAGCCACGAAAAACAAAGGGCTGAGTTCCCCATTTGGCTTCCATAGTTTTATTCTCAAACCTGTCCAGCATTCCCTGGGCTTTATCCCATAGGACGCGGCTGATTATAGGCTCGTGCACTCCGTGATACACCTTTCCTTTCCACATAAAATCTCCGTAATATATGGGATTTCTCAATATTCGCAGAACAGAACTCTTGCTGATATTCTTTAACTTTGACCTGTTCGGAAAATTTCCCGTTATAATCAACCCGTCGTTGTCGATTTTCTTTATAAGCGTATCGAGAGAATAAAGGCCGGTGGCGTAACTTTCAAACATCGCGGTTATAATGACTTTATTGGCTTCATCGATGACAGGAGCGGCTTTATCGTTAATTTTTCCCATCTTGTAGCCAAGCGGAGGCGTGGAGCAAGGATAAATGCCTTGCTCGGCTTTCTGTTGCAACCCTTTCTTTACTTCTTCGCTAAGGTTGTCCACGTAATTTTTTGCCATCAAAACCTTTATTCCGTGAATGAATTTTTGGTGCGAAGAAGCGTCTTTGCCGATTATTTCATTTTCCTTAACTAAAAAAACCGTAACTTCGAGTTCGTCTATGGTGACGTAATCCCTGAAGTTACGATATAGTCGGTCTGTTTTTTCAACTAAAACGGTTTTAACGTCTTTATGTGCCTTAATATACTCCACCATTTTTCCAAAACCGTCTCTACCCGCGCTCTTGGCAGTTTCGTCGTCTTCAAATTCTTCAACCACTATAAAGTCGTTTCTCTTGGCGTATTCCCGCAGCAGTTTCTTTTGGGCTGGAATTGAATATCCTTCTTCTTTTTGTTCTTTGGATGATACGCGGACGTAAGAAGCGGCTTTTTTCATAAATCACAATTCTTTTATAATTCTTCTAATCTGCCCTGACATGGATAATTTAATTTGGTGCTCCCATATTCTTAAAACCTTCCATCCGCTTCGACGCAAATAACTAGTAACCCTTCTGTCCCTAACCCTATTTTTTTCTATCTTTAATCTCCAGAAATCATCTTTTAATAAATGCTTCCAATGCGGATATTGCCACCCATGCCAAAAATCACTATCAAGAAAAACGCATATCTTTTTCTTTAAAAAAAACGATATCCGGCTTTCCTTTTATGAAGGGAACGTTAATCTGGAATTTATTTCGAGTAATTGAGGCGAGGGCGACTATAAAGTCATTTTCAAATTTGGTGTTTTTGGAACGTATTTTAGACATTAAAACTGATCTCTCCTTTTTTGACAATAAATCACCGCTTCTTTTCTTTCTAAAATTCCTGCCCAGATAATTACGCTTTCTCTTCATAAATTTGCCGCCTTAAAAAGAGTTGTGATCGTAATCCCGTTCTTAGACGGAATGAAATTTTCATCCATAATTTTTTTCCATTGACCTAAACGATTTTTTTCTACCTTTTCGCAGCGCCAATAAAACATGAGTTTTTGCGCTTCTAACGCAGCGATTTTTTGTTCTATTGCGCCTGCTCTGGAATAAAGGTTATAAGCTAATTTTGAAACCATGACGTTCCGACCATTAATTTTTATTTTCATTCGTCCTCCTGCGGTAAAAATATCCCTTAAGTTAGCCGAAACGGAATTATAATTCGCTATTAAATAAGCCGCCGGGCGTTCAAATTTTATCATGCGATCGCCAAATATTTCCGGGAAAAGTACTATTGAATCTGTGATAAAATTTTCTTTTTCATCCTCGGTCAAACTTCTAAACGGTCGAATTATAGGACTAACCGCCCTATCGTCGCTTTCTTGGTCTATCCACCACAATTCCTCTCCCTCTTTAAGTTGAGCGCGGTAATAATCTTTAATTTTTGATATAGGATTTACGTGTTTTCTCAAAATGTCATAATCCAAACCAATTTTATCGAATATAGATTTACCCTTTGGCAAATCCATGTTGATCCTGTAGCGTGGCGAATGAGTGACGCTAACCTCGGGCAGACATTCTTGGTACAGACGATAACGGATTTCTTTTTTTCCTCCTAACTTTCCAAACATAATATAAATTCTCTCTACGCCATCGGTACGCAAAGATTCAAGCACGCTATTCCCCGTAGAAGTCCAACGATCTTTTATTGTCATTTTTACTTCAACGCCAAAATACTTATTGGCTATAATATCTGGAAAAGCATGGGCTTCCGTTCGCCTAATCGTTCCTCGAAAGTTAGTTTCTTCGGCGGCCCTGCGCATCTGCTCAAAAACAATTGTTTCAAAATCAGTCGGAGAGATATTTTTTACCTCGTTCAATAAATTTAATATTCGTTTTCTCGTGTCAGCCAAGAGATCCACGAATTCTTCCTCTTTGACGTTAGGTTTCGCGACGTAAATCATATTATTATAAATTTTTTTTAAGAAAATCCTCAATGGCGGTGGCGACATGCCAAGCTAAAACCGGCGGCACCGCGTTACCTATCTGTTTATAAGCTCCCGATGTCGATGGATAGAAAATAAAATCGTCTGGAAAAGACTGTATTCTGGCGGCCTCTCTCGCCGAGAGTCTTCGCGTGCGATTCCAATGCCACTCTATGTTGCCATGATGTTCCGTTCTCATGGTTGGCCCCGGCTTATTAGCCGCGACCACGCTGTTTCCCTGCCCTTTATTCATTTTGGCTTTTGACCAAAAATGATTAGGCACGCCGCCCTCTTCCACGCTCTCTAAATCACCAATGGCATCCTTTAGGGTGACCCAATTCTCTTCAGTCAATATTGGTGCGGGATGTTCGAAGGGCGGCAGTTTATCTTTTCTCGTTCCAACTATTATAACTCGCTGTCTAATCTGAGGAACTCCGTAATCAGCCGCAGTTAATAATTTATAAACTACGTTATAACCGAGAGCGGAAAAATCTTTGATGATAGTTTTAATAGCCTCACCCTTGTTCATTGTTAAAAGCCCCCTAACATTCTCAGCTAAAAAAACGAGAGGTCTAGTTCTCTTTATAACCTCCGCCATGCTTTGATACAACATTCCTCTTTTACTATCAAATCCCTTTCTCTTTCCAGCGTGACTAAAATCCTGACAAGGAAACCCTCCCAAGACTACGTCAGCCTTCAGCGGCAGTGGCTTATCGAATAAGTTGACCTCTTGCCTGTTATCTAAAATTTTTGAGATATCTCCACAAATAATATCATGCTTAAAATAGTTTCTAAAGGTTTGACAAGCGGCCGCGTCAATATCATTCGCCCACACTATCTCAAAATTTCTTTTTTTGTACTTCTTCCCTAAAAAATTAAAATTTCCGATAAACCCTAAATCTAATCCTCCGCAACCAGCGAATAATGAAATCACGGAATATTTCTTATCAGACATATAAATAAATTACGAACTCTTAATACTAATTCTCCTTGAGTTTTTAATAAAATGATTAAACTCTTCTTGTTCGATCCGAAACTCCTTGCCAATTTTACAAGCCTTAAGCTTCCCCGCCTTTATATAACGATAAATAGTCATATTAGAGACCCTCAGTCTCTCCGCTAACTCCTCCACCAAATAAAATTCCTTAATTTTTTCACTCATACATTTCGATTTAATCCTGTTTGGGAATCGGTTTATAAATTAACTTCACGAAATTCAGAAGTTTTGTTGCCTTCTCTAAAGCCTCTTGATCTGAGATATCTTTGTCGAAACGATTTCTATAAATTTCCTTAAATTTTTCAAGCTCTTTTACACTGATCATTTTTGCGGTAGATATTTGTGTAATTCCACCAAATAAAATTCCTTAATTTTTTCACTCATACATTTCGATTTAATCCTGTTTGGGAATCGGTTTATAAATTAACTTCACGAAATTCAGAAGTTTTGTTGCCTTCTCTAAAGCCTCTTGATCTGAGATATCTTTGTCGAAACGATTTCTATAAATTTCCTTAAATTTTTCAAGCTCTTTTACACTGATCATTTTTGCGGTAGATATTTGTGTAAT
>CAYSEN010000020.1:0-10679 GCA_964430335.1 uncultured Candidatus Saccharibacteria bacterium
GCTTGTGCAAGTCCCCGTCTATTCCTTTGAGTTTTAACCTTGCGGTCGTACTACCCAGGCGGATCATTTAACGCGTTAGCTACGCCACTCAGAGGGTCGATACTCCGAATAGCTAATGATCATCGTTTAGGGCGTGGACTACTGGGGTATCTAATCCCATTCGCTACCCACGCTTTCGTGTTTCAGTGTCAGGAGTGCGCCAGTAAATTGCCTTCGCTTTTGGTGTTCCCCATAATATCAACGGATTTTACCCCTACACTATGAGTTCCATTTACCTCTCGCATCCTCAAGTCATGCCGTTTCCCCTGCGGACCCCCGGTTAAGCCGAAGAATTTGACAGGAGACTAACATAACCACCTACACACCCTTTACGCCCAATAATTCCGGATAACGCTCGAGGCACTCGTATTACCGCTGCTGCTGGCACGAGTTTAGCAACCTCTTATTCTTAGTCCGATCAATAAACTTTCTAGACTACAAAAGGAGTTTACATCCCGAAAGACTTCATCCTCCACGCGGCGTCGCTCGATCAGGCTTTCGCCCATTGTCGAATATTCTCGGCTGCAGCCACCCGTAGGTGTATGGACCGTGTCTCAGTTCCATCGGTGGGGGTCAGGCTCTCACCTCCCCTAGGCGTCATAGCCTTGGTAGTCTTTTACACTGCCAACTAGCTGATACCGAGCAGGCCGATCTAGAAGCGATAAATCTTTACCCCGAAGGGACTATCAAGTATTACCCACCCTTTCGGATGGCTATTCCTGACTTCTAGGTTCGTACCTACTTTATACTACCTCGTCTGCCGGTGCCTTGCGGCCCCTTGACTTGCATGCCTTATCCACGCCGCCAGCGTTCATCCTGAGCTAGGATCAAACTCTTAATAAAAGTGAACGAAACAAAACAAAAAACAGTATAACTGATTTTGAAAAGTCTCTTCGAGTTGATCCTGCTCAATCTATTTTGATGCATTGCTATTCATCAAAAAGCGGAATTATTATATTGGAATAAATTTGGTTTTTCCAGTCTACCTAACGGCAGACTGGAGGTTTCCAACAATCGTTGGAAACACTTGCACATACCTAAGACCTTCCATGAAAAATCTTAGGTTACATTCTCAACCCCGTAGTGAATTTTGACATTGCGCTTTTTGCGCTGCTCCAACAGTGAAGTTGGAGCGATGCCAAAATCTACTACGGGGTAAATATTTCAAGTTTTCAAGTTACATACTCTGCTATCCAGAGCGTGAGGACTATTATATACATATCTATTCCCTTGTCAATAAAAAAGACCCCTTCCTGTGAACACAGTAAAAGAGGTCTTAGAATCCATGCGGACGGCCGTCTCCGTTAAGCGGTTTAGGCCCTTTTTTGCCCCCATGGTGCCACTTTACCCAGCGAAGGCCGACTCGACGAAAATTTATGCGCTCCAAAGGAACATTAGCTTCCAACAAAACCCTTTGCGCCTCTCGACGATCACAGTGCAAAAAGTCGACATGCACCAAGGTGTCGCTAGGCGTAGTTCGTCCATTGGGTTCAATGACACCGACTGAACCGACGCTGATTTTGGCCGCTTTTCCGGCCTCGAAAATCTGTCTCAACAAGGTCTTTCCGTCGCCATCGCCGTTTAGATAAAAGACGACGGACCAGTGACTGATTTCAGCGAGAATCATATAAAAAGATCAATTCAACTCTCCCCTCCCCAAGCTAGCTTTCAAATACCCACTCGGATAAACGAAAGCCAGCTCTTCGGGTGAAGAGCTGGCTTGTGCTTGGAAAGTTAGTTTTTTCTAATCACGAGCAAGACCTCCACCTTTTGAGTTGGCAATAATAATGCTAATAATTGCAATGTTTGCTCTAGATTTCATTAATAAATAGATTATTCCTACCCACAAAAAATGTCAACCCGGTAGTGAATTTTCGGGTCGGGTGTTTTTCAAAAATTTTAAATTGAATCACAATATTTTATTCAACTGAATATATTGCGTAGGATTTATTACAAAACCCAAAAACAACCCGAAAATCTACTACCGGGTCAAGCAATAAAAAACCAGCTGCAATTTACAACTGGTTTAGGCGGATTACAGAACGGGGCCAGAATCCACAGCACCGACAGTCTGCCGCCATGTTTTATCAAACTGATCAAGGGCATTTGTAAAAGCTGTGGCCAAAGAAGTTTCCGGATTCCTAGGGTCCTTGGTCGCACGACCAATCCAGCGATTTCCGCTAGAATCCCTAACTCCCACCGAAACCTCAACTTGATTTGGAAACATGCTAATCCAATCCAAGGTAAGACCCAATTCATGGAGCCACCCAAGCGCCTGATTGCTTATCATAAAAAGATCAATTCAACTCTCCCCTCCCCAAGCTAGCTTTCAAATACCCACTCGGATAAACGAAAGCCAGCTCTTCGGGTGAAGAGCTGGCTTTCGTTAGTTTTTAGATTGTTGTTTCTAGAAACGAGCGCAGGCCAAATCTCCACCATAATTTGTGGTAAGTAGTAGGCCTAGAAGGTTACTCGTTAAAAATGTCATAAATTGAATATATACCCGAACAATTTTACTGTCAAATTAGTTTTTGTTCTGCCACCCCAGTAGCAGAAATGGGAATTTCGCTACGGGGCAAGCTTTCTTAGTTATTTTATTTATTCTGCCACTTCTCCACTGTAACTAGAAGCGGGCTACCTAGAAAGATCGATGAATATGTTCCTGCGGTGATACCGACAAGCAAGGCCAGTGAAAAGTGCTTTGTAACCTCTGGACCAACAAAATACAAAACCACCAAAGCTAGGAGAGTTGTAAGAGAAGTGTTGATTGATCTTACGAATGTCTGACTAATACTTGCTCCAACTACTTCTTCGAAGGTTGTTTTACCTTTAGACAAATTAGCATGTTTTAGATTTTCACGAACTCGGTCAAAAACCACGATAGTGTCGTGAACTGAGAAACCTAGAATAACCAAAATTGCGGTAACAAAGAGTGTATCAACTTCAAATCCGTAGAAATGTCCGAGAGCAACAAAGACTCCTGTTGGCACCAAAACATCGTGGAAAAGAGCGAAAATCGTAATCAAACCGTATTTCCATGAAGCCACAGGCTGTGAGACTTTTCTAAAGGCAAAAGTAATAAACACAACAATTGCGAGCAATACCAAAATGATAGAAAGAAGTGACTTAGAAAGAGCTTCTGCACCAAGCACAGGACCGATCGAATCAAATCTCTTTTCGTTGAATGTCCCGTATGACTTAAGAGCTTCTAGTAATTTTTCATGATCTGTATTTGTAAGAGCTTTTGTTTTAACGATCAAACCTTGATTTTCTGTTGTTCTGACCGAAGCATCACCAAATCCAGCCTTATCTAAAGCAGGCATAATGACATCCTTAATACAATCACTGATTTGGCACTTCAAATCACTCTTTGTGTATTCAACTTCAACAATAGAACCTCCCTTAAAATCAATACCAGGATTAAAACCCCAAACAAACATAGCGATTACTGACCCGATCATTAGCAGTCCGGAAATAGCATAAAATATTTTTCTGTATTTAACGATAAACATAAAATTGGATAGAAGGTTAGCTTTTAGTTATTAGTCTTTTTAAAGAACCCGGAACCGAACAAGAATTTAGAAAACTTGCCCTCCCCTTTAACACCAAGAGCTCCTAGGAATGTTCTCGACATAACAATCGCTGTAAACATACTGGTTACAACACCGATAAAGAATACGAGTGCAAAACCTTTGATAAGTGAAGTTGACGCAAACCAGTAAAGAATAATGGCGGTAATAATACTTGAAAGGTTACTGTCCCGGATAGATGTCCATGCTCTAGCAAAACCTTCTTTTACGGCATCTGGTAGAGCATGTCCTTTTGCTAGCTCCTCCTTCATTCTTTCGAAAATCAAAATGTTTGCATCAACCGCCATACCGATCGACAGAATAAAACCGGCAATACCAGCTGCGGTTAGAGTAACCATGTACTTAAATATCACAAGGTTAATCAAGACGTAAACAGAAAGTGATACAACAGCAACAACTCCAGGCAATCTGTACCAAATGATTAAGAAAACAGAGATGATAAAGAAAGCGATAAGGCCAGATTTAACACCAGCATTTAAGGCGTTTTCGCCAAGTGAAGCGCCGATAGTTTGAGTGCTAACAAGTTCTATTGGTACTGGCAAAGCTCCGTAATTTAGATTTCTTGCTAGCTCTTTTGCTTCAGCAACCTTAAATCCACCTGAAATAGTGGCGTCGCCAGAAGTAATTTCTTGTCTAATTACAGGAGTTGAAATCGGCTGTCCATCTAGAAAAATTGCCAAAACCTTATTGATGTTTTCCTTGGTAATCTTTGAGAACATTTTTTGTCCTTCAGAGTTGAAGGTCAAAGTAACCATTGGTTCTCCGGTTCTCTGATCAAAATCCAACCTAGCCTTTTCTAGAAAACGTCCTGTAAGTGCTGTAGCCTCGAAGACTTCATCTAGAGTCTTATTTTTAAGTTCTTCTTGAGATAAATCTTTTACGGATTCTCGAACAAGTTTAAATTCAAGATTTGGAGTCTGGCCGATAAGCTCTATTGCCTTTTTTACATCTGTCACACCTGGCAGTTCAACAACCAATCGATCCTCACCTCCTCCAACGAGTCCTCCCTTCTCGGTCTGGACTATAGGTTCAGATACACCGAAAAGGTTTACTCTTCTTTCGATAACGTCTCGAAGAGCAGTCATAGCATCAGAAACATCAGAACCCGTAAGTTTTGATGTGTCTGCTTTGTAGACAAGATGACTACCGCCGTTTAAATCGAGACCTAATTTATATTTAGAATGCGAAACAGTAACGTTAACAAAAGGAAAATCAGACTTTTTTCCAAGTCTAAGATCCGCAAAATAACCAACACCGACAGCTGCTAAAATGAGAATAAATGCCGTTAATCTTTTTTTCCACATAATTCCGACATTATAGTGAGTTTTGAGAAATAATCAACCAAAATTAGACTCCGAAAATCTTCTTCAATTCCGAAATTCCCTCTTCGAGACTGACCTTCGGTTCCCAACCTAGAAGCTTTTTGGCCAAAGAGTTGTCTGCCAAAGTGTCATGAGGTTCAAGTCTTGGCGGTTCGTGAACAACAGGGCCTCCGACCATTTTTGCTAAATCGTTTATTGTGCAGTTCTTTCCAGCTCCGATATTAATCACCTCTCCTTTGCCGACCTTATCGCTTTCCATGGCTAACATATTGGCTGAAACGACATCCTTAACATTTGTGAAATCTCTAGTTTGAGTTCCATCCCCCCAGATTGTCATCGGTAATCCTGCCTGTCTTTGTTTCAAAAATTTACCGATTGCGAGAGGATACGCGCCGTCAGGATTGATGCGTGGTCCGTAAACATTAAAATATCTCAGAGAGACCGTTTCCAGGCCATATACATCGCTCCAGACCTTGCAATAGACCTCACCTACGTATTTGTGTAGACCGTAAGGGCTCTTTGGACTTGGCGTCATATCTTCAACAAGTGGCATTTTAGACTGGTCTCCATACGCTGAACTTGATGCAGAATAAATTAGCCTCTTTACCCCACCCTCTTTTGAGGCGATCAGAACATTTTGCATTCCTGTAACATTAACGTCGTGGGTTTCAAGAGGATTTTCGATCGAGTATTGTACACGTGGAAGCGCAGCTAGATGAAAAACATACGTAGCCCCTGCAATAACAGGCTTGATTGACTCTAAATCTCTAATGTCTAAATTGTGAAATTTGGCCTTAGGATTTAAATTTTCTTTTTTTCCGCCCGACAGATTGTCTATCACGTGGACTTCGTACTGCTTAGCAACCAAAGCATCGGTCACATGCGAACCGATGAAGCCTGCCCCGCCTACTACTATTACTTTTTTATTTTTTATATTCATACTACTTGTAACTTAAATTTCAGATAAATACTTACACGATCTAAGCTCCACTTCTTGATAACAAAGTTTTTAGAGTTTTTAATGCAATCTTTAAATCCAGAAACAATGATCTGTTCTTTATGTAGTACAAATCATAGGACAATTTTACCCTAGTTTCCAAAATATCAGCACTGTGATGAGGGTGTTTTTCGTGATATAGCTGGGCCCAGCCAGAAAGTCCTGGTTTAATCAGGTGTCTTACGTTGTAATATGGGACTTCTTTCTCATATACAGCGACAAGACTTGGTAATTCCGGTCTCGGGCCAATGAGTGACAAATCCCCTACCAAAATATTCCAAAATTGAGGTAATTCATCCATACGAGATTTTCTTAGTACCGGGCCAACACGAGTAGGCTTATTAGTTTTAGTATCTTTTTCAATACCAGCGTCATCTCGACTCATGGTTCTAAATTTAATTGTTTTGAACTTTTTGCCAGAAGTCCCCACTCTCTCTTGGAAAATGAATACGGGTCCGCCATCATCGAGCTTTATAGCCAAAATGATGAACGGGTAAAAAACCAAAGATATTAGCCCTAAAATGAAAGACAAAGTGATATCCATCATTCTTTTTAGAGCGTCGTACCCTACTGATGGAGAAACTGAAACATATTGCAGAAACCAATCGTAACGAATTAGGGAAAGAGGTATACGATCAAAAACCTCCTCGTACAAATTGTGAATATCTACAAACTGAACATTTTTAAACACCAAACTGTACAAATATGGCAAAACAGACTCAATATTTTTGTTACTAAAATCTATGGCAACCAAAGTGACCTGCTCGGATTCAATTTTTGTCAGAATTTTATTCTTAAAATCAGAAATGTTGGTTGTACTCAACTCAACAACCTCCACAAAGCGGATGTTGTAACGCTCGTTTCTGTTAACTTCAAGGGCCAGCTCAGCCAACTCTGTGCCTGTTCCAATAATAACGGCGTTCTGCTTTTTTCTAGCGTAAAAGAGTCTGTATCCGTAAACTCTCCACGTAAAAATTAGAGCGGATGATATTAAAAGGTATAAAAATAGATTCACTTTAGGCGAAATCCCAAAGTAAGGAATAAAGTAGAAAAAGATAATGGCCAAGAAGCTGTTTGCTAGAACCGCGTTAAGCAGAATGTGTGGAAGTTTCCTTCTGAAAAGCAGTGTGTGCTTTTCGTACAACCCAGCAATGAAAAAGACCATTATCCAAACCACGCCAAGGAGAGTAAACGGAGCTAAGTGCGCGTAGAAAATTTGGTGATTGAGAGAATAACCATAGCGAATTATAAGAGTCACCCAAAGAGAGACAAGGAACAAAACCACATCTCCTAAAACCAGAATTACATGCTCCTTCTTATTCAAAATTGACATAACGGTGTTATTATAGCAAAAAATCACTAATTGGCCAGAGGCTTTAGGTATAACCTTTTACGACTATTTTAAGTTATAAATGATTAATTTAGATGTATAATACAAAAGAAAAAGCGTGAACATGCCTGAACAAGAAAATAAAAAAACAAAAATATTGTACATGATTACCAAAAGCAATTGGGGCGGAGCCCTTTGGAAACCCTCGGTTTTCCAACACAAGGTTGCCTTCCTCCACGGGGAAACTACAGTTTCCCCGACCCCCTTCGACCGCTCCACCCCAAAGTGGATTTAATAAAATATGCCTCAAGAAAATAAAAAAACAAAAATATTGTACATGATTACCAAAAGCAATTGGGGCGGAGCGCAACGCTATGTTTTTGACCTAGCAACAAACCTTTCAAAGGACAAATTTGATGTCGCTGTGGCACTAGGTGGCGACGGCTTACTAAAAACAAAGCTCGAGGAAAAAGGCATTAAAACCATCGGTATCCCTTCCCTAGAACGAGATGTTAACCTGCTCAAAGAATTCAAATCCCTGCTCAGTATTTATAAAATAATAAATAATTTTAAGCCTAATATAATTCATTTAAACAGCTCAAAAGCTGGCGGATTGGGAGCGGCTATCGCTCGAATTTACAACTTGAGATTCCAGTTTGATCAAAAACAAAAGCACAATCTAATAAAGATTATCTTCACTGCTCATGGTTGGGCTTTTAAAGAAAAAAGAAAGTTTCTGTTCAAAAAAATGATTGAGTACAGCTCTTGGCTTACCGTAATACTTAGCCACAAAACAATAGTCGTGTCAGATGACGACAAAGAAAAAGTGAAGGATTTCTTGTTCATTCAGAACAAAATTGAAATGATACACAACGGAATAGATCAGACAAATTACAAAAACAGAAACGAATCGCGCCAAATCATATCGCAGGCAATCAACAAACCGATTTCAGATTCAACCTTCCTAATCGGCAGTATAGCTGAGTTACACAAAAACAAAGGTCTAGAATATGCCATTGGTGCTTACGGTTTATTACTACAACAGGAAAATCTCGATGAAAAGATAAAAAACGCCAGCTATGTGATAATCGGTGACGGTGAAGAAAAAAAATCTTTGGAGGAAGCTATAAAAAGAGAAAAATTAGAGAACAACGTGTATCTTTTAGGCCAATATAATAACGCAGCTGAGCTTCTCAAGGCTTTTGATCTATTCTTAATTCCCTCTCTAAAGGAAGGCCTGCCATACGTATTACTTGAGGCTGGCCAAGCAGGACTACCGATTATCGCCACCAGTGTCGGTGGTATTACGGAGGTAGTAGATGATATGAAATCTGGTGTAATAATTCGCGAAAAAAGATCTAAGGAAATTGCGGAATGTCTGGCCTTCCTTATCAACCACGAAAACAAAAGAAAAGAATTCGGAGAAAAAATTGTTGAGAAAATTAAGAATGAATATACACTTCAGAAAATGTTAGATGAGACACAAAAAATTTACACGCCTACGGCTTAAGAATTAGACCCCTAAAAGTTCATTTCTCGACAAATCTTTGTGAGCCGTTCTCTGATATCGACTCATACCCATAAGCATTCCTAGGCCAGCGAATTCTGTAAGGAGGTGACTACCTCCGTAACTCATAAAAGGCAAAGTAATTCCTGTAACTGGAAGGAGCCCTATGTTCATACCAACATTTATAAAAAAATGGCTCATAATATAAACAGCCAAACCAAGTCCAAACAACATTTCAAAATTAGTCGCACCACGCATTGAATGTAAAAGTATTCTCCAAACCACAATTGCATAAAGCGAAATCAAAATAAGTGCTCCTAAAAATCCCCACTCCTCTGCAAAAGAAGCGAAGATAAAATCCGTCTCAAATTCAGGTAAAAATTTTAGTCTAGATTGAGTGCCGAAACCCACCCCTTTTCCAAATATCTCTCCAGAACCCACAGCAATAGTCGACTGGTATGCGTTGTAACCCGTCCCTCGAATATCTGATAAGGGATGTATGAAGTTGATGATTCTGTGTTTCTGATAATCCTTAAAAACGTAAAACCACAGGCCTCCGAAAGATAAGAGCCCGATGAAAAATACCAGTGCCAGATGTTTTTTTGAAATCCCGGACACCAGCACCATTCCAAACCAGATCAGGAAAATAATGATTGCTGAGCCAAAGTCAGGCTGAATGGCTATCAAAACAAAAAATACAAAAGAGTAGAAGCCCGAAACTAAAATGTGCCTGATGTTGGCAATTTCTATATGTCTTCGTGAAAAATATTTTGCTAAAATCGCAATCAAAACAAGTTTAATAGGGTCTGCAGGTTGTAGTGAAATTCCTCCTAAACGCAACCAGCTCTGAGCGCCGTTTGTAACACCAGCAACCGCCAAGAGTATTAAAAGCAACAAACATGAAGCTAGAAACAGACCTACCAGGACGCGTGTTCTTCTTAAAAATCTAAAATCAACAAAACTTAAAACAAAAAAAATAATAAAACTGACCGCGATCCAAGCAACCTGTTTATTAAATAAACCGCTTTCTCCCGTAAATGAATTCATGGTTACCAACCCAGCACCAAGAATTGGCAACAATGACAGAATCATCATCCAATCAATCGCGAAGAAATTCTTACGGATACCGAGAGAATTTTGGGCCATAAAATTAGTGCAAAATTCTGTATAGCAATTCGGTCCTAGTAGTATTTGTGGAGAAAATATTTGGCCAGGTGAAAAACACTGGTGCGCTTCCATTTTTAGGCACGTTCTCAACAAAGGTGCGAGACGAGGCTATGGCGTTACCGTAGTTATCTGATTCACTATCTTCGTCGTACACAATCGCCACCACCTCAACTTTATACACATCATTGATATTTTTATTATCAATTTGAGCCGTCAATTTCTGCTGGCCATTGTCCTTTGTCAAAAGCTGATTTGAAAAACCTAAAGTCGAATCGCTCGACACTCCCCTTTCCCAAGGACTTTGGTTGAACTCAAAAAAAGTTTTAGCCGGAACCCTTTCCCCAGTCAAAATATTTCCTTCGAAAATAGCGAAAATTTTCTTAGGCGGAACGAAGGTTGAACCTCTTCGCTCATAAATGAGTGAGCTGTCCTTATCGTATACTTTAAAACTATAATTTAGGCTTCTGATACCCGAATCAAGATTAGGGTTCTCAACATAAGCCACGACGTTATACAAACCCTTTTTGATCATAAAAGCTCTTTGCCAATGAACAATCAAATCAAGTGCTGAGGCTTTGCACAAAACGGAGCAAGGTCCGCCACAATCAACACCTTTTTCGTTCTGATTCTGTTTACCATCAGAACAGCTTGGAGGTTTATATGTTGCAAAAAAAACAGGCAGACCAACCACCAATATGAAAAAAACCATCGCGGTGACTATGTAAAA
>CAYSEN010000021.1:0-9735 GCA_964430335.1 uncultured Candidatus Saccharibacteria bacterium
AAAAAACCTTTGATCGACTCAAAGCATTAAGCACGGCAAAAAATGGCTTTGAATTGGCGGAGTACGATCTTAAATTCAGAGGTGCTGGAGAACTCTCTGGAGGTAAACAATGGGGTGTTTCAGACATCGCAATGGAAGCACTTCAAAATCTTAAAATGGTAGAGGCGGCTCGCTCTGAAGCAAGTCGCCTCATCGCACTCGACCCCACACTCTCCCGTTTCCCCCTCCTGGCCGAGCAAGTAAAGAGTCGTGGCGACGTGCATTTTGAGTAAAATTGCCCGACAGCGAATTGTGTTATAGTATTCCGGTATAACCGCCCTTAGCTCAGTTGGTTAGAGCACAGAGCTTATAATTTCAAGCGAGGATCGAGTGCAAGCCAAGCTTGTACATCGTCCGAGCGCAGAAATTATATGAATTGAAAATTTTAGTGTCCGCCCTTAGCTCAGTTGGTTAGAGCACAGAGCTTATACCTCTGGGGTCCTTGGTTCGAGTCCAAGAGGGCGGACACTGAAATAATTCATATACCTCTCTGGTCCTTGGTTCGAGTCCAAGAGGGCGGACAATTTTAAATATAAAAAACTCGCCTCGAAAATGAGACGAGTGACCAAACTAACTTCCGTTCATTCTCAAATGCCGGTCGAGCATAATGAGTGCCGCGAGAGCCTTTGGCTGTAGAACTTTTCTCGCCTCAGGATTAAGCACAAGTCGCCTTGCATCTTGAATCGGAATTGCGAAAATGGCGTCAATGTCCTGTTCGGGATGATTGTTGCCAACCACCCCTCTAGTGAAATCCTTAAGAGTTCCAAAAAACTCAATGAGAGCGAGGATTTCAGGACTTCCAGCACGCGATAATTCGCGCAAGAGCGAAAGAATTGTGACGGCACAATCCTTACCACGGATACCGACCTCCTCACGCGCTTCGCGAAGAATCTCATGCTCGACAAACCCAGCAAACCCGGAAGTTTCGATCTTCTCGCGATCGAAAACAAAACCTCCAGAAGTAGCCAGATTGATTCCCGTATTAAACGACACCTTCCGCTTCGCACGACGTCCAAAGACAGCGTAACCATCGGAAGTGGTGATAACGGCAGCCATACCGATCAGGTAACTCACCGCGCCAGAATCAAAAGGAGGTATTCCTCCGAAATGACGATGCGTTGCCTGACGAATCGTGACGTCGCCAAATTTTCCGACAAGATCACTGGACAGACCTGCCAAATCATTCCGACCTTTCGGTCCGGACAAAATTTTAGCAACCTGCAACTGTTTTGCCGACACCTTGAAACGCAGACCCTGAGAATTCATAGTTGCGAAAACTTCCTCGTACGGACCTGATCCGAATGAAAAAGTCGGCATACCTTTCTCCATACTAAGTCCGCGCACGCACGCACAGTGATCGGATTTTGGGAATCGCAGACACTGTGCAAGCTCAGCAAACTGCCTAACCTTGCGCATCACTCCGGTGAAACGAAGAGGCTCGTCAGAAACAACAACTCGAGTGTGCTTCAAACTCCTCTGACCCACACTTCCAACAAAATCACCGTACTGTCGATGACCGATCGTTGGAAACGTAAAAGGCACAGCAACGTAATCCCGGCCGACCATTCGGCCAAAATCTGCGATTACCCTGTCATAAAGTACCCAGGGTTCGTTTGGATCGCCTAGATTCGCTTGAATCGGTGGCGGTGAATTGTGAGAACCTCGTGAAAGTGCAAAAACTTTGAACTCATATCGTTCAGACCCCGCACGAAGCACTTTTTTAGTTGCTTTCAAATTTCCTTTCCCTCCAAAACTGGAGAAAATATTTTGTTTTCAATTTACTAATTAGAACATCAGAACCCTAATGAAAATCGCGCTGAAATGAATCAGCGCGATCGGTGCAAAGACCTTCAGGCAATCGCCTGTTGAAGAGCCTGAGTGGCGGAGTCATCGTGATTTAGGTAAGCACTGAGGTGCTTAGGATTGACTCCAACCAAAGCCAATTCGTCATCGGTGGGCTGAAGAGCAACATGGACCCGACGCATAGCGTCTAGGGTGCCCGCTTCTCCACCACCCGCCTCATCGGGTCCAATGAACTCCTTGTAGAGTTCCCCGAGGAACCGAAGAAGTTCTTCACGATCTCCACAGTGCAAGGCTTGATTCACGACACCTTCGGACTCGCTCGCATCCTTAGCGGCGTCCCGTTTTTTCTTCCATTGAGTCTCCATAAATTATCCCTTCGTTCTAAACTGCAATAAGTATAAGGTTCTTCGTATTGTTGTCAACAAAAAATTGACAACAACTGTTTATATCCTTGTTTAAGAAAGAAATATGTTAATTTGTCAAATGGAAATCCTTAGTGTATAGTGGCGAAATGAAAAACATCGAGGAAACTCTAGGGCAGATCGGTCTAACTGATAGAGAGGCTAAACTCTACCTTACTCTACTTGAATTGGGACCTACCGCCATTAGAAAAATTGCTGAAAAGGCAGATATCAATCGCGGAACAACCTACGAGTTGCTCAAAAAACTTCAAAAAATAGGTTTGGTTTCATACTTCCACCAAGGCAAAAATCAGCACTTCGTAGCTGAGGAACCGAGAGTGCTTTCAAATTTATTTGAACGCAAAAAAGCAGAAATGAGTGAACTTGAACACAAGTTACCAGAAATTGTTTCGGAACTCTCTACCCTATCTAGAAAGACTATCGGTCACCCTGTCATCAAATTCTATGAAAATTACAGTGGAATTAGAACCATTCTTGAGGACGTACTAGACACCGTAAAAGGTCTTAATAAAAAAGAGTACTTCGCCTACTCTTCATCATCACTTAGACCGATTTTGTACAATGAACAAGCCTTCCCAAATTTCACAGAAGAAAGACTAAAGAGAAAAATTTTTGTTAAAACTATTGCGCTTGGCTCTGGCGGTAAAACTTCTGGCCTCGATGAAAGAAAGTGGCTCACAAAGAAAGAAACCGTACCCGTCTATAAACTAATTTACAGCGGAAAAGTAGCCATGATTTCTCTAGGCGAAAACAACATTCCGCACGGTCTTATTATCGAGGATAAGGGCATCTACGAAACAGAACTTCTTATGTTTAACTCTCTTTGGAGTAACCTAAAATAATAGCTATTTTGCAGGTTCTTCAACTATCACTTTTTTCTTTTTTGGAATAATTCCAAAAGCAGTAATGATGGTTTCGTACTCAGCTTGCTCTATATTTTCCACTTCGATCAATTTTTGAGAAATTGCATCTAGAGCTTTGCGATTTTTAGTTAGAATTTCCTCTGCCTTTGCGTGGGCTTCATTCATAATTCTTGAAACCTCAGAGTCGATTTCAGAACCAACACGCTCAGAAAACTCTCTGCCTTCCATTCCTCTTCCAAACAGTGGTCGGCCACCTGAACCTTCAAGTGCCATTGGGCCCATCTTATCTGACATTCCGTACTTTGTGACCATGTCTCGTGCCAAGGCGGTAGAAACCTGCAAATCATTTGAAGGACCAGTAGTAAGATCACCGAAAATCATTTTCTCAGCAACATAACCTCCGAGAGAAACCGCTATATCATCGAGGAATTCTTTTCTAGATTGTAATTTCCTATCCTCAAGTGGCAACTTGAGTGTGTAACCCGCGGCGCGACCTCGTGAAATAATTGAGATTTTGTGTACAGGATCTGCGAAAGGCAAAACGGATGCCACCAAGGCGTGTCCGGCTTCGTGGTAAGCGGTAATTTCTTTTTCCTGATCAGAAAGAATGTGACTCTTTCTTTCGGGACCGAGCATGACTTTTTCAATCGAACGGATCAAATCAAACTGAGCAATCTTGGTGCGATTTTCGCGTGCTGCCAAAATGGCCCCTTCGTTCATAAGGGAATACAAGTCAGCTCCTGAAAATCCTGGAGTTCTCTCTGCAATAACACTCAAATTAACATCTTCAGCAAAAGGTTTTTTAGCTGAATGAATTTTTAAAATCTCCTCTCGGTCGTGTCGATCAGGAAGGTCGATTGTAACTCGTCGATCGAATCTTCCTGGACGCAAAAGAGCGGGATCGAGCACATCCGGTCGGTTTGTAGCCGCCATAACAATCACCTTTTCATTCTGTTCAAATCCATCCATTTCAACCAAAATCTGGTTTAGAGTTTGCTCGCGTTCATCGTTGCCTCCGCCTACACCAGTACCTCGAACACGGCCAACCGCGTCGATTTCATCTACGAAAATAATCGAAGGTGATGCGGTTTTTGCCAACTTAAATAGATCGCGAACTCTCGATGCACCAACACCAACAAACATTTCAACAAATTCAGATCCAGAAATCGAGAAGAAAGCTACGCCCGCCTCGCCCGCCACAGCACGTGCCAGCAAAGTTTTACCAGTTCCCGGAGCACCCATAAGCAGAACGCCTTTTGGAATGACCGCGCCAATATCTAGGAATTTTTTAGGATTCTTCAGAAAGTCTACAATTTCCTTCAGTTCTTCTTTTGCCTCTTTTGCACCCGCAACATCCTTAAATGTTACTCGCTGTTTTTTATCAGACGGAAAAGTGATTCGAGCTTTTGATTGACCAAAAGTAAAAGCCTGCATACCCGCTCCCTTTACCTGACGGGTCAAAAACCAAACAAAAACTAAAATAAATATAAGAGGGATAATAAAAGGAGCCAGATTTAATATCCAAAAACCAAGACCTGTGTCCGACTTCACTTCAATCTGCAAAGTACTTAGTTTTGAAAGAGGGACTCCATAATTTACCAAAGTGTCAGTCAGCGCTGTACCTTCTTCTTTTTTAGATTTTTTGACTTCATTATCCTTAACATAGGTGACTTCTAGGTCGTCTCCCACAACTGTAATTTTAGAAACTAAGCTGGCTGAAACGTCTGAAGAAAGCTGAGAAATGGAAATAACAGGCACTTTTGTGGCGCTTTCGGTCAAAAAAGAATACACAGTCATAAGTATCAAAAAAATGAATACTGTTGTCAGTGCGTTATTTCTAAATGATTTAGGTTGTTTTGCCATATTTCTTTTTATAATTTCTCGCTTAACCCTATTAAAATCCTTATTTTTAAACTTTTTAGCTGAAAAGCACAAAATATTTGAGTTCTAATACACTAGCATTAAATCAACTTGTTTAAAAGAAAACCGCCACAACCTATGTTGGGCGATCATTTGAAACAGGATCTTCACTGATACTGAAGGCTAGATGATCCTTCTCTGAGGAATGAACAACTAGCCCAATGAAGGGAATGGACAGGGTGATAACACCCAAAACAATTGACACCAACGACAGGATCCACACCCCGACCATCTGGAGAACTACCAGAAAAATGGACATCGGGCCCTCCTTTCTTCGCTCCCATAAGCGTACCACCAAAGGCTCTTTTGTAAAGCAAAAAAAAATCACCCTGCAAATGCAGAGTGATCATGAAAATCAAAAACGAAAAGAAACTCGCCAAGCCTCCAAGAGCTCATGAAAAGCTTCACAAGCAGCCCAGACAAAACTTGCGCCTTCGACGACCCCGAAAAGAATCACAAAAATCATTGTAATCTCCTTGAACTGATGCTGATAAAAAGATTACCACCGTCATTTTTTTTGTAAAGAAACCATATTTTGCTATGATAAATCAATGGCCAATTTAGTTTTCAACAATAAAGCCACCTTTGATTTTGAAATCCTTGAAAAATTCACGGCTGGTATAGAACTTCTTGGTTTTGAGGTTAAATCGATTCGCAATCATCAGGGTTCTCTTTTAGGCTCATACGTAACAATCCGTGGAGGCGAAGCATACCTAATGAACACAAACATTCCCGCTTTTCAACCAAACAACACCCCAAAAGACTTTGACCCACTAAGAAATCGTCGTCTCTTGCTAACAAAAAAGGAGATATCGAGCTTGGCGTCTTATGAGGCCAAGAAAGGGTTGACAATAGTGCCTATTTCAATGTATAATTCCGGAAGGAAAATCAAGGTTGAAATCGCAGTGGCACGTGGTAAAAAGAAATTCGACAAGCGCGAAACTCTCAAAAAACGTGACGCCAAAAGAGAGATAGACAGAGCTTTGAAAAATCAATAACAAAGTGCCGGCCCTTCGCCCGAAAAAATTTTCCTTAAAATTTTTTCGGGGGGATGACCGGCCTAGACATGTAGATCAATTTCCTATGTGCATTGTGGAACTCCAGTAATTCCTTAAACTGCTGGAAAAGTTAAGTGCAAAAAACTTACTTTCAAAAGCTAAGGGAGTTGTCTCTCCATACTTTGGAGGACGCGATCTTGCTTTCGCTTACGCATTAGCCTAGGCGACGGTTATTGTGCCAACGTCCGATAGGCATACATAAACGTTCATAATTCGGAACCGAGAGTGTTCCCTTCTTGGCTCACTCTCTAAATAAAAAGAATCGGTATCAAAATGTTCTTTTAATCTAAAAGTTTTGATACTTAAAAATCCGTAAGGATTAAAGATTAAATATACAATGTAGACTCATTCGAAATATTTATATGCACGGCGGTTCGATTCCGCCCATCTCCACTCGCAAAAACATTAGCACCCTTAAGGGGTGCTTTTGTTTTTTGAGTGGAGTGGGAGCGAGTAAACTGCTTTACTCGCGTCGGAATCGAACGGGCGCAGTCATGTTTTGAGAGCACGCAAAACAGACGAGCCGGGGTCGCGAGTACTTAGGCTTTTGTTGGCCTTTGCAACAAAAGACTTAGTAACTCGTGACTCAATTCCGCCCTCCATAGAAAAAACGAAAACCGACGTCTAACAGTTCGTCTTGCAACATTTGACAAAAGATATTTTGAGATGTAGATTATCGCGAGCAAATTAGTACCCCTGCATATGACAAAATCCGCAGATAGCCCTGTAACCAAGGCACTCAAAAAACGGTTCAGTGGAATTGCCCCAGCTTGGGCATCCATGAAAATGACTTACCACAAGGCCGGAGGTGAGGTGATCGTGACTCCCTACCACGGAATGGTCGGTTGGTACGAAGGCAAGGAGTACGTGTACAACGCACGGTACAGCCCTGCCAATGGTTGGTATCGCCGGCCTTTCTACCAAGCGATCAGGTCGATTGACCTCGGCCAGTTCGACCACCGTATCATCACACCTGATTTCTACCTCACGGTCTCCGAATCTCAACCCGAAGCGACGCGTTCCGGCCGAAATTTGGAATCGAGTGGTGGAGATGGTGTCGCTCGTCGCTATGGACTCTGGACCTACAGCTACTAGCCACCAAGCAACATGCTTCGGTGGTTTTTCTTTTGTATAATTATCACACATGAAATACATCATCTGGCCAGTAGCCAAAAACCCAGCAACCGGCAGAATTGGTCCGAAGAAATTTCAGGATTGGTATCGAGGTTGCGTGAAAGCGGTAAAAATCGAAAAGAAACTTTTGGCAAATGGCGACTCAGTAAAAATCGCTGTGGTAAGCGCAGTACACATTAAAGACAAACCTGCCGAAGCTGATTTTATTTTCTCTGCTCTGGAAGAGCTTGGTGCAAAAAATATACACATCGATTTGAAAAGTTATGAAACCATAGGCGAACTCGAAGCTGTCCAAGAAATAGCAATAAAAGAAAATGCGGAACTTATCATAATTTCAACCTTTGGTCATTACCTACGAGTTCGTTGGCTTGCTCGAAAAATTTCCGCTAAGCATTTTGTTGCTTTCGGTATCCCCCGTCCTAAAGAGTTGATCACCGATATTATTCTCACTTTCCTTTTTCCAATTATCGACTTATTAGGAAAACGAGATTGGTTTCGAAAAAAAGTTGAAAGTCGTAGAGAAAACGGAAAACATTAAGTGAAAATGCTATAATCGAGCCATGACTCACACAAGAGATCCTATAATCCACGAGGAATCTAACAACGCCATAATGGGCGGAAGACTAAATTGGCTAAGAGCAGCCGTGCTTGGCGCAAATGATGGAATCGTCTCTGTTTCCTCGGTTATTGTTGGTGTTGCAGGAGCATCCAATTCAAGCAGTTTTATACTCACAGCCGGTGTGGCAGCCCTTGTGGCCGGTGCCTTTTCAATGGCCGTTGGAGAATATGTTTCTGTCAGTACACAAAGAGATACTGAAAAAGCGATGTTGGACATTGAGAGGTACGAGCTCGAGCACGCCCCAGAAAAAGAATTAAATGAACTTGTTGTCATTTATGAAAGAAAAGGTCTTTCAAGAAAAACCGCAGAAATCGTGGCAGAGGAACTGACCAAAAAAGACGCCTTCGCTGCACATGTTGACGCTGAGCTAGGAATTGACCCTAATGATCTTACAAACCCTACTCACGCAGCCTTTGCATCAGGACTTGCCTTTATCAGCGGTGGAGTAATTCCTGTACTTGCGATTGTACTTTCACCAGCTAAGTGGCATATACCTGCAGCCTTTGTTTCGGTTGTTGTGGCATTGATAATCACAGGAGCTCTAAGTGCTCATGCTGGTGAAGCCAGTAAGTCAAAAGCCACGATTCGAGTCTTGGTTGGAGGAATTCTAGCTATGGCAATAACATATGGAGTTGGAAGTCTGTTTGGAGTCGCGGGAATATAAATTTCTCAGACGATTTATTCTCCTGAAAGCACTTTCGTATCAAAATATTTCTTCAGTAGCTCTGGAGAATTTTTTATCCTGTAACCATCGATGTCTGCTCTGTTCATTACGGCATAATCTGGATAGAAATTTAAATAACCATCCATTCCTACACCGCATAGCATTTTGAAACCGTTTTTAACTAGTAGCGCTCTTCGAGGATCGCCGTGCTGGAAAATTTCTCCGAATGGACCAATGAATATGTCAGTATCGCCGACAAGAGGTCGTACCTCCTTGTTCCAGGAATCAATGTCATTTTGTAATTCTGTAAGACTGATGGTGTCGTACAAAAAAGGTTCGTTGTGTGCATAACTATGACTAGCGAATTGCCAACCGGTCTTTTTTAACTTCTCAATCACCTTTCTGGCTTCTCTGGAGTCTTGTGGGTAATTATCTAGATCATCAATGTCGGTTCGATAACCAAGTACTCCTTCATAACCAGTCGTGGCAATGATTCCTTTCGCCCCGTTAAATGAAAAATCTGGATGAGCTAGCACAAAGTCATCTAGAATAGGTACTACGTCACCATCTCGCGTAATCTCAGTTTTCCCCTCTAAATTTTTGATCTGGGTAGCGACTCGGCCATTTTTATCTAGTACTAATTTATTCGCGAAGCCATGACCGTTCATAGATCTGTAATAGGACAAATCATCGAGCGAGATGATCAGAGGTTTCTTGTCCTTAGGTAAAAATAATTTATTTTTTGTGACTTTTCCGTCGGTGCCTACCGAATAAAGCAACTTAATATCTATCAATACAAAATTATTTTTATAGAGCTCTGGGAGAATTTTTAAAAACTCATCCCTACTAATCATATAGTCCTTGTACGACTCGCTTTTATAATTGCCTTTGAAAGCTAAATCCGGATACACAACTAAACTGTGAAAAAATATATGGGAAACATCCCCTTCATACAAAAAAGTTTCCACTTTTACAGTCTTAGAATAGACCGGCGGTATTCTTTTTATAAAATTATTAATTGTCTCCCTTGAAATTTCAAAAGTGTTTGCAAACAACAAAGAGAGAACCACGAAAGCCAAACATAGATAGAAGCCAGCTAGTATTCTTTTTTTCAATAAATTTTTCAATCAGGTTCGATAAAACTAATGCGTATATTTTAATACACAACAAAAATAAAATATATAGAAAAGACTTGCATTCCTAAGATTTGAGT
>CAYSEN010000022.1:0-8594 GCA_964430335.1 uncultured Candidatus Saccharibacteria bacterium
ATATGAATTGCTCAAAAATATGGAAGAACCTTTTCGATTCTCGCACACAAGCAAGTAGTTGCTTGTTCGTTGAGGCCACGGCGAGAATCGAACCTTACAGGTTCAGTACCCCGATTGGATTTTCTGTTCGTGCAGACACTCCAGAAAATGCTCAATCGGGTTTGATTTCGGTGGCTTCGAGCAGGAAAACTGCTTTTCCTGCGACCGAAATCAAAAGACTTTTCCTTATCGAGTCTTCGAGATGGAAAAGTACCTGCCGATGTAGTCGGGCGATTATAGCCGCATGTTCATTTAGAACACTCTTCGTGAGGCCACGGCGAGAATCGAACTCGCGCATAGGAGTTTTGCAGACTCCTGACTTACCACTTGTCTACGTGGCCATTTGATTATAATTGCGATAGGGTATCAATTTTCTGCCTGTTCTTCTCGCCTAAGTCTAACTCAAAATCGACAAAGGGCAACTTGAAAAGCTTAGTTTCGCTTTTTAAATAGTCTCTAAATTCACTTCGCTTTCTTTTAGCAAAATCTAAAACACCGTTTTCTTGGTTTTCTGGATACACGGTAAATAGAATTAAAACTTGCTTACCTTTATCACCGATTCTGATGTTGGTGACAGTGATCAATGCTTTTCCTGCAGAGATTATAGAGAAAAATTCAGACGCTTTTTGTCTGATAATTTCTTTGAATCGCTCTTCTTTAATATCGTTCATTTTATTTTTTTACAATGATGTAGGTTTCCAAAACATCTCCCGGTGCAATTTCCATCTTTGATTCAACTTGAGCACCGAACTCGCGGTCCTTTAGAACTTCGCTGGTTTTTTCTTTCTGTTGTTGGAGCTCTCGTATTTTTCCTTTACCGATTTCAGCACCACGTCTCATGATTTTAAATTCCGCACCAGTCTCTATTGATCCTTCTTGAACCTTACCTCCGATTATCTGTTTGTCTTTTACTTGGCTAAACATTCGCATTATCTTTGCCTTGCCTCGAACTTCCTCTACCTCAATCTTAGGTGTTTTCTCAGCAAGGATTTCTTGCACTCTTTCGACTAGTTTGTAGATGATGTTAAACATCTCAACGTTTATTCCGTCTCTTTCTGACAAGTTTCGAGCAGCGCTATCGATCTTTACGTTAAATCCAAAAATATGAACACCTTCTGTTCCAGAAGCAATTTTCATGTCGGACTCATTTACATCTCCAGTGCCGGCCTGAATTATTTTAGGATAAATTCTTTCGTTGCTAAGTTTTGATAGCTCATATTCAATCGCTTCTAGGGTTCCTGAAACGTCTGCCTTAACAACAATTGGCACGGACACTCTTTCGTCGTTTTGAATTTTTACTGTAGGAGTTTTTGCGACAGTATTGCTGGTGTTTTCAATAAACTTCTCAGCCTCCTTTTTGTTTTCGAATGAGTAAAATATCTCACCGGTTTCAGGCATACTGTCCCAGCCTATGATACAGACCGGTGTGCCTGGTAGAGAAGTTTCAATTTTTTTGCCCGCAAAATTTTCCATCTGTCTAAGAGATGATGTGGCTTTACCTACGGCTATTGTCATTCCTTTCCTTAGCGTACCATCCTTAACTATTAGAGTAGATGAAATCCCTTTGATTTTTGATCTTGTGGCTTCAAGTACAATTCCGGTAGCGTTTTTATTTGGATTAGCAGAGATCTCCTCCACTTCAGCAACTAGAAGAATCATGTCTAGTAATTCTGGTACACCTTCCCCAGTAAAAGCGGAAACGGGAACACATGGAACCTCACCTCCATATCCTTCGACGTAAATCTCATGTTCAAGCAGACTTTGTTTCGCTCTTTCGATATTTGCGTTCGGTTTATCGATTTTGGTTAATGCGACGATGTAGGGTGTTTTACTTTCGTTTATGAACTTCAGCGCTTCAACCGTCTGTGGTTTAACTCCGTCTTCAGCAGAAACTACAAGAATAGCAACGTCTGCTATGTTTGCACCTCGTGATCTGATGCCGGCAAAGGCCTCGTGTCCGGGTGTGTCGATAAAGGTAATTGATTTCTTTTTTCCGTCTGGTGCAGTCTTTAAAACTTCGTAGGCAGAAACATGCTGAGTAATACCACCAGCTTCACTGTCGGCAACATTTTTATGACTAGTTTCACTTTCTACAGAACAGCACTTTCTAATGTAATCAAGTAGAGTTGTTTTACCGTGGTCGATATGACCCATAACCGCCACCACAGGAGGACAGGGAAGAGCCGTATTGTTTTTTTCTGGTTTTGCTGTCATGGTGGTTTTGATAAAATTTTAGGTTCATACCTAAATAGTTTTTACTTTTTTTCGAACGATGTAGATGATTTCGCCATTTCCAAAGACTCTTTTTCTTCACCGGTTAACTCGAATTCAGATTTGAAATCCTTTATCGGCTTGGCAAAAACACTTACGTGGTCTCTCGAATACAGAGTTGAAATTGTGACACCTTCTCCTTTCGAGGTTATAAAGCTAGTCGCAAAACTTTGATTGCCCCCGCTACCAGTACCTTTAAATGGGTTAAATCTGACAGTGCCAATTCCTTGGACACTTTTGTTTAGTCGGCTTTCAACTGACTCAAGGTATTTTGAAACATCTTTTTTGAAATCTTTGATCTCTTTTACTTCAGTTTCAATCTGGTCAAAACTTTCGTCAATGCTTTTTGTACGATTTCCTCTGAGGACTTTTCTCAGTCTCATTTCAAGTCGCAAGATAGCTACAACTAGAAGTGTGATAACCACACCAATCGTGATAAAAATCTCTTGCGTGTACATCTCCATAACCACCGGATTATATCTGAAATTGTCAATTTTGCAAAGTTGTTGTGATTTGCTAGTTTGGTCGGTTTTTCATAGTATATGGAACATGAAAAAAGAGGTTTATCTAGACTTCGCTTCTACAACACCTGTAGACAAAAAAGTGGTTAAAGCCATGGCGCCTTTTTGGTCTGAAAATTTCGGTAATCCTAGCTCAATTCATTTCCTCGGCTTAAAGGCAAAAAAGGCTATTGATGAAGCCAGAAAATCAGTCCGTTTATTGCTTCAAGTACATAACGACGAAATAGTTTTTACTTCAGGAGGCACCGAATCAAACAACTTAGCGATTTTAGGAGTTATCAAATATTTTCAAAAAAAAGGTCTTGATTTGACCAAGAGTCATTTTGTGACCACAAGAATTGAGCATAGTTCGGTTTTGGAATGCTTTAAGTACCTGGAAGGTTTAGGAGCACGGGTTGACTACATTCCTGTTTTGGAAAGTGGTTTGGTGGACCTAGAACAATTTAAAAAAGCACTGAATAAAGATACCGTGTTCGTCTCGATTGGATACGCAAACAACGAAATAGGTGTGGTTCAGGATATTCGCGAGTTTTCACGGATTGCAAAGAGTGTGTCAGAAAAAATAATTTTTCATTCGGATGCTTCGCAGGCGCCACTTTACTTAAATTGTTTGCCAGAGAATCTAGGTGTCGATCTTCTGACTTTTGATGGGCACAAAATGTATGGTCCTAAGGGGGTAGGAGTGTTGTATGTAAGGAGAGGTACTAATATTTCCCCAATTTTTTTAGGAGGAGGCCAAGAGTTTGGTTTAAGAAGTACTACAGAAAATCTTGCGCTTATTGCAGGTTTCTCTCATGCGTTTAAAATCGCACATGATTTACGAGATAAAGAGTCAAAAAGATTAGTTGCGCTTCGTGATTATTTTATTGCGAAACTGCTGGCTTTGGACGAAAAAAGAATTTTTCTAAACGGTGATCCAAAGAAGCGTTTGCCAAACAACGTTAACGTCTCAATTCTTGGTATTGATCCGGAATTCACAGTTTTAAAATTAGATGCGGTAGGCATTTATTGCTCAACCAAGAGTTCCTGTCTAAAAGATGAAAAGGAATCGTATGTAGTCAAATCGGCCACAGGTAATTCAGAAAGAGCAAGCACAACTTTGCGCTTTACTATGGGCAGAGAAACCTCAAAAAAGGATTTAGATTTCGTGATTTCGCATTTGAAAAAGGTAATTTAGGAGGCTTGCCAAAATTCTTGTTAATTTAAGGCAACTTTTTCTTGCTTTTTGTGTGTCTGTGAATTATGATTTTTTACATATTCTATGGAGTCACTCAACAAACAACAAATTGTCCTAGTCGCGCTTTTGGTTTCCTTCGTAACATCGATTGCTACGGGGATTGTTACCGTTGCCCTTATGGATCAGGCTCCGCCTGGTGTAACTCAAACAGTGAACCGTGTTGTAGAACACACCATTGAAAAGGTTGTTCCAAATCCAACACAGTCTGCCTCGGTAGTGACAAAAGAGACAGTTGTGGTCAAGGAAGACGACCTCGTTGTTTCAGCTATAGAGAAAAATACAAAGAATCTGGTTTCAATCGTTAAAATTTTAGGTGAGGGCGATATGGCGGTGGAAGAATTTGCTGGTAACGGTTTGGTTGTAGGCAAGGACGGAACTATCGTCACTCCGGCTGAAATAGTGGCACCAGACTTAGACGAGAATCAGAATCCAATCATCAGAAATTTTAAAGCTGTGTTTAATGACGGCAGCGTTGTTTCAATTAAATTTCTGAACAATCTTTCTACAAGTAATGGATTTGCCATTTTCAAACCTGAATTGACCGAAAAGGTAAAGGTTACGGTTTTTCCTACAGCCACTTTTTCTGACTCAAATACTTTAAAATTAGGACAGGCTGTTATTGCAATGGGTGGCGAGAAGATTTCCGTAGCTACAGGTATCGTCTCAAATATTAGTGGCCTGACTAACACAGAAGGAATGGCGTCAACCACAGAATCTATAATCAAATCGTCTGTAATTAAAACCGACATTATTGCACCAAGTAAATCAATCGGAAGTGTTTTGGTAAATCTTTCTGGTGATGTTGTTGGAATGAGAAATCCAAAGGTAGGAAACTCAGACAACCTATTTATATCTGCTTCATTAATACCTCGTACAGCTGGGAAATAATTATCCGCTTTTTGGTTGCCATGTATCATGATATCCTTTTATAAATGAAGGATGATTACGATCATAAGGAGGTAGAACAAAGAATAAGTAAAATGTGGGAGGCTGGAAATTATTTCAGTCCTAAAATCGTACCTTCCAAAAAAACATTTTCCATGTTTTTGGTTCCACCAAATGCAAGTGGTGGAATGCATGTTGGAAATGTCTTAATGATCGCCATACAAGATATCTTGGCGCGTTATCGTCGAGCAAAGGGAGACTCAACCCTCTGGATTCCTGGTACAGATCATGGTGGTTACGAAACTCAAGTGACTTTTGAAAGGGAATTGGAAAAAGCGGGAATTGATAAATCTCAATACGGCAATGAGGAGCTGTTTTCCAATATTAAAAAATTTGTTGAAAGTAATAATGATTTGATCAAAAATCAAATTAAATCAACCGGAGCCAGTGTTGATTGGTCACGTTTTCGTTTTACTATGGACGAAGGTGCTCTTGGCTCAGTAAATAAGACATTCAGCAAGATGGTAGAAGATGGGCTTATTTATCGCGGGGATTACATGGTCAATTACTGTTCTCACTGCGGTACCGTTTTAGCGGATATAGAATTGAAAGAGGAAAAGGAAAATCGACCTATCTACTTTGTTAAGTTTTTTTTCGATAATAGCGATGAGTTTATTTCTTTGGCTACGTTTCGTCCAGAATTTATTTTTTCTATCAACAACGTAATCATAAACAAAGAAGATTCTAGATTTGCTGGATATATTGGTCGCATACTTAAAAATCCCATTACAGGAGAGCCTGTGTTTATAATAGAAAGTAAAAGAAAATTTGATCCAGAGCAGATTGAACCATTTTTGTCGCCGTTTTGTCCGTCATTTAAAAAATACGATTACGAATACGCGCTTAGAAACAACCTCCCATCAAAAAATTTACTTGATTGGGATGGAAATATGCTTGAAAGGTACCCCGGAATGAAACCGGATGAGGCCAGAGTTCTTGAGGTTAAATTACTCAGCGATAAAGGTTTGATCGAAAAAGTTGAGGAGGCAAAAGAGGATGTTACCTATTACTGTAAAAAAGGACATCTTACTGAAACTAAAATAATGCTTACTTGGTTTTTAAAACTCGATGATGAAAAAAGACCTCTGAGGTCACCAGCAATAAAAGCGATTTCTGAGGAGCGGTTAGAAATTTTCCCAAGATGGAGAGAAAAAGGTTTGGTAGGGTGGATGGAAAAAATGCATGATTGGCCAATCGCTAGGCAAAATGTTTGGGGAATTAAAATACCCGTTTGGTATGAAATAAAAGATAGTTCCAAATTCACGGTCTGGTTTGTGGATCATAATCGGGAAAGACATTTTGGAAATCTCAAGACTTTTATAGATAACGGTGTACCGCTTGCTGAGGTATTAGCGGGTCTTGAGCGGGTTTACGCAGAGGAAGATGTTAGTTGGACAATGAATAAAAAGGAAGGACCGTTGTATTTGCCTGAAACTGATACTTTCGACACTTGGTTTTCCTCAGGTCAGTGGGGAACAATTGTTTTTGAAGACAGTGAGCAAAATAATTTGAAAAATTTTTATCCCAGCCAGATTATGGTTATCGGTCATGATCTTCTTCGACTTTCTATATCAAGAAAAATACTACTGAGCAAATATTTGTCCGGAAAGTTACCTTTCCGAAAAGTTTATCTCCATAGACTTATAAAAGGTGCTGACGGGCAAAAAATGAGTAAGAGTCTAGGTAACTCTGTCTCAATCGAGGAATACTTAAGTAGGTACGGTGCAGACGTGACGAGAATGGCGCTAATTTCCTATACAACTCTACCTGATGATTTCATACTTTCAGACGAACAATTAGGTTTGTTTAAAAACTTTTCTGCAAATTTATGGGGAATAGGGCAAAGGATTATGAACCTAGAGTCAGACCAAAAAGAATTTGCTAATTTGAATCTCAGTAGCAACGACAAAAAAATTATTACTGAATTTAATCAACTGATTTCTAATGTCAGTAATTTGTTAGACAGGTTGTCTTTCGCGTTTGCGCAGGAGAAGGTTTGCCAGTTTCTTTCAGATATCGAAGTGTTTCTGGAAAATGATGCGGTATCAAATAAAAATTCGGCGACAGTCATTAAGCAAATTTTTATGAAGTACCTAGTCGTTTTACATCCTTTTGCGCCGTTTATGACTGAGGAGATGTTTCAGCTTTTTGAAAAAGGAAAAATTCTAGCAGTCGAGTCTTGGCCTAATAACATAAAAATTTAAGCAGAAAAAAAGGTGTGTACCGGAGCACACACCTTTGCGTTTTTTTTCGACTAGCTTTACTAGTCGTCTGAGCTTAGCTCAGAGGTAGGACGCGGATGGCCGTAGCCTTCCGCTTCCCGTCGGGGGAATCCTGCCACTTGATGGCGACCTCGCGCATCGGCGGGAGCGAGGGGAACTTGCCCGCACTCGCCACCGGCCTTCCGGACTCTTCAAGGATCTGCTTGAAGTGGCAGAAGCAGGACATACCATCTTGGCATCGGACGAAACCGTAACCGCACGGGACATTGAACCACTGGACCGTGGCGACCTTCCAGCCGTTGGCCTTCATGGACTCGGGCAGGCTGATCTTGATTGCTGTCCACTCGGCCACATGGCACTTGCTCAGTGGCACCGAGGCTCCGCGCCCAATGGCATGAGCCACAACCTTCTGGCCCATGACCCCGCTGGTCTTGAGCCAGTCGGCGCCGGGGTAGGCATTCTCGGGGTACAGCGGGGCGACGAAGCAGATGTTGTCACTGACCGTCGTGGTGGTGACACCAAGCTTGGTAGCCTTGGCCTCGGTGGTTCGAACGACCTGACCGGCGGTCAACTCCTGGATCGCGAGCCAGAACTTTCCGACCCGGGTCGTGATCGAGATTTCGAGTTGCCTGAAGCAACCCTCGTGATCGATGAAGATCAGGTCGAAGTTGTCTTCGTGAGGCTGGCGGGTCTGAGGCAGGTTGTGCCCTTGACCCTCGATCCAGGTGACGGGAACGGTCCAGACGGGGAGGCGGTGATCGTCAACGTTGGTGACGTCCTCAACGATTTCCTTCTGGGTCCGAAGGAGGCTCACGCCGGCATTCGCCTTGGCGGTGATGTGTAGGGTGACCCGTTTGGTTTCCCGTCCACCAAGCAGGATCTCGCTCGCAAGGAGCAGACGTCCGTGCTGCTCGGACTTTCCGAACCGCAGGCCGCCGACAAGTGCGATGTTGATCTCACCCCACGAGGGCGAAGACCATGTCATAGTCACCGACCCAGACTCCCACCGTTCCTGCTCCACACGGAGCTTCTCGGTGGTGCCGAGGGGGTTTCCATCCAGGGCGTCAATGAGGGCATCTTTCCAGTTGCTGCCGATGCTTTTTGTCGCGTTCATTTTCGTATCTTTTCTTTCCGAATTTTTTTGTTGAATCAAACGAATTTGATTGCGACTAGTCTGATTAACTAGCGCTTTTTGGTAAGAAGTATTTCCAACCAAAAGGCGCTAGTTCAATCAAACCACCGTTTTTAAGGAGCTTAATTACTACACAAATAATATCAGAGAAAATGAGTCATGTCAAATATAATATTGACTAATGGGATAAAGATATTATAATTCGAAAGAAGCCTATATTTTGAGCC
>CAYSEN010000023.1:0-6059 GCA_964430335.1 uncultured Candidatus Saccharibacteria bacterium
CCCCAACCCCCAAAAGCCTTGCCTTTGAGGAACTAGACGTGAAATTTGTTTTTTTTCAATCTACTCTGATCATAGCAATCAGTTTAATTTTGGTCAAATAAATAAAATTGTGCACAAAAATTTATTGACATCAGTGCCTCACAGGAATAGTCTTTATTGAGCAAAGTACCAAAGGACGGTTATGATAATACTCATACTCCCCGACGACCGCACATGTCTCCCTGACCAAATCGATCTTCTGACCAAACAACTCAAAGCGGAAGGTCATGAACCATCAGAGAGGCGCAGGCTCCAACTAAGGCTTACGTGGCTCATTAGCTTGAGGACGCAAACTATCGCTCAAAGATTCACTCCCCCTGAACGAGATCAGGTAAGGATTGGGACCACCGCGGTGGTGAGGTGTGGACGGAAAAACAGACAATTTCCAATTGCCGGCGTCATTACTTTCACTAATGGCCGGTTGCCCTGCAACCACCCTTATGCCGTGAGACTTTTGGGCAAGCGCGTTGGCGACACAGTCGAAATTGACGAGCGCGAGTACGAAGTCATATCGATCGAACCAATCGCCTGCACCTAACACCCAGCTCAAGCTGTGTGTTTTTATTTTCTAACAGCTATCCGTAACTACATTTTTTAAAAACTTTTCGATCCGTAACCTGACCATTTAAATAGAAATTATTTTTGTCTTCGGCGAAATCACCGTCACCTATAATAACTTTAAATGTTTTAATGTCAGCGCCTTTAACTATAGTGTTTTTATAATAGACCGCATTTTTATCATAGCTGTATCTACCAGCTGTACAACCCTCATATGCTTGCTGGCCGTCATAGGTATGAAATGTCAAAGGATCAGCTCCAAAAATGAGCTCATCTTTCCAATAGACATTTTTTGAATCCTTAGCGTATTCAAAAAAGTAGTCACCACTTTTTACTGGTTCAAAACTACCTGCGTCTGATCTAGGGATTAGATTACCTTTGTAATAGGCATTTTCTAAATCTTTTCCGTAATTTGGTTGTGCGGTGCTCATGTCTTTTCCCTTATTCACTCCGTAGCCAAGAAGAGTAAAAGTTTTTGGGTCAGCGTTCTGAACAATTTTTCCTTTGAAATATACATTCATAGTGTCCTTGGCGTATGGACAGTATATGGACCAATCACAAGACAAGGAACCACGGTAACCTGATGAAACATCACCATCAAGTACATAAAATGATTTTACGTCTGCACCAGTAATAACATTACTTCCATAAAAGACTTGGCCCCCGATCAAAACATAACCACCTTCCTCCGTATCATTAGTTAGTATTTTTATATTATTAGAATTGGCAATTTTTATAATATTGCTCTCCTTCTTACCATCAAAAAAATATGTAGAATTTCTATCAGCGTAATATGGAACCTGAATCAAGCTAAAGGTATTGTGGTCAATATTTTTTGCTAGAACATCGTTAAGATAAATCAACCCTTTCCTGGAAACTACCGAATCAGTTATATGAATAATCCCATTAACAGATAAGGTGTTTTCGGTAATATTTTTTATTTCAGATTGTCTTCTAACGCTTGAGTTTTTAAAATAAACAAAACGGAATAAACATAAGGTCGTAACAACCAAAAAGAACACGAGTATTGCTTTGATTTTATTAGAAATTATCATTTATAGAATATTAACGCATAAGAAGGCTTTTTAAAAACAGCAGATATTATCTGCTGTTAAAGGACACGTGTGTCAATACTGTCTATTATCAGATCGATAATATCGAATCAGTTTCTTAGGTACACCATCAGCATCAACTTCACATGCAGTTTGATAACTCTTGAGTAACTGCCCATTCAAAAGCGCTTTGGATAGTTCTCCAATAGTCGCCGCTCCGCTGTTATTGTAACGCAGACCGAAGTGCAAATGCGTTCCAGTGCTTACACCCGTATTGCCCATGTAACCAAGCAGGTCTCCTTGTGACACCTTTTGACCAGGAGAAACCGCGGGAGGCTTTTTGAAATGAAGATATCTTGTGGTAAAGCCTGTATTCACATCACCGTCATTGTCGTGATCCAAAACAACAAAATAACCGTTTGGATTGTTCAGGTCAGACGAATTGTAATTCCCTCCTCCAAGCACAGTGCCTCCGCCAGCGGCTATAACAGGAATGTCGCTCTTATCGGAGTAAACAGTTGCGCCCGAGTCAGGAACATTCTTCCATGAAAAATCGATGGAAAAATAATTGTCGTTCTGGTGGGCAGGATCAGGCCATGGGGCTCTACCAATGCAGTCATAGCCTCCGACTTCAGTAGTGACCATCCATTTGTGCTTCCCAGGAAGTGGTAACTGCAATTGAATAGTGGGAGTAAAAAAGAAACCAAGCACTGGAGCTTTTGAAAACACCGTTGGTTCAAATGTCGAAGACGCACGGCTCGACACAAAACTATCGAACCTTTGTTCTGAACTGAGATTCTCAGGCCAAAGTAGTAGGCCGCGATCAGGATGGGCACCACTTTTCCAATCATTGTACCAACCGGTGAGCAAGTGCGGACGCCATCCTTCAGTTGTTGGTGACACTGGCCAGTAGTAATGCATACTACCATTAACGTATGGGAACTTATCCCAACCAACTGTACCAGGGGACCAGTCTGTATCTATCCGGTAAATTGCAACACGGGACGGTGAAACTGAACCTGGAGGAGACAAATACAACCACAAGGTGGCTTCGTCAACATTTCCAGGAAGACCTGTCAGGTCAAATTTAATCGGTACACAGTATATGTCACCGTAACCACCCATGAGAAGTTTGTCATCGCGAACTAAAGACCTGGTGTCCGAATTGCTGAACCATCCATCCCAAACATGGGAAACCTTAACATCAGTCGGCATCAGTGTACCGTCATACTTCTTGGCGGGATAACTTGTAGGTTGGTACCAAACTTGAACACCTTGTCCCAAGGTTACCGAAAACAGGTGAGCAAACAGACAAACGAATAGGGTTACAATTTTATTCATACTAACCTCATACATGTAGACTTTTCGATGAACTAGTGACGACATCCGCAAAACACGGCTCGTCAATGTATATTTTAGTGTGCTTAATATAGTTGTCAATCGTTAACAACAATATATGATACACAAATCGGGAGTTGTAAACCTTTGTTGTCCGTGTATAATATCAATTATGTCAATCGAAAAACTACAAAAATTTGGATTAACAGATAAAGAGGCGCGAGTTTACATGGCACTGCTAGAAATCGGCGACTCTGTCGTGACCGACGTAGCAAAGCACGCAAAAGTAAATCGCAGTACCGCCTACGTTTTAATCGATGCCCTACTCAAAAGAGGCCTGATCAGCGTCTCTGAAAGACGAGGAGTCAAAATTTTCTCCGCTGTTACTCCAAATAAACTAAATGAAATTGCACAGCTAAAATATTCTGAGGCGACAGAACTTGTGAAAATAAGTAAGGATCTTTCGGAGGACTTAAAGAGAATTAAGAAGATCATTGTCTCCTCTTCAAAGACAAATTTGAATGTATTTGAGGGCCCAGAAGGCGCAAAACTAGTCAGTCAAGATTTAGTGAATTCAAAATCTCAAGTTAGAGCTTTTATATCTGATCCTTTGAACAAATTGAATCTTCTTGAAAAGATAGGTTTGAAATCAAAAATCCTCTTACCAGACACTAGTTCTGCAAGAAGCATTTTGAAAAGCTCAAAACTGTCATCAAAACACGAGATTTTTCTATCGCCAGAGATTTCTGACGAGTACGCCTTGGCTGTTTGTGGCAACAAGGTACACTTCATTTCTCTAGCTGACGGAAAGTCATTTATCGTTGAGAATCAATATTTTGCAGGCGCGCTTTCAGAGATATATGAGCTCGCACTTCACCGCGCTAAAAAGTGGAATATAAAGGAAGAGGAGAAATCGGTTTCCACTCAAGCTAAAAATAAGGAATTAGTTAAGGCTCAGGGAAGATTTTTGGGAAATATTTAGTAGATTGGTTACTTAAATTCTATTTGGCTAGCCAGCCCAAAATAAAACCAATTGCAGTAAAAATCGCTAGTACAAATAATCCTAAATAGTCTAAGACTTTCATATTCATTTTTTCCATAATATTTATGAACATGATAGCTTTGGCTATAAATGTTGTCAACACACTTCAACATTTATCTCTTGAACTCTAGGGTGACCTCGGTTCTGCCCTCCTTGTTTAAACCAAGATGTATGGACCCTTTGTGTGCCAACATAATTGTTTTAGCAACCAAAAGACTAACTCCCATACCTGTTGGGTTCATTTTTTTAGCTTCTGATGATCTGTAGAAACTGTCCTTGAAAATACTTACCAGGTCAGCCTTGCTTAAGGCAACGCCGGTGTTAGAAAAGTTCACTACGTATCCCTTCTTACTCTTTGCATAACCTATATACACCTCCCCTCCTTCCTTGTTGTATTTTATTGAATTATCTAACACGACCATAAACACATCCTTGATTTTTTCAGGATCACAACTCACTTCTGGCCAAGAATCACTGACAAACTTCACCGAAATCATCTTCTTCTTTATGTCAGATCGAAACTCATAGATTGCAGAATCAATAATGTTTTTTAAATTCACCGTCTCTATGTTCAATATATTGTGCCCAACCTTTAATCGAGAGATATCTAGAAAATGATTCAAAATTTTGTAGAGTTTGTCTGTGATTTTTGTTGTATTTTCTATGGCGCTCGAAACTTCATTTGAGATCTGCCCATAAAGGCCACTCGCAATCGAATCCAAGTACCATCTGATCTGTGACAGCGGAGTTCTTAAGTGATGCTGGGTGATGATGATAAAATCACTTTTGTTTTGATCCAACCTCTCAATCTCCTCTTTTGCCCTCTTCTCTACCTCGTATGCCTTCCTGATTTCTTTTGTTTGTGCTTCTACTTTTTGTGCCAGATTTTGGTTAAGATCGGCGAGGGCATGATTTAAGTTTATAACTTCTTCTCGTCGCTCATTATCCTTATTAATAAATTTAATCAATTGATATCCAACTGAACAAAAAACAACCGCGAGAATAACTCTGCCAAAGATACCAATCGAAACATTTAGAAAAATATTTACAAAGAAGATTACATTCATCGCAATAACAAACATTTCGGAAAATGCCAACTTAATATCCATTTGTTGATACTTGAGTATAGAGTAACCTAATACCATGACCCAAATAACTCCTGTTATAGGCCCGACCCAATTGAATTTGAATACACCGAACCAGTGTAATGAAATATCAAATATTGCAGGTGGTATTATACCCACCACTACTGAAATCAAAACATATAATAGTTTTTTCTTTTTTACATAGCTTGATTCTCTTTTGTAATAGTTGCGCAGAGACAATATGCCGAATATGAAAACTGATAAGAAGTACAAATCGAAAATGGCAGCAGGAGGCTTTAAAATCCATGTCCAGAATTTTAGACTTCTATCATATATGAACTCCCCCAACATAAGGTTTGTAAAAAAATATGATATGAAAAAAGCAATTTCTATTACTGTGGCCAAATATATTATTTTTTTCGGCAACCTGTTTTCATTTGGAAAAACGTAGAAGAATATTAAATAAACAGACACAATAACAGAGCCGAAAAAATAAGAAAGTTTGCCTAAAAATTGACCCATGATTTTCTCCTGTGTCGATATAAGGAGACCTATATTTGTCGCCCAAACACTATATAGACCGGCCCCTACGGCAAAGATTCTTGCAGACATATTTTTACTACCGCAATACATTACTACCGAAAAACTCCCAACAAAAACTGCAACAATGAACACAAGAAGAGAATGGGGATTAATTACTATATCCATGAAAAAAGATTACCACGAATTAGCTGACAAACAAAATAGTTGTCCCAAATAAACGACAATTAAACAATCTATTTAGTATTTAATTCTATAAAGAAGGTTGATCCCTTACCCTCTCCATCAGACTCCACCCAAATTTTTCCATCATGGGCTTTGACCATTTCCTTTGCTACATAGAGTCCTAGACCTGTACCTAGAATATTAACTTTTGAAGCATCTTCAGCCCTACTAAACTTTTGA
>CAYSEN010000024.1:0-2791 GCA_964430335.1 uncultured Candidatus Saccharibacteria bacterium
ATTAGGAGTTGGTTGTTGGTGATTGATGATAGACCAGTACCTCCGCGGGTGGCGGATAGACTTCCGACTGTATCAGCAAGATCGACTCCCAATGTCGAAGTTGCAACTAAGGCATAGCCTGAACCAGTACCTCTGAGAATTTGTCCGAAAGTTGGTGTTGCAGTTAAACCTGTACCTCCTTGCCCTACTCCTAAAGTACCGCTGATATTTGCTAGGGTTGTTGTTGAAGTCCAAGTTGGAACACCATTAAGTAATGCTAAAACTTGACCTGCTACTCCAGCAGAAGTTGTAGAAACCGCACTTGTGCCGTTTCCGTAAATTATCGAGCCGGACTGAATACTAGCCCAGCCGGTTCCGCCGTTTGTTACAGGCAGGGTTCCAGTAACATCTGATGTTAAATTAATTTGTGACGTGGACAAAGCTCCTGCTGTTGTCTTCAAGAATCCGGTAAGTGCTGTAGAAAGTGTGGATAGGTTTGGTGCACTGGTCAAAGTACCGATTGTAGAAGTGGCATTGATTCGAGCGTCTGCCCTAGCGTCAGTAAAATATTTATTTGTCGAACCTTCTGAAAGTGCGTTGGTAGTTGTGGCATTAAAGAAACTGTAAAACGGTGTTCCGAAATTTGATAAATTGTTGGCATTTAAATAATAACTTCCCTCCTGTCCATCAAACGTGCCTGTCCAATCTCCTGCAACTGAAGCAATGTAATCTGTCCCAGGAATTGCGGACTGTATTGCGCCTGTGCCGTTACCCTTCAAAAGACCAGAAAGAGTGGTTGAGCCAGTTCCGCCTCGAGCAACATTTAGAGTTCCAGTCGTATCAGAAAGAGCTATACCCAAAGAAGAAGTGGCAGTTTGTGTCCATCCGGTTCCACTCGAGTTACCGACAAGCAGTTGATTTGCGGTCACAGATGACAATCCGGTTCCACCTCTTCCTGAAGCCAATGTTCCTGTCCAGTTTGAGGTAAAAGTGTGTGTGCTACCACTTGAGGTTATGGTTAAACCAATATTCGTGTCAGATGTAGTCGAAAAAGTTTGCGATACAGTGACTAGGCCGTTTAGCGAAGTTATACCCGAACCTCCACCTCCTGCAATACAGGAGCCGTTTACTGAAATACATCCGCCCGTAACCGCGATGCCATTTGCAAAAGTAGACGTTGCGGTTGTACTGGTGATATTTAAAGCCTGGGCATCAATTCCTCCGGCGAAAGTTGAGGTCGCGTTCGCCTCACCTCGGATAGTGGTTGTAGCAGTTCTTCCAACTGTAAAATTATCTAGAACCGAAAGCAGTGTGGATGAAGCCTGACCTAAAGTAGCGAGACCTGCAACATTTAGAGTTGAAGAGGTAGTTACTCCCCCACTGGCGCTAACTGAAAAAAGATTTGAACCTAGATTGTTTTGAACCTGGAAAAGATTCGCAATTTGACTAGCAACAGATCTAATGGTGATTGGGGTGGAAGCTGTGGTAGTGGCCTCTACCGTCACGACAGAATTTGCTATTGGTGATGTAGTACCGAACGATGAAGGCATGGTCGAACCAGAAACCGCGGAGCTTAATTTAGCAAAGGCAGATGAGGTAATTCTCTGTCTCGGTGAAAGAGTTTGGAAAGTTGAGTTGTCCGACGAAACTTCAACTTGCAAATACACTTCGCTAGATTCGTTAAAATTATAGTCCAAAGTATCTGGATAACCATTCGCGGTATCGCCAATGTTTGCAGTGAAAACTCCCTGCCTTACTGTAAGCGAGCTTGAGGAAGGAGCATGAGTTGGCCACAATCGTGTGCCAGAACCCACAGTTGCACTATTCCAAATTGAAAATTTAAAATAGTAAGTTGTTCCAGTTCCACCAAGAAGGTTACCGCTTGAATCAGCTAGACGGCCTTGATAACTAATAATTTCTGGAGCTGTGTCGGCAAATGTAACAACAGGAAAAAACAATGAGTTATCAATTGTAAGAATGACAAACAGAAATATCAGTTTAGAAAAGAATGAAAGAACTTTTTTGTTAGTTTTTATATTTTGAAAGAAGCTCATCTCTTTATCACGAAAAGTCACCCCAAAAAAGGAATTGGAAACAGACGGGATGTTCCCTAGTATTATAGCGTCTTTTATCAACAAAACCGACTGAAAAGTGGGGATAATTAGCCAAAAAAATGAAATTATTAAAATTTCAATTTCCCAGAAATTTTTAACGACAATTTTTGAGCAAATTTGATCAAAAAAGTGCTGAATTTTTGATCAAAAATTCAACAAAAAACAAATATGGTATAATTGTCAGTGAAATTAATTTCATTTTTGTTTTTATGTCCAAAATAACATTAAAAATTGACGAAAAAGAGGAGAAAAACGGGCTCGTTTTCTTGATCATCGAGGGAATGTTTGGAACCGAAGACCTTCCCGCTCTAAAAAAATGGTCTGAAGATGTCCAAAAAACTATTCTAAAAACTAACATCGACTTCAAAAACAAAATTAAAGTTCTAATTGATATCAAAAACTTACAGGGGTACACGGACCCTCAGGTTTTGCTAATTCTTGGAGATTTGATGAAAGTTGATAGTCCTTACGTTGCAAAAACTGCCAGTTTTGGTGGATCATATCCACAGGAAATGGCACAGGAGGTTATAAAAGCGGTTGCTGAAAGAGATAATTTAAAAAATTTCAAAACTGAAAAAGAGGCCCGTAAATGGCTGGAGGAAAAATAACAAAAAACGCTTTAAATAAAGCGTTTTTTGTTATTTTTTGGTGATTAACACTTTCACTTCGTGTAAAAATTCATTGCGGAGAGGGCGGGA
>CAYSEN010000024.1:2891-6008 GCA_964430335.1 uncultured Candidatus Saccharibacteria bacterium
TTCGAATCCCTTAGCAAGTGGATTCACCACTTGCCCCTCTCCGCAAGCGTGATTTCACTTCGTGTAAAAATTCATTGCGGAGAGGGCGGGATTCGAACCCGCGAAGCCGTTTAACGGGCTTACCTCGTTAGCAGTGAGGCGCTTTCGACCAGCTCAGCCACCTCTCCGCGATGAATTCTTAGATGTTTTTATGATTACAAAGTTTTTCAAAGATACTCTAACATATCATTTAAAGATTTTCTAATTTACAATTTAGTATTTCTGATATAATAGAAAAATATTATTAATTGAAAATTTATGGAACCACAAGAACCAAAAGTTGGTATTACAAAATACATTATAGGAATTGTCACTATTGTGATAATTATTTTACTAGTAAGTATCTACGGTAGCAGTCGAGTAAAACCTGAAGAAACTACAAGCGCACCAAAAGAAAGCATAAACACTACAGGAGAGACAGCTAAGAAACCTGATGCAAACAAGACATTTACAATGGCCGAGGTTTCCACTCACAGTACAAAAGACAGCTGTTATTCAGCTGTTCGCGGTACTGTTTATGACCTGACATCTTGGATTTATAAACACCCAGGAGGAGCAAATAATATTTTGAAAATTTGCGGTAAGGACGGCACCAGCGCATTCACAGGAAAACACGAAGGTGAACCTAAACCAGAGCAAATTCTAGCTGGATTTGAAATTGGAACTCTAGCAAAATAACATGGAGAATAAGGAAAAAATTGCCTGGTTAATAATCAGAATTGGAGTAGCTTTCTGTTTTCTTTATGCTGGAATTGCCGGCTTTGTTGAGCCAGATGCTTGGGCAGGATGGTTTCCAAAAATCATGACAAATATTGTTCCGGTAAGTATTCTTTTACCTGTTTGGGGAGTATACGAAATAATTACAGGACTCTGGATTATTTCTAACAAAAAAATATTTATTCCGAGCATTTTAGCCACCTTTTCTCTAGCAGGACTGATTGTTTTTAACCTATCCGCCATGGATATAATTTTCAGAGATGTCACTATCATGGCAGTAACCTTAGCCCTAGCAATAAAATCCTCTGACGAAATTCGTAATTTGATTTAGAACAAAGAAAAAGCCGGCGCCCAAAGGGCGCCGGCTTTTTCTTTGTTCTTTTCCAAACTTTACCTAAAAATTTGCTAGAATAACCAAATGGATAAAAACACGCCAATAGAAAAAATCGGGCGCCTCCACGCTTTGCACAAGTCTGCTCTAAAAAAGCTTGGAGTAATTACCGTTCTAGACCTTTTGTATCACTTTCCTACCAGATACGGCGACACCTCCGAAATGAAAAGCATCTCGAGTCTAACAGCAGGCGAAACAGCAGTAATTTTTGGGAAAATTACAGGTCTCAAAACTGGTAAAGGTTTCAAAACCAAAATTACAATGGCCGAAGGCACGATCGAGGACGACACCGGCAAAATCAAAGCTGTATGGTTTAACCAGCCCTACATCGCAAAAATGACTGGTGAAGGTGCCTTCGTGAGAGTAGAAGGTAAAGTCTCAAAACGCAAGAAAAATGACGAAATTTACTTCAGTAATCCTAAGATTGAGACAGTAAATAAAATCCCAATCGGTGTAGGCGATTCACTTTTTGGCGAAGAGGGTGAAAAACACGCTCTCTACCCAGTGTATCCAGAATCTCGAGGAGTGACTTCTAACTGGATATATCACACCGTACTAAAAATTTTCGGTAGTGGCCTTTTGGAAAATCTGGAGGATCCAATACCTAGTGAAATTTTAGAAAAATATAATCTGCCGAGTATAAAAACTGCTCTAATCTGGGTTCACTCACCTCAAAAAACACAAGATGCAGAAACAGCTAGAAAGAGATTCGCTTTTGAGGAAGTTTTTCTGATTCAACTTGAAAAGCAAAAAACTAAAACAGAATGGCAAAGCAAGAAAAGCTTTGTAATTGAGAAAACAAACGAAGAAATCGAAAAATTTGTAAGTAGATTTCCCTTCAAAACAACAACGGGGCAAAATAATGCAATTTCCTCAATCTTAAGTGATTTTAAAAAAGGAAGTGCAATGTCTCGGCTACTTGAAGGAGATGTCGGTTCTGGAAAAACCGCAGTTGCGGCCACGACAGTTTTTGCCGTAACCACAAGTCGTCCGAAAGGACAGAATTTTGGAGCACTCCAGACTGCATACATGTGCCCTACCGAAATTCTCGCGACTCAACATTTCGAATCCTTCATAAAATATTTCTCACATCTTCCTATACAAATTGCACTAATCACAGGCTCTGGTTGTCGTAAATTTCCCTCTAAGGTAAATCCTGAGGGATGGACTGACATATCGAGAAACCAACTTCTAAAATGGGTTGCAAACGGAGAAATCCCTATACTAATCGGAACACATACGCTGATTCAAAAGTCTGTAAAATTTAAAAATTTGGCGTATGTAATTATCGACGAGCAACATCGTTTTGGTACGGCCCAGAGGCAAAAATTAGTCCGAAAAGACAATATCGCCCCTCACCTTCTTTCCATGACAGCGACGCCTATTCCGAGAACCTTGGCACTGACAATTTACGGCGATCTAGACTTAACACTCCTAGACGAAATGCCGGCTGGGCGCAAAGCAATAATCACTGAAATCGTCTTACCGACAAACCGTGAAGCAATTTACGAAAAAATTCGTGAAGAGCTAAAAGCTGGTCGGCAAGCATACGTCATTTGTCCAAGAATTGACCTCCCCGATCCAGACAAGGAGGCATCAGTGATCGCAAAATCAGTAAAAGAAGAGGCTGAAAGATTGCAAACAAAAATTTTTCCAGAGTACACAGTCGATATTCTTCACAGCAAAATGACTCCTGTAGCCAAAGATGAAATTATGAGTGATTTTAAAGACGGCAAAATTAAAATTCTTGTTGCCACTTCTGTGGTCGAAGTCGGCGTAAATGTTCCTAATGCGACTGTAATTGTGATAGAAGGCGCTGAAAGATTTGGTCTGGCGCAACTTCACCAACTTCGTGGTCGTGTTATCAGAAGCAACCATCAGGCCTACTGTTACGTCTTTGCCGAAACCAAAACTCAAAAAACCTTTGATCGACTCAAAGCATTAAGCACGGCAAAAAATGGCTTTGAATT
>CAYSEN010000025.1:0-4107 GCA_964430335.1 uncultured Candidatus Saccharibacteria bacterium
AAAAAGGGTGGGAGTGGCTTTTTCCGACGAAACGGGGAAGGTGGCATTTCCCTTGGCGGTTTTGCCAAACAACGACACCTTATTGTCATCCTTGAAAAGCATCCTTGCTGACAAAAAGGCCGGTAAAATCGTGCTTGGGGAATCCAACAATTTGGACGGTAAGCCAAATGCCATAATGAAAGATGTGGAAAAATTTAAGACTGACCTCGGTTCTGTGGCAGAAGTTCCAATAATTTACGAACCCGAATTTTGGTCATCTTTTCAGGCAGAGAGATGGCAAGGAAAGAATGAGTTTTTAGATGCTTCCGCAGCCGCCATCATATTACAAAGTTATTTAGATCGAAATTTATGATTACATACGAAGATTTTTCAAAAGTAGAAATTAGAGTTGGAAAAATTTTATCCGCAGAAAAAATTCCTGAAACTGACAAATTGCTAAAGCTCTCCGTTGATTTTTCAGAAGAGAAACCCCGACAAATTGTTTCCGGCATTTCTGCATACTTTCCAGATCCAGCGGTTTTGATAGGGAGGAAGTGTATGTTTGTTACTAATCTTGAGTCTAGAATGATTCGTGGATTTGAAAGTAATGGAATGCTTTTTGCTGTTTCTACTGAGGACGGAAAATTTTCACTGCTCGAGCCACAAGGCGAAATTCCACCTGGTACCAAAGCTAAATAATTTACATGCATTACCTAGAACCGATTTTTTTAATTAAAACCCTGGGACTTGTCGGAGTGATCGCTATTGTTTTTGCTGAGTCCGGATTATTTTTCGGTTTTTTTCTACCCGGAGATTCTCTTTTGTTCACCGCAGGGCTTGTCGCTTCACAAGGTTATATTAATTTTTGGTTACTGATTTTACTTGCGCCAATCGCCGCTATTGCTGGCGATTCGGTCGGCTATGCGTTTGGTAGGAAAATAGGCCCCAAACTTTTCAGTAAAGAAGACTCACTTTTTTTCAAAAAAGCTTATGTAGACAAGACCAAGGCTTTCTACGAAAAACACGGTAAAAAAACAATAATATTGGCGCGCTTTGTTCCGATCGTTAGAACTTTTGCGCCTATCTTAGCTGGGGTAGGTGAAATGGAATACAAGGTTTTTCTTTCTTATAATATTTTTGGTGGATTGTTCTGGACTCTAGGAATGCTTTTGTTGGGTTTCGGTCTTGGTAAGACCGTGCCAAATATCGATCACTACATACTTCCGATTGTCCTTTTTATAGTCATTCTGTCTTTAGTGCCCAGTTTTCTTGAATTTACTAAATCAAAAGTGGAAAAAACCACTAATTAGTTATTTCATTCAGCTTGCTCGCGTAGTATAATATTTTAGTCTAGAACTTTTTAGTTCGTAGGCTCGTTAAAATTTACAATGAAAAAAAGCTTTTCAGATTTTTTTCCACTGCCGAAGTTTCTGGCGATGAGACCTTTTGGTCTTAGTTTGTCGGAACGCTCGGTTCACGTCGTTGAGTTTGTCAAAAATCCAAACGGCTTAGCTCTTGGTAAATTTTGCATGAAGCCCATCCCCCCTGGAGTTATTAAAGAAGGCTATATAAATGATAAAAAAACTCTTGTTGAAATTTTGAAGTCTATCCAGAAGGAATTTTCGATAGAATTCGTTTCAGCTTCACTACCAGAAGAAAAGGCGTTTTTCTTCAAAATTGAACTACCTAAGGAAGAGGTCACTGATCTGAGACAGGCGGTAGAATTTAGACTAGAGGAAAATGCGCCAATTTCAGCTTCCGAGGCTACTTTTGACTTTGTCGTTATTCCCGATGATAAAAAGTCAGACAAAATTGTTGTCGCTGTGGCCGTTTTCCCAACCAAGGTTGTTGAAACATATCTAGATTTACTAAAGGAAGCCGGTTTTAAAGTGACGTCACTCAATGTCGAGGCCTCAGCGGTAAGTAGGGCGGTGGTTCCAAAAAACAATAATGACACTTTTATGGTTGTCGATGTCAGAGATACAGCAACCAGCCTTTCGATTGTTAGTAATTCTGTCGTGCGTTTCAACCTTACTATTCCTGTTGGAGGAGAAGCTATAAACGAGGCCATTGCTCAGAAGTTTTCAGTCAGCCTTGAAGAGGCGGTAAAAATAAAAAACGAAAAAGGTTTTACAAAAAACAAGGAAAATTTGGACAAATTTGTTTCTGTAATGGATTCAGTTTCTTCGGTTAGAGATGAGATGAACAAACTGATGATTTACTGGGAGACTCACAGTTCTTCAAGTGATCATGATAAAGGGAAGATAGAAAAAGTAATTTTGTGTGGTCGAGATACAGGCTTGGTCGGTTTTGATGATTATCTTTCATCTGCAATTAGAATTCCAGTTGAGCTCGCCAATGTCTGGCAAAACGCCTTTTCTTACGATGTGTATACACCAGCTATACCTTTTTTAGATTCTCTCGATTATGCGGGAGCTATTGGCTTAGCCTTACCTCAGCAAAAATAAAATCATGTTTAATTTGTTACCAAAAGACGAACAGCACTTGATTGAAAAGGAGTACCGACTGAGGTTGGCGATTTTTAGCCTACTTTTTCTCGGTGTCTTTTGTGTGTCTGCTTCGGTGGCTCTTGTACCTTCAATTTTCCTCTCTACTCAAAAAGAGGCAATTGTTTTTAAGAGTTATGAAAAGCTAAAGGCCGAGGTTGCCGTTGATACAAAAGATAATCCAGGGGATATTTTGAATCTATCGATTAAAAAAGCGAAAGCTCTTTCTGAAAAGAATCCAGATATATATTCATACGAGCTTATAGGCAAAATTGTGAATTACAAAATTCCTGGTATCAGATTGGTCGGTGTTAGTGTAAGAAAAGGGAAGGAGGTGGTCCAGAAAACCTTAAACTCGGCTAAAACCAAGACGCCAGCCAAACCGGTCGAACCTGCAGGTCGAGACATTTCTATCACCGGTAAAGCCAAAGATCGCGACACGCTTCTTAAGTTTTCAAGAATACTTGAATCAGAAAAATCTTTAACGAAAGTTAATGTTCCTGTTTCCAATTTTGCACCCGCCTCAGATATCAACTTTACAATAACTGCCAAAGCCAAATAAATGAAAAATCAAGCGACAAAAAGTCATAGCAAAGTTTGGGGCATATTTATACTGGCTCTTTGTATTAATATTCTGGCGGCCGGGGCTTACTCATTTATTTATTTTAAAATTCAGCAAAATAGTAAACACTTTGCTGAACTTTCGGACGAAATAGATTTACTAGAAGCCAAGAAGAAAAATCTTAAATCCGTAAAGAATGACATTTTTGAAACGACCGCTTTAAGGGATGAAATCGATAATCATTTCATACCAAAAGATGGAGTCGTCAATTTTTTAAATTCCATACAGGCGCTTGGAGCTAAAACTAATCTTAAGTTAGAAGTCGGTTCGGTTTCGGTTGAGCCACTTTCACCGGTTTCTGAAATATTTGAAAATGTAAACGTCAAAATGAATTTTTCAGGTAAGTGGCCAAACGTATACAGATTTCTGGCTGTAACAGAACTTATGCCGTTTAAGGTTACTGTCGACGAGGCCGGGCTCGATAAGGTCTCTGGTGCTGTGCCGGATGATAAAAAAATCAGGGTCGAAGACACTTGGAAGGGAACCCTAAATATAGGTGTCTTGAAAATCAAATAAACTTATGGACATAAAATTATTTCTTAAAAAAATATTGGGAAAGTCGGAAAAAAAGGATCAGTTTTCTTCCGTGGAAAAATCTCGGGAAACCAAATCGTTTTTTCATTGGAAGGTGGTTGTAATTGTTTTTGCATTAGCTGTGATTGTTATGTTTGTTAACAGTTATTTGATTTATGAAGATATTAGTAAGGGGGAATTCTTCTCAATAGACAAAAAACCGAAAAATGGTCCCAGTCAGTCGGTGATGGAGGTGTTTGAAAAGACCGTCGGAATATACGACGACAAGGAAAAACTCCTGGAAAAAGCTACTGCGGGCGCCCTAGATTTGCCAGACCCTTCTTTGTGATTATTCTAAAAAGCTTTTAATTTTATCGTTTTTGTTGTAAGTTGTAGTAAAGTTTTATCTTGCCCTCGTAGTTTAATGGATAGAACTGCGGACTTCTAAGCCGCTGATGGGTGTTCGATTCACCCCGAGGGCACAAG
>CAYSEN010000026.1:0-3686 GCA_964430335.1 uncultured Candidatus Saccharibacteria bacterium
CGCTTCGCTTATAAAAAACATCAATTCGGCTGCGGGGCTTGGATTCGAACCAAGGTGACATGATTCAGAGTCATGTATCCTACCACTAGATGACCCCGCAATATATTAAGTTTTTACCTAAATCTACCCACCAATCAAATATTGAGTGAGTAAGGAAGAGAATACTTGAAAATCGGCTTTTATTCAAGCGAAAGCCGGCCGGGCTCTTAGCCCGGCCGGCTTTTTTCGTTTTGCTATTTTACCTAGATTTACTTGAACTCTGCGTTAATTGCGTTTAGTTCAGCAGAACTATCTTCGTTTCCTATGCTGTCGATTTCTGAAGATAGTGCGTTAGCAGATAAACTTGCAGAATTATCTACCATCTGGGTTGTTTCGGTCTTTGGCTGTTGCATACTTTCCTGCTTCTTCTGCCACAAAATATATGCTCCAGCGGCAATAACAACAAGAACGATTATGATGACGGCTGCGTATCCTCTATTTGTTTGCATGGTTGGTTTCATTTGATTTATAAATTTATTTTATATTTATTGCTGAGTGGTTGTAGCTTGTGCAGGCCTGTTATCGTCACGATTTGGTCTCAACATTTCAATTGTCTTTTTGTATTCAGCAACCGCTCCTTGAACACTCTGTTCTGCTGTCTTTACCAAACCTGTGAAGGTTCCTTTTGTTGTTGTCGAACCGACTTCGGTTTCTGCTAGAGCTTTAGCTGCGGCTACATCTGTTTTTGCTTTTGTGAGTGCATCTTGAGCAATCTTTAGTTGTGATGCGATAGAAGTGGTGTCTGTACCTGTTTGAGTCACCTCGTTTAGCCTTGTAGCGAGTTTACCATCTACGCTAACCAAATTATTAACCCTTGCGTCTAATCGATTGAAAATTTTCTTCAACTCCTCCTTCACTCTTGCCTTTGCATCTTCGGCCAATTTCACTTTCTTATCCGTAGATGTTTTCTTGTCCTTGAGAATCTTGTCAGCCATTTGCTTCTTTCTTGCCTCCATTTCTGTCTTAAACTTTTCCTGATTTTCTTTTAGCGCCTCGATCTTCTTTTCTCTATTTTCCATCAAGGCCTCCTTTGTGTCCTTTGCGTTCTTCATCAAATCTTCCTTTCGATCCATTCGAACGTCTTTCATGTCGGCCTTCATTTCTCCTGGCTTTGCTCCTGAAGCTTTTAGAGCTTCCATTTTGGCCTTAGAGTCTGCTTTTATATCCTCTCTAGCTTCTTTGCCACTTTGCATTATGTCTTTCTTCTCCTGCATAGCCTTCATTCTGACATCTCGCTGTGCGTCATTTATTTCCTTTCTAATTGGAGGGACAGGAGGATTAGTTCCAGTAGTTGGTGCTGAAACTTCAGCGTAAACAGTTGCCGAAGAGAGAGCGATCACAAGAGACAAAATCAAACTGATATCTTTCTTTCTCATATACTTTTAATTATTTAAGAATTACTAATATTCGTACATTTTAACCCTATTTTAATTTTGTACAAAATCATTCAGTGGTGATAACCGATAAAATTGCCCGAAACTGATTTTCGTGGTATAAAGGCTGAACAAATATATGAACAAAAAAACCCTTATTATCGCCTCTTTACTACTTACACTCTCGTTAAATAGTGCCGTAGCGCTCGTTCCCACCACAAAGGTGTTTGGGGCTACCTCAACGATTTCAGATGATGATTCCTACCAAGATTTTCATATTGATAAATATGGAAAAGTAACCATTCGACAGGCAAAAGTTTTTCAGGTTGCCGGTACCACCTACTATCTTAGATACTACGTTGGAACCGCATTCCTGAGAATTCTTCTTAAAACCGATGACAAAACCAAGGTCTATCGTAAGTTCGGTGACGAAATCACACTCGACCAGATTAAGGCTGGCGATATTTTAAACATCGACGGTACAGTCGAAACAGGTTCAGATACACTAAGTGTTGTGGCGACGAAAATTAGCAATTTTTCAAACCAAAAGGCAGTCAGCAGTTTTACAGGTACTATTGTGGGAACCGGTAGCTCATATGGTAGTTTCGTTTTAAAAACCAAAAATGACACTATTACCATAAACACCGGTACGACCACCCAAATCAGAAAAGGTAACCGAATTATCACACCTGATCTCGTAAGAAACGGTGATCAGATTGTCGACACTGCTGGAACCTTCGACTACGCCACCAAAACACTAGACGCCAGAGTGGTGCAGGTTTATGTCGACATGAAAACTTTCAACGCAAGAAACTTTGAAGGTAAATTAAAGTCTGTAAACAATTCCGGCGAACTTCCAACCTTAGTAGTAAGCACCGAAGGAAAAGATTACAGGGTTTTCCTCAAAAAACCTCTGATCATTCTAAACAAAGCAAAAAATCCCGTATCAATAAAAAGATATCTTGAGGGCGACACCGTACGAGTGTATGGCGCAATTCGAGAAGCCGAGGAGCCTATCATCGACGCAGAAGTAGTGAGAAACGTAGACCTACAATAACTCTATTTCTTTTTTGAGTATTCTACCGAAGCTTTTATAAACTCCGTAAACAGAGGGTGTGGGTGAAGTGGTCTTGCGGTAAGTTCTGGGTGAAATTGAGTACCTAGGAAAAATGGGTGTACTTTTTTTGGTAGCTCTGCGATTTCCATAAGCACGCCGTCGGGAGATGTGCCAGAGAAAACCAAACCGTCTTTTTCAATCGCGCCAATATATTCTGGATTTACTTCGTATCGATGACGATGTCTTTCGCTAATCGTTTCCTGACCATAGGCAGAATATGCAATGGTGTTTTTCTTAATATGCGCCGTGTAACTTCCAAGTCGCATTGTGGCTCCGTACTTCCCTTCGGCCATGTGCTTTTTCTGCTCTGGCATAATATCGATTACAGGATGATCTGATTTAGGATTGATTTCTGTAGTGTTAGCATCTTTAAAACCAACGACGTGTCTTGCGTATTCTACAACCGCCAACTGCATTCCGTAGCAAAGTCCAAAATATGGAATTTTGTTTTCTCGAGCAAATTGAATGACTTTAATTTTTCCTTCGATTCCAGTTTCACCGAATCCGCCTGGAACTAAAATACCATCGTACTGTTTTAAAGACTCCACATCCGAGGTTCCCTTTTCAAAATCCTTCGCGTTGAGCCAACTTAAAACTGGCTTCTTCCCAACCTCGTAAGCTGAATATTTTATAGCTTCAATCACAGAGAGATAAGCGTCTGAAAGCACGAAGTCTCCTGTATCAAAATATTTTCCGATGACTGCGATTTTGACCTCACCGTTTAAATTAGCAATCTTTCCCACAAACTTTTTCCAGTCTTTCAAGCTCTCAGTTGTAGACTTTGCCTTAAGTGACAAGGCTGACAAAAGTCGCCCTCCGAAATTTTCCTTTTCAAAATTTAGTGGTACTTGATAAACACTTTCAATGTCAGGAGCAGAAATCACTCTGTCAGCATCGACGTTGCACCAAATAGCCAATTTCTCTTTTCTTTTTTCATCGAGTGGCACAGGACCGCGAGCGATAATAAAATCTGGCTGAACTCCGTAAGAATTTAGTTGTCGGACAGCATTCTGAGTTGGCTTAGTTTTCATTTCACCGATGGTTCCAGGAACAGGAAGATAGGATACGAGCACAAAAATAACATCGGTTGGCTGTTTTAGTCGAAGAGCTCTAGCGGCTTCGATAAACAAAATATTTTGATAATCACCGACAGTTCC
>CAYSEN010000027.1:0-2895 GCA_964430335.1 uncultured Candidatus Saccharibacteria bacterium
ATCTACTAAAAACGGCGTTGTTTAATTTTATTAACTTTTCACCTTTAGTAAATTCTCCTCCTTGCGCTAAAACATAGTCATACCCCAATTTCTCTAAAATAGAAACAACTTCTCTGCTTTTATCATCTAAAAGCACTTCCTGTAAACCGATAATATCCGCATCGCAATTTTCCAAAAATTTAGCCACTTCCTCAAAATAGCTGTAGCACCAAATATTCCAAGACAATATTTTTATTTTCATTGTTTTACCACAAGACACATAAAGTGTCTGGAAATAATTACTTTTAAGGTAGCAAGGGTCTAATTAAATCTGCACTGAGGTCATAGGCTCTGACAAAAGAGTCATCGACATGAGCATACAAAACACCTTTCCCGTTTCCTGTTTCCACAAACTGACTAGCAAAAGTGATTGTTCTGGCCTCAGAGTCTTGTATAAAAGGCTCTGGTGACACCCAATCTATTTTCCCGTTTTCATAATCGTAAATAAAAAGTCCAACAGAAAACATGCCGTACATAATCTTGTCATCTACCTTTTTGCTGGCTTCTCTACCATTTAAAACGCCTAGCAATTTCCCAGGACCAACATCGATAAAGCTCCGAGGAAACAGTGGCCCCGGTGAAGCATGTTCTGCAATCCAAGCTATAGAATGATCTTTAGGGTGAAATGCAGTGTCGCCATAACTCCAAGACTCGGCCATATTTTTTGCAATCGCTACCTGTACGATAGAGTTATATGTGTTTCCTTTTTCATCATGACCTCGCGATTCAACAAGGTTATATCTAAAACCTTTAGAATTTACCGGAGCAACCGAAAGCTCCTTCGCGCTAAGTTTTAAAACATCTTTAAGAACTGGCTCGGTCATTTTCAGTGAATCGAGATTTTTACCAACTGCATGACCGAGGTGGATTTGAGTTTTTCTATTCGGATATTTAACTGGAATAGTGAAGTAAACATGGGTAAGGCCTGCGTCGCTATCAATATAAATATCAGGATCTTCTAGGCCTATAAAATCTCCGCCCTCTTCTACGAGTGTTGCAACAACCTCGGCCTCATTCTCAATTATCAATTTTTCACCAATACTAAAACCATAAAGTGAATCGCTGGATATTTTGTGTAACTCACTTCTATCGGCAAAACCTTTGACTGAAACGTCACCAAGGCGACTCGTGATACACCTCACTATTCCCTTTTTATAGTCAGAAGTAGGATCAAGAGCAAGCGCCATGACGTGTTTAAATTCCTTACCGTTTTCTATGACCTTGCCTTCGTGTTGCGTATACGCTTTTTTCATTGATTGAAATGATTACAGCCTATTTTAATAAAATAAAACCGCAGATGGTTATTATGATTTGTAGAAAAATTGTCAGAAAAAGTCTTTCTCTCGGAGTGTATTTAAGTGCGAAAAGATATGATGAAAGAGATAGGAAGTAAATGATAGAGGCAAGAACAGTCACCACAAGCAAGTTGGGACCTTCGCTATCGTCTATGAACACAAACATAGCTCTTGAACAGAGCATTGCAGTAATCGCCAGAATTATTAGTGTGACTTTTTTTGATTTGAAATACATATACTGATTAAAACCACAATCTAGTGGCGATTATTACAGCCTTATACATTAACCTCTTCTCGCCTTCTCGATTGTCGCCACGTCGATTTTTTGCATTGTCATCATTGCGTCAAAAGCGCGTTTTGCCTCTTCACCACCAACTGCTAGAGCTTCTGTAAGAGTACGTGGAGTAATTTGCCATGAAATTCCCCATTTATCTTTACACCAGCCACAAGCACTCTCCACGCCACCATTGCCCACAATCGCATTCCAGTATCGGTCGGTTTCCTCTTGGTCGTCAGTAGCAATCTGAAATGAAAATGCTTCACTCTGCTTAAATGCCGGCCCGCCATTGAGTCCCATGCAAGGTATACCAAAAACGGTAAACTCAACCGTGAGAACATCACCCTTCTTTCCGTCTGGGAAATCAGACGGCGCGTTAAATACAGATCCTACCTTACTGTCTGGAAAAGTTTTTGCATAAAACTTCGCAGCTTCAAGTGCATCTTTTTCAAACCAGAGACAAATGGTGTTTTTTGGTTGGGTGGGCATAAATGGGGTGGTTAGTTTTCAATGGATAGATTATAGCAAACAAAAATCTCTTGTCAGAGATTTTTTGGCGGATTACTGACCACGCGGTACGAAGTTGAAACTTTTTTCGAGGAGTTAGACCGTTAAATTGTTTGCAAAGCCTTTTCAAGAATTATTGTATCCCTCGCAATCATGTATTGAGCTTCGTAGACTTCCTTCTTTCCATTTCTCACCTTGTCCAACGCATTTTTGATTGGAAACCAGACGGTTTCAAAACCCTCTTCTATTTCGTTATCCATAAGCTGAGAAACTCCCTTTTCACCAATGACATTACCGATGTAGCAGTAGGAAATTTGTTTAAGATTATATTTTTTACGATATTCCAAAATTGTACCTAAATCTTTTGTTATTTTAACGTTGCACCCAATTTCCTCCATACACTCTCGTCGTAATGCTCTCTCAGGATCTTCGCCTTTTTCAATTCCACCGCCTGGAAGTTTGTAATAGTTATATTTGGTTGCGTGAAGTAGGGCAATATTTTTATCATCATCAAAAATAACAGCTCTTGAGGCTTCCCTTACTTTATAATTAAACGATTCTTCGTCTGAGACATTCTCGGGATTAATTAGAGCCATTTGATTCATAATAAAAGCATTATACCAAAATTATGATCTGTTGGACTTGGACCGCGAGTAAGCTTAGTTCACGTCTTGAATTTCTAGGCGAAATTCTGCGACGCGAATTGAAGCTTTTTTATTGACCGCTTCGCTTATAAAAAACATCAATTCGGCTGCGGGGCTTGGATTCGAACCAAGG
>CAYSEN010000028.1:0-2869 GCA_964430335.1 uncultured Candidatus Saccharibacteria bacterium
CTGTAAGGGTCGAGGAAATTTCAATTCGACGGAATTGAAATTATCCGTGACCACAAGATTAGTCATTGAATTTTCTATACCTCACCCACCCCTTGTGAATGATAAATGACTATGAGAACATAAGGCCAATGTTAAATGAAATTGACTGTATAGTTTCGGGTAAGGTTCAAGGTGTTTTGTATAGGGATTATGTTCGTAGGAAGGCCAGAACATTGAGACTTTTCGGAATTGTAGAGAATCTGCCTGATGGTACAGTTCATGTTTTTGCACAGGGCTCGGAATCTGGTTTGAAAAAACTTGTCGAGGACTTGCATGTCGGTAGTATTTTTTCAAAGGTAAGCGAGGTTAAGGTTTTGTGGTCAAAAGGTGATCCAAAATATATTGATTTTACAATTAAGCGAATTTCATTTTTTAAATAATTTATGAGTATTGATTTAGTAAAAATATTATACGAAGACGATGATTTGCTTATTGTTAACAAGCCAGCTGGACTGATTGTTCATTCAGATGGTCGAACCGAGGAGCCGACTTTAGTCGATTGGATTTTGAAAAAATATCCAAAGATTAAGGAGGTTGGAGAACCTATGGAAATAGAGTCTCCTGATTCGGAAAAAAAGATTATCTATCGTCCTGGGATAGTACATAGGATCGATCGAGATACCTCAGGTGTTTTGGTTGTAGCAAAGAATCAAGATTCGTTTCATTTTATAAAGACTCAATTTCAAGATAGAACTGTAGAAAAAGTTTACCGTGCTTTTGTTTACGGAGAGATGAAAAAAGATGAGGGTGTGATAGATCGACCGATATCAAGAAGCAGAAAGGATTTTAGACTTTGGTCAGCACAAAGAGGAGGGAAGGGTGTCGAAAGAGAAGCTATCACTGAGTATAAAGTTTTGGCGAGGTCTAGTGGTTTAGAATCGTTTAAAGACGATTCTAAAAATAAAGAGGGCTTTTCATTTATTGAAGCTAGACCAAAAACTGGCCGAACTCATCAGATCAGGGTTCATATGAAGGCTATTAATCATCCTGTTGTTTGTGACAAGCTGTATGCTCCGAAAAAAGATTGTGCTCTAGGCTTTAGCCGACTCGCACTACACGCTTTTTCCATTGAACTCGATCTTCCAAGTGGCAAAAGAATTAAGATTGAGGCTCCATATCCTGCGGATTTTGATTCGGCGGCTAATATGTTTATTTAGCTAAGTGAACCTGACCTTTTTAAGTGTTTTATCGTCGGTCTTGAATCTTAAAACTAACTATGTTAGAGTACGGCAACTATGACATCCAATGATTTTGTTATATCACCTATAGACGTAGAGGCCAGAAAGAAGCTTGATATTAGAGCTGGAGATACTGTTCGCGTATGGCAAAAATTTACCGAAAAGGTGGTAGAAAAGGACAAGGTAAAAGAAAAGACTAGAACCCAAGCATTTGAAGGTTTAGTTTTGGCTAGAAAGCACGGAAAAGAAACTGGCGGAAATTTCACAGTACGAAAGGTGGTAGACGGTATAGGAGTAGAGAAAATTTTCCCACTTTATGCACCTACTATTGAGAAGGTGGAAATTGTCAGACGATCTAAAGTGAGAAGAGCAAAGTTGTATCACGTAAGAGAGAAGGCTGCTAAAGAAATTAGACGACAGATGAGAAACACTCGTGCAGTACATACAGAAGAAGCACCAGCAGAAACAGTAAAAGTTACAGAAGAAGCAAAATAAAAAATAAAAAAGCCGAGGCTCCGCCTCGGCTTTTTTATTTCGGTTGAAATGATGTCCACTTTTGTGCATAATTGGCAGGTAAATAAACGCGCGGGTGGCGAAACTGGTAGACGCACTACCTTGAGGTGGTAGCGCCCATTGGGCATGGAGGTTCGAGTCCTCTCCCGCGCACAACAAACGAAGTGAGTGAGCACGGGGCGCGAGTCATCGAGCGAGGACTCGAAGCCCGATTGAGTCCAGCGTAATCGCTGGCCAATCGGGGTACTGAACCTGTAAGGTTCGAGTCCTCTCCCGCGCACAAGGGAAAAAGTTTAAACTGCTTTAAACTTTTTCACACTTGTGCGAGCCGGAGCCATGTTTCGCTAGCAAGTGAAACAGGCGAGGAGGGGTCGCAGAAAATTTCATCAGAAATTTATCTGTGACCACAAGAAAAAAATCCGGACTGCTCCGGATTTTTTCGTACTTGTGCGAGCCGGAGCTATGTTTCTTCACCAGAAGAAACAAGCGAGGCGGGTGAGAAAGTAAAAGTTTTTACTTTCGCAAGACCTTGAGCGTTATGTCTTCATAATGCGAAAGGTGTACAGACCCTGTAAGGGTCGAGGAAATTTCAATTCGACGGAATTGAAATTATCCGTGACCACAAGAAAGCTCACTGGAGAGTCGTGTTTCGCTAGCAAGCGAAACGGGCGGGGTCGGCGAGTAGCAATGAGTGTCCGAGAGGACTTCGGGAAAATTTTGCGAGCGACGGCGAACAAAATATTTCTGACCACAAGACTATCTATTTTACACACGCTAACTGTTGCTTTCTCAAATTACTCTGTCCAAAAAACTCTTTTCGCTCTAAAATGTATCAATGCTATATACAAGAGCGGGGGACAAAGGAACAACCAAAACATTTGGTTGCGATCAGAGAATTAGCAAAAGTTCTGCCGTCGCAGAGGCCTTAGGTACACTAGATGAAGTGAATTCTTTTTTGGGAGTATGCAAGGTGAAAGCGAAGGCCATTGAATTCAAGGTTAAAGCATCAAGTTTTGATGAAATAGTTCATCATGTTCAGCAAAATTTATTTATCATTCAGGCTGAATTGGCAGGTTCGCCAAAATCCATCACAAAAGAAAAGGTGGTTGAGGTTGAAGGTCTGGTTGATGAGATCGAAA
>CAYSEN010000029.1:0-2760 GCA_964430335.1 uncultured Candidatus Saccharibacteria bacterium
GTACTGCTGATGATACCGCTTTATTGCGGGAAAGTAGGTAGTCGCCAACACAAAGTATTTAACTACTGACGAATTTTTTCTAACACCTCGTCCTTACAGGAGCTGTACATCTTTTGCATTTTGATTACAAAACGCTCAAGGTCTTGTGAAGCAAAAACTTTCGCTTCTCACCCATTCCGAACAGAGAAGTGAAACGCTATAACTCTGATGATATTGCCACGATAATTTCTAGGTGTGTTTTTAATTTATACTTTTTGGCTTATACTGTTGTATATGATACTTCAGGTTACAAGACGCCATTTTTTTATTTTTTCAATACTCTTCAGTTTTTTTCTCTTTTCAGCGGATTATATTTATGCACAAAATGAGAATTCTCTTTTTAGAAAGAGTTTTATAGATGCTGATAAGACTTTTTCAATCTCCGTCCCAAAAAACTGGTTAACAAATCAAGATGGCTACATAAAATCAAGTTTTGCCTTTGTGAATATCAATGGTGCTAGCATAAATTTTGTTAGTTTATTCCCTGAATCAGAGAGGGAAAGTAGGACCACGCGTCAAGTTGATGTGGAATACGCCCCGGTCACTGAATGGTTCGGTCTACCATCTTCACTGAAAGGTACGCTTTCCAAGGATGATTATGTCAATAATTACATCGATCAAAATTTCAGATTTAGGCTTAAGTACAAAGTTATTTCAGCGACTATGAAGCGTGTTTATGGGGAGGATGTTTACGAAATTGAGTCTGAGAGTTTGTCAAAGGGTAAATTATTATATCGAAACATTGAAAGATTGGTTTTCCTAAATGATCATATTTTCGTAATTAGAGGGACATATTTATCATCACAGTCTAAGTATAGAGAAATTATATTGGCGACCATGAATTCATTTACTATAAACAAATAAATGAAGAAAACGATTTTTGTTTTAATTTTTAGTCTTTTTTACGGAGCATGTTCTACGTATGTTTATGCTTCTCCACAGAATTTACGAGATCGTCCAATTATAGATATTTCAATCGGGAATGATTTTTCTGCCAGAGGTACGTGGACTATCCCCGTGCGTACCGACAGTAATAAAAATGACTATTGGTTTGGAGAATATAAAAATTTTGGAACAACAGGAGTTATAAATTATGATATTAGTAAAATCTATGACGATAAAGGTAAACTTGAAACATATGCTCAACCGAACCACTACCAGTCAGTTTTAACCAGATTTACCGCCGGCGGAGCAAATGTTGGCGTTTTGTATGCAGATTACCTAATTAATACAGAATTAAAAACTCCTCTCGCTTTGTATGAGTTTTGGGTTCCGAACGAGGGGTCCCTTTTTTCCACACAAGTTAATGTCAATTATCCCAAGGATTGGAAGCTTGTTTCTGTCTGGCCAAATGCTAAAGAAACCAATCCGATTGTTTTACAATACCCAACAGCGACAACTTTTGCTTTAAGGCCAGTGCTTGTTTTATTCTCTCCGGACTCGCATAAGAGTATGGTAAAGAATGTTGGCCGGTTTACTATAGCGGCTGAATCAATCGGTTCGTTAAATAAAATTGAGGAAGCTGTGAATCAATTAACATTTCTTGATGAATTGTTTCAGAAGACTTTAGGTACATCTTCTCCATCACACATTACGATACTGTCTCATGATTTGACTGGTGCAGATGTAGGGTATGAGGCTGAGGCTCTTGCGACTCGCCCCGACATTGTGATTATAAATGATGAATTCGTTAAGAAAAGAAGTGTTGATGAAATTAAGACCACTCTTGTTCACGAAATCACTCATCTTGTTGAGTTTGAACAGAATCTTTTTTCAGGAACACTGTACTACGCCCCGTGGTTTCGAGAGGGGTTAGCGGTTTTTGTTGAGAATTATTCTGAGCAATACATTTTTAAGGACAAGGAAGCACGAGCTAAGCACGAGCTTGTTGGATCGAATAGAGTTCTGAATTCTGTTCAGATGAAGCAGTTGTATAAAAAAGATTTTGATTATTTTTTTGATGGTACGGGTTATTACGGTATTCCAATCTCCTACAGTCACTCCGGCGCGGTTCTAAGGAATTTTTATGAGAAAGTTGGGGTCAAAGGGATGAGAAAACTTTTTGACTCTCTTAAAAATTTTGAAGCCGAGCAGTTATGCGCGTCTTGTGATAGTGAAAAAATTGTCGCCTTAATGGTTGGAATAGCCAATTTTAGTTCGAGTGATGAATTACTGTTTCCTTATAAAAACAGTAAAAATTTTGACCAAGATATTCAAGCCCTAGTTTACCCGAAGTATGATGATGAGCTTGTGAAAAAAATTTATAGAACCCACGTATCAAATGAGATCGAAAGATACTTTCCGGTAGAACAGTTATTACGTGATTCTAAACCAGTTGTACAAGAAAAACCCAACCTTAAAGTGATAAACACTGAGCAACTTAAGCCAAAGTCAATGGTCACCCCTACATCTTCAAAAGCCTCAAAAATACCAAATAAGGTCACCAATACCACTACTTCGACTAGTACTGTCAAAGCATTAAATAAAATTTCTGGTGGATACGCAACGTCTACAAACACATCTCCTGTTTCAGTTCCGACATCGCAAACGCAATCTACCTCTCTCATGCATATACTTAAAAAAATTCAATTATTCTGGCAGTAGCATAGGTATAACTTTACTGCTAAAATCAACGTATGATTTCCTGGTCTAAAAAAAGGCAGACGTTTTACATAGTCACCGCGATGGTTTTTTTCATATTGGTGGTTGGTCTGCCTGTTT
>CAYSEN010000030.1:0-2612 GCA_964430335.1 uncultured Candidatus Saccharibacteria bacterium
TTGGAATCCGCCCACCCTTCTCCTTTTTCTGCATACAGTGGTTTTTTCGGCTCTGGCCACTTTAGCAAGGCAAATAAGTACCTCAAACAAAAAGACATGGAAGAGATTGATTGGAATTAGTAAATCAAACTATAAACCAGAGCTGTCGTTGGTTGAATTATCTTTCGTTTTATTGAGTATAAATTCCTTCACGGCTTCTGCGTCAGATTTTTTTAATCCGGGTATATGAATCAAATTACCAAGGAAACCCATAAATTCTTGGGTTGTTTTACCGACTCGCACTTCTCCATCAATATTCATACGACTAATACCCCCTCCTGAAAAATCCTCAATCGTAATAGAAGCCAAACCAAAAATTCGGTCTGGCAGATTTTGGTTAATAAAAACACCTTGGACCCGACCGTATGGAACAGTTAAGTTTTGTTTAGAAATAACTCCTTGTCGAAAAACCATAAAATTAGCCTCTAGCGAGTAATGAAAATTAGAGCGTCTAATCAGATTTACAACTATCGGCACAAATAAAATTAAAAAAATAAAAGCTAGCATTGGTGCAAAAACAATCAAAAAATCAACAGAAAAAACCAAAACACTTTTATAGAAAAAAACCCAGATCAACAAAAAAACAGGAGACAACGCCAGTGCAAATATCGCACTTCTGTATATCCAAATATTTCTGATTGGATAGTTTTTTTCAGTAATTATTTCCATAAAAAAATTAACATAGCGACAACTACTTTCTAGTGATTTTTTGCCTTACGGTTTCTAAAATTACTGTCCTCAGACCATCTGCGGATACTTTCTCAACCCCATCTATATGTGCTTCACCAGCAGAAGCCGCGGTTGCACTTGAAATATGAACATCATATAGACCAAAAATTCGGTCGAGTAAATCCTGGTCGACATAAACATCCTGGATTCGCTCAAAAGGAATATTGATCTCCCTTGGGGTAATCGGACCTTTTCTTATCTGCACAAAGTCAGAAGTAAGTTCATAAAAATAAACCTCGTAGTACCACTTCTGATACAAGTAAGTGATCACAGCCAAAACTCCGATTATTGCCAAGAAAATCAACGCCTTAGTCATGATTGAAATATTCATCACGTACTCTATCCATCCAAGCTGAGCTTTGGTAGTGTCACTACTGCTAACCACTATGTAAATGGCAACAATGAATAATATTGTAATTAAAATTAACCAACTAACCATGCTGGAAATGGTTTTCTTAATTACTTTTTTTGCACTTAATGGATACCGATTTCTAGTTTCGCTATTTGTCATTTTATTTTATTTAATTCGTTTGAACATTATACATTGGAAATGTAAAAAAGTAAAAATATTACAAATCGAGTGCACAAAGAGTCTTTAATACTTATTAGTGGCTTTTTGGAGAATTATTAAGTTCAAAAAATTCAGCCGAGCGAATCAGTACCTAAAAGAAATAGGTTTAGGCGAAATTGATTGGCGATAGAAATCTAAATTTTCTACTGATACAGAGATGATTTGTTTATTTCATCCTCGGCTTTTTTTGCTAGAAGTAGGAAATCATCTATATCCTTAAGGCTGAGTACTCTAGGCTTGGTATCTTTAATACAGAAAACACCTACGGGCAATTTACTTTTCTTTTCGTAAAGTGATTTACCTGCGTAGAATCTAATGTTTGGTTCACCTACAACCATTGGATTATCTGAGAATCTAGGATCGAGCAATGTGTCTTCTACAATAAGGACGATTTCTGAAATCAAAGCGTGCCCACAAAAAGAAATATCCCTTGGACCTTCTCTGTCATCTAAACCTTGAACAGACTTAAACCATTCTCTGTCTTTATCAACCAGAGTAATGGTTGAAATCGGTACGGCAAAACGCTCTGTGGCTTCTTTTGTAATAGCGTCAAAACGCTCTTCTGTGGCGGTATCAAGAATTTTCAAATCTTCGAGAGCGCAAATTCTATCGTATTCATAGCTTGGAATTGGGGCTGTTTTCATATGGCAATTATACCACTTCTATAAATTTTTCCAGTTAGAAAAATACACTCGTAGTTCTTTGCGATGCGTTTTAACCGAGCCTCTTGAGTTTACAGCCTAAATAAATTTATAAATTCCCAACTGAACAATATATTGTACAAATCCAATTATTATCAAAAACAATAAGGAACCGCCAAAATCTTGACCTGTTGATTTTGAAATCAACATGAGCGCTACTACAAACGCAATAAGCCAGCCGATAATTCCAATGTAACTGGGAAGAAGGCCGAGCACAGGGATAGCGAAACCTAAAACCAACGCTCTTAACCAATTATTATTACTGTCGTTTGGATTTGATACAGAAAAATAAAAAAGTATTAGGACAAACAGAATTACAATTTCAATAAAAATATTCATAAGGATTTGTTTTATATTACGAGAACTATTGAAATGGGTTTGAGAAAGTTTCTTATTCTGGCGGAGGGGGGGGATTCGTCCGCGAGTAAATTTTTGTCGTCACAAAAATTTCTCTGGACACCAGCTCGTGAAATTTTCTACTAAAAATTTCACTCCGCTGTTCGAATCCCTCTCTTTTCTCGCAATGATGATCCACGCGAAAGTCGTTCAGACTTCCTTGTGGCTCATTGCGG
>CAYSEN010000031.1:0-2395 GCA_964430335.1 uncultured Candidatus Saccharibacteria bacterium
GGTGCTCCCGGCAGGAATCGAACCTGCATTTCTCCCTTCGCAGGGGAGTGTCCTATCCATTGAACGACGAGAGCAAATATTTACTTTCGAAACTATCCAAAACTACTCCCTTCATCAATTTGGTACTTCTCGCCCCGTAGCGAGCTTTACTCTGCTACCAGGGTCCATTGAACGACGAGAGCAATTAAACATTTTGATTGCTCGTGAAGTGTAAAACGAAAATGACAAAATGTAAAATTCTCCCGTAGGAGAATTTTAGAAGCCAAGATATTCCATAATTTTCTTAGCGAGTGGTTCGTTGTGTTCTTTTTCAGGTAGATATTGCCTTAGGTGGCTGTGTACATCATCTGGATCCACGTCTTTTATTGGAATAATGGTGTATGGAAGAAATTTGTTTTTAGATTTTAAAATTATTTTGTGTTCGACAAGTTGATCCTCCACCCAAAATGATTCTATGTTTGAGTAGGGCATTTTAGATTTGCCTTCCTGTATACCTCGTTCGTCAATTCTGATTTGTAGAATGCTCGGCTTTCTCTTCGAGTACATCATCAAGGTGAAAAAACTAAGGAGAATAAGAATGGCAAACAGTACGTTGTTGAAAAGGATAGATGTTATTGCGATTGAGATTGCAATAATACTGACAGCCCAATACCAATCGGCGGTTTTTTCACGGTAAACATATTCGTAAGTTTCCCAAGTAATAGATTTACCTTTTTTCGACATGCTTACATTTTACATTATAAGCAGAGCTGTGTCAGCCGAAGTTTTTACACTGTAATTAGTTTTCTATCTAATGACAAAGTGAGATTTACAGCACCTTTTTTCGTGACTATCAAACTATCCTCGATTCTCACCCCGCCTAGGCCTTTTATATAGACTCCGGGTTCACAGGTAATTACTGCACCTTCTGGAATTGGAGCTATTTGACTTTTCGAGACGTGGGGAAGTTCATGCACCTCAATACCGATGCCGTGTCCGGTCGAGTGTGTGAAATACTTTTCAAACCCTTTTGATTCCAAGACTTCTCTGCAGGCAGAATCGATTTCGTGTCCCGTGACACCGGCCTTAATTTTTCCACAGGCAATTTCTTGGGCTTCGTAAACCGCTTCGTAAATTCCTTTTAGTTTCAAGGAAATATTACCGACAGCGATAGTTCTGGTTGTGTCGGATACATAACCTTTGTATTTCACACCCCAGTCGATTACGACTAATTCTCCGTTTCTAATTTTTCTATCACTCGGCATCGCGTGAATAATCGCTCCGTTTTTACCCGACGCAATAATAGTGGGGAAGGCCATTTCATCTGCTCCTTCTTTTTTGCACAATTCATCTAGCTTTTCGGCTAGAAATTTCTCGGTTACGCCGGGCTTAATAAGCGGCAAAAATTTCCTGAAGGCTTCGGAGGAAATTTTTGCCGCCTTTTTCAGTAATTTAATTTCTTCTTCATCTTTAATCACGCGCAACTCCTGCAATGCGCCGTTTTGTGAAATTATTTTAATTTTCGGCAGAACTTTCTTGAGATTTTCTACAAAACCATACGAGGTTTCGTATCCGTCGATCAAAACTGATTTGATTTTAAATTTTTTCAGCATTTCCCCTAGAGTCGAAATGGCACCTTTCGATTTAAGAATTACTACTTTAAAATCGGGCGATTCTTTCTTGGCTCGCAAATTGTAGCGGTCGTCTGTGATGAGGATTTTTTGCTTCGGTGTGATGAGTAGTATGGACGATGTACCAGAAAATCCAGACAGGTATTTTGTTCCCGGCTGGCCACTTTCTTCTGAATTGACGACGATAAGGCCTCCTGCGCCCACGTCATTTAGTAGTTTTTTGATTCTGATCCATTTGTTCATTTCTCTACATTACACTAAAATCATCTTTATGAAAAAATATGTAGCTCTACTTCGAGGTATTAACGTCGGCGGAAACAAAAAGGTGGAAATGAGTAAACTCAAACAGGTTTTTGAAAACCTAAAATTTTCTAATGTTTCTACTTATATAAATTCCGGAAATGTGATTTTTTCAACAGACCGAGCGGATTTAGAAATCATGACAAAAGAAATTGAAAACGCCATCGAGGAAAAATTCGGTTTTAAGGTACCAACTCTTTTGGTAAATTCAAAAATAATTAAAAATATTTGCGAAAAAGTGCCAGAGAATATCGTCAATGACGACTCGATGAGAACTGACGTCCTTTTTCTTTGGGACAAATTCGACAAGAAGGGGACTGTTGATTTAATTAAAGCCAACAAAGATGTCGATAGTTTGACATATTTTAGAGGAGCGATTGTTTGGACTCTTTTGAGAAAAAATCTCAATAAAAGTGGAATGAAAAAATTTATCGGTACTGAGGTTTACAAACACATGACCGCGAGGAATATAAATACGGTGAGGA
>CAYSEN010000032.1:0-1861 GCA_964430335.1 uncultured Candidatus Saccharibacteria bacterium
ATCGGTACTGAGGTTTACAAACACATGACCGCGAGGAATATAAATACGGTGAGGAAGCTGGGGGTGGCGCTTTAGTTCATCAACAGCGAACCAACAAAAGGAAGACCAAAGACTAGTATAAGAGTAAAAATTATTGCTGTGATAAGAGCGAAGGTGAAAGGTATTTTGTAATCCTCACTATTATCACCAAATTTGTTGTATAGAGAAAAAACAATCAGGTTGAATATTATGCCTATAATAAAGCCAATCTGCGAACAGCTTGCTAAAAATACAAACAACAATCCTTCTGGTTTGCCAACAGACACTAGGTAAGGCTCTTGAGGTGATTTAACAAAAAAATCATTTAAAATTGGAAATTGCCCAGATTTTAAAAATATGTAGATACCAACTAATGCAAAAGACAATTTTAGTATTTGCATCAGCCAACCATTCCAATGCTTCATAAAAATTCTAGGATTCTGAAAGAAGGCAAGGAATAGGATAAATACAAATGGAGCAATGAGAAATGGTAGAAGTCGAGCCGCTCTGTCCGAAAAAAAGCTGATAGCAAGACAGCTGTCAAAAACTGCATATAAAATATATTTGGCTCTCGAAAACCTCATCTTTATTGAAGCACTATGATTAAGGGTGTGGGCGTGGCTCTAGATTCTATCGTCACATGAGCAGTATACCTTTCCCTAAGTGAACAGTACATCTTTTGAGATAATTGACAACCTCTCAAAAGACAAGGAAACTTACCAGTGTCCCTGATTCATTTTTTAATTTTATTCATCTGTTTATATTCCATCCTGTGTTTTCCATACCCACACATCAATCAGCTTTTCCTCTTTATCAAAGCCCCAATAAACAGTAACATATGTTCTCCATGGAACACCTCGATAACTTCCTAGAGAAGCCCTGATAAACATATCTCCCGTTGTTTTTGTAGGTCTTAGTCTTTGATCGTAAAATCCGTGGGACTTAGAAAATTCATCAATTTTCCATCCATTTTGATTAATTACTTTTTTTGTTTCATCAAAACTTGAATTCATGGGGGTTGTTTTTAATACACTCCACTCGATATATTTCTCGGGCCATCTTATAGGATTTAAAAATAGAATAAACACAAAAGACAGAATTATTCCAAGAATAATTCCCGTAGTGTTATTTAGAATAAAATTTTTCATAACCTTCTATCCAATGCTTAGGTAATAATTTAGACAATTTAATGGACTTAACTTTAGAAACATAAACAAGAGTGTCTTTGTTTTCGGGATTAATTTGCAGCATTAACTCTCTACATCTGCCACAGGGTGATATAACGTCGTTGTTAAATTTTTCTTTAACAGCGAGTATTTCTTTAATTTCTGACTCACAATTCTTCAGCATTTCTGCAATTGCAGAATGTTCAGCACAGAACCCAAGTCCACAGTATGTATCGATGCATATTCCCGTGTATAGATTCCCATTCTTTGTTAAAAGTGCAGCGCTTACGCCACCACAATCAGCTGTGGGTGATAATTTGCGTGAAGCACTAATCTTGCACGCTTCTTTGTACAGTTGTTCAAAATACATGATCTTAGTATACAGCGATTCATGAATTTTTGTTTTAGTTTTTTGCTATACCGCGGAGGAGGTGAGAGTTTCTCGGCTTACAGCCGCAGTACCCCTTTCCCATTTTCTCTCAATTAAGAATTGCTCGAAAATATGGGAGAAGGGCTTCGAATCTCACACGGAAGCGTAACACGCTTCCTCTCCTCCGTAACCTTTGATAAGCCGACTAGTCAGGTGAATGTTTTTATATGTTTATGCAGGCTTCGCTATACTGCGGAGGAGGTGAGATTCGACTTCGACTAAAATTTTGCTACCCGCAAAATTTTGT
>CAYSEN010000033.1:0-1643 GCA_964430335.1 uncultured Candidatus Saccharibacteria bacterium
CGAAGCGAGAGGTGAGGCCGATTCCCGCTACCCGCATTCCAAAGTGTGTTATAATATATTTTAATATGAAAAATACTCAAAAAGGTTTCGTTGTACCTTTAGTAACAATACTCGCACTGCTATTGGTAGGTGGAGGTGTGTATTTTTACAAAAGTAAAAAGTTGGAACCTCCTATTAAAGTTGAAGATACCGAAGCTGAGTCGTCTGTTCAACAAAATGCACCAATTGTTAATGATTCCAAGAAACCATCACAGGATCCCATCCCAAAGCCAGTGATTACTACGAAGCAAGGTGTATCTCAAGCTCCTAAAAATATCCCTAAGTCGCATAACGCTTTTGGTTTTGATTTAATCAAATCAATAAAGAAGGACGAGCCCGGTAAAAACATATTCATTTCGCCTTCGAGTGTTGCTCTCGCTCTGTCGATGGTCTATAACGGTGCAAATGGGGAAACAAAAAATGCTATGCAGAAGACCTTACACCTACAAGGACTTGATATTTCGAATATAAATCAAGAAAGTCTCGGCCTCATCAACCTTCTGAAAAATCCTGATCCTAAAGTTCAGCTTTCTATAGCGAATTCAGTTTGGGCACGTAAAGAAGTGAATTTCAACCAGAATTTTATTGCTACGTTGAAAAGTTATTATAATGCAGAGAGTTCTGTTCTTGATTTTACCAATCCCAATTCTGTAAAAACCATAAACTCATGGGTAAGTAAAAAGACCAACGGCAAAATACCTGCAATTGTCAATCAGATTCCATCTGACATGGTCATGTATCTTATTAATGCGGTTTATTTCAAGGGAAGTTGGACAAAGGAGTTTGATAAAAGACTTACACAGAGTAAACCATTCACAGTTGCAGACGGATCTTCAAAATCAACCCTATTGATGAAGCAGGGCGGAATGCTCCCATATCTTGAAAATGACGAATTTCAGAGTGTAAATCTTACTTACGGAAATAATAATAGAGTGAGCATGTATGTTTTCCTGCCTAAAAGTAATGTTGATAATTTTGTCTCTAGTCTAACACCAGAAAAATGGAACGGGTGGATGAGTGAGTATAAAAATAAAAGTGGAGTGATCCTGCTTCCAAAGTTCAAGATGGACTACGAGAAACAACTAAAAGATATTCTTGCTGGTCTTGGAATGCGTATAGCTTTTTCAGATAACGCTGATCTATCTGGTATAGGAAAGGATCTCAAAATAAGCGAGGTAAAACACAAGAGTTATGTCGATGTAAATGAGGAAGGAACGGAAGCAGCAGCCGTGACAAGTGTCGGCGTTAGCATAACGTCAGCCGCTCCGCCACAGGATACATTCTACATGGAGGTAAATCATCCATTCTTCTTCGCCATTCGTGATAACCAGACCGAGGAAGTCCTATTTATGGGTATCGTTCAGAATCCTTAACTTGTTGTAAGTTTCGATTCCCGCTCCGCACAATTTAAAAGTTTTTCCTATTGTGATAGAGTGTACGAACCATTTCGCCCCTGTAGTTAAATGGATATAACAGTCCCGTCCTAAGGGATAGTTGGTGGTTCGATTCCTCCCGGGGGCACTAGGCGAAAAAATCTCCACTGCTGGAGATTTTTTCGCACTTGTGCCAGCCGGAGCCATGTTTCGCTACCAAGCGAAACAGGC